>JALONG010000036.1 GCA_025455065.1 Candidatus Kapaibacterium sp. | reverse complement strand
TTTTCTCTGGAAGCAGCATAAATACTCGCACAGACAAGAATGTCTGTGCCGCTGAAGCCGGATTTTTTTTGCACAGCTATCAACTCAAATTGGTATTATCCCTCAGCCTTTTTCCCTTATCCCTTCTCACTTCATGCCACGCACTTCGCCGCTCAAAAAAATGACGATGCCTGTTTTGCCGCTCATCATTTTCACCTTGCTGTTGCTGGTGGGAGGCGGGATTTTGACGTTGTATGTTGGGGGTGAGCGGAATGCGAAAAACCTTGCGAAAAGCGCTTCCGATGCCTTCAAACAGCGCATGGGGCTTTCGCCGTCGGTGAGTATCAATGGTTTGACGGTGATTGAACAAACACAGCCAACATTAGAACTTGCCACCGTCGAACAGACGATTTTCCGCGAATATCAATGGTCGCACACGTTTCTGGGAAGCACGAAAACACTGGTCTTGCGGGGGGAGTTTGTCGTAAAAGCAGGGTTTGATTTGCGGCAGGAATTTAACTTGAACATTGACGAAGAAAAATCTTCCACACATGACCCCGAACTCCGCATCACTGCTACGCTTCCAAAGGCAAAAATTCTTTCGGTCGAAATGAAAACCTACAAGGTGGAACGCGACGAAAACGGCTTTTGGAATACCATCACCCCCGAAGACCGCACGAATGCTGTTACCGCACTCCAAGCCGATGCCCGCAGCGCAGCCGAACAAGCCGGAATAACACAAAAAGCCGTTGAACTGCTCCGCAAGCGCGTGAGTGAAGTCGCGGCGGATAACGGTATTAAAGCGCTTCGTTTTGCCGGAGAGTATTTTTCAATGCTTTTCTCTGGAAGCAGCATAAATACTCGCACAGACAAGAATGTCTGTGCCACTGAAGCCGGATTTTTTTTGCACAGTTATCAACTCAAGTTGGGATTATTCCAAAAATTACCGACAAAGCTCCGCAGCAAGCCGCCCAAGCGTCCTCACGGCATCGTCAAGCCTGTCAGTCCAAGGATAGCCGCAGTTCAGGCGAATGAAGTGATTGTACTGCTCGGTTTTGGAAAACGCCGGACCGGGCGCAATACTGATTTTCTCCCGCATTGCTTCACCGTGAAGCGTGATTGCGTCTAACTTTGCGGGACATTCCACCCACACCACAAAACCCCCCGTCGGGCGTGTAACTTTCGTGCCTTCGGGAAAATACTCTCCCACTGCCGTAATCGTTTTTTGTATCTGCACTGAAAATGCCTTGCGAAGCGCTCGCATTTGGTGTTCGTAGCCGCCGGTTTGGAGAAATTTCGCCATGACAAGTTGCGGCAACGTTGGCGAAGCAAGTGTTGATGCGATTTTGAGGCGATAGACATTTTCGTAAAAACGCCCCGGAATCGTGTAACCGACACGCAGACCGGGCGAAACGGTTTTAGAAAACGAATCACACAACATCACCCAACCCGCATCATCAAACGCCTTGAGCGGTCTGGGGCGCTTCACGCTGAAATAAATTTCCCCATACACATCATCTTCGATAATCGGAATTTCATATTCGGCGGCGAGTGCAGCCAGTCGTGCTTTATTTTCATCCGGCATACAGCAACCAAGCGGGTTTGAGAAGTTTGCTACAACGACAAGCGCTTTCACCTGCCGTTTGCGCATAACGGGTTCGAGACTTTCCAGCGAAATCCCGCTTTTGGGGTCGGTCGGGATTTCCAGTGCCTTCATTCCCAAACCCTCAATCACCCGCAAAATCCCGAAATAGCAGGGCGATTCCACCGCAATTGTGTCGCCTTCACCCGCAACCGCACGAAGGCAGAGCGTAAGCGCTTCGGTGGCTGCTCCGGTGGTGATAACGTCGTCGGGAGCAAACAATCCACCCCAATCCATTGCGCGAAGCACGATTTGGCGGCGCAATTCCACGTTGCCCGTCGGATGCTCATAACGGGCGATTTTGTGCATTTCCGAGCGAGCAAGCGAAGCGTAGAGTTTCGAGATTTTCGTAATCGGCAAAAGGTCAGGGGCGGGCATCGCTGCCCCAAGCGGCACAAAATCGGAGTATTGGTACGTGTTGATGAGGTCTTCGACCAGCGTAACGACGTTTTTCACAGGCTTCGGTTTCGGTGCAAAGCGTTGAATACTCGGCTCCGGCGGCATATTGCGAAATTGCTGCCGCACATAATACCCCGATTGTGGACGTGCTTCGATAATGCCGACATCTTCCAAATTCATGTATGCTTGCAAAACCGTCGAAATGCTCACCCCTTTTTGCCGAGACAGCTTCCGCACAGACGGCAAGCGGTTTCCGGGCTGCAAAACACGATGTTCGATTTGAGTACGGATTTCTTCGGCAATTTGTTCGTAGAGGTGCAGTTCGGGCGCGGATTGTTGCTTTGGTCCATCCTCAACTTCACGCATTGAAGTGCTTTTTGCGGGAGAACTCTTTTTGACGGAAACTGTACTGCTTTTGACGGAAACTGTACTGCTTTTGACGGGAACTATACTGCTTTTTTGTTTGTGCAAACCGTCAGTTTTTTTGCGTGAAGAATGCGCCGAATCACGAAGCAGGCTTGGTTGCTTGCTTCGTGATTGCTTTGCGGCAGAGCCGTTTCTCGGCAATGGCGTGGCGGCAGAATTACTTGTTTTCTTCATCGTCGGACGGATTCCAAACATTTTCATCCTCATCGTTGTAAATTGCTTCAATATCCTCGCCGTCAAAAACAGCAACATAATTTGCCGGAAGTGCCAACACCGAAAGCACCATCGGGCGCGATTCCAAGAGTTCATAGACGTAGCAAGCCTCGTAATCTTCAGGATTCTCAGAGCCTTCCTCGTCGTCATCCGCTCCGCCGATATACCAACCGGAATCGTGCAAATCCGAGCCGTTGGAGTTGTCGGGTTCGTCGCGTTGCACGAAAATGCGTTCTTCTTCCAACGCACCTTTGCGAATAACAATCGTTTCGTCAAAGCGTGGAATGCTCATGTATGCTGATGTTTCGGTTACTTCGCAGACTTCGTTTTGCATCACCACCACCCACAATGAACGCGATACGTCTTCAACAGCGCTTTCCATCGGGTCTTCGTCATAATCGGGTTCGCAAACGACAAGTACGCCGTCTTCGCGGGCAATCAGCACCAGCACGGAAAAGCCGAGTTCAAGCGTCCATCGGTCGCCAATGGGGGATTCGGATTCTTCGGAAACATCTTCAATAGACTTGAGCAGCCATTCTGCTTGCGGTTCAAGCCGTTTGTCGCATTGCACCAGAACAGTTTTGCCCTGAATAACACGTTGAAATGTTCCAGTTTCAAACTCTTCGGAATCGGGAGTATTGCTCATAATGTGGGGAAAAAACAATGGAAAAGAAATGAAAAAACTGTGCTGGTTGCGAAACTACAATATTGTATCTGTTTTGCAAAACACTTTTGTTGTAATTTTGTAGCGTGTTCTTTCAAATGCACATTCTAAGTAGTTTTGCTACTCAAATCTCATCCACACTATGCTCATTCACGGCTTAGATATTCGCTCTGCTACCCCGCATGATGTTCCCGTAATCCTTGATTTTATCAAAGCTCTGGCAGATTACGAAAAACTTTCCGATGAAGTTACGGCAACCGAAGAGGCACTTCGTTCCACGCTTTTCGGGGAAAAGCCCGTTGCCGAAGTCGTGATTGGATACGATGAAAGCGGCATAGCGGCTGGTTTTGCGCTCTTTTTTCACAACTACTCGACATTTTTGGCAAAGCAGGGTATGTATCTGGAAGATTTGTTCGTCAAGCCTGAATATCGCGGACGCGGCTTTGGTAAAGCGTTGCTGGTTTATTTAGCACGTTTGGCACAGGAACGAAATTGTGGGCGTTTGGAATGGTCGGTCTTGGATTGGAACACCCCCGCGATTGAGTTTTACAAAAGCCTTGGCGCGAAGCCAATGGACGAATGGACGGTTTTTCGCATCACAGGCGATGCACTGGAAACCTTAGCAAAAGCGTAACATCAATTAGTAATACCAACCTCTTCTTCGTAGCACAGACATTCTTGTCTGTGTCCGAAATGAGCGAAGCGAATAATCTTCAAATCGTGTAAATTCAAAATTTTACGGTATTACGCCTTGCAGCGTTAAAGGCACAGAAGCGTTAAAGGCACAGACAGAAATGTCTGTGCTACGAAGAACAATGCCAAGTTTCTTAACGTAATTCTACCATACACAGAATCCGAAATTTTCACTATCACCTTACTCTCCAAGCGTTATGAATACCGCATCGTTTAATCCGACAAGCCTTTTCGCCGAGCGTATGAGCGGCGTACCGACTTCGTTTATCCGCGAAATTTTGAAAACGACCGTGCAGCCTGACATTATCTCCTTTGCAGGTGGTTTGCCGAATCCGGCGTTTTTTCCTGTGGAAGCATTTCAAGCGGCTGCCGACACCGTATTTTCCAAAAGCGGACGCAATGCTCTTCAGTACGCCACCACCGAAGGTTACTTGCCGCTTCGGGAGTATATCGCTGCGCGGTACAAAGCGACACAGGGCTTGGATATTAAACCTGAAGAAATCTTGATTACAAGCGGTTCGCAGCAAGGCATTGACCTTGTTGGCAAGGTCTTGGTGAATCCGGGTGATACGATTGCATTGGAAAAACCCGGTTATTTGGGCGCAATTCAGTCGTTTTCGGTTTATCAACCCAATTTTCAGGGTGTAACGCTCACCAACGAAGGCGTAGATGTGGATGAATTGGAAGCGCTCTACGACAAACAAGCGGTGAAGTTGTTTTCAGCGATCCCAAATTTCCAAAATCCCACCGGCATCAGCTACACCGAAGAAACACGGTTGCGCGTTGCCGAAGCGCTTATGGGACGCAATACGCTCGTGATTGAAGACGACCCCTACGGCGATTTGCGCTTTTTCGGTGCGCGTGCAAAGTCGCTTCGCGCCTACTTCGGCGACCAATGTATTTTGTTCGGCTCGTTCTCGAAAATTGCCGCGCCGGGCTTCCGTTTGGGCTGGGTTGTCGCTGCGAAGCCGATTATGGAAAAACTTATCATCGCCAAACAAGCAACCGACTTGCATACAAACTTTGTCGGTCAGCGAATCATGCACGAATACCTTGTAAACAATGACCTCGACGCGCACATTCAGCGCATCGTAGCAGCATACCGCTCGCAGTGCGAAGCTATGACCAGTGCTATCAGCCGCTATTTCCCTGCAGAAGCCGTTGCAACCAAGCCCGAAGGCGGGATGTTTGTGTGGATTACAATGCCGGAGAATTTCTCCACTGTGAAATTTTTCGACGAAGCAATCAAGCAAAAAGTAGCATTTGTGCCGGGTGTACCCTTTTACGTGGACGGCGGTGGCAAAAACACGATGCGCCTCAATTATTCCTGCTCCAATGCCGAGGCAATCGAAGAAGGCATCAAACGTCTCGGTGCGCTCATGCGTGAGATGTTGCCGCAAGCGGCTGTTGTCGGTTAAGTTGGTTTGAAAACATTTTCCCGTCCTATCGCTTCGTAGCGATAGAACGGGTTATCCGAACGACTGTTGAAATAACTCTCGAACGCCTGCGCACATACTTCCAGGGGATGCGCGGGCAGAGGCAACCAAACATATTCTTGTGGAGTGTGTGTGGAAGCCTCCTCTCTGAAGCATTGAAGCCGCTTGAAACTTCGTTTCAAGCGGCTTTGGTGTTTTTATTTGGGAAAATGCGTGTGTTTTGAGATATTGGGTGCTTTCGCGTATCAAAAGTTGGAATAGTTCAAGTTAGGATAGTCCAAGTTTGAATAGTTCAGGAGTTCCCACAATTCACCAATTTCTTAGCATATGAGAATCCTCGTCATTGAAGATGAAAAAAAAGTCGCCAGTTTTATTCGTAAAGGACTGAGCGAAGAAATGTATGCGGTTGATGTTGCCTACGACGGCGCAGAGGGCTTATCTATGGCGCTGGAAACACAATACGACGCGATAATTTTGGATGTGATGCTTCCGAAAAAAGACGGCATGACCGTCGTGCGCGAGCTGCGGGGTTCGGGGTGTTCGTCGCCGGTACTTATGCTGACAGCGCGGGCAAGTACGCAAGACCGTGTGCAGGGCTTGGATTATGGCGCGGACGATTATCTCACTAAACCCTTTCACTTTGAAGAACTCGCCGCACGTGTTCGTTCCTTGCTTCGCCGCACAAGTTCGGAAAAATCTACGGTGCTGAGTTGCGGGGAATTGGCGTTGGATACCGTTACGCACCGTGCTTCGCGCTTAGGGAAAGAATTTGACCTGACGACGAAAGAGTACTCGCTCTTGGAATATCTCATGCGCAACAAAGGGCGCGTCCTCAGTCGCAGCCTTATTCAGCAGCACGTTTGGTCGTACAGTTTTGACACCGAATCGAACATTATTGACGTTTACGTGAAACGCCTACGCAATAAAATCGGCGACGAAGGCGCAGCACGAATGATACGCAGTGTGCGCGGTGTGGGCTACATCATGCGTGAACCTGATTTGAACAGTGACGAAGGAGAGGAAGATGATGAGTAATGCACATAACGGGGAAAGCACCTTCGACCTCAGCAATGAAGACTTTTACGAGCCAATCAAGAACAATCTCCAGCAGATACAAACCTTATTCGACGCATACCAACAAGCCTGTTTTCAAGCGCGTCCACCGGAGTTTTTTGCGCTGGAACTCTGTGGTGAAGCGGGTGAACTGGCAAATTTGGAGAAAAAGCGTTGGAAGGGGAAAGCAGTTAATCCACACGACATAAGTGATGAAGCGGCAGACGTGCTTATCGCGCTGATGAATTTTGCCAATGCAAGCGGAATCAACCTCGGTGAAGCGGTACGGGCGAAATTGATACGAATTGAAAACAAGCGACAAAGACTTGCAGAGCAAGACGAAACGTATTAACGCATTTTTGTACCATTCATTTGTACGAATCAATAAATCTTGATTTTATCAACCGACAGAGCAAAGAATATGAACGGAATAATAGAACGATTTTTCCCGGAAGCCTTGCACAGTGCGGATTCCGACGTACAGCGTCGTGGGCGTTTGGTGATACAAATTGCCGTGATTGGTACGATACTTTCTATCGTATATATCCCAATTCACCTTTCGTATCCGAACTACATCGGTGCCGCGTGTTCAGGGATTAACATTTTCATTTATGGCATAATGCTGCTCATATTCCGTGCAAGCGCGTCGTTATCCGTTGCGGGAAATATATTGGCTGCCAATGCCCTGTTTTTGCTGGGCGCAATAGATATCACCACCGGAGGCTTGCGTTCACAAACTACTGCATGGTTGGTTTTTTCACCGATTCTTGCTCTTCTGATTGCAGGGCGCAAACAAGCGCTTTTCTGGGGAATTTGTGTGGTGGTATTTTACATCATCTTCGGTGTATTGGAAATGAACGGCATGACACCCACAAGCGCTGTTCCGCCTGAAAAGGTACTTGGTGCATGGATTTCTTCTATGGTTGCGTTTGTCGTAGTCCTGTTTGCCCTCATCTCTGTCTTTGAACAAGGCAAAGAACAGCTTTTGAGCCTTTTGAAGCAAGAGCAGGAAAGCACGGAAGCAAAGGTACATGAAGCACTCAATGAACTTCAGCGAGAACAATTTGCGGCACAGGAAAAAGACAGCCGTATCTTGCAACAAACAAAACGACAGCAAGAATACTTAGAACGCAGTGTTGCTGCTATCTTGAGCGGTGTTGAGCAGTTTTCGTCTGGCAATTTAACCGTCAGGATTCAAACGCAAGATGCCGGAAAACGTGATGAAATCTCACGTTTAGTCGAGGGCTTAAACAACGCCGTTGCCAATGTCCGCGACATAATGCGAAAAGTGCGTGAAACCGCCGACAGCACTTCTCATTCCACGCAGGAAATGCTTGCGGCAACGGAGAAAATGGCGTTTACCGCAGCAGAGCAGGCACAAAAAGCGAACCAGGCGACCAATCGTATCGAAGAATTAACCGACCAAATGCAAATCGGCGCAAAGTCCGCGAGGAGTTTTGCTAATGTTGCACACGGCACCGTAACAAGTTCCGAAGAAGGCAGCAAGCGCATCCAAGAAGCAATGGTGGGAATGGGTTCGATAGCGTTTGTTGTTGCGCAATCCGCCGAAACGATTCGGACACTCGGTGAAAGTTCCAATCAAATCGGGGAAATTGTTCAGGTGATTAACGAAATCGCCGACCAGACAAATCTTTTGGCACTGAACGCTGCAATCGAAGCTGCCCGCGCAGGTGAGCAGGGACGCGGTTTTGCGGTTGTTGCCGATGAAGTGCGGAAACTCGCCGAGCGAACTACAAAAGCTACGAAAGAAATCGCCACGATGATAAAACGCATCCAAAACGAAACACAGCAAGCTGTTGCAACGATTGGACGCGGCACAGGCGAGGTAGAGCGAGGCACACAGCTTGTCGAAGAAGCGGGACAGGCATTTATGCTTGCCCGCGACAACGCCACGAAGGGTGCGGAAGCCTACGAAACGATTGCATCCGGCATTGAAACTCGTGCGGCAGCATTTCATAGTGTTGTTGAAACGGTAAAATCTACCGTCGGCAGCATTGAATCTACCGTTGAAATGACGCATCATATCGAACATTCATTGGAAGCACTTTCAGGCTTGGTACGTGATTTACAGACACTGTTACGGCAGTTTGATATTGACGGCGGTCCGATGGGTGATATACTCTTGCCCGGTGGAGATACGCAGCGCTATCTTGCTTGACCCAATACACCGTTGGGGCAATTTTAGCCATAACGCGCCTCAAAAATTTTTTCCTTTATTTTCCGTCAGTATTCAAGACGTTGCTTTGCTAATGCTGCAATGCAACGTCTCTTTTTTGTGCATCATTATCATCATCTTTCTTTCCTTCATGACTACCCCGCAATCTTCTCCACCACCAAGTATCCTCGCAATTTTCCACCGCCCTTTTCCGCTCGAAACTGATGCAAAAAAACGTGTCATTATTGCGACACTGTTTGGCATTGGCGTAGCGTCGGTGCTGCTTGCCTTTGAACCCTTCGGGCTTTCGCGCTACACAGGTGAGTGGAAAACGCCTATTATCGGTTTTTACGGTGTGGTTACGTTTGTTGGTTTGATATTCAATTTTTTTATTACACCACGGATTGTTCCACAATGGTTTGACGAGGAGCGCTGGAATGTCGGCAAACACATTGCTATTTCGCTGTGGAACGTCATGCTGATTGGTGTTTTGAATTATCTGTATTCTCGCTTTATTTTTTTATTGCCATTTCATTGGATGTCGCTTCTATACTTTGTTCTTTGGACGTTTTCTATCGGTATTTTTCCTACTATCATCTGGACGTTGCTATTGGAGCGACGTTATTGGAAACAGAACGTCACCGCCGCCGCAAAAATCACTGCCGACATTGAGGAATTGCGTAGTGAGCATAAAGAACGCCAAGCTCCAAGCGCTCTCACGCCGAAACTCATCACGCTTATTGGCACAAGCGCAAAAGAGCAGTACGAACTCAATCCCGCGTCAATACTTTGCGTTCAGGCAAATGATAATTACGTTACTTTGTACTATGAATCCGGTGAGAATGTGAAAAAAGTCTTATTTCGCGCCACGTTGAAATCCTTGGAAGACCAATTAGCGTCGCAACATAATTTTTATCGTTGCCACAAATCCTACATTGTGAATTTGAGTAATGTTTTCAAAGTCTCCGGTAATGCTCAAGGGTATAAATTACACCTTTCGGATTTAGAATTTGTTGTTCCGGTTTCCCGTTCGCTTCAAAACGAAATGTTGGACAAATTGCAGCACGTCGAACGCAACTAACGCCTCCTAGCTGTTTACCCCAAACCCCCGATTTTGCCTTTACCATTCACCCCAAACCGCGCTTGTGGTCTGGGGTTTGTGCTATTTACCCCAAACTCGTTCCCACTTGCCCCATTTCCAAAACTTCCCCTCGTTTCGTGCGTAATTTTGTGTCAGAATGTGAAACAAATTGGACACAGCGTTTTACTTTTTTTCTTTCAACCTTTTTCGGAGACTGTTATGAAGACGATTTTTTCTTCCGCTCGCTTCATCGTGTCAATGATTCCTGCCATTTGCGTCATGATGCTGACACTCGCACCGACGCTTTTTGCGCAGTTGTATGTGGATAGTGCGAATGCTCGCTACCGTTTTGCGCAAATGTACGTTGGTGTGGATATGCAAATACAGCCATCCGGTGGCGATTTGGTGTATCAAGGTTTGAACGGTTCGGTAAGCCGTGCGCAAATGGATACCCGCATTGCGCCTCGTGTAACGGTCGGCGGTATGCACTTTTGGGGACACACGGATTTTTTTATTACCATTTCACCATTTCAAACAAGCACCCGCTTTACCGATGCTGCCGGAAATAGCGTGAATGCGATGTATCAAGCAGGCGTGGAAACAGGCGCACGGGTCTATCCTTGGCGAGTGGAACGCGATAAAATTCGCCCATTTGTGGGCATTGCGTGGCAACCCGGAATGTACCGCCAAACGGTAAACGGCGAAGACGGTGCGTCGCTGAATCTCGACCGCACAACCCTCAGCGCAGGAGCCACATTCCAAACCGGAGATGTGATTATTGAAGGCGGAGCGCGGTGGATGTTCAATATGAACGATATGGAATACTACGCCGGACGCAGTGAGAAAACAACGATGACGCTGCCTTCTGCCGCGTTTTGGTTGGGGGCAAAATATGTTTTCGACACCACTGTTGATATGGAAGAGCGTGATAAACGTGGCGGTTTGGAGCGCCACAAAAAATACTTCGAGAAAAAAGGCGCAATGAATACCTTCACCATTGCCATTGGTCCGTCGTCGGTGTGGACGGCATCGCCTTCACCACACAACGAAGCCAAGTATCCTTTTTTGAACCCTCGCAATGCCGTTGTTGTGGCGGATATTGGTGTGGGATATTACTTGCACGACATTGATGCACACTTGAATTTTGCTGTCCGCTCAATGAATTCTTCGCAACGCGCTTTTGGATTGGAACAGCAGCTAACCCGCACCACTATTGGCTTGGAAGGCTATAAATATTTCTTCGACTATCACGGATTTATGCCTTTTTTGGGTGCAGGAATTGGCGTGGATTTTTTGTCGGCAACACAGCGTGACCGCAGCGAAGATGCTGTGCGTGCGGCAGAAACAAAATTTTTGCCCTACGTTATCACGGGCTGGGATATTCGTCCTTCCGGCGTAGAATGGTTTCTTTTGCGCACCAATGTTCGCTACACGCCGAATGTCACACTTACCATGCCGAACACAGGCAGTGCCTTGCGTTTGCAGGATTTGGAAATCAATTTCATCCAGCTTGTCATCAATATCAATCGCTTTTTGGCTTTGCGCTAAAACCAAGAATTACTCACCCTTAAATACAGAACATCATGGAAACCTTCCTCATTCTCTCGCGTTCGCTCCACATTCTGTGTGGCACTATTGCCTTTGGAACAGGCTTGATTGCTATTGTCGCGCCAAAAGGAAAAACTCTGCACCGCAAAAATGGTATCGTTTATGTCTGGTCAATGGTTGGCGTGGCACTGACGGCGCTACTCATGTCCTTCGCAAAGCCTGAACTCATGCGGTTTTTCGTGCCGTTGTCGTTTTTCACCCTCCAACTGACGCTTACGGGCTGGCGGGCGCTTGAACGCAAGAACATACGTGCAAGTCAGGCGGTGCAGATTGCAAAAATTGATTGGATTATTGCTATTGCTTCGCTCCTTTCAGGCGCAGTATTCATCGGGCTTGGCGCTGTTCGTTTTGCCAACGGCGGACAAATGGGCATGGTGAGCATGGTCTTCGGCGTGATAGGTTTGGTGCTGGCTCTGAGGGATATTCGGCGTTTTCGGCGAATTATGAATGGCAAGCCTGTACAGCGCATGGAATGGTTCTTTGCGCATTTGACGCTGATGCTTGGTGCGTATATTGCGACGGTAACTGCCGTGCTGGTGGTGAATGGGCGTGGTCTGCCGCCGCTCGTATTGTGGCTTGGTCCAACGGTTGTGGGCGGCTTGGCGATTACGGTTTGGCGCGTCTATTACACGAAAAAATTTCGCCTCACAACAAACAATACCGTACCGCAAACTCCACGTCAAAACCCCGCTCCGGCAAGTATTGAAGCAGTGTTGTAAATATTCCATCAAACAAAAAAAACATCATGAATATCTACCTCATCCTCAAATTCGCACACATTCTTTGTGCAATTATCGCTCTGGGCGCGAACATCACGTATGCCGTTTGGCTACAACTCGCAAAAGATCAACCTGACATGACCGTCTTTGCTTTGCGCGGCATCAAGCGCATTGATGATTGGGTGGCGAATCCCGCATATTTCCTTGCCTTGGCGACAGGTCATGCAATGATTGTGCTGACTGAAATGCCAATGACAACGACGTGGATTTGGCTTGGCAATGCGCTGTTTATCCTGCAAGGCTTACTCGCGCTACCTTTTTACACGCCCCTTTTGAAAAAGCAAATTGTGGTTGCCGAAACTGCGGGTGTGGATTCGGAAGAATTTCGCCTCTTGGAACGCCGAGCAAATCCGCTTGGGTGGGCGCTTACAGGGCTTGGAGTGGCGATTGTGGTGGTGATGGTGTGGAAGCCGCAGTAAGATGAAAGCATTCGTGTAAAAACCGCATATGTGTTTGGGGATTGTATCGCCCGAAAAGAAATACCATGATGACGATAACAAAACAATAGTGACTATTTTTACTCAAATTTTGAAAGAAAACAACAATGAAATTGTGCCTCATTATCCTTACCGCACTGAGTGTCGGGCTGTTTACCGTCATCAATCCTGAAACACTCAGCGCACAAACCGGCACGCTTGCATCTACGCAGGTTGTTCGCGGTTCTGTCTTCAACGCGAATACGCAAACGCCCGTCCGGAGCGCCGTTGTGCGGATTGTGGAAATAAACAATGGTGCCATTTCTAATGCCGACGGACAGTTCAAAATCCGCAATGTTCCCGCCGGACGCTATACAATGCGGGTTACGCTCTTGGGCTATGAAACGCTTTCTCTGCCGATTGTGGTAACGTCCGGCAAAGAAGTTCTTATCAACGTTCCGCTTGTGGAGAAAATTCTTCGCACCGAAGCAGCTACCGTATCGGCTCGCAAGGAAGGTTTTACGCCGATAAACGAGGCTTCGCTGATTTCGGCAAATGTTTTTTCGCTGGACGATGCGTACCGCTTTGCAGGAGCGAGAGGCGATGTAGCCCGCATGGCATCAGGCTTTGCTGGTGTGCTAAGTGCAAACGATACCCGCAATGACATCATCATTCGCGGCGGTGCGCCAACGGAACTGCTCTGGCGGCTGGACGGCTTGGATATTCCAAACCCAAATCACTTTGCTACGCAAGGCGCAACGGGCGGTCCCGTCGGGGCAATCAATTCCAATATGCTTGCCAATAGCGATTTTTTGACCGGCGCATTTGCCGCAGAATACGGCGACAGAATGTCCGGTGTCTTCGACCTGCGCACACGCAACGGTAACAACGAAAAATATGAATTTGTCGGGCAGTTCGGTTTTAACGGCGTTGAGGCAATGGCTGAGGGACCGCTTCCTTTCGGGACGCAAAGCGATGGACAAAGCGCTACGGAGAACGCCGTAAAGGGGAGTTTTCTTGTCGGCTATCGCAAATCATTTTTGGAAATTCTGGAAGCCTTGGGAACGCGCTTCACCGGAGCAGGCGTGCCGCGTTATGAGGATTTATCGCTGAAGGTACATCTCGACATTGGGACACAGCATAAAATCTGGCTTTCGGGGCTTCTTACCACCAGCGATATTTTCATGCAATACTCCAATGGTACATCACTCAGAACAGGAGAGCAGGACACGAGAAACGGCACCGATGTTGTCGCGCTGGGGCTGCATTGGCAAGCGCTTTTTTCCGACCGCGCTTTTGGGAAATTGATGGTGGGCTATGTTTCCAGCCGGTTTCGCACGGATGTAGATTCTATCACGGCTCGGAGCGATGGTGGTTTGCAAGGCACAACGCCGTGGTATCGCAATCGCGCTGCGGAAGGCTACTGGACGGCAAAATACAACATTTCTTTTTCGCCGGATGCCCGCAGTGTGTTTACGGGTGCCGTCGAAACACGGCTTCGCACCTACGATTTGGATGAATACCGCACAACAACAAGTCGTTTCAGCAATGTTCTCTTTTCGGTCAAAGCCAACGGCACAGCGCTTCAAACCTTGAGTTTTGTGAATTGGAATTACCGTTTTTCCGATGAACTGCGCATGAATCTTGGATTGCACTCGCAATATCTGGGAGTGAGCAATCGTGCAACCTTAGAGCCGCGTCTAGCATTTGCTTGGAATCCCGCACTGCAACACACCTTTACGCTGGGAACAGGTGTGTATCGGCAATCGCAGCCGCTTGCGGTGTATTTGGACACAACGCCGGGCGTGGATAATCGTGGATTAGATTTTTCGCAAGCGATTCATTACGTTGCCGGATACAGCTTTGCTGCGGCTTCGGATATGCTCTTGAAAGCAGAAGCATACTACAAAGATTACTCCCACATACCCGTTTCGGCGGGCGCTGCTACCTCGTTTTCCGCAATGAATCTTGGGACAAACTTCGGCAGTATCAGTGGTTTGGGGAATCTCGTTAATAGCGGCACAGGGCGGAGTTATGGCGCGGAATTTTCTTTTTCCAAGCAATTCGCAAACTCGTGGTATGCGCTTGCATCGTTGTCGCTTGTTCGTCAGGAATATCAAGGCTCAGACAAGATTTGGCGAAGCGGTGCCTTTGATAATGGCTACATTGCAACGGTGCTGGCGGGGTATGAATGGAAAATTGCAGAGGCATTTTCGATGGAATTTTCTGCACGGTACGCCCGCGCTGGCGGCGCACCCACAACTCCCGTCAATGTTGAGCTTTCACGCCGCTTTCAGGCAACAGTTTTGAACACGCAAGAAGCCTTTTCGGTGCGTCTGCCCGATTACGAGCGTATTGATGCGCGGATAGATTTTCGGAATAACTTCAACGGATGGTCGCTTATCAGCTACGTTTCGATGGAAAACCTGCTCAATAGAGCGAATTTGCTGGGCTATGCGTATAGTCCCACACGGGATGCAGTTGTGGGAACGGCGCAGTTGGGGCGGTTTTTCGTGGGTGGTGTGCGAGTGGAGTTTTAGTGGTTGGCAGATTCTCGTGATTGTCAGAAATAAAAAAAGCCCGTCAAAGTAGATTTGACGGGCTTTTTTTATACTTTTTTGGGCGGGACCGACGGGGCTCGAACCCGCGACCCTCTGCGTGACAGAAATCATGCTTTCTCGATTTTACGCGCCTTTGAGAAGTGTTTTCCGAAAATTTGACCTGTTTTTGACCTGAAAAAACCTTCTCCGTCAAAAGATAATCTTCACATCTTCTTTGTAATTCTGCAATGTTCCGTTCAGGCTCGCTGTCCAACCGTCAATAAACACCTTGCCGCTTTTGACCGCTTCTGCAAAATCCTCTTTGCTTACTCTGTCTGAATTGGTGATGTAATAATGATTGCCAATCTTGTAGATGCAATCTTCCACAACTACGGCGGGAACGCACGTCGGCTCGTCTAAACCAACGGTGAATATCATATTGTAAATGCGGCTCATCGCGTCAATATCATTCGCAATCATCGCTATTTGAAGCGTCGTTTCATCAACGGCAAGCGTTGGTGCTTCTACGCTGTCAAACACTTTGAATCCAACATCGGGAACGTGTTTTTTATCGCCGTCAAAGAGTCCTTCTTTAGTGTTTGCCTCTTCGATTTCTTTGGCAATTTTCTCCCCCGCACGGCGTAAACGCTCTATCGTTATGCTGGAAATAACAGGCGGTAAGCCATGTTCAAGACAAAACTTGTATGCAGGTTTGTCTTCCTTTATTTGCTCGTCTTTTTGGCACAAAATAAACTTGCGCTTGCCGCCGTCTTCGGCGTTCAGTTGCATGACGGCGTGTCCTGTTGTGCCAGAGCCAGCGAAGAAGTCGAGGATAATGTCGTCTGAATTTGCAATCAAGGAAATTACTCTTTTAATTAGTCCAATCGGTTTAGGATAAGAAAATACAGCTGATCCAAAAAGTAACTTCACTAGCTTTCCGCCCGCTTCGGTATTTACATCCTTTTCAGCCCACATTGATTTGGGCTTCTTTGTTCGGACTTCATCGTTCCTCTCTAAGTAATCTTTGATAAAAATGTCAAATTCATTTCTTCTTTTTATTAGCCTTGCATAAATTCTACTATTCTCTCGTTTAACCTTATCAATTCCCCACATCCATCTACCCTCCACTCCTGTAGATTTCTTTGGAATAACTGGTATAGTGTGCGAATTTGTTTTTTCTAAACTCACCGATAAATCCTGTGGGTTTACATAAATTGGGAAAAACATTTCCGGTCTATCCGACCTTAAAGAAGCAGAACCTCTTTGTCGCAAACCGAGTTCACGCCATGCCTTACCGTTTTCATCAGACTGGTCAAATTCTTCTATGTCTTCTTCTGTTAATGGAATTCCATTTAACTCAACAAAATCAAAATTTTTTCCATAACACAAAAGGTAATCATGAAGTGTTGCTACATTACTATCAGATTGCCTGCCTCTTGGATTAGCTTTTATTTGAAAATTTGCCACAAAATTCTCCTCCCCAAACACATCATCACAAAGCAATTTCAAGTTTGCTTGTTCGTTATCGTCAATGCTGATAAAAATAACACCGTCTTTCGAGAGTAAATCTCTTGCCAAGAGCAGTCGCGGGTACATGAACGCAAGCCAACCGTTGTGGCTTTTTTTAGTTTTGAAACTAAACTCCATACGGGCAAAATCATCGTCGCTGAGGTTTTGGAAGCCCAGCACTTCCGCCTCTTCTTTATCAAATTTGTCGGGATAGACAAACTCATCGCTCGTGGTGTTGTAAGGCGGGTCAATGTAAATGCACTTGATTTTGCTGCTGTAATGGCTTTTGAGGATTTTGAGGCTGTCCAGATTGTCGCCTTTCAAGACCAAGTTTTGCGTCGTGTCAAACTCCTTGCTGAGAGCGGTATTGAGGCGTAGTTCCTTCGTAGTTTTTTGAGCGTATTTAGCTCTGGCGACGTTTCTGCCGACAAAATTTAAGCCGTAGCCGTTTACTTTTTCGTCAATGGGCAAGCCCAGAGCGGCTTTCAGTTCTTGCAGATTCACTTCGTTATCACGCACAACGGCGGGATAGTGTTCCCTCAGAAAGCGCAAAAGCGCGTTTTCTGTATCGTTCGTTCCCAAAACGGTAAAACCTGCGTTGATAAATTCTTCTTGTGTCATAGAGGTAAGTCGGTGTTATGCGTTGTTGATTAACTGCGCTAATTGCGTCGTATTGATGCGCTCTTTGAAGGAAATGGTTATTGCGTCGTTGTTGTACTGTTCGCTCAGTGCCGCAAAATACTTTTTGGCAAAATCAATTTTCGTCTTTTCATCGTCGGGAATTGCAGTAGAAGATTTGTAGCCTTTTGCTTCGACGACAAGGAAAATTTTCTTGCCTTCGGCGCTTTTGACGGCATAGCAAAAATCAGGGTTGTAGTCGCCTAACGGAGTTTTAATCTTCAGGCGCGGCAGCTTGGCGAAAATTTCAATGCTGTTTATGTCAGGGTCTTGCTCGACGATTTCCAATTCAAAATCGCTGTCGTATTCAATCACGTCTTCAAACACCCATTTTGCTTTCAAGGAAAAATCGCCGGTAATATCTTTTTGAAATTTGCCGGTGCTTCCTTTGTCCAAATACGTTTTTCCGCCTTCGGTTTTGAACACGTTTGGCAGCGCTGTTCCGCTCATGCCGTGATAGGTAATGGCTGCTTTGAGCATTGCCACGAGGTTTTTGCGGATGATTGCGGCAATTTCCCGTTGCGCTTGTTCGGGATTGTTCGAGAGCATTTTTGTTTTGAAATTATTGCTGAGTGCATTGAAGATTTTCACCACAAAGCCAAGCGGCGTTTTGGTATTGTTGGAAAGTGTGCGAACAAGTTCCAAATAATCAAGTTTGCTTTTGTAGGAAACTCGGTCGGTTGATGTTTCCGTTATTGCGCCTTCTTTGCCAATCTTATTCACGTTGAGTTCAGCGCGAATCGTTTGCAAGAGGATTTCTTCAATGTTCAGTGCTTCAATTTCCGTTGCAATGTTGCGAACAAGTTGGTTTTCTTGCTCTTCGCTTAAGGTGTCCAGAACATAAAAAGCGTTTTTGTTGATAGCGTTCCACAGACGTTGAAACTCTTGCAGGTGCGTTGATTTGATGAACACGTTCTTTTTCTCTTTTTTCTTCTCGGCTTTTTGGATGTATGTGCTTGCGTCTGTCGCAAAGAGGTTTTCTAGGGCTTTCACTTGTTCTTGGGACAAGTTTTGTTCTTTGAGGAGTTTGGCAAAGTCGGGAGATTTTTCAAAAACATCAAGCCCGTTTACCGTTGCCTTGTAGATAATCATCTCGTTGTTTTCGAGCATTCTATAAAGACTGCGCACGGTTTGGTCGTCAAAATTTGATTTTTCTTTGAGTGCAATTTTGAGTTCTTGCTCTGTAAAGGTGGTAGCAATCAAGAACGAATTGCTGAGAATTTCGTTTTGAATTGCTTCCACGAAGCCCTGTTCTTTGCTTGAGACGACAACATCAAGATTGTTGATGCTCCAAAATTGTTCTTGGTCGTCATTCAGATTTTTAAGGGTATTTCGCTGCAAATCTTGATTGACGCATATCCGCAAGCCGCGCCCAATTTGTTGAAGTTTTGATATGTCGCTTCCTTGATTGGAGAGTTTGCATATCGTAAAAACATTCGGGTTGTCCCAGCCTTCTTGCAACGCCCAAATGGAAAAAATGAACCGCGAAGGACTTTCAAACGAAAGGAGTTTCTTTTTGTCCTTCAAAATTTCATCCACGCCCGCTTTTACTTTTTCGTCGGCGTTTCCTCTATCGCCTGAAAAATATCCTTTGTGAACTTGCAAAGTGTTGTCGCTGTCAAAATCGTTTTGCAGGTATTGGTAGTATGCGCTTGTTTGGTCAAGTTTGGTGAGAATTTCCTTACGTTGCTTGGTGTATTCTTCTTCAAAAATAGTTTTAATTTTTGGATTGTCGCCGCGAAACAAACTCGTGTCGCTTTCCATAAAAAACAATGTGAGCGCTTTTATTCCTTGCTCAAACAGTAATTGCTCTTTCTCAAAATGAATCTTGATGGTATCTTCAATCATCTTCCGCAAGGATTCGTCTGACACAGAATAATCAACCTTTTCAATGGTATCGTCCATTAAAACAATCTTGTCTTTGTTGATTTTTTTGATACTTTTCCCATTAAAAACCCCGCCTTTGCTTAATTCTCGTCTTACAACGACACCGTTTGCCAGCGTGTGGACGATGGCTTTACTCTCGTCAATCCCAATGAGCGTATCGGTGTTTTCTATGACATCTTGCGTATAAACCACAATCTTCTTTACTAAATTCTGCCGGAACGAAGAGATGCTGTCTAACAGATATGCCACGTTTGATAACGGCAGACTGTCTCGCTTTTTGGGGAATGTTGCGCCAAACCGCAAACAGTAATTATCAAAACCTTCAAAATAGGTTTTGAACGCATTACCGTCAAAACGGTGCGGTTCGTCCATTATCACAATCGGCTTCAAGCGTTTCAGGCACTCCAGATATGATTTTGGGGGAGATTGATTGTGAGTAAACAATTCAGGTGCGTTCATGTCTTGCTGTAAGGGGCGGTTGAGTATGTTATCCTGACTGCTAAACGAACTTGGTGTCATTACCAAGACGGATAAATGCGAAGTGCCAATAAACTGCCTCACCGCAGAAATGTTACCGCCTTCATACACAAAGGTTTCAATTTCTTTCTCTCTTTCGTTAGCATACAAACTCTTAAAATACTCTTTGGTGTCCTCAAGGTTTGTTTTTGTTCCTTCACGAATCGGAACAGTAGGCACAAGGATAATGAACTTTTTATAGCCAAAATTTCTGCTGAGTTCAAAAATGGTTTTAATAAACGTGAACGTTTTTCCCGTTCCCGTTTCCATCATTACGTCAATATTTTTGGTGTCCTGAACGGGAAAAGTGTATTGATGCTTTTTATGATGTGCCGTTAGCACATCGGTAAATGGTTCTTTTTGTCGAAGGCTTTCAAAAAGACTGATAATGTTGCGTACACAATCTTCTTGATAGGTCTGTATTTCGTATTGAAACTGCTTTGTTTCTGTTGTTGTCGTCATTTGCTGCTTTGATGTTCAGGGGGATAGTGTTCAAGTTATTGTTGATGACAATTCTGATGATGCGCTTTTGGGTGATGAGAATGGACTCGTTCAAAGGTGAGAAGGAGTGTACAACAACAAACGGAAAACTACAAAAAATCTCGGTTTTAGTATGCAAGTGACTTTTATTTTCTGATATTTTTCATAGAAAATTTCAAGACCTTTTTTTGACCAAAATTTGACCTAAAACGGCAAAAAAAACGCAAAAAACCGACAAAAAAAGGGAAAACCAGCGAAATTTCGCTAAAAATGAGAAGAATACAAAAAAGCCCGTCAAACTAGATTTGACGGGCTTTTTTTATACTTTCTTTGG
Organism: Candidatus Kapaibacterium sp.; assembly: GCA_025455065.1. Lineage (GTDB taxonomy): Bacteria > Bacteroidota > Ignavibacteria > Kapaibacteriales > UBA4661 > PH2015. Next base: position 28,426 of record JALONG010000036.1, on the reverse strand, counting down.
CGGGACCGACGGGGCTCGAACCCGCGACCCTCTGCGTGACAGGCAGATACTCTAACCAAACTGAGCTACGATCCCTCGCCTTAGCTGTTTACTTTTTGAGTAAAACAGACTTCAAATATAATTGTTGTTTCGTAATTGCGCAAGAAAAAATTATAGTTTTTTGCAGGGGTTCTAAAAATTCTTCGCAAATAATTGAAAAATCGTCAGAAAAATTTAATGCCGAAAATGCCGCACACCCGTAAACATCATCGTTATTCCATGTTCATCTGCCGCCGCAATTACTTCCGCATCACGCACCGAACCGCCCGGCTGAATAACCGCCGTTGCGCCTGCTTTCACGGTTTCCAACAGCCCGTCGGGGAAGGGAAAAAAGGCATCGGACGCGACCGCCGACCCCGCAAGGCTGATTCCTGCTGCTTCGGCTTTTCGTGCTGCGATTGCCGCCGAATCCACCCGCGACATCTGCCCCGCACCTATCGCCAACGCACGGTCAGAAGCGGCATAAACAATCGTGTTTGATTTTACGTGCTTTGCTATGCGCCATGCGTATTCCAGCGCTTTGCGCTCGTCGTCGGAGGGCTTGCGTTTGGTCACAACGTCCAATTCTTCCGCGTTCCAAAGCAGTGTGTCGGCGCTTTGGAGCAACATTCCTCCCGCGATTGCTTTGACTTCCAGACGCAGTGCGGCTTTGAGAGCATCGTAGTTCACCGTCATCAAACGGCGATTTTTCTTTTGCTTGAGGAGTTCGAGTGCATCCGCCGCATAACTCGGCGCGATGACGACTTCCGTAAAAATTTCGTCAATCGTTTGTGCCGTTGCGAGGTCAAGTTCGCTTGTAAGCGCGATGATGCCACCGAAGGCTGACGTGGTATCACACGCAAACGCCTTCAAATACGCCTCTTTCAGCGTCGAAGCCGAACCGACACCGCAAGGATTGGTGTGTTTGATAATAACCGCCGTTTCGCCCAAACCCGCCACACCGCGAAACTCCAAAGCGAGTTTTGCTGCCGCGTCAATGTCCAAAAGATTGTTGTAGGAAAGTTCTTTGCCGTGCAGATAATCGAAAATATCACCGTAAGCGCTTCCCGTGCCGGATTGTTTGTAAAGAGCCGCGATTTGATGCGGGTTTTCACCATACCGCAAATCTTGGTCTTTGCGAAGGGCAATAGGGAGCGTTTCGGGCAGCAGCGCTGATGAAGACTGGTGTTGCGCAGTGTCTTTTCCTGCAAAGTAGCTTGCAATCATGCCATCGTAATACGCTGTGTGCGCAAATGCTTCGTGGGCAAGCGACAACCGCAATTCCTCCGGCACAGTGCCGTCGTGGTCGTGCAGGGCGCTCAAAACCTCATCATACCGTTCAGGATTGGTGAGAATTGCCGTCCAACGGTAATTTTTCGCTGATGCTCGAATCATCGCCGGACCGCCAATGTCAATGTTTTCGACAATATCCTCATGCGTGGACGCGCTGTTTGCTAAGGTTTTTTCAAAGGGGTAAAGATTCACCACGACTAAATCAATGGACTGAATCATATTTGCTTCCATTTGCTGAACATGATGCGGATTATCCAGCACTGCCAACAAACCCGCATGGATAGCGGGATGCAGCGTTTTTACCCGCCCGTCCAGAATTTCATCGAACCCCGTCACATTCGCAATGCTGATGACCGGAACACCTGCTTTTTTCAGCTCTTCAGCCGTTCCTCCGGTAGAGATGATTTGAATATCGCGCTCGGCGAGTTTCCGCGCAAAACTAACAATACCTGTTTTGTCGGAAACGCTGATGAGCGCTCGGCGAATAACGTGGGTAGAAGGATGAATCATAGTGTTGGAAGGATGAGAAAAAATGGGCAAGTTTCGGAACATGGTATCCACGAATTGCACGAATCTTCACGAATAGCAAGTCTAGCGGGTGTTCTTGGGTGAAAAATTACCGTATCAATCGGGGATTCGTGGCAATTCGTGCGATTCGTGGACATTCTTTTCGTTGATGTGATTGGTTGCCGAAGTAAAACACGGTATTACGTGGTTATCGGAATTACGTGGTTACACCCCGCAAAATTACAACGCCGGGCGGCATTGCACAAAAAATAATTCAAGAAGCCAAATGTCAAATGTTGCGAATTTCAGCACAAATCATAACAATTTCGCAAAAAATTGTGGAAAATTTTGTATATTTTGCAAAAGTATGTATTTTCGCTGTGAGCGAAATAATTCTCGCTCTCATTTCACTCAAACATAAATGAATATTCTTCGGACGCTTTTTTCGCTATTCACTCCGCCTGAACACAAGGCAGAATCAGGGAAAAAGAGCAATCACCTTGTACCACAACGACGAAAGGCTACGAGCAGCATGGAATGGACTTCGACAAAAGGAAAACTTGTTATCATTGGGGGCAACGAAGATAAAATCAAAGCAAAAGCGGTGTTGCAATACGTCACGGCAACAGCATCGGCGCAGTGTATCGCCATTATCCCCACCGCAAGCACCTACGGCAAAGAACTTGGGAATGAATACGCCGAAATTTTTTTAGCGATGGGCATACCTAAGGCACACGTTATTGCGCCGCGCTACGTGGGTGAAGCCGACACGCCGGAGTATCTGGCTATGCTTCAGGAAGCAGACGCATTTTTTTTCACCGGAGGCGACCAAGTGCGGCTTGTGGAGGTATTCAAAGGCTCACAGGCATTTCAGATAATTGCTGCAAAACACGCCGCAGGAGCGCTTGTTGCCGGAACAAGTGCCGGAGCGGCTGCTGTGAGCGACACGATGCTTTTTGACGGCGACGACCAAGGTTTGCGCAAAGATGCGGTGAACATTACCGAAGGTTTTGGTTTTCTGCCGTTTGTGACGGTGGATACGCACTTTTTGCAGCGCAATCGCATTCCACGTCTCGCACAAATTCTCGCTCGTGAGGTAAATCGCTATGCTATTGGTGTAGATGAAGATACAGCACTTTCTGTGGATTCTTCGGGAAATGCCCTTGTTATTGGCAGTGAATTTGTTACATTTATGGCTGCTTCAGGCATAACGTCTAGTAACTATCAGCATCTTCAGCGTAAAGACCGATTTAGTATTCATGGCGTGTCGCTGAGTTTTCTTGCTGCCGGAGCAAGATTTCACCTGCCTTCGTGGACAATGGTGGAATAATACCATCAATATACAAACAGCATTCTTCCTCATTTTCAACCAACAACGCCCAATGACCAAGGACACCACACACGAACCGCTTCCGCAGCTGACGCACGAGGATTTCAGCGTCTCAAAATTTTACTCTTACAAAGGACCGAGCTATTATCTGGCGCGTCCTGCGGTGGTGTTTAACCTGTACATCGCTCCGGCGGGGCGCACGGTGGAGTATTATCAGCCGCTTGTGTCGGCAGAATTTCTCCAACTCGCCAAGCGCCAATTTGAGCGCGTTATAGACCTTTTTGTGGCGACACTCATTGAAACGCTCCGCATGGAAATCAACCTTCCCGTGAGCGAAAGCAGTGTCAGTTTTGACGGGGATTCCTACATCGTCGCGGTGCAGTATTTGGATGAATATGTCGCCGAAGACGCAGCAGCGCTTGTTGCGGAGTGGTTTGCGGCACTTAGCAGCGAAAAAACATTCGATTTTCACACGAGTTTTCTGAAACTCCAAAAACAGTTCGACCGCACCATTCAAGGCGGTCCAACGATTTCTTCGATTGTCGAAGCGGGCATCAAACGCAAAATACCGATGTTTTTTCTGCGTAGCGAGGGTGATTTCCAATGGGGCTATGGAAAGAAGCAAGTCCGTGGGCGCTCGACGGTTTTTCATACCGACAGCATCAAAGATACGGAGTTTACGACGCAAAAAGATGCAGTGAAAGAATTTTTGCTGGATTGTGGCTTCCCTACGCCGATTGGGAATAATTGCATGACCGAAGACGAACTTTTGGAAGAGATTGAAGAATTGGGCTTCCCGCTTGTTGTCAAGCCGCTTGCGGGACACAAAGGGCAAGGCGTGACGACCGACATCCAAACCAAAGACGAGGCGCTGACTGCCTTCCGGCGTATTGTGGATGCGGCACGGGAAGCGGGAGCAAGTTTTGACGGCGCAATCGCCGAACAGCAAGTCTATGGCAAAGACCACCGCCTACTTGCCGTGAACGGGCGCTTTGTGGCTGCCTTGCAGCGTGTTCCGGCGTATGTGGAAGGTAATGGCAAAGACACGATTGAAGCGCTCATCGAACTCGAAAACAAGCGCCCTGAACGCCGCGACAATGCCCGGTCGCCGCTTGCAAAAATCACCGTAGATGACGGGTTAAAAGAATACATCGCACTGCAAAATTTAACGCTTTCTTCCGTGCCTCCGATGGGTGAGCGCGTGTATTTGCGCCGTGTGGCGAATGTTTCGGTGGGCGGTGTGTCGGTGAATGTAACCGAAAAAATGCACCCGAAAAATGTGAAAATGGTGGACGATATTGCAAAATTTTTCAAAGTAATGTGCTTGGGCATTGACGTTTTGGCGGAAGACATTAGCAAACCTTGGGATGCGGGCAATTTTGCGATAATCGAAATCAATGCCGGTCCGGGCGTGTTTATGCACATCGCACCCGCAGAAGGCTCACCAATAGACGTTCCGGGGCTGATTATGCGGGCGAATTTCCCGAAAGACCGCTCGGAGCGAATCCCGATTATCGCCGGAAATAAAATTTCTCCCGAACTTTCCGCAAGTATTTATGCGGCATTGAAGGAAATCAAGCCCGATGTGGAATACGGCGCATTGCTCAAAGACGGCGTGTCCTTCAACGGAGAATTTTTCCACAAGCACAAGCGCCACAGCAAAAACGTTGAAATTATGCTGCGCAATCCCAAGTTAGAATTTGCCGTTTTTCGCCACACCAAAGATGATATTTTTGATTACGGCACATTCCACGAAGGCGCAGATGTGGTCATTCTTGAAGACCCGCACTATGCCGAAGAAATCTTGAAGCGCGACGTGCAGCCCGATGGTTATGTGATGCAAGTTCACGACGGGTACATCGTCATCATGGGCGGCGGTTTGGCTGAACCCCGCGCTGTTACCTTCACGAAGGAAGAAGGCAGAGACGGCGGTATTTTCAAGGCATTGCAACCGCTTTTGGCGGGACTTTTGACGAAGTATGAGTAAACTCGCCTTATACACCATATAAAACTCTGAAAGCGTTGTAAATACTGGCTTCCGTAGCACAGACATTCTTGTCTGTGTCCCTTGATGCCGTTAGGCATAACAAACGGAATAATTATGAACGACTGTCTTTTGAAGATGATACGCTTCGCGTATTGGTGGCACAGACAGGAATGTCTGTGCTACGAATGCTAGATTTTATACTGCCTATAAGGTTTTTTGTATGGTACAGAGGTAATATCAAACTATAAACGCCATGTCTCTCCAACCCGCACCATATCTCACTTCCTCGCATCCGCTCAAAGCGCTTGACATCAGCCTTGTACGCGGCGCAAATGCCTTTGCGTGGTCGCCAGTGGTGCGTTTGACGCTGGATTTGGGGGAATACGACGAAGTATTTACCAACACGATTGACGGCTTTTTCGATGCACTGAAGGCGCTTTTGCCCTCGCTCTATGAGCATCACTGCTCGGTGGGCGCTCCCGGAGGCTTTTTTCGGCGCATGAGCGAAGGAACGCTTTTGGGACACGTTTTGGAGCATATTGCGCTGGAATTGCAGGTTTTGGCGGGAATGGATGTCACCTACGGAAAAACCCGCAGAACCTCACAGAAAGGCGTGTACAACGTAGTTTTTAGCTATTTCTACGAAGAGGCGGGAATCGTTGCGGCAAAGGCAGCACTGCACATCGTCAATGCGCTGCTGTTAAAAGAATCTGTTGAAATTTCGCCGATTATCCGGCAATTACGCGGCATTGCGGCAGAATTTGTTCCAAGTTTTTCGACGCAGGAGATTCTTACCGAAGCACGTCGCCGCCGTCTCCCGCTTGTGCGCTTGCGCGAGGCGGATGTGGAATCCTTTCGGCTTGGCACGGGCAAGTATTCACGACGCTTTGAAGCGGGTTTGCTCTTGCCCAAATCCCTGCACACAAGACATAATACCGTATTGCAAAGTTCCGAGCAGGTAAGCGCTTTGGAACAGGAAATAACGCGCACGTGTCTGCGAACCTTACATCTGCCCTTCGGCACTAGCGCTCCTTTCAAAGCAAGCAAGGATGCGGCTCCCGAAGCTGTCTTGACAAATGCGTATCGTGTGCTGCTCTTGAATGGCGCTGCTCCGTCGGTGCTGAAACTTGCGCCGCCGATTGTGGAAGGGAATGGTGAGGCGAGTATTGAAGCGCTTGTTGAGGCGCTCAATGCCTTACGCCGGACTTCGGGACGCTTGCAGCCTGTCGTGCTTGATGACGAAAGCCGTGCTGTGTTGTCGGAATTTGGTTTTGCGCCGGAAGCTGTTTTGCCGAAAGGCTTTGTTGTGCGGCTCAAACGCGAAGGAACGCCGGAAAATGGCGGTGCGGTGATTGAAATGAACGACGAAGTTTGTCACGAAAACAAGTGGCTTTTTGAGCAGATTGCGGGAACTATCCGCGAACATTTTGGCTATGAATTGGCTGAACTCCGCATTACTACGCCGTCGCTGAATCGTCCATTGCTTGACAATGCTTCGGCGACAACGTTGCATTGTTCGCTTCAACCCGAAACACGGCTCTACCGCTTGCCCACAAGCGGAAAAACCTACAACATCGGACAAAACCTGCTTTCTGCGGTATTTCCCTCTGACAAACCCGCACGAGTGCCGATTGTTGCTATTTCGGCGGGTTTAGGTGGAGATTTCCTGCGTACCATGCTGGATGACGCATTAACGGAACTTGGGTTTACCGTCGGGAGCGCTTCACCCGGAAGTGCTTCGATTCGGCACGAAACCTTGACACTGAGGGGCGAAAGCGGTATTTTGACGATATTGACCGAACCGGAAATTGATTGCGCTGTTCTCGAAATCCCACTTGAAACCATTACCAGCGAGGGTTTATGCTATGACCGTGCCGATGTGGGCGTGGTGCTGAATATTGCTGACATAGCCGAGAACGATAGTGGTGATGCTAACGATAATGCCCTTGAAACAAGTGAGGATGCGGCTCATGCGCAGGCGTTGGTGGCGGAGTATTTGGTAGCGGGTGGAACAGCTGTTTTGAATGCGAATAATCCGCTTATCACGCGCTCGGTGGAGCGGTACGACCACGAAACGATATTTTTCGCCACACACCGCACAAATCCTCAGTTAGCGCTCCATTGCTCACGTGGTGGAAAAGCCTTCGTTTTAGAAAATGGCACAATGACGCTGCTCGAAGGCAAGCAAGAATCGCCTTTCGTGCGCGGAATCGCGCTTGAAACCACGCTGGACAAAGAACTTGTACTGGCTCTTGCTTCTACGTTGCTCGCATTCGGCATATCGAAGTACAAGGTACGAACATGGCTTGAAAACACGGTTGAGCGACTTTTTGCCACCGAAAAAGAAAGCCTCTTCCATTAACCGACCAAAAACTAACAACTAACAACAAACAACTAAAAACCGAGAAGTGTGTGATGACAGCAACAGAAGTATATGAAAAACACCATACCCAAACGGTCATAGACCCTCGTATTATCGAGATTTTCCGTGAAGTAACGGTGATTCCTGCGCTTTCGGGCAAAGAGCGCCCGATGGCGGATTATATTCACAATTTTGTCAGCCGCTTGGGGCTGAATTCTTACGAAGACAACACGTTCACGAAGTGGGACGGCGATGCAGGCAATATCCTGTGTCCTGTGGCAGGTGGCGGTGATTTTATCATGACCGCTCATATGGACACGCCGCGCCCGACGATTGACACGAAGGTTGTTGTGGATGAGGAAAAAATCACGTCGGACGGCACAACGGCGTTGGGTGTGGATAATCGCGCCGGAGTGACGATTTTGCTTTATACGCTGGAAAAAATTGTGAAAGAAAATCTGCCCACACGCGGCTTCACGATTGCCTTCACGACCTGCGAAGAAACCACGTTGGACGGTTCAATGAACATTCCGCTTCGCAAAGAAGTAGAAATGGCGTTTGTGTTCGATTCTTCCATGCGTCCGGGCAATTTTGTGTGTGAATCCTGCGGAGCGATTGCCTTCAAAGCGACGTTTTTGGGCAAAGCATCCCATTCGGGCATAGCGCCGGAAAAGGGCATCAATGCTATCGTTGCGGCGGCAAAGGCGATTAGTGCTATTCCGATTGGTCGCGTGGACAACACGACGACGGTGAACGTGGGCATGATTCACGGCGGCGAAGCGGTCAATGTCGTTCCCGCACAGACAACCATCGAAGGCGAGATTCGTTCTATGAATTTGGAATTAGTCGAGCAGTTAGCGAAAAAAATTCAAGCGACGTTTGAAGCCGCAGCCGCAGAAGTGGGTGCAGGGCTTGAGTTTAATGCGCGGTGGGATTTTACGCCGTATTTGATTAAACCGGAAGACCGCGTGTTTCAAGAAATCAGCCGTGCGATTGAAAAGGCAGGTTTGAAGCCAAATCCTTACGTTTCGTGGGGTGGAAGCGATGCAAATTCGTTCAATCGGCGCGGCATCAAATCAGTAAATATAGGCATCGGCGCTCAAAATCCTCACGCGAACACGGAATTTATTTACCTCGAAGACCTCCAAAAATCCGCCGATATTGCGCTGGAAGTTATTCGAGAGCAGAATTTTTTGCATGAGCCGATAAGTCGTTAGAAGCAAGTATTGAAGCGGCTTTTATGGGAATTGTTGTTCACCGTAAAAGCCGTTTTTCTTCACTGTGCGCAAAGAAATACGCCCAGATGTGTCTTTAGGAAATGACCTCCCTTTACGTCACTTTTGGGTATTTCAACAATGAATTTTTTCGCGTCAATTCCCCGCTTTTGCGCATATTTGCTGCTCGCAACAGCGCCTGCTACACTCCAGTTTGCGGCATTTGCGCAGGGACAATTACCGATTCGGCAAGATTCCGCAAAATCATTCCTGCAACTCTGCGATAGCATAAACATTGCACGCACAAAAGGCGCATCAGGACTACTCGGAACAACTGCACCCGGTGAGTACCCTTTCACCAGCGAACAAGACCGACATTTTTACCAAGCACTGTCTGTGCCGCTTTCTCCATCGCTGCGTTTTTGCATTGATGCCCGTCAAGTTTTTGCCGATGTGCTTTCCAAGCCTGACAGAAAGCGCTCTCTCATCGAACTTGCAAGGGAAACCGTCGATGTGCAATCGCTAGTTTCAGCGAAAGAAATGCCGGAAATTCGACGCTACAAAGAGGACATAAGCCGCTCCTTCAGTATTCCGGGTGTGAAAGAATTTTCAACGCTGCCGGGGCTGTTTGAACCAAGCAATATCAACCTTCGTGGGCTTTTTCAGGAAGATTTGACACCGATGCTGCGGTATCGGCTTGAGGAAGCGGCACAAGTAAATGTCAGCATTTTCTCCGACCAAGCCGCACTTGTACGACGTTTGTATCAAGGCTTTCAAGCACAAGGTGAATATACGCACGTTTGGAACAATAGGAATGATGAGGGTTACAAGGTTGCAAGCGGGTATTATGTCGGTGTGATTACCATTGGCACAACGATGTCGCTGCGAAAGCCAATTCGTGTAGATTGAACACCCCACAATATCTTTTTAAGTTTCACAGAAATTCATCCACGAATTGCACGAATTGACACGAAGCATTGGTATAGGATATTCATTCTACATCAATGAAAAAATTTCCAGATGATAGCCCTGATTCGTGAGGATTTGTGCGATTCGTGGGCAATTATTCTAACCAATTTTCTCCCATTTTTCCCGTCGCCTGAAATGAAAAAACTGAAACTTCCTAACACCTTTATTTTGATTTTTTCGCTTCTCGTTCTTATAACCGCTTTGACATGGATTGTTCCGGGCGGCGAGTATGCGACGGCGCAAGTAAACGGGCGCACGGTTATTGTACCGGGTTCGTTTCATTACATCAAAAATAATCCGCAAGGATTTGGATCTCTGATGACCGCGCCAATCAAGGGTTTTGTGGAAGCGGCAATGATTATCGGTTTTGTGTTGATTGTGGGCGGCGCATTTTCGGTGCTACAAAAAACTGAAGCCATTGACGCACTGATAAAATCTATCGCCAAAGCACACGCTCGCTCACCATTTGTGCGTGCGGCGCTTATCCCGCTTTTTATGCTGCTGTTCTCCGTCGGCGGAGCGACCTTTGGCATGAACGAGGAGGCAATTCCGTTTGTACTTATTTTTGTGCCACTTGCTTTGGCTCTTGGTTACGACTCGCTTGTGGGTGTTGCGATACCATTTATCGGCGTACAAATCGGTTTCGCCGGAGCGTTTTTGAATCCCTTTAATGTGGCGATAGCACAAGGAATTGCGGGCTTGCCGCCGTATTCGGGTTTGGAATATCGGCTACTTGTTTGGACGATTGCGAATATCCCCGCGATTGCTTTTGTGATGTGGTACGCAAACCGCATCAAAGCAAAGCCGGAACTGAGTCCGATTTATGCTGATGACCTAGAGCGCAGGAAAAACCTTGATTTTGGCGACTTCGATAAATTTACGAGCATGACCGGAACGCATAAAATCGTGCTGTGGATATTTCTCGCAGCGCTTGGTGTGATGATTTTTGGTGTAATTCAGTACAAATGGTACATCGAAGAAATTGCGGCATTGTTCCTTGTGATGGGCATTGTTGTTGGTGTTGTGGGGCGTTTGAGTGCCGATGAATTTGTTGCCGCTTTTCTGCATGGTGCAAAAGACCTTGTTTCAACGGCGCTCATTATCGCCTTAGCACGAGCAACAATGGTCGTTGCGAAAGATGCGCACATCATTGACACGATGCTCTATGCGCTTGCACCCTTTGTGGAGTCGGCAAGCCCAATATTTGCCGCGCAAAAGATGTTTGTGATTCAATCGGTGATAAACTTTTTTATTCATTCCGGTACGGGACAAGCCGCGCTCACGATGCCGATTATGGCTCCACTTGCGGATTTAACGGGCGTTACGCGGCAAACTGCCATTCTTGCGTTTCAATTCGGCGAGTTCACCAATATCATCATTCCGACTTCCGCAATCACCGTTGGTGTGCTGTCTCTGGCAAATATCCCTTGGGAAAAATGGGCAAAATGGGTGCTGCCGCTGCAACTTGTGTTAATGCTGTTGGCGTTGCTGCTGCTTATTCCGCCTTGTTTGTTTCATTGGCAGTAAGGTTTTTCACTATCAGGATTACACGGATTCACGTGGTAAGTTGAATTGTTCAGCAAACGAGAATAGATGACCTTTTAAGCAAAATAGAACCTTATCCACAAAAACGGAATTTTCGGTAGTACCACAAACAAACGCGCAGCAAAAAAAGTTGTTGGATGGGTAAATTTAGCATGCCGATAAAAAGACCTATAAATCTATTGTTTTCAGTTGTTTGAGATAAAATTCTAAATAGTCGTCCCTGAAAAAGTCCATACGAAAAATGGCTTACACAAACCGCATAACATACTCTCTTTGAGTATGAAAATATTGACAAAGAAGTAAGGCTTGTATTCATCAGCCCTGCTGAAGGCAAAATATTTGCAAGAAAATGAGAAAAAATACAAAAAACCTTGCAAATATTTCTGCGATTTTTAAGCAACAAGGCGTTATTTAACAACAATTTAAGTGCTTTTTCAGGGGCGATTAAATAACGCTGAATACCGAAAAATAGTCTCACAATGAGTGATAGACTTGCTCCACGCTTGATTGTGGTGCTACCAGTTCAGTGCTTGCTGACAGTTTTGTGCTTCGTGATGCACGTTACTTAGCCAAGCCGTAAAAAGTTAGCACTTCACGCATCTTTTTACACAAAAGCCCTGTACCCTAGACCAAATCTCACGTACAAAGCTTTTCCCTGTTAAGGTCAGTTTGCTCAACAATGCCCTCGAAGCAAGCTAATATCAGGCATTGAGAACATTTCACCAATCCGCTGCCAATACCGCATCAATCCTCCTTCATCATCTCCCGCTTCGTCTCCTCCACAATCTGCCGAAGCAGCATCATTGCTGCTTCCAGCGAACCAACGGCGCTTTGAATAAACACCTTTTTGCCTTTCGGAATAATCTGCACTTCTCGCATTTGCGCCACAGCCTTCATCATCGCCGGAAAAACGCTTGTGTAATAGGCTGTGCGATCTTCCGGAGGAAATTCACAGGTGAGTTTGCCTCCTTTGAGAGAAACGTGGGAAAAACCTCCCGGAAGAGCCGTGATGCGGAGTTGCACCGCTTCCACCAGTTGCAATGCCTCCGGTGGCAGCATCCCGAAACGGTCGCGTATTTCGCTCACAATCGCATGAACTTCGTCGTCGTTCACCGCACGGAAGAGTTTTTTATAGAGTTCATACCGTTCAACCTCGCTTTGGATATAGGTTTTGGGCAACATTGCGTCGCCGTCGGTTTCCACTGTCATTTCGTCGTTGATGGGCAGCTCAATATCGTTAATCACTTCGCCGTGTTCGGTGATGGTTTGCTTGCGTCCGCGTGTGCGCTGTTCGTGCGCAAAAAGGTCAGCAAATTCGCCTTCTTTCAGTTCCACAACGGCTTCATCCAAAATGCGTTGGTACAGTTCAAAACCAATATCGCTGATAAACCCGCTCTGCTCCGCGCCCAGCAAATTCCCCGCTCCGCGAATTTCTAAATCCCGCATGGCAAGTTTGAAGCCGCTTCCCAAATCGCTAAATTCTTCCATTGCCTGCAAACGGCGCAGCGCCATACGCGACAGCACTTGCGGCGGCGGAATGAGCAGATAACAATATGCCTGCACGTTCGAGCGCCCCACGCGCCCGCGCAGTTGGTAGAGTTCCGCCAACCCAAAATTGTCCGCGTTATGAATAATCATCGTGTTTGCGTTAGGAATGTCAATGCCGGATTCGATTATTTTGGTTGCCAACAGCACATCTGCTTTCCGCTCCAAGAACCGTTCCATGCGGGTTTCCAGCTCTTCACCCGTCATCTGCCCGTGCGCAATCGCCACACGCACCGACGGCACAAGTTCTTTCAAACGCTCCGCCAAAATATCCATATCGCCAATGCGGTCATTCACCATAAACACCTGTCCGCCGCGCTGTAACTCGCGTTCCAGCGCCATTTTGAGTTTCGCGTCGTTCCAAACGGTAATTTCGGTTTTGACGGGCAGGCGATTACGCGGCGGGGTGTTGATGACGCTCACATCCCGTGCGCCCATGAGCGAGAAATTGAGCGTACGCGGAATCGGCGTGGCGGTTAGCGTGATAGTGTCCACCGAAACCCGCATCTGACGCAGTTTCTCCTTTGCAGACACGCCAAAACGATGCTCTTCGTCCACCACAAGCAAGCCCAAATCTTTGAACTGCACATCTTTGCTCAATATGCGGTGCGTCCCGATGAGAATATCCACCGAACCTGATTCTACGCGCTTCAGAATGTCTTTTTGCTCTTGCGTGGAGCGAAAACGGCTTAAACACGCCACTGAAACGGCATACCGCTCCAAACGGTCGCGGAACGAGGAAAGATGTTGTTCGGCAAGAATAGTCGTGGGAACAAGCACGGCGACTTGCTTTCCGGCTTGTACCGCTTTGAACGCCGCACGGATAGCCACTTCCGTTTTCCCAAAACCCACATCGCCGCAAATAAGCCTATCCATCGGGGTTGGGGATTCCATGTCGTCCTTCACGGCGCGTGTTGCAGAGGATTGGTCGGGCGTGTCCTCGTACATGAAGGAGGCTTCCAATTCCTTTTGCCAAAGCGAATCAGAAGGGAACTCCACCCCGCGCTGCATCTTGCGTTGAGCGTAAAGCGTGATGAGGTCGCGGGCGATGTCTTTGAGGCGTTTTTTGGTGCGTTCTTTTTTGCGTTGCCATTCGCTGGTGCCGAGTTTAGTCAAAGCGGGCTTTGTGCCTTCTTCGGCGGAGTATTTTTGCAAACGGTTGAGGTAATTCAAATGCACATACATTTTGTCGCCGCCGCCAAAAATAAGCCGCACACACTCTTGCTGCGCACCGCCGACGGTAATCGTTTCCAAACCGTCGAACTGCGCTACGCCTTTGTCCGTATGCACAACGTAATCACCGCGCCGAAGTTGCTGCAATTCCTTCAGCGAAATTCCTTGCTTGGAAGATTGCACACCGCGTGAACGCTTCTCTTTTGCTGAAGCATTGGCGCGGCGGCGCATGAATACTTGATGTTCGGTAAAAAATGCAATGTTGGCTTCCTCCAGCAAAAATCCTTCCGAAAGTGACATCGGCGTAAGCATTGTTCTGGCGGAAGTGTCATCAATGCTTGCTTGTGGGGTTTCTTGGTCGTGCGTGGACGTGGGAGAATTTGGTATTGTACGCTCATTCGGTGCATTTCCCTCGAAGGCGCTTTCTATCAGGTCGCGGAGGCGTTTTACCTGTTCTGTTCCGTCCGCCGCGCAGTAAATTGTGTACCCGACAGCCGCCAAACGACGCATTTCCGCCGTCAGTGCCGTTACCGATGCGTTCAAGGCAGGATGCGGCTTTGCGGCAAATACAAGCGTTTCGTCATCGTCCGAATTTCCAAGCGGATTCACCGCCAACGTGCGAAAAGCGGCAAGGCGCTCCGCAAAAGCATTCATGCGGTTTTCAAGGTCGCTTTCGTCACCGTCTGCCATTGTTTTATGCGCCGAGCGCAGCGCGGAAAAAACCTGTTCGGGAAAAATCTGCACCATGAGTGTTTCGGGCGGCAAATAATCCGCCAAAGTCGCATTAACACTGTGTTCTTCGTTGTGAAAAAGGTGCGTGATAAGTTTTGCTGCGGGAAGTTCCTTGATGCTGCGCTGCGAAAGCGGGTCAAATTCACGAATGGAATCAACGTCATCGCCAAAAAACTCAATGCGAATCGGGTTTTCCATGCCGGGCGCAAACACGTCCACCAAGCCGCCGCGTACCGCTACATCACCTTGCGTTTCAACAAAATCTTTGCGGTCGAAGCCGCTTGTAGTCAGCGTTGTGATAAATTCATCGAACTTCAAATGTTCACCACGCCGGACTTCGAGCAGATTTTGCGTCAGCGACTGAGGCGCAGGAACAGGAAAAATGAGCGCATGAGCCGGAACAATAATACACGCCTTCTGCCCCGCATCCTGCATAGCGACAAGTTCCGTGAGCGCACCTGTTACACCGACAAGCTGCGTGTCGAGATGTTCGGCATCCAGCGCCAATTTTTTATCGCTTTCGGCATACCACAGCACCACATCAGCGCCGATGAGGGTTTCGAGGTCGCTGCGGAGCGCCTCCGCGCTTTCGTCATCGGGCGCAAGCACCACACAATGCGTAGAAGCGGCTTTCCATGCGGCTGCGGCGCTGAAGGATTTCAAACTGCCAAGCGCATTTTTGACGGTAATCTGTGGACGCGCAGAATCACGCAAAAGCGTGTGTAATTGCCGCATAGACGGCATTTCTTCAAGAGTTTTGAGGAGCGGAAGAAGCGACGATAACTGTTTCACGATACGAGGAAGAGGTACTATGCAGAAGTGGTACATGAAAGCGCCCAACTATGCTGTACAGGCGCGTTGCGGATGATGCAAATCTACGAAAAATCCTTGTATTTGCTCAGTTGTCTTGCGAAAAATTGCCTTCATAGCCCATATTTCCTTGTATTGTAGCACATTTCACACTCTTTGTTTTCGTTCAAGAGTGGGCTTGACAAGAGAAACAATTATGTTAAACAGTTTTGATTTGTGTCGCTAATCACCAAAATATTTTAAGTTTAATGCGGATAATGATTAAAAATTCTAAGCTATTCATCGAAAAATCATTGAAAATTCATAATTTTTACTCTACATTTGCTTTTGTAATTCATTTTGTTGTATCAATGAAGAGGTTTCATATGAAATCCGCAATCAATGTCTTCCGCACGTTGGGTAAACGCCCACGTCCTAATACCTGTTTTTCGCCTCGTGTCCAGCGCTTTGGAAAGAGCGTCATCACGGCAATCGCCCTGTACACCGCACAAAACCTATTCGCGCCGATGCTGTTTTCGCAAACAGCCGAGGCATATTCTGAACTCCGCGACCAATCGCAGCACTTCGCGTCTGCTCCCCAACGCCCCTCTGCACAAGCGCAAAACCAGAGTATTGCGCCGAACAGCAACCATGCTGAAGAACTCCAATACGTGCGCCTTAGCGACCTTACCGGCGAAGGCAATACGCAATACACCTATATTCCGGCAAGTTACAACGTTCAACAACTCCAACGCCATCTCCAAACGGCAAGCCGCTTGCTGAACGTGGAGAGAAGCACCCGCGTTGATGTTGTCGTGTATCTCAATGCCGAAGGTCAAAGTACGCAAATTAACTACATCGGCGAGCAGTTCGGTACGCGCAATGACGTTGCCAAAAGTGCTTGCGATGCCGTAAAAAAATGTAGTTTCACCCCTGCTTACCGCAATAACAAGCCCGTCCACAGCGTTGTTGTTATTCCGGTGAAATTTGTATTCTGACCACACTCACAGACCTATTGAAGAGCTAGAAATGCCCGCTTTGCAGGATGTATTGCAAGTGGGCATTTTTTTTTGGTCTTTGAACAAAAAGTTTCCGTGATGCCCTGAAAACGTTGCGAGATTATTCTCTTGATTGTATTTTATAGTTTGCTGTATGTTTTACTCACGTTTTGCGTTCTATGCCCCCATACCTCTCGATTGTTATTCCCGCCTACAATGAACAAGAGCGCATCGCCGATACGCTCTTTGCTGTGAAGGAATATTTGTCACAGCAGCAGTATTCCAGTGAGGTTATCGTTGTAGATGACGGCAGCACGGATTTTACGACGGAAGTTGTTCGCACAGTTGATATTTATAGCAATGAAATCCGTGACCAAAACGTTAGTGTGGTCATGGAAAATGTCAAAAATGTCGGCAAAGGCTTTTCGGTTGCACGGGGAATGCTCAAATCGCAAGGAACTATCATCCTTTTCAGCGATGCCGACCTTTCGACTCCGATTCAGGAAATCGAAAAATTATTGCCCTATTTTAATGAAGGGTACGATATTGTCATCGGTTCGAGGAATTTACCTGAATCGGAAGTTGAGAAAAAGCCGTTTTATCGGCAGTTGATGAGTTCGACCTTTCGGATTATTGTCCAAACCCTGACGGTGCGCGGTATTCAGGACACCCAGTGCGGTTTTAAGGCATTTCGGCGGGATGTCGCTCACGACATTGCGCACTTACAGCGCACGTATAGATTTGGCTTTGATGTGGAGCAGCTCTATATCGCGGCAAAACGTGGCTACCGTGTGAAAGAAGTCCCGGTCAAATGGGTACACCAAGAAGGCTCAAAAGTGAGCATTGTTCGTGATTCTCTTGCTATGATTGCCGATGTGATGAGGATTCGGGGGTTTCACGGTAAACTCAAACCGAAACAAGAAAGATGAAGTCGGAGAATCGCATGACACACTCTGAAAGCACAACAATATAATTTGTCGTTTAGGATACATACCAACGCACCATTTCCCACCAAATCAAAATTCTCAGCATTTCACGGTAATTTTTTCAACACCTATGAATCTATCGGCTCTGGAGCAAGCGGAACAACTTTTGGAACAAATCCTGCAAAGTGGTGTCAGTGAACTAGACATTTTGCAGCAACTTTACACCTTCAAACACGGTTTGCCGCATATTCGGCTCGCTGCACCGTGTACGCTTCAAAACCATACCATTCGCCATGTCAGTGCTGAAGCCGCAGAGAAGGCTGTTGGGGTTGCCGATGCCACTATTGCCGCCGGAAGAGTGATGAAGTTTGTTCCCGCCTCCGGCGCTGCGACGCGGATGTTCAAGGCACTTTTGGCTGTCATCAACGAAAACGAGCAATTATCCTACAACGACCTTCAAACCCGCGCAGAATCTTCTTCTGATTACCGCTTTACGCTGAAATTTTGGCAAGAACGTGAGCATTTCGCATTTGTTGAAGACCTTGCCGCGCTTGCAGAACAACAAGGGTTGAATCTGCGCGATGAAGCGGTTGCAAATGCCGATGTTATCCCCTTTTTGAGGCTTGTGTGTAATGCAGAAGGCTTGAACTATGCAAATTTGCCCAAGGGGTTGATTCAGTTTCACCGTTACGAAACGCATTCGCGCACTGCTTTTGAAGAGCATATCACCGAAGCGCTTCATTACTCGCTGCACCGCAATTCTCAAGGCAAAAAAACGGCGCGACTGCACTTCACTGTCTCGCCCGAACACGCCGCCGCCGTGCAGCAGCACATTCAATCGGTGCGTTCACGCTACGAAGACGCGGAAACGCACTTGGATATTGAGTTTTCCCAGCAAAAACAGTCCACCAATACCGTTGCCGTAACGCCTGAAAATGAGCCGTTTTTGACCGATGACGGCTTGCATTTTCGCCCCGCCGGACACGGAGCGCTCTTGGAAAATGTGAACGATATTGAGGGTGATATTGTCTGTATCAAAAACATTGATAACGTCGTTCCCGACCGCTTAAAACCTGAGACGTACCGATACAAAAAGATTCTCTGCGGCATTGCGGTAACGCTCCAAGACCGCATATTTGCTGCCTTACGGCACATAACTCAAAAAACCGCCGAGCGAGCAGACCTCGAAATTATCGCGGATTTTGGCGAACAGGAACTCGCGTGGCACATCCCGAAACCCCGTGCCGAATACTCTGACGAAGAGTTTGCACGTGTTCTTGAAACCTTGCTCAATCGCCCGTTGCGCGTTTGCGGTATGGTCAAAAATGAAGGCGAACCGGGTGGCGGACCCTTTGTTGTCGAAGCTGCCGACGGTACGACATCGTTGCAAATCGTGGAATCGGCACAAATAGATTTGAACATTCCCGAACAGCGCCGTATTTTCGAGGCTTCTACGCATTTTAATCCCGTTGATTTAGTCTGCGCCGTGCGCAACTACGAAGGCAAATGTTTTAATTTGCTGGATTTTCGGGACAACAACACCGGTTTTATTTCGCTCAAATCCAGCAACGGACGGGAACTAAAGGCACTGGAACTGCCGGGTTTATGGAATGGCAGTATGGCGCATTGGAACACCGTTTTTGTCGAAGTCCCCGTTGCAACGTTTAATCCCGTCAAAACCATTAACGACCTTCTCCGCCCGGAACACCGTCAGGAAGGGCAAGGGGAAAAGGGATGAGGGGGAAGGGATAAGAGCGAAGGGATAAGCCAATTTCACTAAGCACCTTCACTCGCAACCAAGCACCAATGACGAATTAACCAATGACTAATGACTAATGACCAAGTAACCAAAAACCAACAACCAAAAACCAAAAACCAACAACCAAAAACCAAAAACTATGGCTATCCTAACGACTGAAAACCGCGCAAATGCTACGCTTGTAACGATGACTGAAAAGCGTCTTGATGCAAAAATTGCTGTTGCTTTCAAAGAAGAAATGGCAGCAATTATCAATGCCGGCGCGACACTGCTTGTTCTCGACCTCAGCAATGTCGGCTTTGTTGATAGTAGCGGCTTGGGGGCGATTGTAACAAGTTTGAAACTGCTTGGGCGCAAAGGCGATTTACTTATCGCTGGCGTAAAAAGTGATGTAATGACGATGTTTACGCTGACCCGCATGGACAGAGTGTTTCAACTGTTTCCAACGGCTGACGATGCGGTCAAAAGTCTGGAAGGCAAGTAATTATGCCATTTGTTCACCTTTCCGGCAATGGGGATTTTGACCACGTGCGGCTTTTGGGGGTTGCAGTGCGGGCAATAGCGGAAACGGCTCTTGCTCCTTCAGATGCTGCACAGTTGGAAATTGCTGTGGTCGAGGCGTGTAATAACATCGTCGAACACGCTTACGCAAACACGAAAGGTATTATCACCGTGGATATTTTTCTCACAGACCAAAAGTTTGTTGTGAATTTGCGTGATACAGGCAAAGCGATGGTGGATGCTCATCAAATTAAGGACTCTACAGCCTTAGACTTTGACATTGACAACCTTGACGATCTGCCCGAAGGCGGCTTTGGGATGTTTTTGATGGACACGATTGTTGATGAACGTAAGTATTTTTCGGAAAACGGCATCAATACATTGACGCTGACCAAATATATTCAACCTTGATTCTATGCGCTTCGCGCTCCCATTTCCCACACTACGCTATATCGTACGCTACATACAACATTGTGGCGTTTTCACCGCCTGTGCTGTCATTCTCTTGCAAGCCTGCACACACGATACGCTCCCCAGATGGCAAGCCCCTATTACGCTTCCTGACGATGTGCGCCCCTTTTTGGATTTACGTGGTGCGTGGTCTGTGGTCAATACCAGTGAGGCGTTCAACATAAGTAAACAGGCGCTTCCCACGACAATTACCGTTCCGTCGAATTGGTATAATGAAGGGTGTGATTTTGCCGGAACGCTTACGTTGGAGCGCCGTTTTATGATGCCTTCGCGTGGCATAGATTCTTTGCTGCGTCTGGTCTTTGAAGGTGTTGATTACGAAGCGGAAGTGTTTTTGAACGGAAAGCTGCTTGGCAAGCATACAGGCTACTTTCAGCCGTTTTCCTTTGACATGAGCGGCGCTGTGCTGTGGGGCAAAGAAAACGTTTTGCGCGTCCGCGTGAGCAGCCCCAATGAGCGTTCGGAGGATTGGTCGCTACGCAAACGGCTTATTAAGGGCATTTTCGGGCATCACGATACGCGCCCGGGCGGTGCATGGTCAGAGCGTGGGCAAGAGCAGAATACGGGCGGTATTTGGGGGAATACCTATATTCTTTCATCGGAAGGCGTTCATATCGAAAACGTAGGAATTACGCCACACCTGAGCAATGTGCGTTTGGTCGGCGAAAATTTGACCGAAAAAGACAGTGTGCAGATTGCGCGAATAGCGCTGAAAAGCGTGATTTGGTCGAATGTTCCGCGTAAAGTTTTGATTGCTTATTCCTCAACGCTCATTGGAAGTGATAACGGGGAAACAGTGAAGAAGGTACATTTCTTGCAAGCTGGGCAGAATCTTATCGTTGATACGCTCACTATTGTGCGTCCTGCACTTTGGCATACATACGATGTCGGTATGCCGCACAGATACTCGCTTCGCACGGAAATAAGCGTCGTCAGTTCTCACGATTGGAATGGTGAGATTACCCCCGAAACATTCGGCAAATACACATTTCACGAAGTCGCATCCAGAACCGATAAATTTGGTATTCGCACTATTCGCTACGATACCGCTTCCGGTGCGTGGTATTTGAACGGAAAGCGCCTGTTTTTACGGGGTACAAACTACATCGGCACACAATTTCTCTCCACGATGAGCCGCACAGAATACGACCGCGACGCAGCGCTCATGCGTTCTGCAAATATCAACGCCGTGCGCGTCCATGCGCATATTGCCCGCAAAGAGTGGTACGATGCTTGCGATAAAGCTGGAATCTTGGTTTGGCAGGATTTCCCCTTGCAGTGGGGATATTCCGACGATGCAGAAGTCGTGCAGTCGGCTTCCAATCAAGCGCGGGATATGGTTTCGCTACTTGGCAATCACCCCTCCGTTGCGGCATGGTGTATGCAGAACGAACCACCATTTGATGCGGATTGGATGAAGTACAAATACCCCACTTACCACCCCTTACAAAATCGCTCGCTGAACTTTATTCTGACGCGCATAGCCCGCAACCTTGATTCTACGCGCTATGTGCATCCTTTTTCGGCGACGCGGGAGCATCGCTGGGAAGGCTGGTATTTTGGCGCTTGGACGGATTATGCAAAACCAACGCTGGAGCGCCTTGTGACGGAGTTTGGCGCACAGGCATTGCCCAATCTTGAGACGATGCAGATGATTCCGGGCATTGCCGCAGAAATTCCCAAGAGCGATTCCGCATGGGCGGCATGGGAATATCACAATTTCCAAAAGCATGAAACCTTTGATTTTGCACGGGTTCAGACGGGTAATAACATTGAGGACTTTGTGCGCAATTCGCAAGGACATCAAGCAAAGGTAACGGAATTAGCTGCCGAATCGTACCGATTGCAGCGCTACTCGCCTGTTGGTGCGGTGTTTCAGTTTATGTTCGTGGAAGCGTGGGCTTCGATGAATTGGGGCGTTGTGGATTATTTGCGTCGCCCAAAAGCCGGATATTATGCGCTTTCGGAGGTTTATCAGCCTGTTTTTATTGCTGCAAGACTTGATACTTTGCAAGGAAAAGTGCATATTTGCTGCATCAATGACCAATGGCGGGCGCTGAACAACCTACAGTTTGAATGTGCATTAGAAACACCAAACCACGCGCCTTTACTGCATCGGACAGATATTTCGCTTGCTGCTGACACTCTTCAGCACATTCATTCGTTTTCGCTTCCTTCTCAGGGAATCTACACACTTCGAGCATCATTACGCATCGGCACCGGAGATACCGTCAGCAAACGCCAAAAAACGATTGTTTTCCGCTCTCCAATTTCGCTCACCAAATGATTCGCTTTATCCTAAATAATCCACCGCTTGAGGTACTTTTTCAGCATCTTTCTTCGGCTCTGCTTGCAGTTAGTCTCGAAGGTAAGGTCTTGCACTCAAACCGTGCTGCTGAGGCACTCTGGGGATATTCTGCACAGGAGCTGAGAGAAATGCCCGATGTGCGCACGTTGATTGATGAAGAAGCAATGATGCGCTTGCAAGCAGAATTGCGCTTTACGCCGGAACAATCACTGACAATCGGAGAAACATTGCTCCAAGCCGCAGAACGTCTTGATGGTGTGCCGCGCTCGTGGAAATACCGCCATAAAAACGGGCAGATTGTTCACAGTTCCTTCGCACTTGCGCTCATACCGACGATTTCCGACCAAATGCAGTCATTTATCTTGCTTGTCGCTGACGCGCACGATAACGCCAACGAACTGCGCAACCTCAAAACGCACCTTCTTTCGCGTATTAGCCACGAGATTCGTACCCCGCTTCATGGCGTGATTGGCGCATTAGAACTGCTTTCTTCGACAAGCGTGAGCGCCGAACAAGCGGAATTATTGACCTTAGCCCGCTCCAAGGCTGACCTTTTGCTTTCCTTTATCAACGATATTTTCGAGTATTCCCGCTCACAATCCCGCACCTTCGCCGTGGAGAAAGCACTGATTGAACCTCGTACAATCTTGGCGAATGTTGCGGAAGTGCTTGCAGAGCGCATTGCTTCGCGTGAATTGCGCCTTGCAACATATTTCGACGACGGCGTTCCACAGCAGGTTTTATGCGACCCCGTGAGGTTGTATCAAGTCTTGATAACGGTTACCTCAGCACTGGCGATGTGTTTGCGTAACGGTTCAATCACTATCGGCACGGAATTTTTAGACGTAAACACGGCTAGCCAGCAAAATCTCCTCTTCACGATTCGCGGCAAAGCGTCGCAAATTAACCACGCAAAAAAGCAGCAAATTTTACAAACCCTGCAAGAACAAGAAGAAAGCCTCGACCTCAGTCCCGAAATCCTGCAATTATCGCTTGTTCGCACCGTTATTACGGCGCTTGGCGGGTTTATCTGGGGTGAAAGAAAAGAAATTGCAACCGAAGAAGAAATTTTATTGTACATTATTACCTCCGTTGAACTTCCGCAAACAGAATCCCCCGCATTTGTTACGCATTCCAAGGGGGCGAATACTGAAACAGGCAGCCCAACTGTCACCAATGAATTCTTCCAACAGCAAGCAAGCCTAAAGAACGCACAAAACCTTGCTTCAGGGGAAATACGAACAGTATCAGACTTGGCAAATTCTCATGAGATAAGTCCGCTAAGCGTACCCAATTCTCAGCCTTCCAAGCAAACGTCCTCAGTCGGTACTTCTTCCGTGGTGCAGAAAAAAATCCTTATTGTTGATGACGACCCTGATAATTGCTTGCTTGCCGAGCAGTTTTTACGCAGCCTCACCTTTGATGATAAAAGCACTGTTCTGAGCAGTATTGCCAATAACGGCAAAGAAGCCTTGGAAGCCGCACGGAAACAGCGCTTCGATGTAATATTGATGGATATTCAAATGCCCGAAATGGACGGATTTGAAACAACAGCGCGTATTCGGGAATACGAAACCAAAAGTAATATCAAACGCACACCAATTCTCGCCGTTACCGCGCACACCATGGAAAATTATCGAGAACTCTGCCTAGAAAAAGGAATGGATGATTATATGTCGAAACCAATGAAAAAACAACCGTTTCACGATATGGTCAAAAAGTGGACAGATCGCAAATACGTGATTCTCGTTACGGATGACAGTGACGATTATCGCTTGCTGATGAAATTGCAATTAGACAAAAATCGCCAATTTGTCAGTCTCTTTGCCGAACATGGTCAGCAAGCGGTCGAATTATGCCAAAACAACAGTGTTGATGCGGTCTTGATGGATATGCAAATGCCAATTTTGACCGGATACGAAGCTGTTCCGATTCTGCGCAAAATGCCCGGATACGGCACTATTCCTATTTGGGGTTTAACCGCACATGAAGATGCACAGGAAATACGGCAAGTCTTGGATGCAGGTTGCGACCGTTGTTTCACAAAAGGTAATTTGAGCGTGATTCGTCATATTATTGCTCAACTTGAAGAATATTTTTTGCAAAAACACCTCTCTTGAACAAAACAACATGAGTACCTACAACATAACTATTTCATCAGACTTAGAGCCGCTTATACCGCGTTATTTGGATAACCGCAAAGCAGATATAGAGCGGCTTACAGCGTCGTTAGCGGAAGGAAAAATAGATGACATTCGAGCGCTTGGACACACGCTCAAAGGCTCCGGTACATCGTTTGGTTTAGATGCAATCAGCACCTTCGGACGCGAACTTGAAGATGCAGCAAAAGCCTCAAACACCGTACAAATACAGCGCGTGATAAATGATTTGGCGACGTTTTTAGCCCGTGTTGAAATTACGTTTGTTGATGAAGCATGAATATCGTGATGCCTTGCAACGAGACGTTCTCAAACCCCGACATTATGCACAATTATTACTTTCAATCTTTTGAAGACCGCAAACCGCCAGCGCCCATTCCTCATTCGGCTGGGCGTGAGGCATTATGGCAATTCCTCGCAACAATAGCATTGGTGCTGGGCGCGTGGTATATCTCGTGGCGCTGGACTTCCAGCGTGAATTGGGATGCGCTGTGGTTTGCCGTGCCGTTGCTTTTAGCGGAAACGCTTGCGTACATCGGGCTTATTCTCTTTGCGATTAACCTTTGGAAAGTCGAAGATACGCCACGTGGAGCGCCACCGCAATTCATTAGCGAGTGTGTGCGTGATGAAGACGCGCTGCACGATGTGGAGCGCCCTTTGGCGGTGGACGTGTTTTTTCCGACTTACAATGAAGATGTAGAGCTTGTGCGCATGGGAATCCGGGACGCAAAGGCAATGCGCTATCCGCACCCGATTTCTGTTGCGATTCACGTACTGGACGACGGTAAACGCGAGGAAATGCGCCGTGTTGCGGAAGAAGAAGGGGTAAATTACATCACCCGCAACAACAACTTGGGCTTCAAAGCAGGTAATCTGCGCAACGCAATGGAGCAGACCTTCGGCGATTTTATTGTGATTTGCGATGCCGATACGCGCCCCTTTCCAACGATGATTGAGCATACTCTCGGCTACTTCCGCGACCCCGATGTCGCATGGGTACAAACGCCGCAGTGGTTTTTTGATTTGACTGAAGGCAAACGCCTGAAAGATTGGGCGCTTGGGCGTTTTTCGTATATTGGGTATCTTCTGGGTGCAAGTGTGGAAGCGGTGTTGGGGAAGGTTGTTGTTGGACATGACCGTTTTGTCAATGACCCGCAAATGTTCTTCGATGTGATTCAGCGCCGCAGAAGTTGGGCAAATGCGTCCTTTTGTTGCGGTGCCGGCTCAATTCACCGCCGCGAAGCCGTGATGCAGGCGGCAATGCAAACCTACGCCGATGCGATTGACGGCGAGGTACGGCGCTTCACAGCCGACATCCACGATGAAGAAATTCGTCAGGATTTCGCCGATGCCATGCGGAAAGAACTTGCCTTGGAAACGGAAGTTGTGCCGTATAAATTCCACGTTTCGGAGGATATTTACACATCCATCGTGCTTCATTCCTACGAAGAACGGCGGTGGAAATCGGTGTTTCATCCCGATGTGGAATCGAAAATGCTCTCGCCTCAAGACCTGCTCAGTTGGACGATTCAGCGTTTTAAGTATGCCGGCGGCTCATTGGATATTTTCTTTCACGACAATCCGATTTTCCGCAAAAGCCGTATGACGCTTGCCCAACGCACCATGTATTTTGCAACATTTTATTCCTACTTGGCGGGCGCATGGAATGTAGTTTTCCTTGTCGCACCGATTGTGTATTTATTCGTCGGCGTGTCGCCCGTCAGCGCAGACACGGTAGAATTTGCCAAGCGCTTTTTGCCCTTTATTGTTGCGACCGAACTTGCATTTTTAGTCGGTACATGGGGCGTTCCGGGTTGGCAGGGAATGGCGAGTTATCTATCGTTTTTCCCTATCAACATTCGTGCGCTTTGGACGGTGCTGCGCGGCGAAAAAATCCGTTTTCCCGTCACGCCAAAAGACCGCCAAGAAGGAAATTTCCTCAATTTAGTGATTCCGCAGCTTGCCATTATTATTCTAACGGCGCTTGGTTTGGTCTATGCCGGAATAATGCTCTATCTCGGCAAAACAAGCAATTATGCGGGTTTTATCATAAACTGCTTCTGGGGTACGGTCAATATCGCCGCAATGAGTGGCATCGTAGCGGCTGCGCTTTGGAAGCCGGAAGAATAAGCAATTATCAACCAACTTTTTTCATGTAAGGCTTTCGCAAATTTGACGGGCAAGGGGTCAAGACCCCTTGTTAAATAAAGACTTAGCAACAAGGGGTCTTGACCCCTTGCTCTAAAAAATGCACTTATTCTCCTCAACACCATGACCTTTCGAGACGGACTTCGTGCGGCGCGTAGCCGTATTATCATCATTCTGGGCTTGCTCACTTCCATTGGCATTATCGTTGCGCTGGAGCAGGTACAATCGCAAAAAGGCTCATCAATGCTTGTGTACGGTGGATCTTCAGGAAATGCTTTCCTGAGTACATCGTCTTCGGCACAATTTACGATAGAGCGTACCAATCCTTTGCCGTCGCCCACAGCAACGCCGCTCACGGCAGATGAGCAGGAATACGCCCGCATTGCATGGCGATATTTTGAGAACAACTATCAGGAATCCACAGGCTTGGTGAACTCTGTGGATGGCTACCCCGCTTCAACGATGTGGGATACGGGTTCGTATTTGATGGGCTTGATTTCGGCATACAAATTAGGCGTGATTTCCGAAGAAGTTTTTGCAAAGCGCATGAAATCTGCATTGCAGGCACTTGCAACATTACCGCTTTTTGACAACGAACTGCCGAATAAGTCTTACAACACGCTCACCAAAGCAATGTCGAATTACGACAACACGCCCACAGAGCGCGGTATTGGCTGGTCGGCGATTGATATTGGGCGCTTGTTTGTGCCGCTTAATATCGTAATGTGGCAGTATTCCTCGTTTGCCCCCGAAGTCCGGCAAATACTCGCTCGGCTGCGCTTTGCGAATGTCGTACGCTCCGGCAATCTTTATGGCGCACAGGTTGGTGACAGCAACCGCACGACATACCCGCAAGAAGGGCGCTTGGGCTACGAAGAATACGCCGCAAAGTCTTATTCGCTCATGGGTGCAGACGTTTCGCAAGCGCTCAAACATGACGATTTTTTGACGTTTGTCAGCATTGACGGCGTTCAAGTTCCGACAGACAGCCGCTCCCCCGACCGCTACAAGGCATTTAACTATGTCGTCAGCGAACCGTATATTTTGGACGGTTTGGAGTTTGGTTTTGATAACATTTCGCGGGAATTTGCCTATCGCGTTTATGCTGCGCAAGAGCGCCACGCAGAGGCTTCCGGCAAACTCACCGCCGTCAGCGAGGACAACATTGATTCGCCGCCGTATTTTGTGTACAACACTGTTTTCACAGCCGGAAAAGCGTGGAATTGCATCACCGACAAAGGCGAAGACGTGTCGCGCTTCAAATCACTCAGTACCAAAGCGGTTTTTGGTTGGTACGCGCTCTATCAAACCGATTACACAAAACGGCTCGTGGCAGCAGTGGCAAAACTCTACGACCCGCAAAAAGGCTGGTATTCGGGCTTATACGAACAAACAGGGCAGCCGAACAAAGCCATTACCTGTAACACCAATGCGATTATCCTTGAAGCACTAGCATTTAAGCGCTTCGGAACGCATTTGAGTTTGCTTAGATGAAATGAAATAAGCCTTAATCAGAGATACACGCACATTAAACGTTTTGTCTCTTTTTTGCGTCTGGTTCACAATATGAAAACTTGTATTTTGTCCTGACGGTTTAGTACCTAACGATTTTCTTTTCTCAAACGTCATATTTCAGAACCCCAGTTTTTATGAGACTTGCAGAGAGCTATGACATCACGAGAAGGATTGTAT
>JALONG010000035.1 GCA_025455065.1 Candidatus Kapaibacterium sp. | reverse complement strand
TTTTAAATAGAATTTTTTAGGTCTGCTGTCTGTCTGTGCAAAAGGTGATTTTGGATTGTCCTTTGCGTTAACATAAATCTGTGCACCAAGTGTCGCCCAAGGAGTTTTGCCTTCACTGTTGAGTTGTTTGTCATAACCCTTTTCTGTCGCCAAAGTCCAAATTTCGTTGGCGGTCAGCGGTCGTTTTTCTTCTCTTAAAACTCTTTCGGCTAATTCTAAAAATGTCATACTTTTTTGTCTTTTATGTTTGGTTGCACTGTCGTCCTATGGTTGCCTATAACTCGTAAATATACGAGAGTTTTGTCGTAGTTATCTATTGTTGTTGTCGTAGTTTTTGTATTGTCAATCCTGCGTGATATTCATTTGGTCAAAAGGGCAAACGTTTGTTGAACGCTTATCCGCTCACGTGCGTAGAGGGTAAACCTGCCGTAAAGTTGTTGTACGTTTGCAGTTTTTGAAGAGCAATATACTTTAACCACCCTCAAGCCCAGATTCCACCGTGCTTCAAGGGCATTGTTGAGCAAACTGCGCTTGAAACGGGAAAGTACTGTACGCGAGATTTGGTCTGGCATACAGGGCTTTTTTTGTGGGAAGGTACGTGAGGCTCAAGGGACACATCGGCTACAATGTATCTGCTTGCAGATTCTCAATAATGGTCTTGAGCGTGTTTTTGCTGATGCTGTATGAATAGACCTTACGTTCATGGCGACGTGTTGGGTTGTTCGCCCAACTTCCTCATCAAATCAGCAATGATGCGGTCTTTTTCCGCTAATTCTTTTCTCTGCTCTTCCATTGCCTTCTCATATTTTTCTCGCGTCTCGGCAAACATCGCGTTCACCGTTCGCCATGCCTCCTGCTCTATTTCTATCTGCTTCCGCTCTTCGGGGTCGGTGCCGACGTAATGCAGAATTTCACGCATCGTTTTGACTTCCTCCACGTCAGGCGTGTAGCGGTAATCCTTCGTTACTTCCGTGCTGTCGGTAAAATTCCGTTGCTCGAAAATACTGAGCAGCTTGTCCAAGCGTGTTTGATAACGCTCGGTGATACGCTCGACCTGAACCACGAAACAATCATGCGTCAGTTGTTCGATAAAACTGCTCTTGACCGAAAGTTCGGTTTTGTGGATAAGGTCTTTGTACGTCCGCTCGACCTTGATGCAGGGGCTTTCCACTTCCGGCAGTGTGAAACCAAGAATGTAGATTGTCGTTATCGGAAGCGCACGTTTGCTGTGCGAAGGGCTACCCTCAATGACATCTTCTTTTTTGTACTGCTCGGCGAGATAATTGCGAAAGCGCATGACATCAATCGGATTTTTCGCTTTCTGAATTTCGATGAGAACTTTTTTGAGTGCGCCGCTTTCGGTTTTGATAGTAGCGATAAAGTCCAAGCGAAAGACCGCCAACCCCGCAAGTTCGCTCGTGTAGGTAAATTCTTGGGGTTGGAGTTCAACGCTTTCTATCGTTTCGTCCAGCAGCGTACCGATAAAAAACTTCGCAACGGCTTCATTCTCCATAAGCCGCTTAAATACTACGTCGTACAGGGGATTGGCGATAATCATGATTGCTTCAGACGGAAATGCTCTTGGTTTTTATTTGTGATGACCAATCTACAAAAAATTTGCGCTTCAACGAAATGAACGTGGCTGCAAGCATCACCAATAGAGGCTTGGGGAGATATTTTGAAGGTATGAGAACACTTTACTCAACCTCAGGACCGGATTCCACCATGCTTCAAGGGCATTTTTTCACAAACTGCCCTTGAAATGGAAAAACCCTGCACACGAAATGTAGTCTGGTGTGCAGGGCTTTTTTGTGGAAAGGTGCGTGGGGCGCTAATTTTTTTGGCTTAGCGTGGTGGCGGGTTGCGAAGTTACACTATCCACGACCATAGTTACAGATATTCGTAAACGTTCTCAAGTAGTGCTGCTTATGATAGGTAAAAAGAACGTTTGCATAATAGCAGATGTTCAACGATGGAGAAAAATGTGGGTAGTGGTTTTTACCGAATCACGGAAATCGTTTGCGTTTGCCAAGTGGCGCTCCTGCACATTGAACCCACACATTGAAAGCCTAACCGAGCAGATAGGAAGCCATTGCCCAAACACATAGAAGAAGCAAGCGCAATATCGCTTTTCTTTGAGGCAAATCCAAAAAGAAGCGCCAAACAAATTCCCTTCCCCGCACACAGAACCTACACAGAAATGCACTCAAAAACACACGCGAAACTTTTCCGCCAAAATTTCTTCCCTGCCCGAAGTTTTCCCACTTTTTTTCTGTAAATTATGCTTCAGAAAAATAACTCACACTGTGTTCATGTTGTTTGACCAATTCGGAGAATTCTATTATGGCTAAAGCGTCCGCGTCGAAATCCAAAACTGCCTCGACAAAAGTATCGGCGAAAGTTGCATCGGTAAAAGCTGCACCGAGCAAGAAACTTCAAAAAGCAGCATCCAAAAGTGCCTCCAAATCGGGCGTGAAAAATGGTATCGCAAAAAAAACATCTTCTTCTGCCAAGCCGTCTGCACAAAGTGTTCCTCACAAATCAAGCCACTTTGCCGCTACTTCCGCCGACCTTTTGGAAGTGTACATGGGCAAAAAGACACAACTCAAAGTCGGCAATAAAATTCACCGTACCAAGATTCTCTGCACCTTTGGTCCTGCCATCGCCTCCAAAGAAAAAGTAAAAGCCTTGATAAACGTTGGTGCGACTGCCTTCCGCTTGAATATGTCGCACGGCTCACACGAAGTGCATTTGCAGGCAATGGACATTATCCGTGCCGTCGAAAAAGAAATGGGTGTGCATATACCGATTTTAGCGGATGTGCAAGGTCCGAAATTGCGCGTAGGAGACCTGCACGAAGGAGCTATCAGCATTGTGAACGGCACGGATATTTTCTTAGCCGACGAAGCCGTGTGGAATAAGCGCGGCAAGCCGGACGATATTATTCCCGTGCGCTATCCTACATTTGCCAAAGATGTGAAAGAAGGTAGTCTGGTATTGTTCGACGACGGTTTGCTCAAAATCAAAGTGCGTTCCAGCGACGGTCAGGTCGTGCGGGCAATCGTTGAAAACGGCGGTTTGCTCAAATCCCGCAAAGGTATCAATATGCCCGATGTCCACGTGAGCCAACCCGCAATGACGGAGAAAGACAAAAAAGACATTATTTTTGCTATCAAAAACAACGTTGATTTTATCGCACTTTCGTTTGTGCGCACGGCGGAAGACGTAGAAGAATGTAAGGAATACATCAAAAAACATGGCGGTACGCAGTGGATTATCGCAAAAATTGAAAAGCCGCAAGCACTTGATAACATTGAGAAAATTATTGAAGTTTCCGACGGTATCATGGTTGCACGCGGCGACATGGGCGTAGAAATTCCTGCGGCTCGTGTGCCAATTGAGCAAAAGCGCATCATTACGCTTTGCAACGACCAAGCAAAGCCTGTGATTACGGCGACACAGATGTTGGAATCCATGATTCAAAACCCTCGCCCCACCCGCGCCGAAGCCAGCGACGTTTCCAATGCTGTTTTTGACGGCACGGATGTCGTGATGCTGAGTGCAGAAACCAGCGTTGGTGCGTATCCGGTAGAAACGGTTTCATATATGCGGATGATTTGTGAAGAAGCCGAAGGCGAACTTTTCCGCACACAAGAAATCTCGAAAAAACGCGCTGAAGCCGCATTGGACATCAATTTACCGGATTCGCTGGCAGACGCTATTTCCGGCGCTGTCGGCACGGTCATTCGAGAAATGAAGGTGGATGCTATTGCGGCGGTTACGACAACGGGAAAAATTTCGCGGTATATGGCTTCGCGCAAGTTTGTTCTGCCGATTTTCGCCTTTACCCAAAGCGCGGCAGTTTCCCGCAAAGTGAACCTACTCTGGGGCGTTCAAGCGGTGCAGTTGGAAGATGTTGATTCCACCGACGAAGCCATAGAGCGCGTAAAAGAAACATTGCTGGAACGCAATTATCTGAAATCCGGCGCAACGGTCGTCATTTCGATTGGTCGCCCGCTCAAAGCACGTTCCAAAACGAATATGCTTTGTATCGAAAAACTCAAGTAACGCAACAATGGCGATGTATAGATTTACAGCCTCATCCGGCACAATTTTGGACAAATTTTTGGACAATGTGCCGGATTTTTTGCGACTATACGACAACAGGCTGAAAGCCCGATAAACACAAGCGTCCGTATCACAAGTGTCCGTATCACAACAGCCCTGACAAACACGTCAGGCGCTTTCCCTCTCAATGTTCACACCCAATCACCAACAATGAAAATCATTCACGAACAACGTATTGAAGAGCTGCGCAGCGAGTTTGACGAGCGTGGCATTGATGCACTTTTTGTTACACACGTCCCGCACGTTGCCTATTTAACGGGTTTTAGCGGTTCGAGCGCTATGCTTGTTCTGACGCGCACCGCAGCGCATTTCATCACCGACGGACGGTACGCCGAACAAGCGCGACAAGAAATTACCGCGTCCGGCATGACCATTCACATTGAACGCGAATGGTGGGCGTATATTCAGGAAAAACAGCTGCCGGAAGGCGCAACAACAATAGGCTTTGAGGCTTCGCATATTTCCGTAGCAGGGGCAGAAACGATGCAGCGAACAGTGGAAGGGCGCTCGTGGAAAGCAATTACGGGTATGGTGGAGGCTGTCGTCATGGTCAAAACCCGCGAAGAGGTAGATTGCATCAAGTCCGCAGCCGCTATTGCCACAAAGGTTTATGACCACGTGTTGCGCGTGGCAAAAGTCGGCATGACGGAAAACGATATTGCCGCCGAAGTCGCCTACGTTGCAAAAAAACTCGGTTCTGAGGGCGAAGGCTTTGAAACGATTGTTGCAAGCGGTGTTCGCGGTGCGCTTCCACACGGACGCGCAAGCAATAAGGCGATTCGGCAAGGTGAACTTGTAACGTTGGATTTTGGTTGTCGCGTAGGCGGGTTTTACAGCGACGTAACGCGCACCTTTGCTCTGGGCGAACCGGCGATGTTTGACCGTGCAATTTTTGCTTTGGTGCTGTTGGCGAATGAAACAGGCATCGCTGCTGCACAAGGCGGAATCAACGTTGCGACACTGGATGCTGCGGCGCGAGAGATTATCAAAGATGCGGGCTACGGAGACGATTTTGCACACGGTTTGGGGCATGGTTTAGGGCGAGAAGTCCACGAAAAACCGAGTGTTTCATACCGTTTTCCCGATGATATTGCGCCCGTTGGAGCAGTGATTACGATTGAGCCGGGAATATACCTTGCCGAGCGCTGCGGAGTCCGCATTGAGGACGATGTATGGCTCACGGAAACAGGTTGCGAGGTTTTGACCGGAGCAATACCGAAACACTTGATTGTTGTCGAATAAACGCACATTTTGACCTCACTCAGCCTCGCCCAATGCACCATGATACATCACCACACCATACAAGTCAGCCTCGAAGAAGATGCCGATGAAACCTTGCTGAAAGCCGCTGTTGCGGATTCTTTGGGTATAGCGGCAGAAACAATCAGCATGATAAGAAAGCGCAAACGCTCATTGGATGCGCGTTCCAAGCATATCAACGTGCATTTGCAGGTGGATGTCTATGTGGGCGAAACGCCGCTTGAAGCCGTGTACACTGCTCCGCAACGCGACGTGTCGAGTGCGCCGTCTGCGCTCATTATTGGCGCTGGACCGGCAGGGCTTTTTGCAGCGCTGCGATTGATTGAACGCGGCATAAAACCTATCATCGTGGAGCGCGGAAAACCTGTGCAAGAGCGCAGGCGCGATTTAGCGGCAATCAACCGCCACCACGTTGTGAACCCTGATTCTAACTACTGTTTCGGCGAAGGCGGTGCAGGCACGTATTCCGACGGAAAACTGTACACGCGCTCAACGAAACGGGGCGATGTCCGCAACGTATTGGAATTGCTTGTTGCGCACGGGGCTTCGGAGGATATTTTGGTGGAAGCACATCCTCACATCGGCACAAACAAACTGCCGCAGATTATCACCTCTATCCGCGAAAGTATCCTCAGAAGCGGCGGCGAAGTGCATTTCGGTACGCGCGTTACGGCATTGATGCTGCACAACAATCGTATCGAAGGCGTACAAACCGCATCGGGACAGGAGTTTTTGAGCAGGAGTGTTATTTTGGCAACAGGACATTCGGCGCGGGATGTGTTTGCAATGCTGCACCGTCAAGGAATTGCCATTGAAGCAAAGCCTTTTGCAATGGGCGTACGCATTGAACACCCGCAAAGCCTGATAGATGCTATGCAGTACAAATCCTCACGCGGAGAGCGGCATCCTCTCTTGCCTCCGGCGGCATACAGTTGGGTAGAGCAGGTGCATGGCGGCAAACGTGGTGGGGAGCGCGGGGTGTTTTCGTTTTGTATGTGTCCGGGGGGCATCATTGCGCCATGCGCGACGGCGGAAGGGGAAATTGTTACCAACGGTTGGTCGCCCTCGAAGCGGAATAATCCCTACGCTAATTCCGGCGTGGTTGTGGCTATCAATCTGCCGGACATCGCACCATGGCAGGAGTTTGGAGCATTAGCAGGCTTACGTTTCCAAGAGTCATTGGAGAAAATTGCGTTTGAGGCAGGAAGCACTAAGGGAGGTCTGCAAACCGCGCCGGCACAACGTTTAGTGGATTTTGTCCAAGGAAAATTTTCGGCAACGCTCCCTAAAACATCGTATCAACCGGGCATCATTAGTGCGCCGTTGCACGAAATTTTGCCGCCGCTTATCGGACGCTCATTGCAGGACGCTTTTCGGCACGTTGCGAAAAAAATGAAACCGTATTTTACCAACGAAGCCGTTCTGCACGGCGTAGAATCTCGTACATCCTCACCCGTCAGAATACCACGTAACCCCGAAACGCTGGAACACACGCAGATAGAAGGCTTGTATCCGTGCGCAGAAGGAGCAGGCTACGCAGGCGGGATTGTTTCGGCGGCGATTGACGGACAGAAGTGTGCGGAAGCGGTCTGGAGAAAATTAGGGGCTACTTAAAATACCCATCTTTTGCCATATCGCGTATTTCGACGGAAAATTGACACTCGCGCTCCTTTGCCGACGCGGCAAATGTCTCGCGGAGTAAGGTATGAAGCCGTTCTCCGGCTTGTTTTTTAATGTCCGTGCTGCGCCCTTCCAAAATCTCCAGACGCAAATGGACAAACGCATGATTCGCGTCGCCATCGGCGATATAGTACGTGGGGCAAGGGTGAACGCGGCTTTTAATATCGGCGAGTTTGAAAGCGCCGAGTTCATTCAATACCCAGTGCATACGACTGAAAAGTTTCTCAAAATCAGGCTTTTCGACGATGTTGGTCGAATGTTCTAAAATCAGGTGTGGCATAGCATTGCGCAAAGCTTAAAAATAGTCAATTCAAGAAACAGCAAGAAATTAGCAGGAATCACGCTTGGGAAAATATGAACTATAAATGACGAGGTATGAAATAGCGAAATGCCGCATTCAAGGGCGCTTCAAACCAAGTTTCTCTAAAATTGCACCCATAGCTGTTTGCGTCCGCGCGTCGGTTTCGAGATAATTTTTCACCATGTTGCACGAGTGAATAACGGTCGTGTGGTCACGTCCGCCGAAATGCGATCCGATGCTTTTGAGCGAAAGCTGCGTGTGCTGTTTCAAAATGTACATCGCGGTTTGCCGTGCCAACACTACTTCTTGTTTGCGTGTTTTTCCGGTGATGAGCGTGAGCGCGATGTCGTAATGTTCCGAAACAGCGCTTAAAATGGACTTTACGGATATTTCTTTGCTCGGATGCTCGCTTGCAATGCCTTTGACAACCTCGCGGGCAAGGTCAATCGTGAGTTCGCGCCCGTCGAGCGATACTTTCGCTAAAAGGCTGATGAGGCAGCCCTCTAACTCCCGAACACTGGATGTAATGTTGCGTGCGAGGTATTCAATAACGTCGCCCGGAAGTTGCGTACCTTCGTCGGCGGCTTTGCGCTGCAAAATAGCAAGGCGCATTTCGTAATCCGGCGGCTGCACGTCAGCCGTTAAGCCCCATTGAAAACGAGAGATAAGGCGGTCGTCCACACCTTGAATCTCTTTCGGCGGTTTATCACTCGTCAGAATAATTTGTTTACCGGATTGGTGCAGTGCGTTAAACGTATGAAAGAAGTTATCTTGTGTCTTTTCTTTGCCGCTAAAAAACTGAATATCGTCCACAATCAGAATATCAATACTGCGGTAAAAATTCGTAAACTCATTGATTTTACCGTTTTGAATCGCATTGACATACTCCATCGTAAAACGCTCGCTGTTGGTATAAAAGACACGAATATTCCGATGAATTTGCTGCGCACGATTGCCGATAGCCTGCACAAGGTGCGTTTTTCCTAACCCCGTGCTACCGTAGAGAACAAGCGGATTATACTTTGTTTTACCCGGATTGTCCGCAATGGCAATTGCCGCAGCAGCGGCAAGTTGATTGCTTTCACCGCGAATAAAATTCTCGAAAACGTATGTTTGGTTGAGGTACGTCGGGAAATTCTGCGGAACAGATTGATGCTGCGCAAAGGGCAATCCTGCTTGTGTTGCGGATGCGTTGGCAGGATTTTGCTGGCGCATTGCCGGCAAACGAATGGTGCGATCTTGGAGTGTTGTGTCTTCCGATTTATCCACAATCACTTCGTATTGCAATTCTGCACCGGCACCAAGAATTTGACTGAGAACAGTACGCATCAGCGCTCCGTAATGTTCTTCTATCCATTCGTAGTAAAATTGGCTGGGAACTTGAATTAGCAGCTTTGAACCGTTCCATGATAAAGCACGGATATTCTCAAACCACGTGCGGAAAACTTGCGGATTGATGTTATCACGGATAATCGCCAAACACTTTGCCCAGAGAACATCTGCGGGCGAGGTGTTTGCATGGCTTGGAGCTGAATCTGCGTGGAACTGCGGAGAAATCTTGGGCAAAGCCTCCGAATCGCTTTGCGCAAAGAGCATCGTAGCATCTTGGGGCATAGTATTGTACTTCCCTTGAGCTTAACTAGGTGGTATCGAATTTTGTTAATTGCAGCATGAATGCGGAAGCCGTAGAACGCTTAGGCTGAGAGGTCTCTGAGCGTTTTTTGTGGAAGAACGAGTGTCGATGCTCGTAATAAACACAGCGTTTGGGCTTCGCTGTTTTATTGGTTGGCTTCTGTGTTACTGTGGAGTGTCAATTTTGCGAATTTTGTCCGTTGCGCCAAAAAGATTTTTTTTCGGCAGACGAAAATTTATGTTGGTTTTATGGATTCGTAATATTCGGTGCTGAAAAAACAGGCACTTGCCCAAAGCCGCATCAAATGGGCTTGTATGGGGAAAAGTTTTCCACAGTTTTCCACAACCCGCAAAAATGCTGTGGATAATGAAAGAAAAAACTTGCAAGCAAGGTTTCATCAGTATTTCAAGGATGCTCGTTTATGAGTAAG
The DNA here is from genome assembly GCA_025455065.1 of Candidatus Kapaibacterium sp. Lineage (GTDB taxonomy): Bacteria > Bacteroidota > Ignavibacteria > Kapaibacteriales > UBA4661 > PH2015. The sequence continues at coordinate 65,640 of JALONG010000035.1, read as the reverse complement.
TGTGATTCTCCACTGTGGAAAACCTCCACAATGCACATTTCCACATCCTACACCAAGCGTATCGGTAAACCTTCATCCCTCAAAAAGCGCTTCAAATCTGGTATAGCAATCTCTCCGAAATGAAACAGACTTGCTGCCAAGGCTGCATCAGCCGCGCCACAGCCTGCTTCGTCCCGCAAAACATCGCTGAAATGCTGCATTGTCCCTGCTCCGCCGGATGCAATGACGGGAATACCGACGTTCTGCGCGATTGCGCGGGTAATATCCAGTGCAAAGCCTGCTTTTGTGCCGTCATTGTTCATTGAGGTCAGCAAAATTTCTCCCGCACCAAGATTTTCCGCCTCTTGCGCCCAGCGCACTGCCTCCCAGTCCGTCGGTTGTTTTCCTGCACTAATGACCACATTCCAAGCCGCATCGGGGCTGCTCTGACGAACATCAATCGCAACAACAATACACTGCGAGCCAAATTCGTTTGCCAATTCCGTGATAAGCGACGGATTTTTTACCGCCGCCGAGTTGATAGAAATTTTATCCGCGCCGGCACTTAAAAGCCGCGAAACGTCCTCCACGCGAGAGATACCGCCACCAACGGTAAAAGGGATATTGAGCGTAAATGCGACCTTGCGTACCATATCCACAAATGTTGTTCGCCCTTCCAGCGTGGCAGTAATGTCCAGAAAAACGAGTTCGTCTGCCCCCTCTGCGGCATAACGCTCTGCAAGTTCGACGGCATCGCCCGCCTCGCGGAGATTCTCGAAATTGATACCTTTGACGGTCATGCCGTTTTTAACGTCTAAACAAGGAATGATGCGCTTTGTGAGCATGATATGGTTTTTTCGTTGCTGATGGTGAATGTATTACTTCTTAGTCGTATCTTTTTTTCCGCCGAAAATATCAAATGGCAGGCGTTTTTTCAGCTCGTCTTTTGCTTTTTGCTCAACTTCTTTTGCCTTGCGGTCGGCTTCCTGCTTGGCTTTGTCTTCTAATTCCTTTGCGCGTTTGTCGGCTTCTTCCTTCAGTTTTTGCTGTGCTTTTTGGATTTCCTCCTCTGCGCGTCGCCTTGCTTCTTCCTGCGCAGCATCCAAGACTTGCTGCCCTACGTTTTGTGCGCCTTGCAGCGACGGTTGAATTATCGGATTGTCCAGCGTTCCCGTGATATGGACGCTTACAGGAATAGTTTTGGGCTTGAGTGCGGATAAATTCACGCCTCCCAGATTGCCAAGTGCATCAAAAGCAGCACCCGTCAGCTTCTCCGCCGGAAGCACCAGATTCACGGTGTAGTCAATGGATTTGTCCAAACCGTTTGAGCCTTCGATACTTGCGTCAATTCCGGCAAGTTTGGTTTTGAAAGGCTTGATAAAAAAACGCCCGTCTTTGATTTCGTAAAACGCACTGAATTTGGAGAGTGTCGGGTTTTTTAGCGCATCCACCTTTAGCGCATCGGCAAGGGCGTTGAAAGGCTTAAAATCATCAAGTTTGAGCGTGGCAACGTTGATACCGCCATCGCTGACAAACGTGTTCCAGACAGGCTTCAGCGAACCGTCAAGGTCGGAAGCGAGTTTAAGTTTTAAGCCCATTACACCTTGCAAATACTTCGCAAACGGCACAAATTCTTGTACGGTAACAAATTTTTCGTACAGCGCTTTTACGCCGACATCGCTGAGTTGCAAAGAAAATTCGGTCTTGGGTTGAAGCGGGTTTTGCGTGTTGTAAAGCCCGTTTGCGAGCATTTTCGCGCCCAACAACTTCACGCCCAAATTCTCAAAACGCAAGATTTTATCCCGCAAAATCATCGTTCCTTGCGCGTCCTGCATATCCAAATTCGAGAACAGAAGCCGTTTCATCGTAGCTTGCATCGTGAAATCAACGTTTCCGGGCAGTTCCACGCTGCTCACGGTTGTGTCGGATTTTGGTGTGGTCGTTGGAGGCACTTTGTCCACAGAATCAGCACCGGGGCGGTTTTTCATCCAAGGATTAACATCGAAATATGCCGAAGTCAGGCGCAGTGTGCCTTTGAGCAAATCGTCGTAGAGCGCGTAGCCTATCACATTTTCCAACTGCCCTTCGAGCGCAATATCGCTTTTGCCGAGCAGCACACGGCAGTTGGAAAGTGAGGCTTTTTGCGGGCTGAAGGTAAGCGCAGCAGACGGCACGGCGACTTTTTCCGGCAGTTGCATACTGTCGGCAGCAAGCTCGAAATTTTCCACGCTTGCCGTACCGGAAACGCTGAAATTCTGATATTCCTTGTTTTTCACGGCAGACATTTTTCCGCGAAATTCCACGTCCATAGCCGCAACTCCGCTTTGAATCTTGTTCAGCGCTTCATACTCCACTAGCTGCTTCGCATCGGCAAGATTCACGCGCCCTTTGACCGACGCAGCGACATTCGGGTCGGAAAGCGGTGTGCGCACTTCCAGCGTCATATCAAACGGGTTTCCGGCAAGCAACAGCGAGAGTTGGCGAATGGTGATGATGCTGTTATCAAGGTCACCGCCCGGACTTTTTGCTTCAAAATCCAGCATCACACCTTTCAGCGCGGAGGGCAATTTGGGATGCTCGGCAATGCCGTTTTGCACATTGGCGCGAACTTCAAATGCCGGATAGCCTTTGTCGTTGTACGCGCCTTTCACAAATCCCTGTAAATTGGCGCTACCGCTTGCTTTCAGGTCTTTGAATTTTTCGGAGTACATTGCCGGAATAATGGACAAAAACCCTTTGAAATCCCCGTCCCGTGTGGCAAATCGAATATCAAGGTCAATATCGTCGCGGTCGTCGGGCAACCCCAAAGAGCCTTCAAAGCCAGCTTTTAACTCGTTCATCGTCAGTTCGTTTTCCTTGAAGGTATAGATATTCTTCTTCAAATCAACACCGATTTCTGCGGTCAAGTCCGTTTTTATCGCGTTCATATAGACAGCGCCGCGTTGTGCAAACGTTGTTAAAGCGCTTGTGCGCGTAACCAGCGTAAAAATGTCGTTGGCGAAATCGCCGCTTCCTTCGTGGTTGATATTGGCGAGGATAAAATCGCGGTCAGCAGGTTCGCTGCGAAAGCGGAAATAGCCGTTTTTCACGGAATACGTCTTGAGCGCAAGCCGCATGGAACTTGTATCGTTGGCAGAAGCCGCATCGTTGCTTGGTTTTGTGATACGCCAATTTTTCTCGGTTTCGGACAGAACATGAGTATAGATGCGGGGTTCATCCAGATGCAGCGCGAGAATTTTCACAACGCCTTCGCGGAAATAGGCAATCGGTTCGGCAGTGAAATCAATCGCTTTTGCCGAAAACAGCGTGTCGCCCAGAAATGGCGCGGCATTGACGAGGGCGACATTTTGCAGAATGACCGTTGCTCGGGGAAAATTTTTGAGAAGGGAAATATCAACATCACTGAAATTTAGCGTCGCCGTCAAATTTTGATTCGCTTTTTCTTTCACGTACTGAATAATGCGGTCTTTGAATAACAGAGGAACAGCAGCAAGTACCACGATAATAGCTAGGATACCAACAACAAGGAATGTGAGGAATTTTTTCATGACCAAAACAATGAAATCCAAAGAAAAAGAGGAAATAAACCGAAATTTCGCATTTTCCGCGCAGCTACGCAAGAATTATGGTAACGAGGCAGGTAAAAAAAAACCTTGAATCCGCGTTACTCTACCGACTGTGTATGCGTGAGGTATTCCTAAAAAAAAACAAAACCCTTGTAAAGTGTTGATTTTACAAGGGTTTTTCTCTATTTTTGGTGCGGAAGGCGGGACTTGAACCCGCACGGGAGTACTCCCGCCACCCCCTCAAGATGGTGCGTCTGCCATTTCGCCACTTCCGCAGTTTGGGGGTGATTGCCACAAAATCGTGGATTTTTTGGCGAATCAAGACTACAAATTTACGAGTTTGTTTCTGTTTGTGCAAATTTTTTTTCTCTGCTATTTTCGTACTTTGCTGTAACTTTTTTCGTAATGGTTTGTTTTTTGTAACGTTGTGTTGTACGCTGCTTTATTGCGATAGCTTTGTTCTTTCGCACATTCTTAGCACATTTCGTACAGCACTGTATTCCGTAATTCTCTCTTTCCAACGAACACGCAGGGATTCTATCAATTTTTTGTTACAAGGATTTTTCGCTATGCGACTACGACTTTTTCTTGCTGCACTCTTCGCAGCGTTTGGATTTGGTGCAAGCGTTTGTGAAAGCGCAATAGCACAAACCACACCGGCAAATGTGCCGATTATCCGCTTTACCTCCACACCGCCGCTTTTTGGCGTTGTAAACCAAGAATATCGCTATCAAGCCCGCGCTGTCGGGCGCACAGAGTCTGCCGCCATTCGCTACAGCCTCACAACTGCTCCGCGAGGCATGACGATTGATTCCCTCAGTGGTCTTGTGCGCTGGACTACGACGGCAAGCAGCCTTGTTGAAACGCGGGTTGCTGTGCGGGCTGCCATGGCAACAAATGCCAGTCAGAATGTTACGCAAACGTTTCTCATTACATTTCTGTCCCCAAGCGCCGCGCAAGCATCCGTGCGCTTTACAACGACTCCTCCCAATGCCGCATCGGTCGGCGCTTTGTACACCTACCAAGCATTTGCCTATTACGGTGTGGATACCCGTTTAGCGCCCGCACCATCACGTGAAGCCGCTTCCAATATCCGTTACACGCTCGTGAATCCGCCGCAGGGTATGACCATTGATGCAACACGCGGTACTGTGCGCTGGATGCCACCTGCAAGCGGTACTGTGCGCTTTAGCATCGTTGCGACTTCGACAACCGTTGCTAATGCCAGCAGCACACAAAACGTTACGGTGAATGTGAATGAGCCGCGCCCTGTATTCATTTCCTTCCCGCTTGCCGACGCATTTGTCGGACAGCCGTATTTCTACAACGCGATTGCTATTTTGCCCGGTGTTAGTATTACACAAGTTACATCCGGCACAAATGCAGGTGGTGTCAATATCCTTCCCGTTCAGCAGCGTGTTCCGATGAATTACACTCTCCTGACAGCACCGCAAGGAATGAGCATTGAAGCCACATCCGGCATAGTGCGCTGGACTCCCGCAACACTTCCCACAACTGCAACGGTGCGGGTTGTGATTCGTGCAAGTGTTGTCGGTGGTTCGACCACACAGACCGTTACGCAAGAGTACAACTTGCGTGTAAGCCAACCCACGATTGCTTTCCGCTCCCAACCCGCACGGGAAGCACGTGTCGGTACGGCATATACCTATCAGCCTGTGGTAGGGTTTGCGAATGTCGTGAATTTCCCACCCGGGCTTGGCGGCATTGTCGGAAATCCTCTGCAACCCGCATCACCCCCCTTTTTCCGTTTTTCGTTGGACAATGCACCGCAAGGAATGACGATTGATGCGACACTCGGCACTATTCGCTGGATGCCTGCATCGAATGGCGTTGTAACCGTAAGTATTCGTGCGGCTCTTGCTTCCAATGCACAAACCGCAACAACGCAAACCTATCAAATCAACGTCGCAGCACCGCCCATAACGGTGAGTTTTACCACGATGCCCGGCTCGGTATTTATTGACCTTGGGCGAGAATTTACCTACAACGCACGTGCGGCAGCCTCAGCAGCAACCACCGCAAGCATCCGCTATTCGCTGGGACGCGCTCCCGAAGGCGCTCGGATTGATTCGCTGACAGGTACGGTACGCTGGACTCCGCAGCAAGCAGGCGAGTTCGGCATTGAAATTATTGCGCAACTCCCCAATGGCACACCGCGCCCTGCCGAAGCGCGTCAAGCATTTACGATGTACGTCCGTGCGGTTGTTTGCGCTCTTGTGCAAGGCGTTGTGCGGGCAACTGACGGAACAGTGATTGCAGCAGGAACGGTTCGCGCACTTGTCACTAACGTTACGGGCGCATCAGTGGGCGGTTCGCCCTTCTTTTACACCGCGACTATTCGCAACGGCATTTTTACCATGCCCATCGGTGCAGGTTCATATACGCTGAGTTTTTCGGGTAATGATTTTAACGACGTGTGGTTTGCGGGAACATCCTTAAACACCACTGCAACCGTTACAAGCCCTGAACGCGCAAACCGCATCAATGTTCGCTGCGGAGACACCTTGTCCTACGCAGCTGTTGTCCAGCGTCGCCCCGCAGCACGGTTCTTTGCCGTGAGCGGCAGAGTTACGCAGCGCAGCAATAATGCGCCTGTGACGGCAACAATCGAAGTTGTCGGCGATGCAGACCCGCTTTTGATTAACGGCGGCATCATCCGCAGAACCACTCGCACCGACGCGCAAGGAAACTATCGCATTACACAACTTGATAACCGATACATTTACACCTTTAGAGCCTTACCCGACGAACCACGCCCCACAGCAGCGACGACCTCGGCGCTCTTGCTTCCGCAGTATTACGATAATACGCTCAATCTCGCTGAAGCACGTCGTGTGCGGCTTTCCGGCGATTTGACAGGCATTAACTTTGCCCTTGAAGCGCGTCCTACCTTTAGCAATTCGCTTTCGGGCAGCGTTAGAGGCAGCAACGGTGCGGCTATTGCGGGACAAGTTATTGCATTTATGACCGCCACCACCGCCAACACCCCGCAATACGCCTCGCTGGACGTGCGCTCGGAGACCGTTTCCAGCGCAGGAACGTTCACCTTCCGCAATTTGACACCGGGCGAATACGTCTTGCAAGCCTTCCCGAACAGCGAACGCGATTTTGCGTCGGGGTATTACGTTGCCGGAACGATTGCCACAACACGCTGGCGCGAAGCTACGCGCATCAACGTAACGGCAACGGCTGCGGAGCGCGTAACCATTACGCTCCCTTCACGTCGCCCTGCTATTGCGCTTGCGGCGAGTGTTTCCGGCGTTGTCAGCAATGATGCGGGTCCGGCGGCAGAAAGTGTTGCCGGAGCAACAATTTACCTTGTGAACAACACGGGCGAAATCGTTGCCGAAGCGCTCACCGATAAGCATGGGCGCTTTGATGCGGGAATGATTGAATACGGTACTTATACGCTTATTGCAGACAAACCCGGCTTCAGCATGGCTTCAACACAAGTGTTTGCGGAATATCCCGCAGCGATTGAAAAATCGCTCATTCTGCAAAAACCCACAAACGTGCTTTTGACCAGCCTTGCAGAACAAATGCAGTCCGCGACACAGTTCGCGCAAATCCTCAGCATTGCCCCCAATCCTGTGAGCGCAACAGCGATGATACAATTACCCTTCTTCCAGGGCGCGGCGCGGCTTTCCGTTGTGAATATGCGCGGCGAAGAAGTATTTACCACACTTTTGAACACACCGCAACCGCAATTCTCCTTTGACGCACAGTCACTTCCAACAGGCGTGTATATTGTGCAGGTCATTGGCGAAAACCTCCGCGCACAAGCACGGATGCTGATTGCGCGGTAAGATTCCATAACGACATTTCATCAAAAAAGGCTCATCGTTGCTGATGAGCCTTTTTTGTAGGAGGGGTGCGGATACATTTCGGGCAAAATTTTTTACTCTCACAACAGGCGTATTTCCAAGGGTTCAAGATGTTGCTCAATCAAATCACGTTTTGCTTCATACCATTCAGGCAGTTTCAACGCCGTGCCGAGCGCTTCTTTGCTTTCATCGGTGGTAAAGCCGGGCGGATTAGTCGCTACTTCAAAGAGTATTCCACCCGGTTCACGGAAATAAATTGAGTGAAAATACTGCCTGTCAATCAAGGGCGTTACGTCAAAGCCTTTTTCGGCTAGAATCTCACGTATTGCGAGCAAGGTATCATCACTGTTTGTGCCAAATGCAACATGATGAACCGTTCCTGCGCCTTGCAAACCACGTTTTTCTTCAGGATTGCCGATAATATCCACAAACGCTCCTGCACCGCCCAAACCCGCTTCAAACCTCATTCTATTGCCCTCTTCTGCGACCAAACGGTGCTGCATTTGATTGGTTAAAAGGTCAATCGTGCGGTCGCCGCTTATTTCCTGCAACGCAACCGTATAAAAGCCACGAATGGCGTGTTCTTGCGGTATAGAGCCGCTTACCCATGCAGGACGGGTATCATTACTTGTAGCTACAAGTTCTATCCCTAAACCGTCATTATCATCGAAACGAATAAACTCTTCATTAAAGCGCTGTTGCGGCTTTTCGGGCGTGATGTTGAATGTTTTCAAACGCTCCATCCAAAAACCAAGTGAGTTTTCGGGAACGGAGAATGCTGTGTAGGACATTTGACCATTTCCGCGCCGTCCACGCTGAATGTGTCCAAAGGGGAAGAAGGTCATTATGCTGCCGGGTGAGCCGTTTTCATCACCATAATACAGATGATAAACGTCCGGTGCATCAAAATTAACCGTCTTTTTAATGAAGCGTAAACCCAAAATTCCTGCATAAAAATCTACGTTGGTTTGTGGTTTTCCTGCGATTGCTGTTACGTGGTGCAAGCCATTGATGAGTGTTTCCATGAGAATAAACTCCGATTCTGCTAAAAAATTGATGAAGTATTGAGAGAGATATGCTATTGTTTTTTTTTAATGTTGCAACATTTATTGTTGCAATGATTATTGTATGTACAAGCATTATACGTTCAAAAAATCACAACGTTTCACGTAGTTTATCTAACAAAATATTCAAGAGTTGTGCTTCAAGGTCAGTCAGTCCTGTTGAAACGTTTGGGGTGTACTTCTTTTCTCTATTGTCAATTTTTTTGAGGACTTGTTGCCCTGCTTTGGTAAGAGAAATGCACAATTCTCGTCGGTCTTCCGCCGATGGTTCCCGCCAAATCAACCCTTTTTCGGCAAGTTTATCCAAAAGCCTTGTGGTGTTGGAATTGCGGTCTATCATGCGCTCGGTGATGTCCTTCACACAAACCGCATGAGGGGCTTGTCCGCGAATAATACGCAGAACATTAAACTGTTCATTGGTGAGGTCATATTCTTTCAAACGTTTACTTACTTGCATTTTCAACCAACTTGCCGTAAACATGATGTTGAGTTCTGCTTTCTGAATATCGTTCTGAAAGCGCGATGTTTTCAATTCTTGTTCAATGGTCATAGCATTTGTTCACTGTTTGTTAAAAATCACTGTGCATACAACTATTGTGCATACAAATATACTGACGAGTTTTTACCGAAATTATTGTCGTATCAGCCGATATAATTTTTTGCCCAGCCTACACTTCCGCCGCCCCGACAAGGAAGAGAAGCGGCAGAGTGTGGTAAAGAACGTGGACAATTCCGTACATCATTTGCTGCTCAACCAAGCAAATATCAAGCCTCCAAGGCAAGGCGCACAAAGCCGTTTGCCGCATTCAAGCGCTCTTTGGCAGTGGTGAGGTCGTGATTACCAAGCAGCATCACTAGCGCCGTTTTTACGTGTCCACCCGTCAGCTCAAGCACCCGCGAAGCCTCGTCATAATCAGCCCCCGTGATGTCCATCACAATCCGTTTTGCACGCTCGACAAGTTTTGCATTGGTCATCTGCAAATCAATCATCACATTGCCGTATGTCTTGCCAAGCCTGACCATTGCTGCTGTTGTGAGCATATTGAGGACAAGTTTCTGTGCTGTGCCGGATTTCATCCGTGTTGAACCCATGATGACCTCGGGACCGACATTCGGGCAAATCAAATAGTCAGCCGTGATGCCGAGTTCTGCTAATTTTTCACGGGAAGATGTTGTTACGAGAATCGTTGGAGCGCCGTGCCGTGTAGCTTCTTTCAATGCCCCCAAAACGTATGGTGTTCTGCCTGATGCTGCAATACCGCAGACTACATCGTTTTCGGCAACATTAAGCGCAGCAAGGTCGCTTGCGCCTGCTTCGGGCTTGTCCTCCGCGCCTTCTTGTGCTTGAAAAACAGCCTCACGCCCGCCTGCAATCAAGGCTTGTACCATTTCCGGCGGCGTACCGTAGGTTGGTGGGCATTCCGACGCATCCACAATGCCCAAACGCCCACTCGTACCGGCTCCAGCATAAATCAAGCGCCCGCCACGTTTGAAGCGCTCGACGATGCAATCCACCGCAGCAGTAATTGTCGGCAGTTCATCGCGCACAGCGAGTGGCACACGAGTGTCGTTGTCGTTGATAAGACGCAGAATTTCTTCTGTTGAAGCAGCGTCAATGCGCGTTGTTTCAGAATTTTTTTGTTCGGTCGGTAAACCCGATATTTCGTGAAAAAGACTTGAAGCTGGCATAAGGGCATAGTATTGGGATAATGAATGAGAATATGTTTGTGCGCAAAATAGCAAATTTCGATGAACATTACTTCGGACATTAGCGGACTTTTTGTAATTTGTAGGTCATTTGTTTTCGATTTGCCCACCATTTTGACGATGTTGAGGGACAATGAAGCATCACGTTTTCATGCCGCCAAGTATAGTGCGCCTTTCGGACGTGCAGACCAATTGCGCGTTTGCGCGGCGTGTCCGCTATCTTTCTTTGTTAATTGTATTTATAGCATTTTGCTCAATAGAAAAAACACTTGCCCAGCAAGTTCGCTTCAAACGTACTTCTGTTCAGCATGGGTTATCGCAAAGTTCTGTGCAGGCAATGTGCCAAGACAGGCGAGGGTTCTTGTGGTTCGGCACACAAAACGGATTGAACTGCTACGACGGTTATACGATGACCGTTTATCGGTCTCAAGCAGGTGATTCTGCATCGCTTCCCGAAAATTTCATCCAGAGCCTCTATGAAGACCGATCGGGAACACTGTGGGTGGGGACATTGGGTGGTGGACTTGCACGAATGAATCCGTATTCCCGACGTTTTACACCAATTTCATTGTACCGACAATCATTACAAAGCCCTTCACGAGAGCCTTCTTCGGCTGATATTGCCAATATTTTCGCATTTACCGAAGACAAGTTCGGAAGAATTTGGGTTGGCACGGGATACGGTCTTTTACGCGTCAATCCTACATCAAATCAGGTCGAAAACCATTGGACACGCGGCAATAGTCCTTTGGAATCCCCGCAAATTCAAGCACTCTTTACCGACGCGCAGGGCAATATCTGGATTGGCACCCCCAAAGGGCTTTGGTGCTTCAATCCTGAGAAAAATTCGTGGCGCAGCATCGGCACGGCAGAAGGTCTTTCGGACAAGGATATACGAGCATTTGCGCCGGATAATCATTCTTCCGTCGGCACATCATCAACACAAGGTTTGGCTTCATTGCGTCCTTTGACACCGCAGCAACAAACGCAGCCCTCAAATGCGCTTTGGATTGGTACTGCTTCCGGTGTATATCGGGTGGATTGTTTTCAAAAAACTGTTAATCGTTTTTTCCCCGCACCAATACAAGGCACAGCAGTTCAAACGCTCTGTGTGGGCGAGGGTGGTTTGCTCTGGGCGGGATATGCCGGAGAAGGCTTACAGCTTATCAATGTACGCACCGGTGTTTCAAAACTGTTGCGCCATTCACCGTCACAACGCGAGAGTTTAAGCCACAATGCAGTTTTGTCGTTGATGACTGACCGTAGTAATATTCTCTGGGTTGGCACTGACGGTGCGGGATTGTGCTATTTTAACGGGGACGAATATCGGTTTGAATTTTTGACCAATGATAGCGGCTCCGGCTCAAGTATTGTTATGTCAATGTTGGAAGACAAACAAGGAAATATCTGGTTTGGAACGCTTGCCGACGGATTACACAGAATACAACCGCCCTCCGAAGCAATAACAACATACAAACACGCACCGAATAATCCTCGGAGCATTAGTAACAATCTTGTTTGGGCACTCGCCCAAGACCGTGCGGGAACACTCTGGGTGGGAACAAACGGCGGCGGATTATGCCGATTTGACCGCGCCTCGGGAACATTTACGTCCTTCAAACACGACGAACAACATTCTTCCTCATTACCCGATGACAGAGTGTATTCGCTGTTGGAGACCGCCGACGGAACATTCTGGGTGGCAACAGGCAACGGTTTGGCGATGATGAACCGTCAAGCAGGAACATTTACGACATATCGTGCAACGCCACTCACAACGTCTCGTAGCACAGGCAACGGTCAGGCTTTCGAGCAAACAGGTACTGCAATCAGTTCCAATGCCGTGCGGAGTTTGTACGAAAGTAAGCGCGGTGTACTCTGGATTGGGACACGTGGAGGTGGGCTGAATCGGTTTGACCGTAGTTCGCAAACATTTACTGCATTTCGCCATAATCCGAGTAATGCAAATTCCATCAGCAGTGATGAAGTTTCCTCTATTCACGAAGATGCAAAAGGCATTTTGTGGATAGGTACGGCGAATGGTCTTAACCGATTTGACCCTGCCAATGGCAGTTTTTCCGTCTTTTCGGAAAAAAATGGTCTGCCGAACAGTTTTGTGTATAGTGTGATTGGCGATGAACGAGGCTACATCTGGCTTACGACGGGCAAAGGAATTACCCGCTTTCACCCACAATCCGCCACTTTCAACACGTTTGAAGAAGTCAGTCATCGTGCGGGTTTGGAGTTTAATCAGGATGCGTGTTTCAAAGACCGCGCCGGATATATCTATTTTGGCAGTGTAGCAGGATTGGTGCGGTTTCATCCCGATAGTGTACAGATAAACTATCGCTCGCCTCCGGTTGTGCTGACGGCGTTCAAAAAGTTTAATAAGCCCGCTCCGCCGGACACGATTATCAGCGAAAAGCGCGAATTGCACTTGTCGGTGGACGATAGTTTTATCGCGTTTGAATTTGCAGCGCTTTCATTTTCGCTGCCGGAAAAAATCCGCTATTACTGCAAATTGGAAAATTTCGATACGGATTGGATTGATGTCGGCACAAAGCGCGAAGTAACCTACACAAATTTGGAAGCGGGAGAATACGTGCTGCACGTTCGCTCCACCAATTACGACGGGATACGCAGCGAAGAAGGCGCACGGTTGCATATTATCATTCATCCGCATTGGTGGCAGACGCTTTGGGCGAAAATTGCGGCTTTTGTCCTTGTGGTTTTCTGCGGTGTTTGGCTCTATAAATGGCGTTTGCGCACGATTGAAGCACGGCAGCAGGAATTGGAGCGCACAATCGCCGAGCGCACGGCAGAATTGTCCGTGGGGAATCTGGAAATCACACGCCAAAACGATATTTTAATGGCTCTGAACACGGAGAAAAATGAGTTTTTGGGCATTGCTGCACACGACCTCAAAAGTCCGCTCACCAGCATTATTCTGAGCGCTTCGATTGTTCAGCAGTACCAATCACGTATGACGGTTGATGAAATAAAAGACCAAATGGAGCATATTCTCATCACCGCAAAGCGGATGCAGGAAACTATCTTGAATTTGCTGGATATTAACGCTATTGAAAGCGGGCGATTTAAGTTTAATCCAATGGCGTTGAATATCGTCGAAGTGGTCAATGATGTCGTAGAGGGCTATTTTTTGCGGGCGCAAGACAAGCAAATTACCCTGCACTTTAACCACGACACCGACGAAATTATGATGATGTGCGACCGCAATGCGCTTATGCAAATTCTGGAAAATTTGATTTCCAACGCTATCAAATACTCGCCGCTCGGCAAAAGTGTCTATGTCAGTGTGATGAGTTCGGAGTATGCACAAGCACCGACGCTTTTCACCCGTGAGGCAGAAACGATTGAGCATTTACCGATGCCGGAGCGCCACGTGCGCGTGGAAATTCAAGACGAAGGTCCGGGATTAAATTCGGAAGATAAGGCGATGTTATTCCAAAAATTTGCGAAACTTTCGTCTAAACCAACCGGTGGCGAACATTCAACAGGCTTAGGCTTGTCTATCGTGAAAAAAATTGTCGAATCCATGAACGGGCGCGTTTGGTGCGAAACGGAGTTAGGCAAAGGAGCTGCTTTCACCATTGAACTGCCGATTGTAGAAGTATCACAAGCAGATTTGGATGAACGGCATAGCTAAGGAAAGTATGGAGTATAGATGATGCCGTATGAAAAGAAAAAACTCCTCGTTTTGTGCAGAAAATCATTAAATTGAGGCGTTCAGGCGGTGATTTGAGAGTGTGACGGAAGTTACGTTTATCAGTTGAAAGATAAGAGAGAAAGGTTCTGAGAGATTTCGTCATCCCGCACAGTTCGTTATCACGCATTGCCACATCAATTCCGCTTTTCCACCGTTGCTTTTCCCTTGTTATGCCGTTGTTTACGTTGTTGTGTTCATCTCAAAGAGCGTATCTGCGAGCGCTCTTAGTATGCTGCTTTGTGAGTTTGCCTACTGCCTTGCCCCTGAGCGCCCAACAAATAGATATGCAAGCCGTTACCTACAATCTGAGCAATGTTCTACCCACAGACCTCATCAAATCCACCGTTCAAGATGGACGCGGTTTTATCTGGGCGGCTTCGGATGCAGGTGTGGTGCGCTTTGACGGACGGCATTCCACGCTGCACAAAAACCTTCCCAGCCCTTATATCAAAGCGCTTCTCAAATCAATTAGAGGTGAGGTTCTGGTTTTAACCGATTTAGGCTTGGTGAAAATCCGTGAAGATGCAGACTCTGTGCGTTTTCCAATAGTCTTGCGCGGCGGCACAACGCACAGTGATTCCACACTTTTCTACGCAAAATCGCTCTTTGAGGCTTCCAATGGCGATTTGTGGCTGGGCGAACCCGATGCGATTGTGCGGTTGCGAAAGGGTACAATGAAGCGTTTTTCCTTCGGCGCTCGGTACACTGCCGACAGTTTTACCCGAACATTTTCCTTTGCCGAAGAAGCCGACGGCACAATCCTTGCCGCTTCGCAGCGCGGACACGGGTTGTTTCGTTTTGATGTTGGGGCTGATGTCTTCAAAGAAATTCCCGTCGGCAAAGCGAACTTTACCTCCGTAAGCGCCATTTTGCTCCGCGACAGGCAAACACGTACAGTGTGGATTGCGACAACAAACGGCGTGTACGAAACATCGCTGGAGGAAAAAAATGATTCCCGCCGTACATGGAAGCAAGTATGCGCCTTGCGAGATGTAAGCTGCTTTGCGGCTGACTATGCAGGCAATGTATATATCGGCACATGGTATTTAGGGTTGCATTTTTTTAACGCGGGAACGAAGATTGTTCGTGCCTTGTCGTACATTGACTCCAAAACCATCAACGATGTGCGGGTAGCGGGTGACGGAAATGTCTGGGTGAGTGCCGATGACGGAATTGCGTTGCTGCATCCGTACACTTTTTTGAAGCCCGATTTACCCTTCGACCGTCCGTTTATTCAGCAAGTGCTTCTTGTACGAAACGGGGATATTCTCGTTAGCGACGGTGCGGCTGTTCTACGCATTAGTCCTTATCTTTCGACAACTCCAAACAAAGAAATTCTCCGCATCAGCGACCGCGATTGGGGGGCAATTATCGCACTTGCAGAGCGTGCCGACGGAACCATTGTCTGCGCTACATCCGGCGGGTATGTGCTAGAAATACGCGGTACGGCATGGACGGTGCTTCACAAAGAAGAACAAAGCGAAAATTATTACTTTGCGCTGTATAACGATTCGCAGGGTACACTGTGGTTAAGCCAAAACCCCGATGCACGGCTTTTTGCACAAGCACCTGACAATAAAACTTGGCAACCCTACAACACTTCACGCGGATTAACGGGCGGCGCATCGGTCATACGCGAATCCAAGCAAGGAACGCTTTTTGTCGGCGGACGCGACAGCGCTCATTATCTTTTCCGCTACAACCGTTCTCAAGACCGCTTTGAGAATCTTAGTGTACGGCTTCCTTTTGCTGTTCGTGAACCTTTTACAGTACATGACCTCGTTGCAGAATCCGACACTAGTGTTTGGTTAGCAACAAGTTACGGTATTGTGCATTATCATAACAGAAAGGCAGACACGATACCGTTTTCAGGAGAAATTGCTCGCCGGAACACGCTTGCAGTAACGATTGCCCCGCAAGGTGGCGTGATATTTGCAACCGACCACGGTGTGTATATGTACACGCACAACCAAATTATTGCAGTGGATTTACGGCTGGAAAAAACAGTGATGTCGCCCGGATTCAGGAGTTTGGTCATTGACAAGGCAACGCAGTTGTGGCTTGGGACGCGCTCCGGCTTGCTGCTCTCGCGGCAATTTGCAAAACTTGTTCCCCAAACCCAAATGCCCACTATCGTTGCCTTACGGGCAAACGGTACAATGATAGGACGCGAACACCGCGAACATACAAGCGGTTTGTACTTGCAGGCAGAATTTACCGCATTGGCATATCCCGCAGAAAAAGTGCGCTATCAAACACGGCTTGTTTTGGTGCGGAGCGACGGCGAGATTGTTGGTGCAGATACCGCATGGAAGGAAGCTCGTTATGATGCAGAAGAAATTTATCCTTCCGTTTCAAGCGGTGAGTATTTGCTACAAATTCGCGCCCAGCAAGAGGGCTTTCTGTGGAGCGAACCGACACAGTACCGCTTTAGTGTGCAACCAGCGTGGTATGCGCGGTGGTGGGCGTGGTTGCTGTATGGGCTGGCAATTATAGGTTTGATGTACGGCACGGCGAGGTATTGGGCGAGACATCTTGAAAAGCGGAACCGCGTTTTGAAGCGTATGGTGGAAGAGCGTACCTCAGAAATAGAGCGCCAATTGGGGATTTTGGACGAACAAGCCGGAGAAATTGAGATTGCCAACTCTCGACTACAGGAGCAGAATCTTCAATTGGTACAGCTCAACAACGAGAAAAATGAATTTCTCGGCATTGTCGCGCATGATTTGAAAAATCCTTTGACGGGTATTATGATGACGACTTCGATGATTCGGTCGTATTCCGACAAAATGTCGCCTGAGGATATGCGGCATCAAATACAGCGTATTGAAGACACCGCGAAGCGGATGCACACGATTATCACGGAACTGTTGGATGTTAATGCGATAGAAACGGGGCATATCAACATCACCATCAGCAACGTCAATATCTCGACCGTAACGAAAGGTGTTGTGGAAGATTTTCGGGAACGCGCCGAAGCAAAGAGCATCAAACTCCACTTCCGTTCTGAGCAGGATTCTGTCATGGTGTTGGCGGATGGGCAGTTAATTGTGCAGGTCTTGGAAAACATCGTTTCTAATGCCGTTAAATACTCACCGACAAACAAAAATGTATTCGTCAGCGTTACGCGCCCCGATAGCAGACGTGTTCGCGTTACAGTGCGTGACGAGGGTCCGGGTCTTACGCCGCAGGACAAAGAAAATCTCTTCCGCAAATTCGCTAAACTTTCTGCCCGCCCGACAGCCGGCGAAGATTCGACGGGGTTGGGGTTGTCTATTGTCAAGCGCATGATAGAAGCTATGCACGGCACAGTTTCTTGCGAAAGTGAATTAGGGCAGGGAGCAGCGTTTATTGTGGATTTACCGGCAGTTCCGGCTTCGTTAGTGCAATAATGCACTGGTAGCTATTTTAGGGGCGCGTCCTAAAAGAGTTAGGATAACACAACCGCTAAACGAATGACTGTTTAGCACTAGTTTTTGCTGTTTTGGCACACAGAAGGTGGGTGCAATATCCACTTTCACCACCCCTGACAAAACCGCGCCAAAACTTGATTCTAAAATACATGAGTTTCCAAATGATGCCTAATTTTTACGAAAGTTTAGGTATTGATTAGGTATCGGGATTGTGTCAAAATGGTCTTCATCTCATTTACTTCAAGTGCCTGAATGTAATGCTCCGTTTGTACTTTGGTTGTGTGTCCAACAATCGCTGCTATCACATCCGCAGGCAAACGCTCTTGCTTTATCCAATAATTTTCGCGCATCTTGCGGATGCTGTGAAAATTGCGACCGTTTCCCGAAATCTCCAACGCCTCCAATGCCTGACGTACCCACAATTCAAGTTTGGCATATGCCGTCCAAATGAACAATTTGCCGCGATTGACTTCCCGATATGCTTCACATTCTTTCAAAATTGCCTGCACTTCGGGAAATGGTTCAAGTGGAAACTTTCTATCACGTCCGCCTTTCCCATGAATCAAAATGTACTCCTCTGTAATGTCCGACCAATATACACCCAATGCTTCGTTAATTCGTATTGCCGTTGCACCAATAAATTTCAGCAACAAAACAAATTGCTTTTTGTCTTTGTTGGTGTCGGAACGAGCTTTGAGCGAAGGAGGCATTGCCTCAAAGTATTCTACGATACGCTGAAACTCTTCTATTGTAAACGGTTTTACATCTGCTTTCACTTTTTTCGGGTACATTGATTTTTTGACAGGATTCCGCGCACAAAAATTTTCTTCGATGCAAAAATCAAAGAACTGTTGCATACACGATAAATGCTGACGTTTTGTATTCGGGTGCAACGCAGATTCTGCAAGTTGTTCAATCATATAATTCCGAATTTCATCCGTCAAAGTAATCACAACATTCGTGGGCAAAAGGAAGTCCACTGCCTGCTTCCAGTTGTACAGATAGCTTTTTGAGCGTGTCGGAAAGGTCTGCTTTGCAAAGACTTCAAACGCACTATTGGTCGTGTGCTGTTTGGGCTTTTCTATCGTCTCAACTTCTTCAATAATCGGCTTTGGATTCAAATACTCTTGGATTCGTTTCTCCAAAGCCAGCAATCCTGCTTTTTTATTTTTCTCATGCCACACCAAGCCCGTTGTTCTGCGAACACCGCCAACTTCTGTGTACACGACTCCCTTATGGTTCAAGCAAAAACCAATCCGATATAGCGGATGCGTCCATCTATCTTCGCGGCGCGGGCGAGGCATAAAATCATATCTCCGTTATTTGTATTCTGAAATTCGTTTACCGCTCGTGTCGGCAAAAAATAATGTCGGCTCGTTGTGTTCCAGCACCAAACCCGCACGAACTCTACCACTACTATCACGCAGCAAAAACTGCCGTGCTTCAATAACCTCCACCGTTGTCTCTCGCCGCCAAAACAGCGCAAGCATCATGCACATCACCGTAAGCAAGACAACAAAGCGCACCAGATAGTTCACACGAACCGAATAGTTTGCACGAGGCAATTTGCTTTGCTTCTCGCGCACATCTACAAGGACAATGCTCACGGGGACGGCATTAGCGTCGGGGCTTTCGACGTTTGTAGGAAGCCAGCTTGGCAGCAATCGCCGTAATATCCTCAACGACACTCTCGACTTTAAGAAAATCCTTCAGCTTTTCGGGCGTATCAATACCGGCATCTTTCAAAATCTTTACCATTTCCGCATCGGGCGTAGGCTGTTCGCCTGTTTTGAGCCAGTGAATATCACAGCCGGCATCCTGCAACGCCATGTACAGATTCTCAATGTTCAATTCGCCCGACAGATACTTGTTTACGTTCTGCGGGGCAATACCTGTACGTCGTGCAAATTCCGCTTTGGTCCATTGTTGCTCCACAAATACCCAATGCTGAAGCCGCGCAAGTATTTCTTTTGTATCATTCATTCTAAAATTATTGCTTTTTATGCTAATTTTATTATATTTGTTTTGTAGTATTACTGTAACATAATAAAAGTATGACAAAACAACAATGCAAAATCCACATTTATCTCATATTCGCCTTCGTCACGGGACGATAAAAAAGGTTGCCGAGCGGCTTGGTATCAAGTACCAAACGGCTCAACAGCGCATTGCACGGCGTGAGTTGGAAGCGATGAAAATTGCCGCCGAGATTGAGCGCGAAATACAAGAGCAGGAAGCGGAGATTGCAAAAGTGTTCGGCATACACGATTCCCCTCGTGCATAAACTCTACACCATACCGCAACTTGCCCGTGCCTTGGGCGTTGGGTACAAAGTCGTGTACTCACTGCGTTCGCGCGGTTTGCTAAAACCGTTTCAGTACAACGGTTCGCGTGAGTATTTCCGCATGGAAGATTATGAACGTGCCGCACTACACTCCCGCGAACAAGCAGCAGCAAGCAACAATCCCGCACGACAACACGCCCGACCGCTTCACGCAAGCAAAGATTTTCACAGTATTTTTCGGCATTATTTTGAGCAAGTATGAACGGTGCAGAATGGTTCAAACACGATGCGGATATGTCCGCCGATGAAAAAGTGATTTACCTCGAATCGCAGTTTGGGCTTGTCGGGTACGCGCTCTTTAACAAAATGCTGGAAGTTTTGGCTCGTGCCAACGACAACCGCATCCAATGGAATGAATTCCAATGCGGTGTCTATGCTCGGAAGTTTGGGTGTGAACGCGCTGTGTTCCAATCCTTCATCGAAGAGGCGACTCGCCCGGAAGTGGCGGCGTTCATCATTCACGATGGTTGGCTTTACAGCAACGGTCTCATCAAGCGCCTTGCACCGATGTACGAAAAGCGGGCGCGAAATGCGGAGAAGGTTCGCAAGTATCGCCAAAACAAAAAAAGCAGGGTACATGACGACGATGTAACGGTTACACCGCCGCTTGTACCCGTTACGCAGCCGATACATGAGCCAAGCGACACCGTTACCGATGAGCAGAGTAGAGAAGAGTATAGCAGAGTAGAGGAGAGGAGAAAAACCCACCCACCCACCCCCGCAACCACGGTCGAAATGCCGGAGGCTTTGAAAGCATTGAAGGGTTTTGCTCAGGAATGGGAAAAGTGGGAAAGTGCGCGAAAGCCAAGCATGGGCGCGGCGCGGTCGCAGTTGGAAACGCTTCTGGAGCATTTTGCAAACGGCTACGACCCGCGCAAAATCGTGAAATTCAGTGTGGAAGCGGATTTCCGCGCTCTTGCACGACCAACGGACGCAATGAAATTACCCGCACGGATGTTCACGCAAAACAACCAACAGCAACGACGCTATGTTGCGGTCGAAATGCCACAAGGCGGCGTGAATCCTGCTGTTCAGGTGGACTCACTCGACTTCAGCCGTGCGGAACACTTACGCGACAAAGCACTTTTGACGTTTGAAGAATACCAACGTGTGAGGAAAGCGAATGGCACAAACAGCGCGTAAAACCTCATTAAAAGCTACATCATTAACGGCACGGATAAAAGAATTTGCAACCGTAGCCACGTCCGTCGCTCTCGATGTACGTTTGACCAATGCCGAAAAAGCGATGTACCTCATCCTTGCCAGTTATGCCAATGACGCGGGCGAGTGCCGTTTGCAACAGCAAACCCTCGCCGAACATTACGGCTGCTCGCTTCGCTTTGCACGATCGTTGCTCACGGGTTTGCGGGAAAAAGGCTGCATCCGATGGGAACGTAGGAAACACGTCAATTTCTACCAGATATTGCGGTGAAATTCATGCAAAAACACCCCTTTACTGCCAAAAAAGTACCGTTTTTAGCTCTTTAGAGTGGCTTGGAGCAACCAAACGAAACCGAGAGCGGAAGCAGACATTCCGCTCATGTGCGCACGTACATTTACGCAATGCTCCATTACGCATTTGCAGCCGTTTTAAGCGATTTTTCATGCAAACCCAATGTTAGACTACCCCAAAATAGCACAATCACTGAATATCCCTGATTTGGAGCAGCGTTTGAAGGCAAAATCACGCGCTCGTCGTCTTGTGGATGTGCGCCGTGCGCTCTCGGCAATTCTCGTGGAGCAGGGCTATTCCGTGCGGGAAATTGCTGCGGAACTCTGCCGACCGCACAGCACGGTTGTTCATTTTGTGCAAACCCATGAAAGCCTTGTTATCACCGATACTGACTACCAACATCTTGTTCACCAACTGAAGGAAATAACCCAATGGCAATCGTAGAAAACTTCACCATGCTTCTTCGGCGCGATGCTGCCGATGCAAACATCACCTACATCAACGCAGGTGGTACATTCACGCCGCCGTTTCGCTTTCGTGTGCGGTTCTTCCGATTTGACGGCATAAATCCCGCACAAGTTCTCGACACGCGGGAAATACTGCTCTCGCAAGTTACCTCGCCAGCCGCGCCGAACACGTATTCCGGTGCGTCATACATTGACGGCAGCACCTATCCGGCAGGAACGAATATGATGCAAGGCGTTTTTCTGGATGCAGCGAACAAGCAGTTTGGTTTTGGGGAGACAGTTTTTCCCGCAGCCGGTCCGACGCAAAACGGCTACATTCCCCAGCGTCGCAATGCGCAATACCTCATCCGCGACTTCACGAAACTGAATGGTATTCAAAAGTCGGCAGGGGGAACATACCGCGTGTGGGATATAGATTTTATCAGCGTTCAAACGCTTTCGATGGCACAAGCCGCGAACAAATGCCGTGAACTCGTGGCAGCCGCCACTGCCGACCCAAGTTTTAGTTTGCAATACCGTCGCCGCGCCTTACCGAATGAGGAATGGACAGCACAACGAGACGCAACCTTCAACGAAGCCATGAGCGAGATAGCACGAGTGATAGATTTTGCGGTGGAGGAGGTGCAGAATCAGCAGAAGTTTAATTTGGTGAATCCGCAGTTGTTGAGGGTGGGTGGGTAAAGGTTAAGTATCTACAAGCAATGGCGGAGGCAATAAGGCATTAATTATGATAATTTGAAAGTGTAGCTTCTGTAAGATGGCGGAAATACGTTGGATTTGATTGAAATTACATTGTTGTCTATTATTGGCTCAAAATATTTAGGTATGACCAATTTGTCTAAATCATCCTTGTGAAAAATCAGGTTGGCAACGTATAAACCGAAAAAAGCCCCAAGCAAATTTTCGATATTGGCTTGACCAAATTTGTTATGTCTTTCATGTTTGACTTTATTATTTGCAGTCCACCATGTAGGTGTCGTAGCTGGACTAGACGACCAAGAACTATATGGTCGCACTTCTATGCCAGATGCAATATGCTTGATGCCGATTTTGGTGATATTAGGCATTGATAATAATAATGCTGTTCTATAATCTTGTTCATTTCCACTTGTTAATCCAGATAATTGTTTCAGCAATACATCACATTCTTGAGTAGCAGCCATTAAGAGTTTGGCAATTTCAATTGAATAAGTAGGATAGTTTTGCTGTGAAATTTCAACATACCGAGATAGTACACCAAAATCCGCTTCCAATGCTAAAAAGTAGTTCCAATGATTTGTCATAATTTACCGCTCCTAC
The DNA here is from genome assembly GCA_025455065.1 of Candidatus Kapaibacterium sp. Lineage (GTDB taxonomy): Bacteria > Bacteroidota > Ignavibacteria > Kapaibacteriales > UBA4661 > PH2015. Next base: position 42,776 of record JALONG010000035.1, on the reverse strand, counting down.
AACTCACGATAGATGACTAAAGGGGTAACTTTGATGGATTGAGAGGGAAAAATGAGGCTGGTGATAATTTCAGACATTTTTTTTCCTGCCTCAAATATCGCTGGGCGTGTTCTCGTATCGTTGTTCGATGATTCTTTGATACCAATGATCCAAAAATTTGCCAACTCACTACCACCATGTTTAAGAATGAAGCTGGAGATTGGTTCTTCTAAACATTCTTCTTTAAGAGTGCCTGCAATAGAGCAACCGTCATCAGTTTCAAGACTAAATGCAGATTGCAAAGGTATCTGTGAAAATAATTGTTTCACTGCTTTCATGGCTTCTTTTTCCTGCTGAGGATTTTTTTTCGTAGAATTTTTTCCTATCCCAAAGACCTCCGCAATAGGCTCACCTGCGAGGAAGGCAAAATCAAGAGAGGTACTGATGAGTTGTACCATATGACGGTCAACAAACATAAGCGAACCAGACACCTTAACGAGTTCGCCGTGCTTTGCTTGGAGAACATTTTCTATGAATTTATTTTCTGAACGCAGATATGCCAACACATCAGTTACAATCATATCGTGAGGGTCGCTGACATTCTTGCTTTGTTCGAGAGTTTTTTCAGCCGCCTGCATATCTCCTTTCACAAGGGCAAATGAAACGTGTCCTACACTACCTGAGCCGGTGCTTGATTTCTGCGTTTCAAAACCTTGTGTTTGTTCAACACTGAGTAATTTCCCCCTAAAAATCTGCGCGTAATACGAAGAAAGACGCGACATATCTTTGTAAAGAAAGTCATATAATGCCATTGGTACGTTTGCCTTTGCTGTGGATTTCGTGCAAGATGCGTTTTTTTGTATCGTCAAACTCTTCTTCGTGCCGTTGCAAATGTTCAAAAGTTTTTGCAACAAGCCCTGCGGCTTTGTTCAGAATGTTGGACTCATTTACCTGAACAGCAGATGAATCCTCTTTATGCTGTGTAGATTCTTCTTTGGTGTTCATGGTTGTACCTTTAACGTAGGGTAAAAGTTACTGTGCTACAAAGTTACAAGGAAACCCTTACTTAACCAAGATGATAACGCTACCAACAAATATTTCTTCCATAACGGTCTATTTCAATCCCTTCCGTGCCGCCTCCCACCTTGTTATTTTGCAGCCGTTCAATTCATCATTCACCACCACTTATTGAAAGGATGCAGCCATGAATGTTGCATTATCGCAAGTAACCAAATTGGAAGGAATTGCCACGCAAGACAACGGCAATTACCGTCAGTTCGACGAGTTCCAAGATTTCGTGAGCGCGGTGCGCTCTATCGGAACCTTGGAGAAAAATTGCACCGATGCGCTTGCTGCCTTTGACGTGCTTCAAGCCGATACAGATGGCAAAGTCATCGTTGTAGCAAAAGGCATCGAAGGGGAAGTACAGTTCACGCCCGATGCTGCCTTCCGCACGGCATTGGAGAACGTGAAAAACGCTCTCACCTCTGCAAAAACTGCTGTTGGTGCTGTGCAGTTGCCATTGCCATAAGCATTGATGCTGCGGCATGAAGCATAAAGACAGAGCCGAAGTCCCTTCACCACAGGCTTCGGCTTTTTTCTTCATCAATCACACCATTCCATGAGCAGAGCAGCATTCGACATCGCCGTTCACGAGCTTGGCACGGCGGAAATCTATGGTGATGACCACAACGAGCGCATTGTCGAATACCACCAAACAACAAGCCTCAAAGCCACATCGGACGAAGTGCCGTGGTGCGCGAGTTTTGTGAATTGGTGCCTGAAAAAAGCAGGGTATCAAGGTACAAATTCTGCACGAGCGAGAAGTTTTCTCGCATGGGGCAAAGAGATTTCGCTTGAGGAAGCACGGCGCGGTGATATTGTCGTTCTCTCACGAGGTACAAATCCCGCCTTCGGTCATGTCGGCTTTTTTACCGGACGAGAACACAATTCCGTTTTGCTTTTGGGCGGTAATCAGTCAAACAAGGTTTCTATTTCACCATACCCTACACACCGAATCATTTCCATAAGGAGAACAGTATGAGTTCCGTTAATCTCACCACTATCAAGATTCCATCAGTGTTTGAGTGGATTATGAGCGCACCGACGCTTATCGGGAAAGTCTCCCGTGTCTTTGAAACTGCTCAAACCAAAAATTGGTTCACCACAGCGGCTGCACTGGCAGCGTTGTTGGCATATCTGGCGAATATGTTCGGCTTGCCGATAGACGATACCACGCTTCAGACCATTCAAACCGTTGCTTTAGCCATCATCGGCTTTTTCACGGGCAAACAGGTTATCAATCCCGTAAAAGTGGATGCCGAGTGGAAAGTCCTCGAAACGAGTGCGGAGGAAAAAACGCATGGACAAACTTGAACTGTACATCATCACAGGTTTAGTGTCGGTGATAGCATATTTCCTGAAGGCACTGCATGGCGACATTCTCGCCATTCGGAAGAATCTTCAGCACATCGAAACAGAAATTGCCGTCAAACATCAAGCCGATGAAGACCGCGACCGAAGATTGGAGAATGTCGAAAAGACGGTGTATAAAGAATGAAAAAAGGATGCTGAAATTCTCTTTCAGCATCCTTTTTATTTTACAAATCTCGCCACGTTGAGTTTCTTCGTATAGCATCAACAATAGCAGCTTTTTTCTTTCCTTTTATCAGCGAGTGCGAATAGTTTTCCGGTTCGTTTGGGCTATCAATACTTGGCATTGGGTCATGAATGATTTCTTGGTGCCACTCAACTTCAATTTTACCGCCATTCTTGGGATTTCTTGGGTGACGAATTTCATTGCAAACATTTATTGAAACAAGCCTTGTTTTGCCTTCTATAACACGGAGAGATTTCTCCGGTGTGGGTTGATGTTTTTCCCAATCACATGAAAGTTTTCCATCCTGAAAAATGCTTAGAGGTATTTCTTCTTGGTCTGCCGGAAACGCACTTGGTGAAGCATACCGATAGAGAATTTCACCATCATCAATTACGCCCAAACTTGGTTGGTACATACATCTCGAAAGAAAGATTGATAGCAAATATTCACCGCTTCAATGAGTTCATCAGGAGAAATTTCACCTTCTTTATATTCACTAAAGTATCCATTTTCTTGTGTTTCAAGGGTTACTAGCTGTTGATTGTTGGGGATACTGACATAAAGAGCATTATCAGCATCTTTCACAATCTCTATGGAAACACCACCCGAAGGAATCGGTCCTAAAATGAGTTTGGGGATTTGAAGATTGTAGTTAAATACTAATTCTCGGAGAGATTGCAAAAGACCAGTCGCACGAGTAATGCTCTCGTTATCAGGGCGAACGCTGTCGAGTGAAATCCAATCATCACGAAGTGTACGTAATGAATTGAGATAGTCAATTCGGCGTTCTATGATGTCCGCAAATCTGGAAATTTCCCAATCCCAATGTAGCTCTATGGGATTGCTCGGCAATGTTACCGGTTGCCAAATTGCGCGTTCTGAACGCTCTGAGAGAAAAAATGGTTCTGCTTGTGGAACTATACCCAAAGGCATATCATGAATCTGGGGGCTATGCGATACAGACGTGCTACGTTGCACTCTCCCCGCACGTTGGAGGAAAGTGTCGATAGGGGAGTTATACGATAAAACTTTATTCTCATCTCCCAAAGAATACTTTTTTGTTATTGTTGTTTCCATTGTTCGCGCACCCTTTCTGTAAAGATGTTGTAAAAAAGGGAATTTTGAAGCTCATTTGCTTTGTCGAACCACTCTTTGATGCTTTGCATATCTACGGAATTTTGCTGGTTGCCCCTGACACTATTTTCAACACGAAGCCCCAACCTGCCACTTGGCATATTATCCGTACCTATAACAGTTGTACAATAGCCGTAAAGGTGCGGCAATGATGAAACATAGCGAGAAGAAAAATTGGAAACTTCTGCTGTATTATCATTTGTTGTCAGCAACGTTGGCAAAGAGAAATTCACAATTTGGGAAATACCGTGGATGCTTTCAGTATCGGCATATTTTTTCCAGTCAATCCGATCGTGGTAGCCAAGTTCACAGGACTTAACAGAATTGACGATTGTGCGGGAAAGAATTGTTTGTATATCGGTCAGTAATGAATGGAATGTCTTGAAAATTTCAGCAAAGCCCGGATAAAACTCTTGTTCTGCATTTTGGCGAATCCAGTTGTAGTAGAACTTATTACCCTGAATCTGAATCAGACCACGTTGGTCCTCGGTGCGAAAACGATAGAGGACTGCTCCAGTCTTTTGAGGTTCTACTTCTACTTGAAGCCTGTTCTCTTCCCGCAGGAGTAGTTCATCACCTAATGGAGGTAGAATCTCGCAAAGAGGATATGTGGTCTTTAATAGTTCCGATTGGATTTGAAAAATATTGTTTTGGTTAAAAACAAGATTTTTGAAAGTAACACCACAAACAACTTCGGATAAGGGATGACTATGAAAAACACGTTTCGTTGTCATATTGATAGTTGAAATAAAAACAAATCGAACGAGTACCAGTATTATTGACGTAGAAATGGACTACAAAGTTATATGACAATCAAGAAAAAACAAGCAAAAATTGCACCAACTCTCAACTTATTGAGAAATGTTCATTGGAAAATTCAGCAGCCCGCTCGCGGAGCGGTTTGCTGAATGACCTCTTGCATTTCCTATTTCAACACCACCTTCTTCCGCCCCAAGCTGTCCACAAACATCAGCGCAGCATTACCATCCTTGTCCACACTCAGTTCCGCCCGCACACGTCCGGCGGAATCGCGCAGCACAAATGCTCGTGCCTCCACCGTTTGTTGCACGGACGGACGCAATGCCATTATCACCAGCGATGCAGCAATGATAATAGTCGCCAGACACAGCACAGCCAAGAGGCGAATGATAATTGCTAAGGCGCGTTCTTGGTTCATCGCTAACGGCTTTTACATTTTCATCCCATTCATTGAGCCGCTCGTTTTTTGTGGAGGTTCGCCGCCACCGTGATTATGCCCGCCACCCGTACCACCGCGCAGTTGTCGCTCCGAATCCAGCAAAAAACCACCGCTTGCCACGACCTTCTCTCCTTCGGAAAGCCCCGACAAAATCTGCACTTTCCCATCAAACTTCGCGCCCGTTGTTACGTGCCGTGCTTCAAACTTGTTCGTTTCGCCTTGTGCCTGCACCCAGACAACATTTTGTTTACCCGTTACCAACACCGCATCATCAGGTATCGTCAAACCTGTGCCGCTATTGAGTGTAAAGAGCGTTTCGGTGTACATCGCTGGACGCAGCCGTCCATGAGGGTTGGGCGTTTCGATGCGAACTTTCACGGTGCGTGATTCTGTATTCACAACGGGGTAAATAAACGCTACGCGCCCTTTGAAGGTTTCGTTAGGGTACGTCTGTATCTTGAGAGCAACCGATTGACCAATTTTTACCCCTGCCACGTCGTTTTCATAGAGTTCTGCCATATTCCAAAGGAGTGATAAATCGGCAACGTCAAACAACGGCGTACCGATATTCACAAATGTTCCTTCAATCACTTTTTTCTCAATCACTGTGCCACCAGAAGGCGCGTAAACAGTAGTGGTCATCTGTACGGCTTGCGTTTGTTCAAGTTTTTGCACTTGCTCGCTTGTCATGCCCATTATCATCAGGCGTTGCCGCATCTGCTCCACGATCTTGGAAGAAGCGCCACCACTCAGACTTGCCAATGCTTGATTTTTGACTGCAAGGATAAATTCGTTTTGTGTTTGCATGAGTTCAGGGCTGTGCAGTTCAAACAGTGCCTGACCTTTGCGAACTGTCATACCCGTTTGGTTCACGTACAGTTTTTCAATCCGCCCCGCCACGCGGGCAGTGATGCTACGGCGGTTCTGCTCGGCGAAATCCAACGTTCCAATAGCAGTAATGGTACGGTGAACGGGTTCACTTTGCACTACGGCTGTTTGCACGTCTGCCAATACGCGGCTTTGACCTGTTACGACAAGTTCGCCCATCGTGTGTTCTGCGTGAGAGTGTCCTTCATGCTCATCTTCCGCATATTCCTTCGCTTCAGAGCTGTTTTCCGGCACTAAGTCCATTTGGCAAATAGGGCAAATACCTTCTTTGTCCGACGTTACGTTGGGGTGCATCGGACAAATATATTTGACGGGTTTTGCGGCTTGTGTGGCAGTTGAATCATTGTGTCCCGCGTGTCCACTTTGTTTTTGTGAACACGCCGTCAGAACAATAAGTATGGCAAAGATGAGATATTTCATAGTTATATGTGGAGTGCGGAATTTATTCCGCAATAGATAGAATGTAGTTGCTTTTGTGGCGGAATAAATTCCGCACTCCGGTTGAAAAGTTATCGTAAGGGTTCGCCAAGAAGAAATTCAAGCTGCGCCAGCGCAAGGTGATATTGCTCTCGTGCCATCAGCACGTCATCACGCTTCATCAGGAGCATCCGCTCAGTGTCCAACAGTCCGCTAATGCTTGTTTGCCCCGATTGCAAACCCGCAAGCTGCGCGTCGAAGGTGCGTTCGTAAAGTGGAATGACGGTGCTTTCAAGAATTTCTGCGGTTTGTGTGGCGGTGTGCATTTTTTGAAGCTGCTCTTCCATTTGCGCGGAAAGCATGAGCGTCATGCTCTCACGCTCTAAGGTTTGTGCTTGGGTTATGGCAGCGAGTTCTTGCGCTTTAGCGGTGTATTTCGCTGACGACCACGGCGCAAAAGGCAACGTTACCTGCGCCATGAGGCTGTACATAAAATCGGGTGGAGCGTTTGGCGCACGAATGATGTACGCAAAGGGTGATTCGAGCGCACCCGTGAAGAGTGTTGAGTTTGCCGTAAGCGTCATCCCTTGCGGCATTCGCATTATCATACCTTGCACCATCACATCGGGCGTTGCCTCTTTTTCGACGGAAACCCGCTCCGCTTCAGTCATGGCAATCATGCTCGCCATGCGCTTGAGCGTTGGGTTCAAGACGGCAAGTGCTTGAAGACGCTCCCGCGCTTGTATTTCCGTGAAGCGGCGTTCTGCAAGAACAGGAACAACATCAAAAGAAGCTGTACTCGTGCGCCCTACAAGTGCAGCGAGCATAGCAATCGCGGTTTTACGTTCATTGCCAATCGTTGTTTGTTTCAAGAGCGCGAGAGATTTTTCCGCTTGCAGACGCAGCACTTCGGCGTAGGAAAAGCGTCCCGCCTGTACCTGTGAGGAAGCCACTTCAATCGAACGCTCCAAAACGGTCGCGGTGCTGGCGTAAATTTCGCGCTGGCGGTCTATGCGCCACAGCATTGTGTACGCAGTCGTAATGTCCGAGCGAAGTTTTGCAGCAAATTCTTTTGTGCGGTCTTGTTCATTTTTTACTCGCGCCCGCTCCATGTCTTGCATTGCACCAAGTTTACCGCCAAGCATGAACATTTGTGAGGCGTAAAAATTGTTTGAGAGTGCGCCGTTCACGATGTTAAAATTGCCGACTTGCACTTGTTCCACCGCAACGCCCGCTTGTGGCGGCGGCAATGCTCCTGCGGCATCAATCCGATGCTCGGCGGCTTGCACGGTAAAACTGTATGCCCGAAGCTGCGGGTTGTTTCGCATTGCTTCAGCAAGGAGGGAATCCAGTGTTTGTGCGCGGAGTGCGGAATGTATTCCGCAAAATATCAGAAGAAAAAGCGAAATAAATTTCGCACTCCATACAAAAACCGGAGTGCGGAAATTTATTTCCGCAATAGTAAAAAAAACGGAATTAAAATTCCGCACTCCGCAAAGAGAAATACTTATGCTAAAAGTCATCATACTGTGCCTCTTCAATGATTGTGTTGGTCGGATATGCTCGAAACTGTTCGGCAAGATGTTCGCGTCCCCATTCCTTGAAAAGCTCGTGAAAACTGGAATGTGGGTAGTCGTGTAAATTTTCCACGTAACCGTGTTTGATAGGATTGTTGAGTAAATAATTCAGCCGCGTGTAGTATTCATGCTCATTGCGTGGGCAGTAATCCCAGTAGTTGTACCAGATAGGCTTTTCGCAAGAACACGTCTTTGAAATAGCAACACCCGTCGAACCGTGAATGCTCTTTATCACGAGAGGCAAGTCTTCACCAAACTTGCTTTTTGCAAGCAGGTGATAGTGATTGTCCAGAATGACCCAATGCTCCAAATCCCAACCGTATTTTGCAAAAGAAGTTTGGATAGCAGAAAGCAACATTTCTTTGATTCTGGTATCTTTCAAGAGCGGGCGTTTTTTGTAGATTGCTCCGGTAATGAAATATGCTTGTCCGTCAAGGAACAGGTGTGCTGGTCTATGTACATATCGTTTAAGCATCTGTTTGCTATTAGAGTGCGGAATTTATTCCGCGTTGTAGAATGTTCTTTTGAAGAGGCGGAATAAATTCCGCACTCCGGCTTCTTCTTTAATGCCCCATCCAGCCCGCCATTTTCGAGACTTCCAGCGTTCCCTTTTTCAAGGCACGTTCCTTCATTATCACAAAAAGAACAGGGGTAACGACCAACACGTGAACGGCAGAAGTCAGCAAGCCACCAATCATCGGCGCGGTAAGCGGTTTCATCACGTCCGCCCCTGTGCCTGTTGCCCACATCACGGGAACAAGCCCAATCATTGCCGTCAGCACGGTCATCAGCTTCGGACGCAGGCGCAGCACCGAACCTTCTACTGCCGCGTCATAAATGTCCGCATTGGTCAGCGCACCGCGTTCTCCGCGCTGCACGGCAAGCAAACGCTTGTCTAACGCCTCGTGCAGATAGACCACCATTACTACGCCCGTTTCGACGGCAACGCCGTAGAGCGCGATAAACCCTACCCACACGGCAATCGAAAAATTGTAGCCCAGTGCGTAAATCATGTACATTCCGCCAATAAGCGCAAACGGTACGGACAGCATGACTACGCCTGCCTCGACGTAATCTTTAAGCGTGAAATACAGCAAAACAAAAATGATGAGAAACACAACGGGCATAATGATTTTGATGGTGCGGTCGGCGCGAATTTTATGCTCGTACTGTCCGCTCCATTCCACCGAATACCCCGCAGGCAATTTCAGTTTTTCTGCGATTGTCTTTTGTGCGTCTTCAACAACGCCGCCCATGTCGCGTCCACGAGCATTCATAAACACGACAGCCCGCAGCGAGCCGTGTTCACTGTTAATCATGGATGGTCCGCTCACCACGCGAATATCCGCGAGATAGGAAAGCGGCACAAAGGTTTGCGAAGCTGTTTGACCGCCTGAAAGCAGGGAAGCGGAATAGGCAGCATCCGAAGGCGCGTTATTACTCACGCCTCTCACCGGGAGTGCGGAATTCATTCCGCCCATACCGCCCGCACTATTACTTGCTGCACCACCCATGCCGGAACCCGCACCTGCACTTGCTACTGCGTTCATCACAGAACCCGCACCCCGCCCCGAAGACGGTGTCGGAATCGGCACAATGAGCCGCTCTAATTCATCAATGCTTTCGCGGGAATCCCGTGCAAACCGCATCCGCATTGGGAAGCGCATCCGTCCGTCCAGAATCACGCTTAGGTTCTGCCCGCCGATAGCGGTTTCGATAATATCTTGCACGTCCGCAATCTTCACGCCATACCGCGCTGCTGCCTCGCGTTTGACGCTGATGTCGAGGTAGTAGCCGCTCTGTGCGCGGTCTGCGACCACATCTGCCGCACCCGGCACGGTTTTCAGGATTGCCTCGGCTTGCACAGCGTACTCTTCCAAGGTGTCCAGATTATCACCGTAAATTTTGAACCCAATATCCGTGCGAACACCAGTAGAAAGCATATTGATGCGGTTGATAATCGGCTGCGTCCAGCCGTTGCGAACGCCCGGGATTTGCAGCTTTTTGTCGAGTTCGGCAATAATATCTTTTTTACGCAGCCCCGGTCGCCACTGGTCTTTGGGCTTCAGCATAATTATCGTTTCAATCATGCTCACGGGCGCATTGTCCGTCGCAGTTTCGGCGCGTCCTGCTTTGCCCAAGACGTGATGCACCTCCGGCACGGTTTTAATGATACGGTCTTGTTCCTGCAAAATGCGATTCACCTCCGGCGTAGAAGCATTCGGCAGCGTTACAGGCATATAGAGCAGGGAGCCTTCATCAAGCGGCGGCATAAACTCCGAGCCTGTTGCCATTATCATCGGAATCGTAGCAAGAAGCGCGAGAATGTTGATTGCCATCGTGGTTTTACGCCATTTCAGCACCCAATGAATAATCGGTTCGTAGAGGCGTTTGAAAAAGCGCGTCAGGAAATTTGCATCTTCAGGCTTAAAATTGCCGCGCATGAGCATTGTCATGAGAACGGGAATCAGTGTAATGACAACGATAGCAGAGGCAAGCAGCGCGAAACTTTTCGTAAAGGCGAGCGGTTTGAAGAGCTTGCCTTCTTGCCCCGTGAGCAAAAATACGGGCAGAAACGAAACGAGAATAATGAGGTCGCTAAAGAAAATTGCCCGCCCGACTTGTTTCGCCGAATCAATCGAAAGCCGCTTGTATTCTTCGTCCGTGAGGTGTCCTTTCTCTTGAATAGCGTGCGCGATATTGCGATACGAATTTTCCACGAGAACGATAGAAGAATCCACAATCACGCCGACGGCAAGAATGATGCCGCCCAAACTCATAATGTTCGAGGTAATGCCGAAAGTGTACATCAAGATAAACGACATCAACACCGCAATCGGCAGTTCGATGATGATGCGAAGAATGCTGCGCCAGTGCAATAAGAAAATTCCCACGATAATCGAAACAACGATGGCGGCTTCCATTAAAGCGCGTTCTAATGTGCCGACTGCGGCTTCAATCAAGGTCGAGCGGTCGTAGGAAGCGGAAATCTCTACGCCATCGGGCAATCCGGGCGAAATCTCGTTGATTTTTTGCTTCACACGCTCAATCACAGCACGAGCATTTTCGCCGCTTCGCATGACGATAATCCCGCCAACCGACTCGCCGCGCCCATCTCTGTCCATCGCGCCGCGCCGAATGTCGCCGCCAAGCTGCACGGTTGCGATGTTACGCATCATTATCGGAACGCCATTGGAAGCGGTGCGGATGACCGTGTTTTCGATGTCTTGTTTGGACGTGATATAGCCTTGTCCGCGCACGAAATACTCCGCATCGCTGATTTCAAGCAGCTTTCCGCCGACTTCGTTATTGCTCCGTTGGAGCGAATTCACGACTTCCGCCACGCTGAGGTTATACGCCCGAAGTTTCGCGGGGTCAATATCCACCTGATATTGCCGCACAAAGCCACCAATGCTGGCTACTTCAGCAACGCCTTCGACGGCAGCGAGTTTATAGCGCACGTACCAATCTTGCACAGCGCGGAGCGTTCCTGCATCGTAGCGATGCTCAGGATTTTTGCTTTCGAGCGTGTACCAAAACACGTGTCCAACGCCCGTTCCGTCGGGTCCGAGTGTAGGCGTAACGCCTGCGGGCAACTTTGCTTGAATCACGTTCAGCCGCTCCAGTACGCGGTTGCGCGAAAAATATAAGTCGGTATTATCTTCAAAAATGATGAACACAAACGACATCCCGAACATCGAAGAAGCCCGCACTGCTTTCACTTGCGGCAGCCCTTGTAAATTCGACACGATTGGATAGGTAACTTGATTCTCAACGACTTCGGGGGAACGCCCCATCCATTCGGTAAATACAATAACTTGGTTTTCCGACAAGTCGGGAATGGCATCCACTGGCAAACGCGCCACGGCGACCACGCCAAAGCCGATGATAATGAGGTAGGCGAGTAACACGATAAATCGGTTCTTCGCGCTCCATTCGATGATGTTTTCAATCATGGTAGTTTTTCATTTTTTGTTGGAGTGCGGAATTTATTCCGCAATGAGAATAATGCGGAATAAATTCCGCACTCCGGTTGTTCGTTATTGAACTTGGAAGTTGAGCATCATGCCGTCGTCTTCGTGTTCAAGATTGTGACAATGCACCAAATACAAGCCGCGATACTTCTCGAAGCGCAATACGATACGCACCGTTTCGCTTGGATTGACCAGCACGGTATCTTTCCAGCCCATATCCACAGGCGTAAGCGCACCGCTTGAACGCGATACCACCTGAAACTGTGTGCCGTGAACGTGCATCGGATGTGGCTCGTCGCCTTTATTTTGAAATTCCCACACTTCGGTTGTACCGAAGGCGACCGTTTCATCAACGCGCTCCATTGCGAAGAGTTTACCGTTTATCGTATGCCGCATCATTTCGCCGCCGCTCATTGCGCCGTGAGGACTTGAGCCGCCTTCAAGCGACATCATTTCCATATTCAGTGTAAACGTCCGTGTTTTTGTCGCTGCTCCTGCGTTCAGACGTTCAATAGGCGTGAGAGCGGTGGGAATAGAGATTTGGCGCGAGGTTTGGCGTTTGACGTTGAAGCGCATCACGGGCATTTCTGTTCCCTGTTTGTAACTGCTCATCATGCCGCTCATGCCACCATGCGGCGTAGAACCCGTGCCGGAGGCTGTGCCGGAAGCGGCAAGCATAAACTCCATAGATTTCAGCAAGATTGAACCGTTCATCGCTACATCTGCAAAATTCACCAAAAGTTCGACGCGCTCGCCGGGCGAGAGCATCACGCTTGTAACGCGCTGCGGTGCGTCAATCAAGCCGCCGTCTGTGCCGATGACGTGAAACGCCATGCCGTTTTCAAAGCCCAATTTCATCACCCGTGCCGTCGCACCGTTCAAGACGCGGAAGCGATACAAACCATTTTCCACGTCCAAATAGGGTGCAGGAACACCGTTCACAAACATCGTATCGCCCAGATAGCCCGTCATAACGTCGTTCATGGATGGCGCATAGACAAACCGTTTGAGTTGGGAGAACCGTTTATCTTGCAGCACAAGCGGCACATCAAATTCGCCCGACGGCAGTTGCAATGCGCGTTCTGCGGGGTCTTCGACGATAAACAACCCAGCCATGCCCATATAGGTTTGCCGCGCTGTGTTTTTGTGCGGGTGCGGGTGATACCAATACGTTCCGGCGCGGTCGAGAACGGGGAAATTGTACGCAAACGAACCACCGGCTTTGGCAACATCTTTCGGGTGTCCGTCCATGTTGGAGGGAACGGTCAAACCGTGCCAATGGATATTGGTTTCTGTGGCGAGTTGGTTTTGAAGCTGCGCCGAAAACATTGCCCCTTTTTGAAGGCGAATTGTGGGCGCAAGCACCGAGCCGCCCATTGCCCACGCTTGAAAAGAAGAGTTTTGGAGGTTCAGCGTTGTACTTCCCACACCGATACCACCGCCATTCCACGCAGGCGGCATTGCGAGGGGCAATCCTGATTCTGTACCGATGGGAATGTCAGTCATGTCGCCCATTGTCATAGAGTTCATGCAGCTTTGCAAAACGTTTCCGCTTGCAAGAGCAAGTGCAGAGGCGCCCGCGAGGTGAAGAAATGTTCTTCGTGTTGTGTTCATGGTGTTATTGTTAAAAGGTGGAGTGCGGAATTTATTCCGCGTTGTAGAATGTTCTTTTGAAGAGGCGGAATACATTCCGCACTCCGTATTTTTACCTCACAATGAGTTTGCCGCGCAGCATATTCATGCCGCAGGTAAACTCGAATGTGCCTGTTTTGGTGGGCAGTATGTCTATCACGGTGGTTTCAAAAGCGGGCAATTCACGCCGAAGGCTGAACTCGCCAAACACAAGCTCTTCTGAGCAGCTTGAGGTTTCGTCGCGGTAAAATTTCAATCGTACAGGCTTGTCCTTCACGACTTCAATACTGTCCGGCGAATAACCGCCTTTGACCGTGATAGCGATTTCCTGCACACCGCTCTCAGTAAGTGCTGCTGCGGTACTTGTGCGTTTACCGAAAAAGAAATACCATACAACGAATACCACCAGTCCAAGACCGCCAAGCGTTACGAGAATTTGAGATGTGTCCATAGTTGTAAAGGATGTGGAGTGCGGAAATTTAATTCCGCGATTACTGGAGTGCGGAATTTATTCCGCCGTATAAATAATGCGGAATAAATTCCGCACTCCGATTGTTTTATAGCTTCACCGCTTTGAGGCGAAGCGCATTTGTCAGCACCGAAACCGAACTCATTGCCATTGCTGCTGCCGCAATCATCGGGCTTAACAGCCAGCCTGTAAAAGGGAACAGCAGCCCAGCCGCAAGCGGTATTCCCAGCACGTTGTAAACAAACGCAAAAAAGAGATTTTGCTTGATATTTGTCATCGTGCGGCGCGAGAGTTCGATTGCGCTTACTACGCTGAGGAGATCGCTTCGCATAAGTGTTATGGAAGCGGCTTCCATTGCAATATCCGTTCCTGCGCCAATGGCTATGCCCACATCCGCCTGAGCAAGCGCGGGCGCGTCGTTGATGCCGTCGCCGACCATTGCCACGATTTTGCCTTCGCTTTGCAGTTGCTTTACCGCATTTGCTTTGTCATGCGGTAAAACATCAGCAAATACGCGCTTAATACCGACCTGCGCGGCTATCGCCTCTGCCGTTTGGCGGTTGTCGCCAGTGAGCATCACGACCTCAATTCCTCGTTTTTGCAGCTCCTGTACTGCCTCCAGCGAAGTCTCGCGTACCGTGTCGGCAACGCCTATCACAGCGACGATTGCGCCTTTCACTGCTACATACATTGTTGTTTTTGCCTCAGCAAGGAGTTTCACGGCTGCCGATGTTGCTTCGCTGTCCATGATAATCTTTTGCTGCTCCATAAGTTTGGTGTTACCGATTGCCACGTTTTCGCCCGATACCATGCCTGTTGCACCTTTACCTTCTACCGCCAAAAAATCATGCACCGTAAAGACTGCATCCACCTTCTCTGCTTCGGCATAATCCACAATCGCAGAGGCAAGGGGATGTTCGGAATAATGTTCGAGCGAAGCGGCGTACTGCAGTGCATCTTCCCGCGTCATTGTATCATTCAGCATCACAAAATCCGTAACGGACGGTTCGCCCTGCGTCAGCGTTCCCGTTTTATCCACCACCACAACTCCGATTTGATGCGCCTTCTCCAAACTTTCCGCATTGCGAATGAGGATGCCGCGCTCCGCGCCTTTGCCCGTGCCGACCATGATTGCCGTTGGCGTTGCAAGTCCCAAAGCACAGGGGCAAGCGATTATTAACACCGCAACAAAGTTCACGAGTGCGAAGGGAAGCCGCGTCTCGGCGGGCATCACATTAAACCACACAACAAAGGTGAGAAGGGAAATCACAACGACTGTCGGCACAAAGACACTGCTAATCTTGTCAGCAAGCCGCTGAATCGGTGCTTTTGAGCCTTGCGCCTCTTCCACGAGGCGGACAATGTGCGCGAGTGCTGTTTCTGCACCAACGTTGGTTGCGCAAAAGCGGAATGCGCCTGTTTTGTTTACTGTACCGCCAAAAACCGATGCGCCGACATTTTTTTCAACGGGCAAACTTTCGCCTGTGAGCATGGATTCATCCACCGACGACGCACCTTCGATAATCTCGCCGTCCGTCGGGATACGCTCTCCCGGACGCACGACAACAACGTCGCCGCGCTTGACGGCATCAATCGAAACTTCGCGCTCTTGTTCATTGACGAGGATTCGTGCGGTTTTTGCCTGCAAGTTCATCAGCTTTTTGATAGCGGCGGAAGTTTGCCCTTTGGCGCGTGCTTCGAGCATTTTTCCCAAGAGAATAAGTGCGATAATCGTTGCCGTTGTGTCGTAATACACTTCAGCACGAATGCCGTTTTGCTCAAAAAGAGCGGGGAAGAGCGTCGCAACAACGCTATACGCAAACGCTGCACCCGTGCCGACGGCAATCAGTGTGTCCATATTCGCCATGCGGTGCAAAAAAGCGTTGTATGCCGAAACGTAAAATTCACGTCCGCTCACAAGCAAGACAGGCAGCGTCAGTACAAGCAACATTCCGTTTAATGCTTGCATTCCGATGGCTTGGTGAATCCAATGCTCCACACTTGGCACAAGCATCGTCATCGAAAGTGGCATAATCACTGCCGCCAAGACCGCAGCAAGTGTGAAGCGGCGTTTGAGCGCATCGTATTCGTTGCGTTTACGTTCTTCGGTGGCTTCGGCTTGGGCGGCACGGTTCGTGTCGTGCTTTAGTTCCCGTGCGCCGTAGCCGGAATTTTCGACGGCGGCGGTTAAGGCGTGAACATTTACCATCGTTGGTAGAAATTCCACCGTTGCTTTTTCGCTGGCAAGATTTACCGCAGCCCGCTTTACACCTTGCGTCTGGGAAAGAGCATCCTCCACGAATGCCGCACAGGAAGCGCAGTGCATTCCCGTAATTTCGAGGGTAACGGTCGAGTGGTTTTGTACTGTTTGCATAATTCATCTCCGAACAATGGAGTGCGGAATTTATTCCGCAACTGCACAGGTGGAAGAATCGTGGCTTGTGTGTTCTTCGGAGCGGAATGAATTCCGCACTCCATCTTGAAGAAGCACGTATTTTCCTTTGGCGACTTTCGCAAGTTCGGCGTTCAAGGTTTCGGTTTCGATGTGGCGCGACATAGTTATTTCCACGCGGGAAGGCTGCAACGCTGTTGTTACGCCTGTAACGCCGTCAATACCGCTCAAAACCCGCGTAACGGTGCGTTCGCAGCCTGAGCAGGTCATTCCGGGGATAGCAAATGTGTGTGTCATTATTGTTCTCCAAAAAAGGTGGTTGAAAAAATGTACACCTCAAAACTACCGAATGAAGGGGCTTCCCGTGTTACAGATAAACCGAAAAGAGTTACAGAATTTTTTGTTTTGGAGTGCGGAATTTTAATTCCGCAGGTGTTGATACATGGCGGAATTAAAATTCCGCACTCCTGCTACTTTCCAACGCGGTCAAGAGCAGTGCGGGGTTTGCGGCGCAGTGCTTTGAAGGCAGTGGGCGACATTCCGACAACTTCTTTGAACTGTGCCGATACGTGCGCGGTGCTGCTATATCCAAGCCGATACGCAATTTCACTCAAGGTGAGTTCATCATACATGAGCAGTTCTTTCACACGCTCAATTTTTTGCAAAATCACGTAGCGTTCAATGGTCATTGCCTCAACCGATGAAAACAAGTGGCTCACATACTCGTAGTCCTTACCAACAGTGCGGGCAATGTATTCCGAAACGCGCCCCGTCATGGTTTCCAATGCGTCCGAATGAACAAGTTGAATGACAACCGTTTTGACCTGTTCTACTAATCGTGCAGTGTGATTTTCAAGAAGTTCAAAGCCTTGTGCCTCCAAGCGGGCGCGGATTGTATCGTGATTGATTGTACCTTCCACGATTGCTTCTCCAAGCGAAATGCTTTGCACCGTCAAACCAGCCTGTCGTAATTCTTCACGCACGGTATTCACGCACCGAGCGCAGACCATGTTTTTGATGTGGAGTGTGTGCATAGTTTGTTGATGTGGAGTGCGGAATTTATTCCGCTTTATTGAGTATTGCGGAATAAATTCCGCACTCCGTTAGAATTAGAGCGTTTTGAGCGGGAATGACCACGTGAGTTTATCCCACGCAAAGCTGATGTTTCCTGCGTTTATGCCGGAAGCAGCAACGCTAAACTTCAATTCTTCCTGCACTTTTTCAAGCGGTGTCGGCGTTACCTTTATGCGAACAACGTCCAGCTTTTCATCGTAATCATCTGCCAAATGTTGGTCGTGGTTTTTGTTGATGATAACCGTCCACTCGTTGTTGTTGGGAATAGTGAAAAGCCCGTATTTGCCCGCTTTGACGATTTTTCCGCCGATAACCGCATCACGGCTGAGGGTGATGGACGTTGCATGATGCGCTCCAGTTGCCCAGACTGTACCGAAGGCAATCAAACCGCCCCAAATCATGCGCCCACGCACACGGGGCGAACCGTAGTCTATGGTGATAGCAGTTTTGCCAATCGTGGTTTGTGCCGTCATACGCGGGCTTTTTGCCGCTTTGGTAAACTGTGCGCTGTCGGGCAGAGGGCAAGCGACATTCGCGGCGGTGCTGCCTGTTTGTTGCGTTTGTGCGGTGAGGGGCAATGCCGCCAATACGAGAAAAATCAATGTTTTCAGCATGGTATTGTGCAATGAGTAAATTGGGAGTGCGAACGGAAGTTCGCTTGGTAAATTTTATTACGACGGGAGTGCGAATTTTAATTCGCTTGGTAAATTTTACTATTAAGAGCGGAATACATTCCGCACTCCGGCTGTATTACGGCTTCGCAGCAAACCATTTGCGGAGTGTAGGCGAAGTAAATCCCCACAAGAGAAAACCGCTTACAACCGTCAGCACCGCCAAAGCGGACATTCCGCGCAAAAGCCAATTATGGATATTGTCGCGGGTTTGGAAGTCGAGAATGTGAAACGCCCACAGAAAATCCCATGCTCGCCATCTGCTATTGCGCCGCGAGGTAACAATACCGCGTTCAGCCGAAATGTAAATGTGTGTGCCGCTTTCGTGGTCAAACGTAACTCGATACGCCGGAAGCGGTTTCTCGCGGTATTCCGATGTCGGCTCAACGTCGGTGATATACTCGACGCTTTGCACGGCTGCCTCCGGCGCGAAATCTTCTTCGGCAATCATGCGGGCTTCTTCGGCGGTAATTGGCGGACGGAATGCGCCGGTTCGGGCGTTTACAAGAGCATAATGCTCTTTTTTGCCGATGAGATACCGCAATTCTATCATCGGTTCGTGCAGGATTTCCCGCACACTTACTGATTGGACAATGGTTGCCTCCAGCACATTACTTTTGAGTGCGGTAAGGGCTGTGCCGAAGGGAACAACATTCACCGTATCCAGCGAAAACGAAGGATGTTGGTGTGCCATGAGCGTATCACCATGCACGGCATCAATATCGTTCCATGCAAAGAACAAGCCGCTCGCTGTCCAAAACACGAATTGTATGCCGATGATAACACCCAAGTAGCGGTGCGTTTTGCGAATCCACAGTGTGCGAAATTTCATGGGTACTCGTTACGGCTTTCGTGATGAACTATGTGTTTGTAGAATTTTCCAGCCCATTTCGGTTTTTTGCAGAATAGAGGTAGCAACGCCTTTGCGGGCAATGGTTTCCGGTTTGCTTTTAAGAACGATGTCATATTTGTACGTCTCGACCGCAAAGGCAAACCGTCCTTCTACGCGCACTTCGACTTTATAGTCTTTGAAGGTGAAGGATTTGAACTCTTTCAATTCCGGTCCTAAATGATGCTCCAAATAATGAGCAAATGTGCCTTCCACACCACCCGACTCGAAAACTTGTGCGTCGGTAGTAAAAAAGTCGCTCATTCCTTTGGAATCCAACTTTTCAATGGCTTGTTTGTAAGCGTTGAGTGTTGTTTTGCAAGCCTCTGTGTCAGAACTTTGCGCGAATGTCGAAACACTGAACACAAGGCAGAGTGCGAGTGCCGAAAGAATATGTTTCATGGTGTTTTGTAAAAGATGGAGTGCGAATTTCAATTCGCTTGGCTTGGCTTATTGCGGAATGAATTCCGCACTCCGTGAAAAAATTATTTTGTTCGCCAAATAGCACCGTTGGGCTTTGAACCTACCGTCAGTGTTTTTGTTACGCGCTTTGTGGCGACATCAATGACCGAAACATTGCCTGCATTTTGATTGGTAATGTAGGCAGTTTTGCCGTCGCCGGAGAACGTAATAGCGTGTGCGCCTGCGCCTGTGGCGAGTTCACCGAGTTTTGCATCGGACGAAAGAGCATAGAACACTACTTTGCCGTTGTCCGTATCGGTAATCCACAGCTCGCCGTTGGGCGCGGTTGCTGCCATTGCAGGAGTGAAACCCAGATTGTAGGTGCGAACAACGTTCAGTGTCTGCGCATCAATAGCGGTAACACTTTTGCCTTCCTCATTGTCCACGTACATCACATTGTTTGTTCCTTGCCACGCACCAACAGGGTCTTTACCAACGGCAATAGTTTTGACGACACCTTTTGTGGCAACGTCAATCACCGAAACATTGTTGGAGGCACCATTGCAGACAAAGGCATATTTACCGTCGCGGGAAAAGGTAACTTCGGCGGGCATAGCACCAACGGAAATAGTCTTCATCGTAGCAAGTGAACTTGCATCCAACACCAGCACCGTACCGTTATCCATCATCTGTGTTGTCCAAATTTCTTTCCCATCGGGCGAGAAAATGGCGTTGTGATTCATGGCTTCGAGCATCCGTGATTTCATTGTTGCGCCCGTTTTGGCATCCATGAGCATCACGCTACCCATCATGCCAGCCATACCGCCCGTGTGTCCTGCGCTCAAATCCATGCCGGGAACAGCCAGAGCCTTCATCGTTCTATCGGGACTGAGGTAGAGATGATGCGGAAACGAGGCATTTTGCAACGCAATATTTGCCACCACCGTATTTGTCTCTGTGTTAATGACTGATACAGAATTGTTACCGCCATTGACCACAAATAACGCATCATAAGTAATCGGCGCAATCGCGGTCGAAGTCGGGTCTTTCATGGACATATTCATATTGCCCATAGAGTTGCTGCAAGCATTCATGCCCAATACAAGAATGCAAAAGAGCGCAGCACAGGAGATTACACGAAATTTATTCATAGGTGATTCAAAGAAAGAGTGATAAAAATGGAGTGCGAATTTCAATTCGCTTGGCTTGGCTTATTACGGAATGAATTCCGCACTCCGTCGTCGGTTGTACTGAAGTTATTTCTTGCGATCGTAATGGCAGCATTTGGCAAGATTGTCGTAAGCGGCATCATTGGCACGGACATTTTGCGTGTCGTAGCCCGCCGAGGCAACCTTTTCCTCAATCTTTTTCATCGTAATTTTGCTGTCATCGTAGCTGACCGACAGAATCTTCGTGGATTTATCCCACGTTGCCGTTTCAATGCCTTCCACACCTTTGAGCGATTTTTCAATCGTCTTTTTACACATTCCGCAATTACCCCAGACCTTGACCGTTTCTTTTTTTTGTGCGCCAAAAGCGTTGGTACTCACAAAGGCGATGCTCACGAGAACAAAAGCCAAAAGTCCAAGAAGGGCATTTGCGCTGAGTTTGCGCTTCGGTGCGCTGGTTTCACAACAGGGTTTCATAGTGTTTTGTTGATAGATGATGAGATAAATTGGAGTGCGGAAATTTATTTCCGCAATTATTAAAAAAGGCGGAATTACTATTAAAAAAGGCGGAATTACAATTCCGCACTCCGGAGGATTTTAGTGCGTTTCTAAAAAGTTACCTTGCGGACCAATGCCGTAAATGTGCGTAAGCTCTGCGCCATGATGACCTGCAATGCCCACTGCTACTGCCGTTGCAATCGCCACCAACAACACGAGTGCTTCTATCGGCAGGGTGAACCGTGAAAAACGGGGCTGCACGAGAAATTGCGAAAGGAGTTTGAGCAAAAGCGTCAGAGCTGCACCGCGCACCGTCCATTCGGCATACAAATCATGCTGTTTCAAGACTGCTTCGGCGGCATCGCTGATAACGTCCACGTGAGCGTGAAAGGTCGTTGAAGCCAGATATGCCGCAACGAATCCCAAGAGTGTCAGTGCCAGCGTCGTAAAGCCAAGTTCTTTGCGAAGCGTAAAAAAACTCACCATTTGCACAAGCGGAACAAGCATGAGAAGCACGATAGGGAAATGCACCACAAGTGGATGCAGCGTTGGGAAGCCGCCTTGTACGGCTTCTCCTGGGACGGGTTTGGAATCGTGATGATGACTACTATGGTCGCCGTCGTGCGCATTGGAAACGGAAGCCGTCGCCGATGTTACGGTGGCAGATACAGTGGTTGCCGTTGAAGATGTTTCGGCAGCAGCTTTTTTATGCGGCTTATTGCCGTGAGCAGATGCCGTGAAGAGTGCAAGGGGTATGGCAATGAATGCCATGAGCATAGGTGAACGAGAGAACATGATTATGCCTCCAAAAATGAATGAACGATGTTGAAAAGAAAACAAATCGGAACAAAGCACGAAATACCGCATGGGAACATATCACAACGATACGCCCATCGGTTAGAAAGGGAGGTGGAGGCTTAAATCAGCAGAGAGCGGAACAGGACAGGGATGTCCGAACTTCGGGCAGGAGGGTGTGTATCGAAGGCAATGGTGCAGACCAAATGCTTTTCAGAAACAGGCGAAGAAGAAGAAAAGGGAAGTACGATGTTCAGCACCGCAAACAATGATTCGGGCGCGATGGTTGGTACGGTCAAAAGTCCGTTAGGATGAAATTCGCTGACGTGGAGTTCATTGTGGCAACAATCTTTTTCGCAACAATCGGCAGCATCAGCATTTTCCTCGTGATTGCAGTCACATTTTTTGGCACTACCGATGGCAACACTATCCATTTTCTCGCCGCAAAAATGGTACACGAGTGGTGGTCCGCTTGTTGCCACAAGCAGATGTGCTACAAGCACAAAGGACAGTATTTTGGAAAAGTATTGCATAATTGTTCAAACGCAACTTACAAAAAAATGTTGCGCTGGCAAATGATTTCTTGGTATCGCCTAAAATTGCTTAGGCAAATTCATGTATTGTTGGATGTACGGCAAACGGTAAGGATATTGGATTGACTGACACAACAGGCTGCTGTATTGCGGGGGTAATTCCACGCGCCTGCATCATCTTCCATGCTGCAAACGTCGCGCTCCCCGCATCAAGGACACCTTTTTGATTGGAAGCCCAGTTCCATGCCGATTGCAAGAGGGCATTCGTAAAATATCCGCCCTCCATCACAGATTCTTTTGCTGTTTGCCCGACGCTACAAGCGTAGAGCGTGTGATATTCATTGGGGGTGTTATTGATTGCACGGTCAAACCATGCGCGGGCTTCATTTGCGTCAATGCTTATCGGATGCTTTTGTGATTCCGTAATGGGGTCGCTCAAGCCGCCGACACGAACTTGTGTGCGGCAAGCATCAATGATGGTTAATTGACGTTTCGCACATCCCGATAAGGTTCTTTCCCCAAGTGCCTCATGCTCATTCATCTGAAGCATTGTTTGAGTTCCGTCGTGAAAACCATGTCCTGCAAAATAGACGAGAAGAAAATCTACGTTTGTACAATCAAACTCTTGTTGCACGGCTTGGGCGTTTGGATTTTGCAAAACTCGAATTTCCTCCCGAAACCACGTACCACCGACAGGGGAGAGCAAATATGCCAGAACGTGATGAGCGTCTTTCAATGCTCCGGCAAGATATTTGGGATGATTTGGAGACGAACCGGGGCTTGTAATGATAATCGCTTTTCTTCTTGTCATAGACTTTTGATGTTTTGAGAATAACATAATGGTGGAGATGACACACGCGACAATCTGCCTCGTCGGTGCGCAAACTACGGGCGCGGCTGCTCCGCGTCCTTCGCTGCGCTCTCCTCGGCAGTGAACAGATTAGATGAGTACCAAAACAATTTCGTTTAAAGCATATTCTCAAAACTTTGCCAAGACCATTGCAACTGCCTCTTTCAATTCCCGATATTTTTGATTGATAGCGTCGGGCGTTTCTAATGACCGCGCCCGCATGAGTTGGGAAATGCCCAAGCCTGCCTCTTCGGATTCTTTCATTAACCGTGCATATTCTTCTTCGGTAAGCCGGACCGTAATCACACGAGCCGAGCCATCTTCAGAGCGGGGTTTCCGACCTAATTTTGCCATACAAAATGCCTTTGATTGTCTGTGATAAATAGCGATTATTTTTGTCATCCGAATCGGCAAATATACACTACAAATCTTCTATTACCAAATCATCGGCATTGTTGTACTATTTTGCCCTATCCGGGCGGGAAGGCACGCCCTCCGCAGGAACAAAATAGCACGTCGCCGAAACAAGAAGCAAGGGTGATACAGAGCGGCTCAAAGCAGCCGCCCTTGCATTTTTTTCGGTCGTCGTGCCTTGCTCTTGTTGTGCGTCGGGCGGCGCGGCATAATGTATCGGCGTGTTCGCTGCCTTTTCTTGTTGGCAAATGCTTGTTTTTGAGCTGCTCTCATACGCCTTCGCCTGCGGCAGCATGGCATTTGTTGTTCGTGTGTGGTGCGGTGGATGTGGAGTGCGTGTGTTCGTTTTTTTCTGGTTGTGTGCAAGTGTTTTCGTATTTTTTTATTTTTCTTTTTGTATTTTTTTTCTTGCTTTTCTTTGCGTTTTCTCGTATCTTTGTAGTGTTCAGTTCATTCTTCTTTCACTTCTTTTTGTAGGTGTTTTTATGCTTTCTTCTTCTTTTCCCTTTGGTGCGCGTGTCCTTCGTGCGCCGTCTGTTTTTTCCCTTTCGGGGTGGTTGGTTGGTCGTGGCTGTTCTTCCGTGTCGTTCCGTTTGTCGGCGCGCTCGGTGTCGGGTTTTGTGGCGGTGTGTTCGTTCTCGTCGTTTGGCGCGGCGCGGGCGTTTGCTTCTCGTGCTGCGCGGTTTGTGGGCTTGTTCTGTGTGGTGCGCCGTGTTGGTTCGTTGTGGGCGGTGTCTGTTCCTGCGGTGTTGCCTTCGGGTGTGGCTGTTCCCTTTGGTTCGGCTCTTGCTCCTGCCGCGTGGTTGGGCTTGTTGTCGGCGGCTCGCCGTCGTGGTTCTGTTTCTTCTTCTTCTGTTTTGTAGGGGGTGCGCTGTGGTTGCTTCTACTTTTTCTTCTCTTGCTTCGGCTTCGGTTTGTCCGCTCGTTCCCGCTTCCGTCCTGTCCCTTGTGGGCGGGGCGGGTGTGGTGGGGTTCTCCGGTTCGCGCTCGGTTGTTCCGGCTTGTGTGTCGGCTGTGTGTGGTGCGGTCTCCTCTCGTGCGTTGGTTGGTGTTGGCTGTGCGTCGGGTGTGGACTCGGTCGTGCGGGCTTCCGTCTGCGGGTGTTCGGTGTTTTCGGCGGCTTCGTTTGCTGCTTCCTCGTGGGCGGGGCGTTTGGTCTTGCGCTCTGTGGCGTTGGTGCGGTTTGTTGCCTCTGCGTCGTCTCGTGCGGGGGGCGGTGTTTTTGTGGTTTTTCCCTCTGCGGCTTGTCCTGTGGGGCTTGTGCCGTCCTCGTCGTCGTCGGTGTGCTTTCGTGGTTTGGGTTCGGGTTCGTGGGCTTCGGCAGCGTTTGCGGCTGGTTTGGGTGTTCCTGTGGTGGTCTTTGCGCCGTTTGGTGTTCCTTCGTGGGGTTTTTCCTCGGTTGGTTCGGGGTGGTGGTTGCTGTCTCCTGCGCCGTCGCTGTTTTAGCGGCGGTTTGCTAATCGCTTGGGGGACTACTCTCGCTCCTGCCTCGCTCGTTTCGCCCCCGCGTGGCGCAAAGCGCAGCCCCTCGCCGCGCCGTGCGCTTTCCGCTCGGTAGTGGCAAATGATGTTCTTGCTCTCGCTATTTGTGTTCTTTGAAAACTTGTCGCTTCTTTTGTTCAAGTGCTTACGTTGTACAGCCCCAACGGTGCGAGAGAGGTATAAACCATTTTTCTCATGTTTTTCCGAAAGGAAACGTTATGAACACTATTCCTAAAGCCGATGCACGTCGCAAAAGCGCAAAAGTTACCGAACTTCTGCCTCTGCGCTCTATTCCGCTCAATAAGTCCGCTCTTGCCAAACTCGCAAGCAATTATGCGGGATTCATGCGAACCAATGCCGATAAGTTTGTGATGCTTGTGGCTATCAAAGCCGCAGAGGAGTATTTGAAAGCACTCAAAGCCGCTATCATGCAGGGTGCGCTTGCTCACGCGGAAGCACAACGGGCAAATGGTATTCATGCGACCGAAACAGGTGTCAAGTTTTCGGTACGCTTAGAAAATGTGTGGGATTTTTCGCGTGATGCGGTGCATCGTCAGCTTCAGTCGCAGCTTGACAGCACAAAGGCAGCACTCAAAGCACGAGAAGAGTTTTTGAAAAAACTCGTTACACCGATTCAAGAAAACGGCGTGGATGTGTTGCCGCCTGTGATTTCCGAAACGAGTTCGTCGCTTGCTATTACCTTACCCGCATAAAACAAGGGGCTTGTAAGTGTTTAGACCACTCACAAGCCCGATTTTTACTCACTTATTAACTGCAAGGTGTCAAAATGAGTTACACCAAAAATATCGTTCTTGACCGAGCTATGCAAGAAGAACCGCATGGCATCGGCGCAATGCCTGAAATACCGTTCCTTCCAACATTGGAGGAACTCGCGCAGATTGAGCGTGAACAGGCATTACACAACGCTCTTGAAAGCATTCGCACGATGAAAGAATTTTGGAAATCGGGCGACCGCGTGAAAATGGCGTTTGTGATGAAATTTTGTTCGGACGTACAAGAATGGCTGAATTACTTGTACTACGATAGTGATTTTTTGAGTTTTGGTAGTGATGAAAACTTCGCTAGCCCTGAACCCGATTGGGATAATGAAGTACGCCGCTTGGATGATGCTGCGTGGGAGGTGTGCAATGCCTGAACTCCTTTCGGCTATCAATGCCGCACGACGCGACGGCTTTACGGTTGCGCTCCACTTTTCCAGCATTGACAAAGCAGGGAAGTGCGATGTGTCTGTCCTCACGCCGTGCTACGCGCACCGTGATTACAGGTGTGAGCATCTTTGCTCCTTGCTTTCCTGTACCGTTGAGGAAGCCACCGTACTTATTACGCGGCTGACAGATTTTCCGTGTTGATTTTTTCACTTCACTTTTTCTCATCTGCCGCTTGTCATCTTGTGCAAGCGGCTTTTTTAAGGATAATTACCATGAATACCAAAACTCAAAAACTCGCAAAAGAAACGGTTGTTTCTGAAGAAACCGCCCTTGTTAATGATACGCTTGTAAACACTTCAACAGGCGAAGTGCTGGAAACCAGCGTAGAAAAGCCTTTGAACAGTGTGGATTCTCTCGGTGTGGAGAAAGAAACCGAACTTGCAACCGCGCCCGTGATGATTCCTGCCGAAAAACTGCTTGCGATGGAAGAAGCACTTGCCCGCTTGGAGACAATGCAGAGCGGCGTTTCGATGAATGCCAAGTACAAAGAGTTTACCACCGAAGGTGAGACCGTGCGCGGTGTCTATTTGGGTGAAAAAACGATTGTCAAAGGCAAAGGCGACGAGCGCAAAGAAATTATCGGCGTTACGTGGATTGACAATGAAAAACAGGTGTGGATAAACGCAGGTGTTACGCTGCGCAAACAGTTTGAACACATTCCAAGCGGTACGCCTGTGGAAATCACGTACACCGAAAGCATCAAAGTAGAAATTGGTAAAGCAAAAATTTACGAAGTTAAACCGCTTTACTAACAAGCATAAAAGAACACAAAAGCCGCTTTGAATCTTATTTGGAGCGGCTTTGGGTGTTTCAAGAAAGGAGCAAAAACGATGCACTACTTTGAACATATTCACACACTCGACGACCTCAAGCGGCGTTACCATGCGCTGTGTAAGGAACTTCATCCCGATTGCGGCGGCAGTACCGAAGCAATGCAAGCACTCAACGCCGAATATGCCCAAATGCTCAAACGGGTGATGAACGCTAATTTTTCGACCGATGCCGAAACGAGTGAGTTACTATACCGCGATAAAATTGCGGCGATTGCACACTTGGAGGGCTTGGAACTCGAAATCATTGGCAAATGGCTGTGGGTAAGTGGCAACACCTACGCGCACCGCGAAGCACTCAAACGCGAAGGGTTTTGTTTTGCACCCGTGAAGAAACTTTGGTTTTATCGTGCATTGGAGTATGCAACCCGCACACGCGGCGAGGCGCAGGACATCAACGACATTCGCAGCAAATACGGCAGCGAAAAAGTCTCGCCTAATTTTGCTGCACGAGTGCTACACTAATTCAAGGGCAGAAGGACTGAGCGCAACGCTCAGGGGCAAAGGGATAAGGGCTGAAAAGTCAGTATCTCTTGCCCTCATCCCTTCGCCTTCATCCCTTATCCCTTCAAAATTTATGCTCGAAGAACTCAAAATCACCTCACTCAAAAAATGGCGAGAACAGAGACGAAGCGGCATCGGAGGCAGTGATATTGCTGCGCTCATGGGCGTAAGCCCATTCGCCACCGCAGAAGATGTACGGCGCTCGAAAGTAGAAAACTACGACGTTCCCGAAACCGAACAAATGCGCATCGGCAAACGGATTGAACCGTTTATCGTGCGCGAGTTTCGATGTCTCAAGCCCGAATTTTCGGTGATAAACCCGAAACGGCTCTACAAACGCGATGAAATCTTTCTCGCAACGCCTGACCGATTGTTGTGTGTTACCGAGGGCAAACCTCACGCCATTTTGGAAATCAAAAACTGCGAGTATTGGTCGAGAGAAAAGCGGACAATGGCAGCGTATCAAGTGCAGTGGTACTTGTTTGTGTTAGGGCTGAAGTTTGGGTATGTCTGTGCGATGGAAAAGGGCTGGAAATTGCACGTGCAGCCGATTGTGCGTGATGAAGAACTCATTGAGCGGATGCGGGACACGGCGCAGACGTTTTGGGAGAAAATAGGCGAAAAAGGAGGAGCGATGGAGAAAGTTTAGGTATTGATTAGGTATTTCAAAAAGAAACGGCTTGAAACGTTAGGTTTCAAGCCGTTTTATGTACAGAAGGTGGGAGTCGAACCCACACGGGTGTTAAGCCCACTGGATTTTGAGTCCAGCGCGTCTGCCGGTTCCGCCACTTCTGCGTCAAGGATTCGGCAACAGACTTTTTGTCGAAAAAAAAGCCCCGAAAGCGGGGTCTTTTGTGGGCAGTGAGGGATTTGAACCCCCGACATCCTGCTTGTAAGGCAGGCGCTCTGAACCAGCTGAGCTAACCGCCCGTAGTGTTGATACTTGCTATGAACAAGTATTAAATACAGAATTGCAATATAGCAGGATTGCAACTATATTTGCAAATAAAATTTTTCATTCCACCGTAAAAATTTTCGTTATGTCCAATTTTAATGCCCTTTCGTTTTCGTGTAGCGGGATGATTGTCAATGTGTTAGAGCGCACTATTCGCGGCGGAACGATGCACATTGCCAACGGAAAAATTTCTGCGATTGATTATGACGACAAGCACTACGACACCTTTTTGCTCCCGGGCTACGTGGATGCACACGTTCACGTAGAAAGTTCGATGCTTGTGCCGTCGGAATTTGCACGAATGGCAGTGGTGCATGGTACGGTTGGAACGGTCTCCGACCCGCATGAAATCGCCAATGTGCTGGGAATAAAGGGAGTTCGGTATATGGTCGAAAATGCCAAGCACGTTAATTTCAAGTTCAATTTCGGTGTTCCCTCGTGCGTTCCCGCAACAACCTTCGAGACCGCAGGGGCAGTCGTTTCGGCGGCAGATATTCGTGAGCTTTTTGAACAAGACGGCTTGAAATATCTCAGCGAAATGATGAATTTCCCGGGTGTCCTCTTTCGTGATGAAAGCGTCATGGAGAAAATCCGCATAGCGCATGAATTGAAGCGCCCTGTAGATGGACACGCTCCCGGTCTGCGCGGCGAAGACGCAGCAAAATATATTTCCGCCGGAATTTCCACCGACCACGAATGTTTTACGCTTGATGAAGCATTGGATAAAGTCAAGCATGGTATGAAAATTCTCATTCGCGAAGGCTCGGCAGCAAAGAACTACGAAGCGCTTCACAGTTTGATTTCCAGCCACACCGCACAAACCATGTTTTGTAGCGACGACAAACACCCCAACGACCTAGCTGTGAGCCACTTGGACGAAATCGTGCGCCGCTCCGTGCAAAAGGGGCACGATGTGATGAACGTACTGCAATGCGCTTCGGTGAATCCTGTCGTGCATTATGGCTTGGACGTAGGTTTGATGCGTGTTGGCGATGCTGCGGATTTTATCGAAGTGAATAATCTGCACGAGTTCAAAACGCTCCGAACATTTATTGGCGGCGAGTGCGTTGCTGACGGGGGAAAAAGCCTCATCAACCGCGTTGTTGCGCCACTTCTGAACAATTTTCGCTGCTCCCCCAAATCCCCACACGATTTCCGCATACCAGCCGAAAATGCCGTAACGGTGCGGGTGATAGAAGCATTGGACGGTCAGCTTATTACCAACGAAATACACGAAACGCTGTACACAAGCAATGGTACTATCCAGAGCGACATTGAACGAGATATTTTGAAAATGACTGTTGTGAATCGCTACAACGACGCGGCTCCGGCGGTGTGTTTTATCAAAAACTTCGGTTTGAAGCGTGGTGCGATTGCGTCGTGTGTCGGGCATGATTCCCACAATATCATTGCTGTCGGGACAAGTGATGAAGCGCTTGCTGTGGCGGTGAATGCAATCATCAAGGCAGAAGGTGGTATTTGTGTGGTGGATGGCGACAATGTGGATGTACTGCCACTTCCCGTAGCAGGGATTATGACCAATGAAGATGGTTACAAGGTTGGCGAGGCGTATTCCCGCATTGATGCAAAGGCGAAAGCTCTCGGCTCAAGTCTCCATGCGCCTTTTATGACACTTTCGTTTATGGCACTATTGGTCATTCCCGATTTGAAACTGAGCGACAAAGGCTTGTTTAGCGGGCAGAAGTTCGCCTTTACGCCACTTGTTGTTTGAGGTGTTCCAATGCACGATATGTTTCTTCACATCAAAACATCGCCCAACCAAGTTTTTATCGGTCTTACGGGCGGCATCGGCAGTGGAAAAAGCACTGTTGCCGAGATTATCCGCGAGGCAGGGCATCCCGTCTTGAGCGCGGACGACATCGGGCGCGACATTACGCATACCAACGAAGCCGTCAAAGCAAATATCCGTGAGGCTTTTGGCGATGATGTCTATTTACCGGATGGCAGACTTGACCGCCTGAAAATGTCGGCATTGGTATTTGGCGAAACGGCTGAACACGAGAACAATCGCACTCTTTTGAATAGTATTGTACACCCCGCCGTTTGGCAAACCGTTGCCGATGAAGCAGCAAAGCACTTCCGCGCAGGGCATCGGTTGGTGTTTAATGAAAGTGCCTTGCTCTTTGAAACGGGTGCCGATAAATTTTACGACCGAGTTATCGTTGTGGATGCGCCCGAAGAAATCCGTGTGAAGCGGCTTGCCGAAGGGCGAAATATCCCCGAAGATGAAGCACGGAAGCGCATTTTGGCGCAAATTCCTTCTGAAGAAAAACGGAAGAAGGCAAATTTTGTGATTGATAATGCCACAACACTTGAATCGGTGCGGCTTCAGACGCATGAGGTTTTGGAGCGTTTATAGGTGAATTATGCACCAACAAATATGTGCTTTCACCCGCGAATAATCGTATCTGCGCGATCGGGACTGGTCGAAACGATGCTCACACGCGCCCCAGAAAGCTGCTCAATCCGTGCAATATACGCTTTTGCTGCTTCGGGCAAATCCTCATACTTACGAATCCCTTCCAATGACGTTTTCCAGCCTTTCACAGTCTCATAGACAGGTTCTACGCGCTCCAGCGTGTCGGCATCGGCGGGAAGGCTCTTCTGCGCTTTGCCGTCGAGGTTGTATCCTGTGCAAATCTTGATTTCATCGAAGCTGTCCAGCACGTCCATTTTCGTGAGTGCAATTTCTGTGATGCCGTTCACGATGACGGAATACCTGAGCGAAAAAGCATCAAGCCACCCGCAACGGCGCGGTCTGCCTGTGGTTGCGCCGAACTCATGCCCGATTTTGCGCAAATTTTCACCCGTTTCGTCGTGCAGTTCTGTGGGGAAAGGACCATTGCCTACGCGGGTCGAATACGCCTTCACAACGCCCATCACGCGCTGAATTGCCGTCGGTGGCAAGCCCAGACCCGTTGCAGCACCGCCACTTGTGGGATTGGAACTTGTTACAAAGGGGTACGTGCCGTGATCCACATCCAGCATTGCGCCTTGTGCGCCTTCCAGCAAAACACGCTTGCCGGACTGAATCGCATCGTGCAGAAACAAGGTTGTATCAGTGATGTAGGGGTCTATTTGCGTGTCGAATTGGCAGTATTCGTCGGCAATTTTTTCGGCATCAAGCTGCTCATAATCATAAATTTTCGCAAGTAATTTGTTCACTTCGCCAATGTTGGTGCGGAGTTTGTCGGAAAAGCGCTTGCGGTCGAGTAAGTCCACAATCCGAACACCGGTACGGCTTGCTTTGTCAATGTAGGCAGGACCAATGCCGCGTCCCGTCGTGCCGATAGCATTTTTCCGGTTTGTGGAATCATCCTTTGCCGAAGCAGCTTTTTCGCGGGCTGCGTCCAAAAGTTTGTGATAGGGCATAATCAAATGTGCGCGGTGGCTGATGAACAAACGCCCATCAATGCTAATGCCGTAATCTTCCAGCATCTTGATTTCATCCATAAGGGCTACGGGGTCAATAACCACGCCGTTTCCAATCACGCACTGCACGTTAGGGTGCAAAATGCCCGATGGAATCAGGTGCAGCACATATTTTTTGCCGTCAATAACGAGCGTATGCCCTGCATTTGCGCCGCCTTGATAGCGAGCAACAATGTCCGCTTCCTGACTAAGCAAATCAACAATTTTACCTTTGCCTTCGTCGCCCCATTGAGCGCCTACGATGAGTGTAACCATTTGGAGGAATTGAGAAATGAAGAATTGAGGATTACGAATGAAGAATTAAAATGATGCAATTCAAGGACTTATTTGTTATTAGTTCACCAGCAACATATCACAATGAAGTGTGCCTAGCAGCAATAGCCAAACGACTTATGAGTTCATGTAAGCCGTCTTCTGATAATCTGAACTCAGGTTTATCTGAAATGCTAATTTGTGCAACGATAAACATGATATTTCTTGCATCGTCTTCAACGAGAAGTCCAGACAAGATGACGCTATTACACCATTTGACAAGATCTTCACGGGTAAACTCTTTACGGTCGTATTTGAAAAGATAAT
Source organism: Candidatus Kapaibacterium sp. (assembly GCA_025455065.1). GTDB lineage: Bacteria > Bacteroidota > Ignavibacteria > Kapaibacteriales > UBA4661 > PH2015. Next base: position 10,190 of record JALONG010000035.1, on the reverse strand, counting down.
TGACAGCGACCAAACTTGTAATGCCTCCATCGGGTATTGGCGGGCTGGGACGAAGTTTAGCAATCGTGACTGTGTCCTCAGATATTTGTTGATTGTCTCGGCTGAAGACTTTTCTTCGCAAACATATCGGGTTTCCTAATTTATTGACTTCTTTAACTAAATCAATATAATATCCACGCTTATGATGTATTCTATAGGAATATTCTCTCACACTGTCGGGTCGTACTACCCAATGTTTGAACATATTCTCATTATTTTGAAATTTGGCTTGAACAGCCGATAGAGAATCAGTAGTGTTTCTCTTTGCTGTATTTAGTTCTTTATCTGCATTGGCTTTCTCGAATGCCGAGAGAACATAAAAATTTAGGCTTAGAGCTATAATCAATAAAACAAAAGCTATGATATGTGGCACAAACCATTTTTCTGAATTTCGGCGCAGGAAGCCTATTCTTATTCCTTGTTTAACAATCCAGATATAAATTGCTTTAGGTATTAACCCGCCAATAACAAAGATAGCTCCGACAAATAATGCAGCGAGAATTTCGCCTGCCATTCCGCCACGAGGCGAATCTAAGAAAATGCCAATGCTAACAAATTCTGCTATAATTACACCAACTATAGATGCGCCCCAGATAAACTGCTCATCTTTCCTGTTTTTACATCTAGCGCCACATAAAATAGCAAGGTTGAATGCTAAATATAAGGCACAGCACAGCATAAATAGCCCTTTATACATCCACTTATTTATTGGTTGAAACCAAGGCAGTTTTCCTATGCTGCTTATTGAAATGAGGGACGGCGGCAGAACTAAATCAAGCACAAAGCCACATAGAAACGATGCAAAAGCCCAATCAATTATGTGGTAATAATTTTGACGATTTCTTTCTGACATTGGGCTTTTTACTTATGTTTCAAGATATTTTTTTCAAGTCTTCATTCGCAATTTTTAGTAGATACGCTCCTAATTCCAATGCCCTTTCCCAACACCAAGCACCTTTACACCGCGCTCACGCAGGCTTTGTGCCGTAGCTTCGGAAATGATATTGAACGCATCAAGTATGAGGCTTACGCCCGGAAGTGCTGATAAAATCTGGTCTGCCGTCATGCCGAGATAATTACTGTGCCGCACGGCAAAAATTGCTGCATCGTGCTTCAACCGAGCAAGCTCATCTAAGCTGGTATGTACGCTCGTAGCTTTTTCTACCCAGTAGGACACAAGCGGGTCGTGGAGTTGCATGACCGCGCCTTCTTTTGTGCAGAGGTCGTAGAAAAGTTCTGCCGGAGAATAGCGCGTGTCTGCCACGTCGTTCAGATACGACACGCCTAAAACCGTGATATGCTTGCCCTTCAAATCCGGCATGGCACTTTTCAGCATTTCTACCGAGTGTTTGGGCATCATATCGTTAATGTCAATCGCGGAAAGCGAGATACCAAGCCGTTTGTCAGACTCAAAAAGCGTGGAATACGACCAATCCGCCAAGAGCGAGTCTTTGGTAAGGCAGTAACCGCCGACACCGAAACCCGGAGCCATGATATTGCGGTGCGTCGGGCGGACGCGAATTGCTTGAATCACATCGAACATATTTACACCTGCTGCCTCGGCAAACTCCGTCCATTCCTGCATAAACGCGATGTTCATAGCGCGGAAAGAATTTTCCAGCACCTTCGACATCTCGCTGGCGGTGGTGGAGTGAAGTTCGGTCAAAGGAAAATCTTTTGTGTTGATGAATGACGACAGAAACTCCCGTGTAGCCTGCTTTGCAGCGTCGTCGGTGCCGGAGTAAACACGATAAAAATTCGTGATAGAACTGAGATATTCTTTGCCCGGCATGACGCGCTCGTAGGAATGTGCCAGATGCACGGTGCTAGTATTTAAGCCGCGCTGACGACCAATCAATTCAAACATCGGCTTGAGGACTTTTTCTGTCGTTCCGGGCGGTACTGTTGTTTCGATGAGGACAAGGGTGTCGTTGGTAATGCGTTCTGCAACGGTCTTGATGGCTTCTTTGTAGCGCTCAAAGGTAAAATCGTATTCACGGGCATTGCCGAGTTGTTTTTTCTTAATGTCGAGGTGAATGTCAATGACGACAATATCTGCAAGCGTGTAGGCAAAGGGCGAGAAGGTAGCGGTAAGATTGCCGTTGGTGTGGGCAGTAGTGTATGCCGCATCAAGACTGGTGTCGGTGGAAACAACCGAAGCCAAGCCTTTATTCACACGGGCAATTTTCCAATAATTCGCTTCATCGGGCAGATCCACCCCGATAACGTTGTAGATGAGATTGCCGCTTGCGTCTTTGGCATTTGCTACTGCCGCAGCCATAGCTGTTCCGACAAAGCCTAAGCCTTGGATAACGACAGTTTTGCGGGAGTTTTTAACAAATTGCGTGAGGCGCTCTTGCTCTTGTGTAGCATTAACGCTGTATTCAAAGGAATCTCCAAACGGAGAACGAGAAATCATACCAAATACTTGGTTAGTGAGAAAAGAATAGTCGTCAGAAGATGACAGAACAGCAAAACTACGAAAAAGAATCGGATTTTGTTGCGTTCAATCTTTTTCTCGAACTATTCAGTTCATCACCTATCTTCCGCTTCACAATGTCTGTGGAGTTGATAAAGATGTCTGTGGAGTTGATAAAACAACAGGCTGACCTGAAAATTTCCCCTCCTCAAAAAAACCTGTGACATCCTCAAAAGGGGCAACAAGAATTGCATCTGAGGGCGTGAAAAAATGCTAAAAAATACGCTTGGAGTCATCATATTCAACGCTCAATGTGGACGCTCGTTTTTGTAAACCAGCACCGCTTCGGTAAAACTTTTCCGCGCATGGTCAATACTTTGATGCATAAGGGTGAGTGACTACAACAATAACGGCGCGTCAACCATAGGTTTTACGCGCCGTTATTGTTATCTTGCTGTGCCGACAGGGTTATTTTTTCTGTCCTAAAAGGCGTGACTCACCGCTTTTCAGCACTCCTTGTGTTACGTGCATATCTTCGCCAAGATAGAACTGTTCTATTGTCCCAAGCATCTCGCCTACTTCACCGTTCAACTCACGGGTGTCTTTTGCGACAGTTTGAACAATTTGCAAGTTTGTATTCGTTACCTGCGATATAGAATCAATGTTCCGGCTGATATGCTCTGCTGTAACCGATTGCTGCTCTGCTGCTGCTGCGACTTGGTATACCATGTCGCCCACTTTGCGAATACTCGAAACGATGGTCTCAAGAGCCTGTCCCGCATTTTCTGCAAGGTCAATGCCGGAACGCACCTGCTCTGCGCCGGACTGTGCTGCTTCGACGGCAGTGCTTGTGTCTTGCTGAATTGTGCGAATAGTTTTGCTGATTTCTTTGGTGGCTTTTTGTGTGCGCTCGGCAAGTTTGCGGACTTCATCGGCAACAACCGCAAAGCCGCGTCCTGCCTCACCTGCACGGGCAGCCTCAATCGCTGCATTCAGCGCCAAAAGATTCGTCTGGTCAGCGATTTCTTCAATCACCTGCACAATTTCCCCGATTTGCGCCGATGATGTACCGAGTTTATCAATCATTTGCGTTGTTTCGGTTACAATCTCTGCAATACGACGCATTCCCTCAACTGTCCCCATGACAGTTTCCTGACCGCTTTTCGCAATTTTTATGGTGTCGTTGGCAAGTTGCGTTGTTTTGTTGATATTTTGAGCAGTTTCGTTAATCGTGGCAGTCATCTGCTCAATCGAAGCAACAACTTCGTCGGTCTGCCGTGCTTGCTGGACGCTGCGGTTTGCCATTTCGCCCGAAGCGCTCGCAATCTGCTCAAATGAACGCGCCACGCGGCTTGATGTAGCACCGATTTGCGCAATCATTCTGCGTAAACCCAAAATCGTCGTGTTCAGCACAGAAATAAGTTTACCCACATCATCTTTACGATGAACATCCAACTGATGGCTCAGGTCGTTGTTATACATGGCTTCAAGCACAATCGAAATGCGCCCCACCTGATTTTTCAAGTATTCCTGCTCATCGCGGGCATGGTTCGCTGCTTCTTCAATTTTCTCATTTTGTGCGGCTGTTTGTTGAAGCAGCATATACGTGTCTTCTTGCGATTGGCGAATACGCCCCACCATAACGTTAAATGCGCGGCTGAGTTCACCTACTTCGTTCAAAGAAGAATTTTCCACACTTTGCTTCAAATCTCCTTCGCTCACTTTTTGCGCGGCATGGCTCAGTTTACCAATAGCCGCAACAACGCGGCGGACAAAGAGGAAGATTACGAGGGAACACAAAATTGCACCACCGATACCAATTATTGAAAGTGTACTAACGCTCCGGGCAACACTTTCGGTCATAATTTTGTTGTTAATCCCCAAAACCACTTCACCAATTTTTTCCTTTGTTTTCGACATTATTGGTACGATGGCAATCGCATCTGTACCGCTTGAAAAGGCGGTTTCCGTATTTTCAATAAGCGGCTTGAGTTCTCGGTATTGCGAAGGACATTTTTCATACCCACTTGCGTAAATGCTATCGCCACTCTTCTTTTTCACGATGATAAAACTAAAATTCGGCAACTGCAAGACTCCCTCAACGGCATCTGCCACCGACTGCCTATTATCAAAATCCAAGCCCGGCACAGCCGATGTCGCAGCCACAAGCGCAATAGCTTTGGTTTCATCTTCCATAAGCGCCGAACCGCTTCTACGCTGTTGCAACGAAGAAGTGACGACGTTAAATGCCGTTAATACAGCAATAGCGAGTGTTGCCACAAGCGCAATCTGCCAGCCGATGGATGAGCGTATGAGTTTGACCATAACGCGAATGCGAGAAGGATGAAAAAGAAAAATCGTTACTTAAAAAATTGCCTGAGTACACACGAAAAACGCTCTCCGCAAAGAGCCAATGCCCGAAAATACAAAAGACCGATGCACAGAGCAAATCTTTCCCTGCGATTTCCTGTGAAATGGTGATTTTTTTTTGACCTGAGCCACCTAAACACTTTCTTCTCTTTATCACTGCTCAAAAAAACAACCGCGACAACCACGATGATTTTTTGTAGATTTGTGGCTTAATAAAGTTTTACGCCGCCCACTATGCTCATGATATGCTCATGCACGGCAAAAACTGCATACGACATAATGTAGGTGAGCGCGGCGCTCAATCCCAGCTTTCTTGCAAACCTCCATCAAACCTTATTATTCTCACGATGTCCGACGTATTGACAACAAGCAACATGACCATTGAAGAACATCTTCACCACATTTTGGAAGAATCCGAAGTCCTTTTTCCGCACGAGCAAGCGCTCATCCTCGCCGCCGCAGCAGCAGCGCTCAATGAAACACCATTGCTCAAAGAAATTGTACGGATGAGTTTTGCCTACAACACCACTAATGAAGCGCTCTATGAAGCATTGCTTCAAACCTACCTGTTCGCGGGCTTTCCGGCTGCATTGGAAGGGTTAGCCGTCTTGCGAATTGTATGCAGGGAAACAAACCGTGATTTTACACCGCCTCCGGCAGAGAATATCTCCCTGAACCTTTTTCAAGAACGCGGAACGATTCTGTGCGAACAAATCTACACAAGTGCTTACGTGAAAATGAGGCAAAATCTCGCTGCAACAAGCCCCGACTTAGCATCGTGGATGATTCTGGAAGGCTACGGAAAAACGCTCGCACGCCCCGAACTCGCTCCGCGTATGAGAGAACTTGCCATTTGTGGCGTTCTGGCAGTGTTGGGCTGGAAAACGCAGCTATATTCCCACCTCAGAGGCGCGATGAACATGGGCGCAACGCCTATTGAGTGCATGGATACGCTAAAGATGATGCGCTTTTTTGCCCATCATGCAAGCCCGTTTATGCGTCCCGTGATACAAGAACGCTTGACAATGGCAAATGAGGTTTTATCGGCATTGTTGGACACTTCATCAAGTTTGTAAGAAAACAGCACATTACGTTTCAACTTTTTCCGCTTCTTTGCGTATCTTACCTTCATATTCTCATCTCCCAATTTTTCCATGTCCGACTACAACGTTTATGAAGACTTCTCAGGTTGCAAAGCGTCTATTTCCTTGCTTGACGGCTATTCTATTTTTCTGTGCAATATCTTGTACATCAATTCTCCATGCGCAATCTTCCACCGACGAGCGTAAATTTCGCATAGCGGAATCCTACGAGCAAAGTGGCGACATCAAGAACGCATCAAGGATTTATCAGGAACTCTACGAAGCAAATAAATCGCAACAAAGTTACTTTGACGGTGTTGTGCGGACGCTCACGGCGCTCAACCAGCCCGCATCCTTGCTGCCTTTGGTGGAAGAGCAGATTGCCCGTTTCGCTGCGCAATCGTCGCTCCGTTTGACGGAATTGCAAGCACTTAAAGGCGACGTTCTCTGGAAAACAGGCAAAACCGCGCAAGCCGAAGAAACGTGGAAAGCAGCAACAGCCTCCGCACCCGCTCTGCAACAAGCCTTTGCGACGATTGCCCGCTCTCAGGCATCCAACCGCGCATTTGAACTTGCCGTTGCGACGCTCTTACAAGCCAGAACGCGCCTTGCCGCTCCAACGCTTTTTTCCGATGACCTCAGCCAACTGTACGGCGCTGTCGGCAATTTTACCGCCGGAGCGCAAGAAACGCTCACGTTTTTGCGCCAAACCAACAACCTGAACACCGCTCAAGGGCGCATTGCAGCATATCTCATCACACAAAAAGGCGTAGAGCAAACACGCGATGTGCTGGACAAAACTGCCGCAGCCGAACCGAATAATTTTCTCATGCAACGCCTCTACGGCTGGTTTTTGCGGGAAATCAAGGATTACAGCCGTGCGCTGGACATTACCCAACGCCTTGACAATATGCTGAATGCGCAAGGCAGAGAACTCCTCATGTTTGCCGAAAAAGCCCGTCAAGAGCGCTATTACGAGCCTGCACTAAAAGCCTACGGTCTGGTGATTGACAAAGGGCGCTTGAATCCTAACGCTCTTTCCGCATTTTACGGTTATGCCCGCACGATGGAAAGCCGCTTGGAAGATGCAAAAACCGCAGGAACAAGTTTGAATGAAGAGGAATTGAACACTATCATCAGCCGCTACCGCGCTGTGGTGGCGGATTACAACGGCACTCCCTACGCGGCGGAATCGCAGTACCGCATCGCACGAATGATGCTGGATAATTTCAAAAAGCCCGATGCCGCCGAACAAGAGTTTATTCGACTTGTCCAGCAATACCGCGCTTTCCCGATTGCCGCACGCGGCGCGGTGGATTTGGGGCAACTCTACGTCCGACAAAACCAACTCACCAAAGCCGCCGAAACCTTCCGCACCACGCTTCAAACCTTCGCTCGCATGAGAAACGAGTGCGACGAAGCGGAATTTCGTCTGGCGGAATTGGAATACTTCGCCGGAAATCTTGATTCGGCACAGCCTCGTTTTTCCAAACTCGCCTCAAATCCCAATGCCGACATCGCCAATGACGCACTGGAACGCCTCGGAATCCTTGATTTGAAGCGCACTCCCGAAGGCGAAGATGCAATCAAACGTTTTGCCACTGCGGAACTCACCGAAAAGCAGGAAAAACTCGACGAAGCCCTTGCTGCTTACACCACGCTTGCAAGCGGCATCAAGCCAAATCAGGCTCATGCGGTCATCGGGGAACAGGCGCTTATCAAAGCAGGCACAATCGAATTTCGTCGCAAACGCTACGAAGCCGCACAAAAGCTCTTCGCGCAAGGTTTAGAGCAGTTCCCCGAAGGCACATTAGGCGACGTAGCAATGATGAACCAAGCCGATGCGCTTGCACTGCAAGGGCGCAAAGACGAGGCAATTCAAACTTATACCAATCTTCTTGCGCGTTTCCCGCGTTCAACGCTCTTGCAGCAAGTTCGGCAGAAAATCCGTAAATTGCGCGGCGATGCGTAGAAAAACAGTGTTACGAAGTTTTGAGTGTTGAGTTTTCAGGTCAAAACCTGTAAGCATTTACTTTTCAAAAACTTCCAACTTAAAACCAAAAACTAAAAACCACTCATGCGAAAACCCCGTCTTTTCACACCCGGACCAACGCCCATACCGGAAACCGTCATGCTTCGCATGGCAGAGCCAATCATCCACCACCGCCATGCTGAATTTGTCGCCCTTGTAGGGCGCATCAATGCTCATCTTCAAACACTCTTCTGCACAAAGCAGCCAGTGATGACGCTGACCGCATCCGGTACAGGTGCAGCCGAAGCTGCGATTGCGACGCTCTTCCAAGCAGGCGAAAAGGGCATCAATATCAACAACGGGAAGTTTGCCGAGCGCTGGGGCAAGATGATGAATGTGTACGGCATGAACGTTGTGGATGTGGAAATTGCGTGGGGCAATGCGATAAGCGAAGACCAAATGCGCGATGTGATGAAGCAAAACCCCGATGCAGCCTGCATTTGGCTGGTGCATAGCGAAACTTCGACCGGCACTTATACCAACATTCAAGCAATGGCGCGGGTTATACGGGAAGTCGCCCCGGACACGCTTATTTGCATAGACGGCATCACGTCTATCGGTGCGCATGAATGCCGGATGGACGAATGGGATTTGGACGTGGTGATAACGGGTTCGCAAAAAGGCTTGATGATTCCACCGGGACTGGCATTTGTGGCGCTTTCCGAGCGTGCATGGAAAAAAGCCGCCAGCGTCACAGCCCGCAGCCTCTACTTTGATTTGAAGCAAGCCCGCGAAGCATGGCACGACAACTCTACTCCTTGGACTCCTGCTGTATCGCTCGTCATCGGCTTAGAACCTGCCTTGGCGATGATGATGAAGGAGGGCGTAGAAAATGTATGGAAGCGCCACACGCTGCTTTCACGCGGACTTCGTGCAGGTTTGCAGGCAACCAATCTGCAACTTTACGGCACATCGCCTTCTCACGCTGTTACCGTCGCATACTTACCCGAAAAAGGGCGTAAAGAGTTTATCAAGCTACTCAAAAGCGATTTTGGTGTAACGGTCATCGGTGGTCAAGATGCGCTCAAAGACGTGGTTTTCCGCACGTCGCACTTGGGGTATTACGACGAAGCCGATATGCTTGCGGTGTTGGGTTCTATCGAATACGCTTTGCAAAAACTTGGACATGAATTTGAGGCAGGACGCAGTGTTTATGCCGCTCAACGAATTTTTATGGGAGTTGAATAAATGACTTCATTACTGAATAAAATTGTTTGGATAACCGGCGGCAGTCGGGGAATCGGCTTGGCGAGTGCGATTGCGCTTGCCGAAAAAGGAACACGGCTTATTCTTTCTTCCCGCAACCGCGAAGATTTGCTCAAAGCCGCACAGCAAGTGCGCTCCGTGAGTGGAAGCAGCGCAGAGCCGCTTATCGTGCCGTGCGACGTTACCAAGCCGGAATCTGTGCAAGCCGCATGGAAGCTGATTCATGAGCAGTTTGGCGGTGTGGATATGCTTATCAATAATGCCGGAATTGGCATATTTAAGCCGTTTCTCGACCTGACGCTGGAAGAAATCAGCCTTTCGCTGGACGCAAATATCAAAGGTGCGTTCCTTTGCGCACAAGCAGCCGCGCGGGGTATGCAAGAACGCGGTTCGGGGGTGATCGTGAGTTTGAATTCGGTAGCGGCAATCAAAATTTTTAACGGAGCAAGTATTTATGCGGCATCGAAGGCGGCACTCATGGCGGCAAATCGTGTCATGCGCGAAGAATTACGCGGTTCGGGCATTAAAGTCATAGATTTATTCGTCGGCGCAACTGAAACCGACATTTGGAGTCCGGCTAACCGCGAGGAATTTCGCGCCCGTATGATGCAACCCGAAGACATCGCCACAGCGCTTGTTACCACGCTTGAATTGCCTCAGCGTATCATGCCGGAAGAAATTGTCTTACGCCCGCAAGGCGGGGATTTGTAATTGTTTGTATGCCCGAATTATACCAATTTACGTTGAGGATTGTGCATTATTTTTTCAATGCTTTTCTCTGGAAGCAGCACCAATACTCGCACAGACAAGAATGTCTGTGCCACTGAAGCCGGATTTTTTTGCACAGTTATCAACTCAAATTGGTATTATTTCAAAAACAGCACCGCCCTCAATCCGCCATTGTAGCTTGATTGAGAGCGGTGTTTTCGTTACTGTTTCGACATACTTTTGTGCTTGTGCTTACTTTTGTGCTTGTGCTTACTTTTGTGCTTGTGCTTACTTTTGTGCTTGTGCTTACTTTTGTGCTTGTGCTTACTTTTGT
>JALONG010000034.1 GCA_025455065.1 Candidatus Kapaibacterium sp. | reverse complement strand
ACAATCCTTCTCGTGATGTCATAGCTCTCTGCAAGTCTCTTAAAAACTGGGATTCTGGAATATGACGTTTGAGAAAGAAAAATCGTTAGGTACTAAAGTTTCTCCATAAAACCCAATCAAATCTCCACTTCACTCTAAACGTACAATAGGCTCAGGATAATCCCGACCAATGATGCATCCTGATTGATTCTGTTCTTGAGCGCTCATTGTATGAGGCTTTTGAACAGCATGATTCGGAACGGAGCGCAATTCCGGCAGCCAATGGCGAACGTATTCGCCTTGTTTGTCGTACATTCCGGCTTGGCGCAGAATGTTGAAATGGCGGTCTTCACGTGGGTCGTTGCCAATACCTGCCGCGTAGTTCCAATTTCCGTAATTCGAGCAGACATCGTAATCCACAAGCTGCGACTCGAACCATTCCGCGCCCATGAGCCAATGCACATTTAACTCGCGCACCAGAAAACTCGCCACATTTTGCCGACCGCGATTTGACATAAACCCCGTCATCAAAAGTTCGCGCATATTTGCGTCAATGAAGGGAATACCCGTTGTTCCTTGCCTCCAGCGCTCAAAGCGCTCCCAATCTTCCCTCCACGCCTTGCGCACGTTCATAATGCCTGTTTTGCGGAAGATTGCCGTGTCGTATTTGAGTGCCGTATAACGGAAAAAATCGCGCCACAGCAACTCGAAAATAAGCCAATATGTCGAGTCATTCGCAAGGCGCTCCGCTTCATAGCGCTTGACTTCTTCGTAAATAAAGCGCGGCGAAATGCAGCCCAAAGCGAGCCACGCCGAAAACTTCGATGAATAATCCGCTCCCACAAGCCCATTGCGCGTTTCTTTGTAATCTTTGAGGCAATTCCGCTCCCAAAAATACTCCTGAAGGCGCTTCAATGCTTGTTCCTCGCCGCCTTTGAAGGGCAGCACCCCTCGTGTGTCGGGCGGGAGAATCTCCTGTGCAGCGCTTCCGCTCTGGGCTAGAAGCGTTTGCACCGTTGGTAATTCATCCGAAAATGGCTGGTCAAAAGTGTTTGGAAACGAGATGTTATCAGGCGCTAAGAAGGTTTTACGGGGAATGCAGTGTTTTTCAACGGTTTTCCGAAATTGGGTAAAGATGTCGGGAGTCTGCTCGGTGTTAAAGGGCAAATCGTCAATGTGCATGAGCGTTGCGCCCCAGAAGGAGTGTTTTTTGATACCGGCTTGAGAAAGCGCATCAATCAAGGGTTCTTCAACGCTGAGTTCTTCATCGGTTGCTTCTTCGTGGTAATAAATGGCTTGGGCGCTTGTTTGCAGGGCAAGAGCAGGGAGAAGTTCTTCGGGATGCCCCGTGCGAACAAGCATATTTGCGCCTCGCGCTTGCAATGCTGAACGCAGCGCTGCGAGGCTTTCGAGGAGAAATTGCGTGCGGAAAGCGCCTGTTTTCGGGAATCCGTAGCGTGTTGTTGCAAAATGACGCGGGTCAAAACAATAAACAGGAATCACAAACTCGGCATCACGACAGGCTTTGGTGAGTGCTTCATTATCGTGTAGGCGCAAATCATTACGCAGCCACAGCAGCACTGTGGAGTATTTTTTCATGGTGCAAAGAGGAAAGAAAATAACAATGGTGATGAAATCCCCTTCAAGAACGCACCAATGCGAGGTTTATTGCAGACGTGCTTACTGCACTTCACCGATGTAAATGTACGCAACGCCGAAAGTAAGCGGTTCGTAGGCTGTTGAAGAAAACGCCCCTGTTTCACGCATAATGTCATCAAAATCTTCACCACTCGGAAAAGCAGCAGCCGTGCGGTTGAGATAGCTGTATGCTTCGCGGTTGCCCGAAACGATACCGCCAAGAATGGGCAGAATTTTCTCGCTGTAAAGCCTATACAGCGCACCAAAAGCGCCTTTCGGCTGACCAAATTCCAACACCACCACTTTTCCGCCCGGACGCACAACCCGTGCCATTTCTCGCAGTGCTTGTGCGGGAATATCCACATTGCGAATGCCGAAGGAAATGCTGGCTATGTCGAACGAGTTATCAGGATACGGCAGATTCATCGCGTCGGCGACCTCGAAGCGAATATCCAAGCCGTCTTTGCGGGATTTTGCCGGAGCAGTTTCCATCATTTCCGCACAAAAGTCCGTTCCAAGCACAGTTCCGCTTTTGCCGACGGCTTTTTTGAAGGCAATCGCTAAATCACCCGTTCCTGTGGCACAGTCCAAAACACTCATCCCTTCTCGTGCTTCGGAAAGGCGCACCACAACGCGCCTCCAAAGGTGATGAATCCCGAAAGACAGGACGGTATTGCCCACGTCATAGCGCGGGGCAATCGTAGCAAACATCGTGCGGACGGTTTCGCTCATGGTGTTGTTTTGGATGATTTTTTGACGCGGATTGCACGGATGACGCAGATTTCACGGATTTTTATTCGTGAAAATTCGTGTGATTCGTGGATAATTTAGGGTTTGGTGCATTAGTTATCTTTACCAAACTCCAGCAAATACGCCTTAATGAGGTCGTCCAACTCGCCGTCCATGACCGATTGCACGTCGGTTACTTTCATTTCCGTGCGGTGGTCATTGACCATCGTATAGGGCTGAAAAACGTAGGAGCGAATCTGGCTGCCCCATTCGATTTTCTTTTTTGTGCCTTCGATTGCGGCTTTGGCGGCTTCCTGCTCTTCGAGTTGTTTTTGATACAAACGAGATTTGAGCATTTTCATTGCACGCTCGCGGTTTTGAAGTTGTGAACGCTCTTGCTGACAGGACACCACGATGCCCGACGGAATATGCCGCAAACGCACCGCCGTTTCTACTTTGTTCACGTTCTGACCGCCTTTACCGCCGGAACGGAACGTGTCCATTTCGACATCGGCGGGATTGACGGTAATTTCAATCGTGTCGTCAATTTCGGGATAGACATAGACCGACGCAAACGAGGTTTGGCGCTTTCCCTGAGCGTTAAAGGGCGAAATGCGCACAAGGCGATGCACACCATTTTCCGCCTTCAAATAGCCATACGCAAACTGCCCTTGAATCTCCAGCGTTACAGATTTTATACCTGCTACGTCACCTTCGACTTCTTCGGCGAGATAGATTTGGCAGCCGCGACGCTCTGCCCAGCGCATATACATTCGCATGAGCATCTGCGACCAATCCTGCGCTTCGGTGCCTCCTGCGCCGGCGTTAATCGTCAAAATGGCGTTTCGCGCATCGTCAGGACCCGAAAGAATATTCTTCAACTCAAGATTATTCACCAATTCCTCTGCACGTTTGATTTCGGCAAGCACGTCTGTTTCCATCGAAGCGTCGTTCATCTCTTCAGCAAGCGCAATCATGGTTTTTCCGTCCTCGACGGCTTTTTGTGCGTCATTCCAGCCGTTTACCCATTCTTTGAGCGTGGCGATTTGCTGCATAATTGCGCGGGCTTTGTCGGCATCATCCCAAAAATTCGGCATTTCGGAATCTGCCTCCAAGCGGCGCATTTCGTCAGTCTTGGCAGCAACGTCAAAGAAACCTCCGTAGGTTCTCGGTGCGTTCTGCGAGGTCTTGGAGCGTGGTTTTTTGCGGTTCAAACATGAGCGTTTCCTTTGGTGAAAAATGGTACGAGATGCGTGGTTTTGCGGGGCTTGCAGAAAATAGTTTGTATAAAATACTTGACTTCGTGCAAACAATTCCGTAAAATGCCAAATGCGAAACAACTATGTGTTGCAACACAATTATTTGTATTTTGACAAAATAAGACCAGCAAATTACGAATTTTTGCGCTTTTTTGGTGAAAAAGTTTTCTACGCACAGCGAGACCCTCAATAAGAATTGAGAGCCTCGCCTACCCTCATAAAGCCTAAGCCAACTGCTGCTTATCGGTTTCGTACTTCGTCATTCATACTCCATATTTTCTTTCCCAATGTCCTCACAAAACGCCATCATGCGCCGTGTTCAGAGATTTTCGTTAAAAGATTTCGCACAAATGCTTGCTTCCAAACCGCAACGCCTCGCGGAAGAGCAGGCAGAGCGTGTGTTGGCGGAATTGGAAAAGGAACTCGCCAAAGCACAGGAATCCGTCAAAACGGCGATTACGGAAAATCTCGACAAGGCGCAAAAACTCTTCTCGGACGCACTGCCGCTTATTGTCCGAAACATCGTGAAAAAATCCGGCGAACTCACGGTTGAAATGTTGGAAAATGATGCAGCGATGACCACCGTCGCACACACCGCATATACACTCATGCCGTCGGTATTTCGTCTCGTTATCAAAGAAGACCTTTTTACCAAACTCCTCTTGCAAAGCCGCACGGCGCTTGTGGAGTATCTGGAGAATTTGGAAACGACATCAAAACCAAGTCCTGAAAACGCCATGCCTACACACGTGTTCACCCACGAAGCACCCGATGAAGCGCTTGAAATCGCCCTTGCCGCGTTAGACGAAGGCGATGAGGAAACGACGCGCGTTGCGCTGGAATACGCCCTGCACGACTTAAATATGAATTATCAGCACGCCCTTAAAAGCCAACTTATGCGGCTTATGATGCACATAATCAAATGGAAAATTCAACCTGAACGACGCTCCGGTTCTTGGTCGGGAACTATTTATGACGCACGGATTGAAATTGAGCAAATTCAATCCGCCAAGCCTTCCTTAAATCAGCGTTTCATTGAGTCAATTTGGGAGCGTTGTTTTCAGAAAGCCTTACAAAAAGCACAGGCTGAAACAGGCATCAAGCCTACCATCACCGAACTTTCATGGCAGGAAGTTTTTGAAGAAGAGTTTATGTATCAGCGCCCGTGATGTACTCTTTTCACACTTGCTTTCGATAAAGTTCTTGTTGCAACACCAATTTATTTCCGGCACATTCGTCTTGTCTCAAGCAAAATAAATTTTCACACTTGTACACAGAACACTTGCTTTGTTCCCCTTGTTTGCCGTATTTTCCCAAATACAAATAATTATTGTCTGCACACAACTTCATTGTTACACTGCTTCTACATTTTCACCAATTTTTCAAGGAATCCCCATCATGGAAGGTAATTTTTCCAATCGTGTTCAGGACGTGATTCGCCTTAGCCGCGAAGAGGCGCTACGTTTGGGGCATGATTACATCGGCACGGAGCATTTGCTTCTGGGTATTATCCGCGAAGGCGAAGGCATTGCGGTCAAGGTATTACGCAATCTCAACGCCGATTTGTTCAAAATCAAAAAAGCCGTTGAAGACACCGTGCGCTCTAGCGGCGGAACGCTTACTATCGGCAATATCCCGCTTACAAAACAGGCGGAAAAAGTCCTCAAAATCACGTATTTGGAGGCAAAACTCTACAAATCCGATGTGATTGGTACGGAACACTTGATTTTATCACTGCTTCGCGATGATGATAATATCGCATCCCAGATTTTATCGCAGTTCAGCATTACCTACGACGGTGTGCGTCAAGAACTCGACAATATCATTAGCGGGAAATCCAACCAACCCGCCAAAGGCGAGAAAAAACAAGGCTCTGCTTCGGGCGGAAGCGGCGGCAAACGTCAAGCACCCGACCGCGTAAAAACGCCTGTGCTGGACAATTTCGGACGCGACCTCACCAAACTTGCCGTTGATGGTAAACTCGACCCCGTTATCGGGCGCGACAAAGAAATTGAGCGCGTTGCGCAGGTTCTTTCGCGGCGCAAGAAAAATAATCCCGTGCTTATCGGTGAGCCGGGCGTTGGTAAAACCGCTATTGCCGAAGGCTTGGCACTGCAAATTATTCAGAAAAAAGTGTCGCGTGTCCTGCACGACAAACGCATCGTTACGCTTGATTTAGCGGCAATGGTTGCCGGCACGAAATATCGTGGACAGTTTGAAGAGCGCATGAAAGCAGTGATGACGGAATTGGAAAAAGCCAAAGATGTGATTTTGTTTATTGACGAACTGCACACTATCGTCGGCGCAGGCGGCGCTTCCGGTTCGCTTGATGCCTCGAACATCTTCAAACCTGCCCTTGCACGTGGCGACATCCAATGCGTCGGCGCAACAACGCTTGACGAATACCGCCAATACATCGAAAAAGACGGCGCTCTCGATCGCCGTTTCCAAAAAATCATCGTTGAGCCGCCAACACCGGAAGAAACGATTTTGATTTTGAACAACATTAAATCCAAGTATGAAGAGCATCACAACGTGCGCTACACCGACGAGGCGCTCAAAGCCTGCGTGATGATGTCCGAGCGCTACATCACCGACCGTTTCTTGCCGGATAAGGCGATTGATGTGCTGGATGAAGTTGGTGCGCGGGTGCATTTGGCGAATATCTCTGTTCCCAAAGAAATCTTGGATTTGGAAGAGCAAATCGAAGGCATCAAAGAAGAGAAAAACAACGTCGTCAAAACACAAAACTTCGAGGAAGCCGCACGGCTGCGCGATTTGGAGAAAAAAGTTCAAACCGAACTCGAAGCCGCGAAACTCGAATGGGACGAAACCGCTTCCACGATGATTTTCACGGTGGAAGAAGACCAAGTTTCCGATGTCGTTGCGATGATGACCGGTATTCCGGTGACCAAACTCGCCGAAGCCGAAGGCGCAAAGTTGCTTCGTATGGCAGACGAACTCGAAGGCGAGATTATCGGGCAGTCCGAAGCCGTTCACAAGTTGGCAAAAGCCATTCGCCGCAGCCGTGCAGGTTTGAAAGACCCGAAACGTCCGATTGGAACGTTTATGTTTCTCGGTCCCACAGGCGTTGGCAAAACAGAACTCGCTAAGGCGCTTGCCCGTTATATGTTCTACTCGGAAGATGCACTGATTCGCGTGGATATGAGCGAGTACATGGAGAAATTCTCCGTTTCGCGCCTCGTGGGAGCGCCTCCGGGCTATGTCGGCTACGAAGAAGGTGGTCAGCTGACGGAGAAAGTGCGCCGCAAGCCTTATTGCATCATTCTTTTGGATGAGGTCGAAAAGGCGCATCCCGACGTGTTCAATATCCTTTTGCAAGTCTTCGACGACGGCATTTTGACCGACGGTCTTGGTCGCCGCGTGGATTTCCGCAACACGATTATCATTATGACTTCCAACGTCGGTGTCCGTGACATCAAAGCCGGCGGCAAACTTGGCTTTAGCGATAAAGTCGAAGACGACCGCTATGAAAACATGAAAAACACGATTGACGATTCGCTCAAACGGATGTTCAATCCTGAGTTCCTGAACCGTGTGGACGATACGATTATTTTCCATCACCTCCAAAAAGACAGTATCTACAAAATCATTGACATCCAAGCACGCAAACTCTTCGGTCGCGTCAATGATTTGGGCATCATGCTCGAAATCACGAAGTCCGCAAAAGACTTTTTGGCAGACAAAGGGTATGATGAAAAATACGGCGCACGACCGCTACGCCGTGCTTTGCAGAAGTATGTGGAGGACGAACTCGCCGAAGAAATGCTCACCGGAGCATTCAAAGAAGGCGACAAAATCCGCATTGAACACGACGGCACAAGCGACACGCTCACCTTCACCAACATCCCGCATGACCACACGCAGCCGGATGAACAGGTGCAGAAATTGGAATTGAACTAAAGGAGTTGAACTAAAGCAGCTTTTGTAAGCAAGCCTTTGTGGTAAGCCGGCCGTTCTAGCGCTCAGAAGCGCTAGGACGGCGTTTTTTTTCTTCATCTTCGACAACGCAAGACAAGAAGCGGTCTCGCCGTCCTACCGCTTCGCACCGTCTTCGGGGCAGGCGGTGGAACGGCTTGCTCGGCAAAACAGCAGGATAATTTTGGAAACACTCAGTCTTTTTGCTAAGTTATGCCACCCTTTTGACAGCAATTCATAACTCTCTTCTCCTTCGGAGGTTCTATGCGGTATTCAGCCCTTGTTCTTGTGTTGGTAGTGCTAGGTTTTGTGAGGCTTTCGGCACAAAGCACGACAACAGCAACCATTCAGCGACCATACATCACCGAAACATCTCCCAGAAACCTCGTAACAGGCGTAGATTCTACGATTCTAACAATTCGCGGTGGGCGTTTTCAACAAGGCGCAACGGTCTTGTTGAATGGGCGCAATCTGCGGACGTTGCGTCAGGAAGGCGATTCGGTTATCGTTGCGGTTATTGGCGGGGAATTGACGATAACTCCCGATATTGCTACACTCATGGTGGAGAATCCAAACTTTACAAGAATTGGTCAGCGAATAGCGATAATAGCGAGTTCGCAAGTGCCTTGCGGCATAGTAAATAGGAGCATGAGCGTTATCACAGTGCTTGTTGCCAACCCTAGCGTAACAACCGGAATAATGAGTGCCTTTAGTTTAAGAGTTGAAGGGAGCGGGTTTACCGCAAATACACGAGTATTCTGGGGAACGAGAGAATTAGCGATAAATCCCCAAACAACAAGTGCAACCTCTGTAACTGCCTTGGTTCCTGCCGAACTAAATATTCCCGGCACCTATACGATTAGTGTTATTGAAAGAGATGCTCCATGTTTAGCGACTTTGGTAACAGTCAATCCGTACATAGAGCCTACACTGTGGATTACTCGTGTATTCCCTTTTTCTTTGCCGCCTACTGGCGGGAGATTAACAATTTCTGGCAATGGTTTCTCAACACGGGCAACCGTACAACTAGGTCAGACAACGCTTGCCACTATTAGTATCAGTACAAACCAGATTCTTGCGGTTGTTCCGTCTGGTATCGGCGTTGGGGTATATAACCTCTCAGTTAAAAACCCGGATGGCTCTATCGCATGGCAGGCTTACCAAATAAGCTACCAACATTCTGTTCTTAATCATGTAGCCGATTCTCCGTTTTTGAACCAAGCAACAACCCTCTCCCCCAACCCCGCCCAAACCACGCTCACTTTCACCACCACACTCGACCGCGCATCAAACCTCACGCTCACGTTGCGGAACACGTTAGGCGCAAGCGTCCTTACGGAACAGCACACTACGGCTGCGGGGCGATTCAGCGTGGCGCTGGATATAAGCACTCTGGCAAGCGGTGTGTATTTGCTGGAAACAAGAGACGATGCGGGTTCACGGTGGGTACAGAAGGTGGTGAAGTATTGACGGGCTGAAGTGAAAAATTTTGGTGTTGATATGCTTTATCGCTATCTTGTTTGGAAAAATAACTTTGTCATTCTCGGCTCTTGAATACCATGAACGACGCATCGTTACACGCTTCCCTGCTTTCGCAAGAAACAACTTTCGTGCAAATTCCTGTCGAAGAATATCGGCGTTTGCAAGAAGAATTGGCGCTGCTCAAAAATACGGAGCTGCTCCAGCAATTTGAGCGCCTTGTGGAACTTCTCTACCAAGACAAGTTTGGTTTGTACATGGGCGCTTACACCGCAGACCTGACCGAAGCAAGTATTGATGCCGCGTGGAATAATGAACCAAATTCTTGGGATAATGTCTAACATTGTGTATCAACAACGGGAAATTGTTCTTGTGCCGTTTCACGCCAAAGCCTTATACAATCCTGATTTCTAGCTGTTCGTTTCTAGTTTTTT
Source organism: Candidatus Kapaibacterium sp. (assembly GCA_025455065.1). GTDB lineage: Bacteria > Bacteroidota > Ignavibacteria > Kapaibacteriales > UBA4661 > PH2015. The sequence continues at coordinate 99,821 of JALONG010000034.1, read as the reverse complement.
CAAAGGAGATTCTATGCGGTATTCAGCCCTTATTCTTGTGTTGGCAGTGCTAGGTTTTGTGCGGCTTTCCGCACAAAGCACGACAACAGCAACCATTCTGCGACCATACATCACGGAGACTTCGCCCAGAAGCCTTGTAACAGGCGTAGATTCTACGATTCTGACGATTCGCGGCGGGCGTTTTCAAATCGGCGCGACGGTCTTGTTGAATGGGCGCAATCTGCGGACGTTGCGTCAGGAAGGTGATTCGGTGCTTGCTGTTGTCATTGGCGGGGAATTACTGCTATGGGCGGACATTGCAACATTGCAAGTTGAGAACCCCGATTTTACGAAAGTTGGCTGGCGCATAGGTATTGCCGATGGTTGTGGCGGGTCAGTGTGGGGAATTTTTAATCGGTTGTCGCCACAAACTGCAATCGCTCTAAGCCAATCAATTACCATAACTCTTGAAGTACAACCGCCTCAAGAAATCAAGCCGGATGCGCGATTGTTCTACAATGGATCACCCTTGCGAATAGTACGCATTGCTCCGCCGCGCAGTATCACGGCGGAAATTCCGCCGAGCCTGACAACCACATCCGGTAGCTTCGCACTGCAAGTTGTGCAGCCGAGAGGTTGTCAGATTGTAGTACCGTTTGAACTCACGCCGCCGATTGATACAAGCCTTGCGCCCAAAATAACGCGAATCAATCCAATTTATTTTCCTCCCCCAAATAATACAATACATATCTTTGGCATAAATTTTTCAGCGAATGCAGTAGTGCGGTTGGGACCTTATTTCGGGACTGTAATAAGAGCAACCAGTAATCTACTATCAGTTCTATTGCCAAGAAATTTGCCGATAGGATTCTTTGCTCTTTCAGTTACCAATCCCGACGGGCAGTCTGTTACAACTCCTTGGCCTCTCGCTATACTTGGCATAAACACAAATAGCGCCAACACAACCCTCTCCCCCAACCCCGCCCAAACCACGCTCACCTTCTCCACCACACTCGACCGCGCCTCAAACCTCACGCTCACGCTTCGTAACACCTTGGGTGCAAGCGTCCTTGCGGAACAGCACACGGCGGCTGCGGGGCGATTCAGCACAGCGCTGGATATAAGCACTCTTGCAAGCGGTGTGTATTTGCTGGAAGCAAGATATGATGCGGGTTCGCAGTGGGTGCAGAAGGTGGTGAAGTATTGAACTTTGACAAAAGAACAAAAAAATACCCTTCAACCTTGATTATACAAGGTTTTGAAGGGCATTGTTTTGTATGTACAAAAGAGTTTGCTTTACATACCCGCGACGCGCAAGCGATTGACAGCACGTGCCAGCGAAGCCTCTGCACGGAGCGTGTCGTGTTCGGAGCGCTTTGCGAGGCGCTCTTCGGCGCGTTGTTTTGCTTCTTGGGCGCGTTGCACATCAATCGAAGAAGCGTCTTCTGCGGTCTCGACAACGCACGAAACCTTGTTATTCAGCACTTGCACAAAACCGCCGCTCGTGGCGTATTTGCTGACTTTGTTCGCACCGTCATTAAACACAATCGCGCCAACGCCCAGCGTTGAAACAATCGGTGCGTGGTTTGCCAAGACCTGAAACGGCTTGTCGCTTGCCGGAACGGTTACGGCTTCTACTTTGCCTTCAAACGCAAGCCCCGAAGGCGTGATAATTTCGAGGTCGAAGGGTTTTCCTGTGGTCATTGCTGTTTGTGATAATTTGAGAGAAAATCAGTAATAATCAGTTGTTAAGGGGTACTTGTGCTAAAATCGAATCGTTACACCATTGGTTTTTTGCGAAAGGGCGCAAAAATATACGCCAATTCCACCGAAAAACCTTCCAAAACCTTCGATTCTACGCTGCCTGTGCCGCCGCGCCCACGTGAATATAAGCGAAACTCATTCCCGAATTTGCCTTGTACATTTTCCAAAACATCAATGCTTTTGCGGTCCGGGTCTAAAATCCAATATTCACGAACACCGTGCGCTTCATAGACTTCGCGCTTTTCGACTAAATCATGCTTCGCATTACTCGACAAGACTTCAACGATAATATCTGGCGCACCTTGCACATTTTTTTCGCCGATAATATCAAGTCGCTCCGTCGAAATAACGATAATATCCGGCTGGTACGCATCACCGTCATCGAAATACACGTCAATCGGTGACATAATTACTTCGGCGGCATCGCCTATGTCTGCAAAATCCGCCATTTTTCTGGCAAGGCGCAAGGCTGAGTTCTGATGAAGCGGTTTTGGTGCAGGCGACATAACAAGTTCTCCTCCGATAAGTTGATACGGAGCGCCTTCCGGCAGTGCCTCATAATCCGCAATTGTATGCGGTCGCGGCTTGGCAAGTATCTCGCTGATGCTCATAATCACAGCACATTTGCTTGATTAAATTCTCACTTGGTCTTCGACGGCTACCGTCTTATCAGTTGTAGTTGTGCCTGTATGGAGTGTTTCTTTCGGCTCGACAAGCATTGTCCAGACTTCTTCGCCGTTTTTCGTGTAGGGAAGATGCTCTACGCCTTTCGGAACAATAAGGATTTCGCCCGGCTTCACTTCTGCTGTGCTTCCATCGCGGAAGTCCATATAAAGTGTTCCTTTATACACGACAAATAATTCGTCCTCGTGTTCGTGGCTATGCCAAACAAAATCATCTTTCAAACGAGCAATTTTGATAAAATTCTCGTTCAATTCTCCAATAACTCTTGGAGACCACGTTTCACTGAAAAGGCTGTATTTTTCTGCGATATTGGCGTGTACGAACATACAATCTTTCTTGAAGTCAGTCGTAATCGGTGCATGATAAACAAAAGGCAGAAATCGTTTTGGAAAAAACTCCGAAAACGCTTTCTGCCTTTCGCTGCTCTTTAGCTTATTGTTTCATTTTTGCTGCTTTGTCCTTCACTTCATCAATCGTACCGACGTAGCTGAATGCGCCTTCGGGCAAATCATCCACTTCACCGTCCAAGATAGCTTTGAAGCCTGCGATAGAGTCTGCTATTTTCACATAGCGACCTTGTACACCCGTAAACTGCTCTGCCACAAAGAACGGTTGCGAGAAGAAGCGCTCAATTTTCCGTGCGCGTGCAACGGTGAGCTTGTCTTCGTCGGAAAGCTCATCAATACCCAAGATGTTGATAATATCTTGCAAATCTTTGTAGGTTTGAAGCACTTGTTTTACACGGACAGCCGTGTTATAGTGTTCATCGCCAATGATAAGCGGGTCAAGAATACGGGAAGTAGAATCAAGAGGATCCACAGCCGGATAGATACCTTTTTCCGAAATTTGGCGAGAAAGTACCGTCGTAGCGTCAAGGTGCGCAAACGTATTTGCCGGAGCAGGGTCGGTAAGGTCGTCCGCAGGTACGTACACAGCTTGTACGGAGGTAATTGAGCCTTTGTTCGTCGAAGCGATACGCTCCTGCAAAGCGCCCATCTCGGTAGCCAATGTCGGCTGATACCCTACAGCCGAGGGCATACGACCAAGAAGCGCGGACACTTCCGAGCCGGCTTGCGTGAAACGGAAGATATTATCAACGAAAAGCAGTACGTCGCGTCCTTCTTCGTCGCGGAAGTATTCCGCCATTGTGAGCGCCGTCAAAGCGACACGTGCGCGAGCGCCCGGCGGTTCGTTCATCTGACCGAATACCATCGCGGTTTTGTCCAAAACGCCCGATTCTTCCATTTCCAAATACAAGTCGTTTCCTTCGCGTGTGCGCTCACCTACGCCTGCAAATACGGAATAACCGCCGTGTTGCTTGGCGATATTGTTGATGAGCTCTTGGATAATCACTGTTTTTCCTACACCCGCACCACCGAAAAGACCTGTTTTGCCACCTTTGGTAAAGGGCTGAATGAGGTCAATAACTTTGATACCTGTCTCGAACATTTCTTTTTTCGTGGAGTACGAAGCAAAGTCCGGCGCAGGACGGTGAATGGGCGAAGTTTTGTTATTTTTCAAGCCTTCTTTGCCGTCGATCGTATGACCGGTTACGTTAAAAAGGCGACCAAGAACATTCGGACCAACCGGCACGGCAATCGGCTTACCGATGTCTTGCACTTTCATTCCGCGTGTCAGACCATCGGTTGAATCCATCGCAACGGCGCGAACACGCGATTCGCCCAAGTGCTGCTGCACTTCGCAGACGAGTTCCTCTGCTTTACCCGTATCAACGGACGTGCGCGGGATGCGAAGTTCATTCAATATACTCGGAAGAGAAGAGCCGGAAAATTCTACGTCCACTACCGGACCGATAACCTGTACGATTGTGCCTTCATTCATAGCGTTGTACAAAAATATGGTGGAAAAAGTTGTATGAGTATTGATTTTTCGTGATATTCTGAGGTTGTTTTGGCTTTGAGCGCACTTTTGCTACAAAGCCTTCAAAAGTACGCAATAAGTGTCATTTTGGCAAAATAAATTCTCAGGCTTGACGTTTTATGACCGCATTTCGACGCAAAGTTATCGTAAATCCCGCTTCCGGCAACGGGCGCACGGGTAAGACATGGAACGACACCGAAGCATTTCTCAAAAAAACGCTCGGCGATGCCGATGTTTCCTTTACCCGCGCCGTGAAAGACGGAACAATCCTCACCGCCCAAGCGCTCCGCGACGGCACATACGACCATATCATTGCTGTCGGCGGCGATGGTACGCTCAGTGAAGTAATGAACGGCTTCTTTGTGAATGACCGCCCCGTTAATCCTCGCGCCGTGCTTTCCTTTGTTCCTTCCGGCACAGGCAGCGATATTGCCAAAACGCTCGGCATACCAACTGACAAGAAGCAAGCAATAGCGCGTATTGCAGGGCTGTTGACCGAAGGAAGTAAGCAAGTGCTGGATGTGGGAAAAATTACGCACAAGCGACTTGATAACAAGAATTTTACGGGGTATTTTCTCAATGTCGCAAGTTTTGGGATGAGCGGGAACGTTGTCCGGCACATTAACCGTGCGTCGTTCTTGAAAAATTTTGGCGGAAAAGCCGCCTTTTATGCCGCGTCCATGCTTGCTTTGGGGCAATATCGCAATACTCCCGTTCACATTCGCATCGAACAAGGCAACACAACCGTTTTTGAAGAGCGCATGAATACTCGCTTGGTGGCTGTGGCAAATGGTCGCTGGTTTGGCGGCGGTATGCTCATTGCTCCCAATGCTGCACCAAATGACGGTTTGTTTGATATTGTGTTGATTGAAAATTTAGGCGCTTGCGAAACAGCTATCAAATTTCAGAAAATTTACTCGGGTTCGCACCTCAGCGAAAAAAGCGTCCGCGTTGTGCGTGGAACGCGCCTTACCGCCATGACCGATGAAACGGTGTGGATTGACTGCGACGGTGAATTTCCGGGAAAATTACCGCTCACAATGGAGATTTTGCCTGCACTGCTGCCGTTTGTCTAAAATGCTCTTTCTGCGCTGCACATTCCCAAAAAAATAGTAAATTTGAGGGCTATACCAATCCTTACACCTGAACAATACGTTTACGTTTATGCAAGAATTTATTCTCCGGTTTATCCCGTCTGCTCTTCAAGGCAACTTAGATGTTTTTCGTCGAGCGCGATTACTCGTAACGACGTGTTTTTTCTCGTCGCTCATAGCGCTCTTTTACTCGTTGCAGTATTTCGTTCTGATGGGAAATATGTTTGGCGGAACAACGTTGTTCCTCGCCTTCATTTTGCTTGTGTCTTTGCCCTTGCAGTTGCGTAATGGCGCGAATATGAACGTATTGGCAAATATCTTGGTTGCATCATTCTTGTTTGTCAGCACAGTCCTTGTTTCGCTTGAAGGCGGACACGACACGGTTACGCGCATTTGGATAGCTATCGTGCCACTTCTTGCCGTCATGTTCACGGGTCTCAAAGGGGGATTACGCTGGCTCATGGCAACATTAGTGATTTTGACGGTGTTTTATGCCCTAAAAATTATGGGCATCGAAGTCCCTGTAATTGAGATTCCACCTTCGCAAAAGCAGTTACAGAGCTACTTGGGCATGGTTGGTATTGCTGTTCTCGTGTTTGTCCTTGCACAAATTTATGAACGCAGCAAAGACGCGACGCTTGCACAAATGGAAACACTACGCAAAGAATCCGAAGCCCGCGCTGCGGCGGATTACTCCTCGCTGGAAGCAATGAAAGAAGAGAACGAAAACCGCGCAAAGCGTGATTTGGAGCAGATTGAAGGGCAAAAACAGTACCTCGCTTCGCACGTTTCCACAGCGCTTCACGCGATTGAGCTTATGTCCGAAGGCGACCTCACAGGGCGCTTGCAAGCGGAAGCCGATGATGATATTGGAATGCTCTTCAACGCAATTAACCGCAGCATCGAAAACGTCAGCGCGATGATTGCACAAGTCGCCGCTTCGGTTAATAACACTGCCGATGCCGTGACGCACATTAGCAGCGCAACCGAAGAGCTTTCATCCGGCGCAAAAGAGCAAAATGGTCAAGTGGTGCAGCTTGCCGGAGCGGTCGAAGAAATGTCTCGCACTATCAGCGAAAACACGCATCAAATCTCGGTTGCAGCCTACGAAGCCTCGCTTGCCAATGACGAAGCATTTCAAAGCGAACAGGTCATGCGCAGCATGATTAGCAACGTCGAAAAAGTCGGGCGCGTCGTGTTGGATTCTGCCGCAAAAATCAAGCAATTAGGACAATCCAGCGAAAAAATTGGTGAAATCGTCTCCGTTATTGATGAAATTGCCGACCAAACAAACTTGCTTGCACTCAACGCCGCAATCGAAGCAGCCCGCGCAGGCGAGTCGGGACGAGGCTTTGCGGTTGTTGCCGATGAAGTGCGCAAACTTGCCGAGCGCACACAAAAAGCCACGAAAGAAATTTCTGGCATGATAAAAACCATTCAAAACGAGATGGGCGCTGCCGTCAAGGGTATGAACGAAGGAACAACGCTCGTGGAGCAAGGTTCACAACTTGTTGCGCAGACCACGCAAGCGCTGGAGCAGATTATCAACCGCACCAGCAAAGTTTCCGACGTAATGTCGCAAGTTGCCTCCGCAAGCGACCAACAATCATCCACCAGCTCACAAATGGCACAAAGTATGCACGCAATGTCGGCGGTAGTGGAGCAGTCCACGCAAGGCGTGAACGACATTGCACAAAGTATCGCCCATTTGAGCCGTCAAGCCGATGAACTCCGCGACTCAATGAGCCGTTTTGTATTGCAGCGAGAACTGCTGAACGTGGGAAAAAGCAGTACCAAAGCACTTCCGGCGGCAGCAAATAAGCGTTCATGGACAAGGTAAATTTTCTCATTAGCCCGAAGAGCATTAACGCAATGAACTCACTTTCACGCATAACTCTCAACCCTGCACAAATGGGCGGCAAACCCTGTGTTCGCGGAATGCGCGTAACGGTAGGTACAATTATCGGACTAGTTGCATCGGGCTATTCAACGGAGCAGATTTGCGAGGCGTACCCTTATTTGGAAGCCGAGGATGTCCGTGAGGCGTTGTTATATGCGGTTTGGCGTGTTGAAGAGCAGGAAATTAGCCTTGATACCGCATGAAACCGATAATTGTGGATATGAATTTATCACCGCTTTGGATCCCGACATTGCGTCAAGCAGGATTTGAAGCGACTCATTGGAGTAATATTGGTCATGCGACCGATGATGATATTGTAATTATAGACTACGCCCGACAACAAAAGTGCATTGTCCTAACTCATGACATAGATTTTGGTATGCTTTTAGCGCTCACCAAAGCGACATCTCCAAGTGTTATTCAAGCTCGTACACTTGATGTGATGCCACAAAGCCTTGCAACAAGCATTATTGCAGTCTTACGCAAATATCAAGAATCTCTTGATATTGGCGCATTGATTGTGGTAGATAGCACCAAAACACGTGTTCGCTTGTTACCTCTCGGGTAAGTGGGAATATCATTTTGCACTTTTTTTACAAGATTTCAATTTTCCCCTTCATTTCAATACCCCTTTTTTCGCTATGAAACGTTATTCCACCGCATTAACCGCAGCCCTAATTTTCACAGGCTTAGAACTCCCTTCACACCTCACTTCCCACAATGAATTGTTCGCTTCAAGTACAGAGCGCACAAAAGATGCACGAGGACAAGCATCACGAACTCTCGCAGCAAAGCGCACCGCGACAACCGCACAAGCACCAACAGCGCAGCAATCCTGCTGTTCCTTGGATGAAGCAGAAACGCCAAACACCAAAACAAGCAATTCCCCAACCGCACAATTTGCCGCCTTCACGCATGACCGCTCGTTTGTGAATAAGCACGATGAGCCGCTTCCCTACGTGTTTCAAGGCAAAGGCGCACAAGTAAGTGTGAAAGCCGCCGACGGAACGGATTGCTCGGGGTATGAAATCAAGCCTACAAAAGCCACAAACAACGTCATTTTCGTTATCCATGAATGGTGGGGACTGAACGATTACATCAAAAAAGAAGCTGAAACCTTGAGCGCGGAACTCGGCGCACGGGTGATTGCGCTTGACCTTTACGATGGTAAAGTCGCTACAAGCCGCGAAGATGCAGGAAAATATATGCAAGGGAACAAGCCGGAGCGCTCTAAAGCGATTATCGCAGCCTTTCAAAAGTACGTTGGTGCGGAAGCGAAAATTGCAACCGTTGGTTGGTGTTTCGGCGGAGGCTGGTCGCATCAGGCTTCGCTGGCTCTTGGTAAGCAGGCTGTCGGCTGTGTGATTTATTACGGTATGCCGGAAATGGATGCCGCGAAATTAGCCGCAATGAACGCACCGACGCTGGGAATCTTCGCAAAACAAGACAAATGGATTACGCCCGAAGTGGCTTCCAAGTTTGAAGCAGCAACCAAAGCAGCCGGAAAGTCTGTCGAAATCAAGATATACGATGCCGACCACGCTTTTGCTAACCCCAGTAATCCGAAATTCCAAAAAGAAATGGCTGAAGAAGCGCATAAAATGGTGCTTGCATTCTTCAAAAAGTGTTTTGCTTGAGTTTGTGTATGATATACTTCATCTCGGATTTGCACTTAGGTCTGGGCGACCGCGCAGCCGACAAAGCGCGTGAACGCTCACTTCTCAAATTTCTCTCCCATATAAAGCCGCACTGTGAGCGGCTTTTTATTTTGGGGGATTTGTTTGATTATTGGTTTGAATACCGAACCGTCGTGCAAAACCAGCATATACGCACCTTAGCGGCATTGGCGGACTTCGTAGAAAGCGGTATCGCGGTGGAGTATCTGATTGGCAATCATGATTTTGGACATCGGCATTTTTTCGAGGAAGAACTTGGCGTGAAGGTTCACCATGGCGACGTTTCCGTGCAAATGCACGGAAAATCGTTTTTGCTGGCACATGGCGATTGCAAGGAATTAGACAGCCGCAAATCACAGTTTATTCGTTCAATTCTCCGCAACCCGCTTGCACTCAAGGTGTGGACGGCATTACACCCCACAATCGGCATTGGTATTGCTGCGGCGGCATCACGCAAAAGCCGCATAAAATCAAGCACAGAGCCGACGATGAACGAGAAGGAAGGTTTGGAACGATTCGCACGGGAAGCAATCGGCGAGGGATATGATTACGTTGTCATGGGGCATATTCATGTACCGCTTGTGCAACAGCTTGAACACAAGGGGCGAAGTGGTTTGTACGTCAATACGGGAGATTGGCTCACGCACGACACCTTTGCGCAATTTGACGGAAAAACGCTGCATTTGTGCTGCTTGGGAGATGTTTTTTGAGAAGGCGCACAATATACGATTCGGCATTTGCATAAAAAAAACACCTTCCAAGACAACAATCTGTTCATAATCGAACAACTCTTGTGCATTTTTGAACAACTGTTCGCACGTTTCCTAACCCCAAAAACTCCCGAAACCGCATAAAACCTTGTTCTGCAATTCTGGCATAATTCTTGGCTTTTGGGGAACACCGAGTACGAATTGTTTCAACAAAAGTTACAGTGAATATGCTCACAAACTATATTGTGATTGCGCTGCGGAATATCAAGCGGCAAAAACTTTTTACGACCATCAATGTCTTGGGACTGGCTCTGGGACTTGCTTCGGTGTTTCTCGTAACGCTTTTTGTTTATGACGAACTCAGATTCGACCGCTTTCACGCAAAAGGCGAGCGCATTTATCGCATCGTTGGCGGTCAGACAAACAACGGCGAAATGATGTACAAAAGCCCCCTCATGCCTGCCCGATTAGCGGAACATCTTACGCAAAACTACACCGAAGTCGAGGCAGTAAGCCGTTTCGGGGAAACGGTTGGAGAATTTGTCACCGACAAAATTACTCTCAAACCCGGTCCCGATGTGCTTGGAGCAAGCGTAGATTCTACGTTTCTGACGATGTTCTCCTTTCCCGTTCTTGCCGGAACGCCCGACATTGGCAAAAGCCGTACAACGCTTGTGCTGACGCGCTCTTTGGCAACGACACTCTTCGGAGGACCCTTTCAAGCCGTCGGCAAGATGGTGAAATATTATGGCGTAGAACTGCCTGTGAGTGCGGTTTTGGAGGATGTACCGAAATACTCGCATATTCAGTTCACCTTTTTAATTCCCTACCAAGCCCAAAAGCAGGATGAATACTGGGAAGCAAACGCTTACCACGAATACGTGCTGCTCCGCGAAAACGCCAATCCGCGTGCTTTTGCGGACACTATTCGTGCGATTGGCAAACGCTTTATTGCTCCCGCGCTCCGGCAGTACAATCCCGCATGGGGTTGGGAGCAAGAAATAGAGCCACTTTTCGGGATTCGGCTTCATTCCTCGCTCACAGGCACGGGGGATGCAAAGGTCGGCACGTACAAGCGCGTAATGATTTTTGCCTCCGTAGGCGCATTGGTGCTGCTTTTAGCGTGTATCAATTACGTGAATCTTTCCACAGCCCGCTCCATGCTTCGTGCGAAAGAAGTCGGCATCCGCAAAACGCTTGGAGCATCGCGCGCACAAGTAATGGTGCAGTTTTTGAGCGAATCAGCTGGATTAGTCGTGGTCGCATTTGTACTTGCGGCGGTGATGTGCGAATTAGCGTTACCGATGTTCAACAGCTTTTCGGGCAAAACATTTCTCCCGCAAGACCTCATGCAGTGGCGCTTTCTGGCGATTGTCGCGGCGATTTTGCTCACGACAATTCTTGTGAGCGGCGGCTATGCGGCGTTTGTGCTTTCGGCATTCAAACCGCAAATTGTACTGAAACTCGGCTCTGCATCTAGTTTGGGGAATGCTCGCTTGCGCAAAGGCTTAGTGATTGCGCAGTTTACCATAGCAACGGCACTGATTTCGGGCATTGTCGTTATGGGCGAACAGCTCCGATTTATGCAGCAAGAATCGCTCGGCTTTGCGAAAAATACCACCGCCGCCGCGTATCTCGACCCGGCAATTCTATCGCAACAAACCGCCTTCAAAGCAAGAGTGGATGCGATTCCGGGCATAGAAGCCAGCGCGATGACGTATCAATGCCCCGCACTGTGGACGGGCGCAGCAAAAGTGAACGCAAGCAGCAGCAATACTCATTCCCTCAATACTGATTCCGTCAGCAAACCTTCTACAAATAGCGTAAACGCACTGCTCTACGCCGTAACCAAGGATTTTCGCCATGCTCTTGCAATTCCGCTTCAAGCGGGGCGCTTTTTTACAACGGAGAATGATTCGTCGGCAAATGTAGTTGTCAATGAAGCATTCGTGCGCTCTATGGGCTGGAAGGATGCCGTCGGTGAGACGATTCGCTACGAACAAAATTCCCAAGTCCGCACGATGACGATTATCGGCGTAGTTGCGGATTTCCACAGCAAATCCTTCCGCGACGCGATTGAGCCGATTGTCTTTGAGCCACGAACACACGGACAAGTGATTATTCTGCGCTTCCGTCAAAACCAGATGCAGAGCGCTCTTCAGCAATTCACAACGCTGTACAATTCTTACGCGCCGCAAATACCGCTTGAACTCCGCTTTTTGGATGCTGAGTTTGCAAAATACTACACCGGCGAGGAAACTATGCGCAACACGCTCAATGCACTGACCGTGATTGCTTGTTGTATTGCGGCATTGGGGCTGTTTGGCTTGGCGGCATTTGCCGCAGAGCGTCGCACGAAGGAGATTGGTATTCGCAAAGTCTTGGGCGCTTCGGTGGCGAGTATTGTGGGCTTGTTGTCGCGGGATTTTCTGCGCTTGGTTCTGGCGGGGATAGTGATTGCCGTGCCTGTGGCGTATTACGGCGCAAACGTGTGGCTACGCGATTTTGCGTACAAAATTCGTCTTGAATGGTGGCTCTTCGCTGCAAGCGGCATTGTAGCTATTGTTTTGGCGTTTTTGACCGTTGTGCTGCAATCGTGGCGAGCCGCGAGGACAAATCCGGTGGAAGCACTCAGAAGCGAGTAGGCAAGACAAGGCTCTCGCTTTTGATAGATGTTGAACGCGGATGACGCGGATTCGGCTGATAAAGACGGATTTAGGAATGAGTCAGTGCTTATCGCATTGTTCATACTTCTCTGAAATCCGCGTCAATCCTCACCATCCGGGCTTCATCCGCGTTCAATATTCTTTCGATTTTTTGTAACAAAGCGAAAGCCTCGCAGAGAACATACGTTGTTGTTACAAGTTGCCGCGCCGCTCCTGTTCACGCTCAATAGCCTCGAACAGCGCTTTGAAATTGCCTTTGCCGAAGGATTTTGCGCCTTTGCGTTGGATGATTTCAAAAAACATCGTCGGACGGTCTTGAACGGGCTTGGTGAAAATTTGCAGCAAATACCCTTCTTCGTCTCTGTCCACCAAGATATTGAGGTCTTTAAGCGGCTTGATGTCCTCTTCGATAGCACCAACGCGGTCTAAAAGGTCTTCGTAATACGTTTCGGGAACGGTCAAAAACTCCACGCCGCGCTTACGCAGTTCACCAACGGTGTGGATGATGTCTTTGGTTTCAATGGCAATATGCTGAACTCCCGCACCTTCGTAAAACTCCAAATACTCGTCAATCTGTGATTTTCTGCGCCCTTCCGCCGGTTCGTTAATGGGGAATTTCACATAGCCGTTGCCGTTGGAAACAACTTTCGACATGAGTGCGGAATATTCAGTCGAAATGTCCTTGTCATCGAAGGTGATAAGCAGTTTGAAACCCATCACATTTTCGTAAAATTCCACCCATTTGTTCATATCGCCTAATTCCACATTGCCAACGCAATGATCCACGTGCAGAAGACCAATCGGCGTAATGGGAAACAAACTCTGACGCGGCTCGTAGCCGGGCATAAACGCGCCGTTGTAGTTTTTCCGCTCGACAAACGTGTGCAGCGTTTCGCCGTAAGTGTGAATGGAAGCGATAACCACTTCGCCGTGTTCGTCCTTGAGTGTACGCGGCGGCGCGGCTGGTGTAGCGCCACGATTGACGGTTTCATAAAACGATTTTTCCGCGTCATCTACCCACAACGCCATGACTTTTACGCCGTCGCCGTGCTTTTTCACGTGTTCGGCAATCGGCGAATCCGAGCGCGTTGCGCCCGTGATAATCAGGCGAACTTTGTTTTGCTTCAAAACGTAGGAAACACGGTCTCGTACGCCTGTTTCCGGTCCTGCGTAGGCGATACATTCAAAGCCAAATGCAGATTGGTAATAGTATGCCGTTTGTTTCGCATTACCGACGTACAATTCCAGATAATCCGTGCCGTTGAGCGGCAAAAAATCTACTCCTTGTGCCGTCGCTTGCGCCAGTATTTGTGCTGTTTCCACGATAGTTCTCCGGTGTTAGTTTTTAGTTTTTGGTTGTTAGTTTTGGGTTATTATTTAATCGTTGGTTGGGTCTTGTTTACTTGCTTAGTTACTTGGTCATTCAAGGGAAACGAGTACTGAAGCTATCCACAAGACTAATGACCAATGACAAATTAACCAATGACTCAAGAAATCACACCGCAATCTCATGCTCGCTTGCCTTCCCCGCAGCCCATTGAGAGACATTGTAGAGCGTTGTTTCGGCGATATTGTGCAAAGCAGTGTTCGTCAAAAAGGCTTGGTGGCTCGTAATAATGACATTCGGGAAGGTCATAAGCCGCGCAATCATATCATCTTGCAGGATAGTGTCGGAATAATCATAGAAGAAAATCCCCTGTTCCTGCTCATAGACATCAATGCCGAAATAGCCGATATGCCCGGATTTTAAGCCTTCGATAGCATCCGCCGTATTGACCAAACCGCCCCTACTGGTGTTGATGAGCATCACGCCGCGCTTCATTTGTGCGATGCGCTCGCTGTTGATGATGTATTTCGTCTCGGGCAACAGCGGCGTGTGAAGCGTGATAATATCGGACTTGGCGCAAAGAGTTTGTAAATCGGTAAATTCTGCGCCATATTCGGTGGTGAGCGCTTGATTCGGATAGACATCGTAACAAAGCAGTTTACAGCCGAATCCGTGCAGAATTTTTGCCACTATTGCCCCGATTTTTCCCGTCCCCACAATACCAACCGTTTTGCCATTCATATCAAAGCCCACCAGACCATCCAACGAAAAATTAAGGTCGCGGATACGATTGCTTGCACGGACGATTTTGCGATTCAGTCCCAACATCAGTGCTACAGTGTGTTCCGCAACAGCGTAGGGAGAGTAAGCAGGAACATTCGCAACCCGAAAACCCAGCTTTTGTGCCTGCTTCAAATCTACATGGTTAAACCCAGCCGAGCGCAGCGCTAAGTATTTCACTCCAACAGCGTGAAGTTTGTCCAGCACCGAAGCCGAAGCATTGTCATTCACGAAAATTGAGATTGCATCGGCTCCCCGAGCAAGTTCTGCTGTCGTTTCGTTTAAATTTGCTTTCACCATAATCAAGTCATGCCTCTGCTCTCCAAGCGCCTCATTCGCGCTTTCAAATGCCTCCTGCTCAAAGGCGTGTGCGTCGAAAAACACAATTTTCATACGATACTCCAAAGAAATTGCACAACATTATTTATCAAAGTACAGCCTACAAAGTTACGGAGTTCTTGAGATTGCACCAAGAAAAGTTCGTCTTTTCTTGTATCAATGGTTCGGACATTACTAAACTGAACAGATAAGAATGTCTGTTCTACGGCATGGAATCAGGCTTCAGTGGCACAGACATCGTATGTTAGCATTCTTGTCTGTGCGAGTATTTTGATAAAATGTCCGTGTTGTATGATTGTAAACAATTACCCCGCTCTACGGCTGTTTTGAAGCCAGAGAGCGGGGTAAAATGACGAATTATCGCAAGACGAGATATGACTTATTTCTCGGTGAAATCCGCCGCAAAGACCTGACTGCACATCGTTTGCTGCGTTTTGTGCAAACCGAAGGCAGTTCCGACCTGCTTGAATGCGGGATTGAGGATATTTTTGCGGTAGCCTCTGTCGGCAGTACCGTCGTCAATAAGCAAGCGAACCACGATTTCACGCGCTGCGGAGCGGTTGTAGCAACAATTTTCATTCACCACACCTTTGCCGTAGCGGGCTGCACGGTCGTTGGGATTACTTTTGTCGCTGCCGACGTGTCCCAAAATTCCCCGTGGACCGGCATTATCAACATGGTCGCGGGCGGCTTTGGATAAGGCTTGCGAAGGATTAAGCGCTTCAAGCGGTCGAGTCATTTTGAGCGCCAAAATCGCTTCATCCAGCGCTTTTACGCCTTCTTTGGTCGAGAGTGCTTTTTGACCGGGCGCGGTGAAGGTTCTGCCCCTGTAAAAACGGCGATAACCTTCGAGCATTGTTGCGTACTCGCCAGGCTTGGTGCGCACAAAATTGAGTTCTTGGAGAATTTGCATCTCAATCGGCGACAGATAGGTGGACGGCTCTACAACAGGCTTTGCCGGAGTTGTTGCTGGAGTTGTTGCCGGAGTTGGAGGTGTCGTTGTTGCGGGAGTTGTCGTTGTTGCCGGAGTTGTGACTGTGTTTGCGGGTGTGCCGGAAGCAAGATTTGATGGAGTGTTCGCTGGTGTCGTACCGGCAGGAGCATTGCCCATAAGCACCAACACGCGGTCTGCGGCTTCGACAACGCGCCCTTGCTGGTCTAAGACCACAACGCGATTACCGTCTTGTCTGGTTTGCCAAGCACTATTGTTCGGTGTTTCGCTTAAAAGCGGTCTGCCGTCGGACGTGGCGATGCCAAAATACTCCCACTGCCCGATAAAACCTTCCTTCGCAAATAACCGAAATGCACCAAATTCCTCTATGCTGAGGAAATGTCCGCTTGCGGCACGAAAGGCAATGCGGTCTTGTCCGGCACTGAGCATCTCGAAGATTTCGTTTTGACCAATCACATCACTTTGCGGAATAAGCCGCGCACTGCCTCCTGCGACAGGTTGTAATCCCAAATAGCGCCCGTTCACGGTGCGCAGCGCCACGCGATGTTCTCCCACAAACGCGAGGTCGAAGATTTCTGTCTCACGGACAGCCGAAGCTGTTGCCGCAAAGACCGCACCGGCTCTTGCATCGTTGCTTGCGGAAACAAACCGTCCGTTATTGGCAATGAGCGCCACGCGGCGTGAGGAAATCGGCACAAATACAGGCTGCGAAGCCGTGCCGAAGCCTTGTGCGCGTTGCATGGGCTGGTTTGTCCACTGCGACCAATTTTGTCCGTTGAATTGGTTATTGGGAAATTGGTTATTCCCAAACTGCCCGTTGGGATTTTGATTATTCCATTGCTGTGCGTTGCCTTGAGTGTTTCCTTGATTGTTCCACTGCTGCCCGTTAGGATTTTGATTATTCCATTGTTGCGTATTGCCTTGAGTATTTCCTTGGTTATTTCCAAACCCCTGAGCCAACCCCTGTCCTACGCCTTGTCCGAGCTGTTGTAAGCCGTTTTGTTGGTTACTTGGTGTTTGGTTACTTGGTGCTTGGTTGCTTGGTTGTTGGTTGTTCGTGGCTTGGTTGTTTGGTTGTTGGGCGCTAGGCGCGGAGGAAGATTTTTTTATTGCTGTTGATTTTGTTACACTAGGTGGTGGGGTGTCTTGCACGGTGAAACTTTCGATGGCTCCGCTATTGGCGGTAGTTTTGCTTACGGCGGTGTTGTCTGTTTTGGTGACACTTGGGGCAGATGCCACAGGAGCGGCTTGTGTAAAGGTTTCTGCGGTCAGCATTGGCGGCGGTTCGGTTGCGCTGCTATTGGAAACGGAGGCATTTCCGGGTTCGAGGCGTATTTCAACAGCATCAATCGTGCGCCCTTTTGCGCCAGCCGCAGCGCCATTTTTCACCCATTCCAGCCATGTACCGCCTGTGGTGTGAACGCGGTATGCGATGTTCGTGCGCGGCAAACCGTAGATTTGAAGCGCAATAGCGTGGATATTTTTCTGATTGACCGCTCCGGCTGTTTCGCCGCCTTGTACCCACGATTGCCACACGCCGTCGTCAGTACAAACGCTGTACCAAACGCCGCCCGTGCCACCACTGATGCGGGCTTGCAAGCCGTCAAGAGCAAAACCTCTGTCCAGCATACCGGCTGCCATACCGCCTTCTGTCCAGCCCATAAACCCTGCATCCCGCACAGACACTTGAAATTCGAGTTTGCCTTGCTGTTGCTGTGGCGTTTCGGTGGGTGCGGCGGGCGAACTTGTTTTTTTGATTTGC
Source organism: Candidatus Kapaibacterium sp. (assembly GCA_025455065.1). GTDB lineage: Bacteria > Bacteroidota > Ignavibacteria > Kapaibacteriales > UBA4661 > PH2015. Next base: position 82,307 of record JALONG010000034.1, on the reverse strand, counting down.
GCAAATGTTGCTTGCGATGCAATGCCGAAAAGCGCACTAATACACGCTGTGGACACAATCAAACGAGTGAAACGGTTGTTCATGGTAATCCCTCCAAAAGAACAATGGTGAAAAATAGACTTTATCAGAATTGCTGTTGGACAGCACAATACGGCGAAATGTTTAACGGTACAAAAAGTGTTTGCTTCATCAATAGCAAAAGCCGCATAGAATCAAGATTCCATGCGGCTTTTGTATGATTTTCTGACAAGGTACAATACCATTTTTGCCCTTATCCCTTTTCCTTTATCCCTTTTCCTTTATCCCTTTTCCTTTATCCCTTCCGTTATCCGTCTTGGCGAGGAACTTCCAATCCAACGAGGCGAGTAGCAGAGCCGTCTTTGACTTGGAGCAGAACAGCTTGACCACGTTTCGCGGTGAGAATATCTTTGAGCTGTTTTGCCGACTGGAGCGCCTGTTTGTCAGCTTTCAGAATGACAGCACCCGGACGCAAGCCGATTTTTGCCGCTTCGCTGTAAGGGGCAACTTTGGAAATCAACACACCGCCGGAAACCTCTAATTCTCTGCGCTGTTCGCTGGTGAGAGGCTCGATTGTCAAGCCGAGATTTTCAAATTTAATCGGTGCGTTATCGGTGTCTTTGTCGGCAGGAGCGCTAGGTCTGCCGGGTTCGGCGGCGACTTCTTTTTCATCGTCGCGGGCTTTGAGCGTAACGGTTTTGCCGATGCGCTTGCCGTCGCGCCAAACAGTCAAATTCACATTATCTCCTGCCCGGCGCATACTAACGAGGCTTTGCAGTTCATTCGAGGTTTTGACGGGTGTGCCATCCACTTCCAAAATAACGTCGCCTTCTTGCAATCCTGCGGCTTTACCGGCACCGTTTTTGAAGACTTCCTGCACCATCACACCAGAGATTTTATCCAAGCCTACAGCCTTTGCGGTCGCTTCATTGATGGACGTAATTTGTACGCCGATGTAACCGCGATTGATTTTGCCGTCGTCCAGCAAATCCTCCACAACAGAGCGCATGAGGTTCGCCGGAATCGCAAAACCATAGCCTTGGAAAGCACCGGTGCGGGTCGCAATCGCCGTATTGATGCCAATAAGTTTGCCTTCGAGATTAAACAATCCGCCACCGCTATTGCCCGGGTTGATTGCCGCGTCGGTTTGGATGTAATTTTCCACATTGTACCCGCCGCGTCCCGACAAACCGCGCCCTTTCGCGCTGACGATACCGCTTGTAATCGTGGATTGGAGGGTTCCGAAAGGATTACCAACAGCAACAACCCATTCACCAACCTGTACTTCTTCGCTATTTCCTACAAATGCCGGAGTAAGCGAAATGCCACTTTTCGGCTCAACCTTGATAACAGCGAGGTCGGTGAGTTCGTCGCGTCCGATAAGTTTTGCCTTCAGTTCGTGTCCGTCGAAGGTTGTAATGGTGATGTCTTTCGCGTCTTCGATAACGTGATTATTGGTAACAATAAAGCCGTCGCCTGTAACAATCACGCCTGAGCCGGTTCCTTGCGAGCGGAAACCTTCGGATTCCTCTTCGTCAGGCTGCTGCTGACCGCGTTGTCCGCGCTGGTTCGGACCGAAAAAGCGGAAACCGAAAAAGTCTTCAAACTGCTTCATACGCGGGTCTGCCTTACGCTCGGTAACAACGGCAACTGTTACTACTGAAGGATTGACGGCTTTGCTGACCGCGATAAACGCATTATTCAGCACCTGGGCAGATGATTCCACCTTCACCGGAGGCTGCCCGGAGCCAAGTTCGACGCGCTTCCGCATCTGCGCAAAGGCAGAAGAAACGCCGTCTTCACCAAAAAATGAAACAATCGCAGCGCCAATAATAACGCCAAGTGCCACAAGCACAAGCGCTGCAAGCATCGGTCGTTTTTTCATAGTTCTAACTCCATGAAATGTAATAAGTAATTGAGAAGAAACAAAGTTTAGTGACAAGGTTTGCTGCTTGAATTTAATACCAAATTAAGCTAAAACTGTGCGCTAAAATGACAGGTAGGTTAGTAAACAATGGGCTTAAGCCCATTGTTACGCACAGCAATTATAACTCAAATTGGTATAAGCTACTTGAAGTCAAGCTGGCTGCAAATAATGTCGTGATTCTGCCTACAAAAATACGCAGCACGGAAGGCAAAGTTACTCGCTTTTTCGCTCTTGCTGCCCATTTAACAGATTTTAACGGATACGTCAAATCGTTTTGTTACTGCAAGAATAGACGAATATCGTGCAGAGAAAGTTTATCAAACGGAATCTCAATCGGAAGGAATGTTGGCACTAAACTTTTGGGATGAAGCCGTCTTCAAAAGAATAGTTTGGCAAAAAAATTGAATATAATTCAAGAAATGAGTAAATTCACCACAATACTTGCTCAGTATTGCCATTCACGAAACGAAAATTTCTTTTCGATTTGTGAAATAAGGGTGAAAAGGCGCTATTTTTCTAAGAAGTTCCATGAGTTTTCAAGACCCAGAGACCATCGTTGCAAATGTCGCTTCCTACATCAGCCACCTGCTGGAGGAGCGGCTTTCGGACGTTTATGCTTTCCACAACGTGCAGCACACCAAAGATGTCGTGCATGATGCCGAGCGTATCGGGCGGGCGTGTAATCTTCCCGATGAGGATTTGCGTGTTCTTCTGACAGCAGCATGGTTTCACGATGTGGGTTATACGGAAACATACGACGGACACGAGGCAGTCGGGGTGCAGTTAGCGGAGGAATTTTTGGCTGCCGAAGGCTGCGAACCGGAATTTGTCGAACGTGTAATTTCCTGTATTCTCGCCACACAGATGCCCCAGCAGCCCCGTGATTTGGTCGAAGAAGCGCTTTGCGATGCCGATGTTGCCAATCTTGGTTCAGATACCTTTTTCGAGATGAGCGCCCGATTGCGACAAGAATTGCAGGCAATCAAAGGCGAAGTGTTTACCGACGAAGAATGGCGTGCCGCATGCTACGGGTTTTGTAAATATCATCGCTTTCACACCGAGTATGGGCAGCGCGTTTTGGGAGCAAAACAACGTGAGAACTTAGCGATTTTGGAGCGGGAAAACTCGCTTTTGTTGGAAAACGCTGCTGTTGCTTGACGCTCTCTCTCATATCCCGTAACTGTTTAGCTCCTCGACGCAGATTATCATGATTAAACTGATTGCGCAGATTTTGAGCAGCTTTCGGATTCCTGTTTGTATTTGAATAATCATGAAAATCTGTTGAATCATGAAAATCTGCGTCAAAAATTTATGACCTAAACATAGTTATATATTCCTCTGATATTCCGCTCGACATTCCCCACACAAGGTTTCACCATGGCACAATCCGCCACTTCTTCTTCCGCGCCACCCTCCACAAAAGCACATTCTTCCTCAATGCTGCGTAAAATCGTGAGTTTTATCGTTAAACTCACTGCTGTTTTTTTTGTCGGTTCTGTTGTGTTGGTGATTATCACACGCTTTGTGCCGATATTTATCACGCCGCTTATGGTGATTCGCTTGGTGGAAGGCGGCTTGGAAGGCAAATGGGTGGGTATGGACAAAACATGGGTTTCGCTGGAATCAATTTCTCCTGCCGTGCAACGCGCCGTGATTGCCTCCGAAGACGCACGATTCCTCACGCATGGCGGTATTGATTGGGAAGCTGTCCAAGAAGCACAGCGCCGCAACGAGCGCACGGAACGCCTTGCCGCGCAAGGAAAAATCAAGAAAAAGCGTCTGTACGGAGCAAGCACTATTTCGATGCAAACCGCGAAAAATGCCTTTTTATTTCCTTCCCGAACCTATCTTCGCAAAGCATTGGAAGCGTATTTCACGTATTTGATGGAATTTATTTGGGGCAAGCGGCGCATTTTGGAGATATATCTGAACATTATCGAAATGGGGAGCGGTGTTTATGGCGTGGAAGCCGCATCACAGCGCTGTTTCGGGAAATCTGCCGCACAACTGACTTCCCGCGAAGCCGCTCTCATTGCCGCCGTGCTGCCCAATCCCCGTAAATGGTCTCCGGTTAAACCCTCCGGCTATATTCAACGCAAAGCCTCGACAATTCAAGCACGGATGAACGGCGTGGCACTGCCGCAGTGATAACAACGCAGAGCCTCGGGATTGGCGAAAGAATAAATGTATAAACCGTAAGTGGCACAGACATTTTTGTCTGTGCGTAATGGCTCAAAACCAGCACCAGTACTCGCACAGACAAAAATGTCTGTGCCACTAATTGCTCAAAATATCCACTTACTTTTTAATCATTCCTACAAACGAAGCGAGAGCCTCAAGCCCGCAAAAACACAGGGCTTGAGACTCTCGCAAAGACTATTTCAACGTGTGGACGTTTTTACAACGCCAACACATTCCGTGCAATCACCATTCGCTGCACTTCGCTTGTGCCTTCGCCGATGGTGAGCAATTTGGAATCGCGCCAGAGTTTTTCGACGGGATACTCTTTCGTGTAGCCGTAACCGCCGTGAATTTGAATGGATTCTTCGGCGATAGCAACAGAGGCTTCGCTGGCGAACATCTTTGCTTGTGCGGCTTCGAGCGTAATTTTCATGCCGTTGTCCTTCATCCAAGCAGCCTTAAACGTCAGTAATCGTGCGGCTTCTACTTTCATAGACATTTCCGCGATTTTGAACTGTATCGCTTGCATTTCCGCGAGTGACTTACCGAATTGCTTGCGGGTTTTTGCATACTGAACAGAGTGTGCAAGTGCAGCTTCCGCCAAACCAAGCGACAATGCGGCAATCGAAATACGTCCGCCGTCCAAGATTTGAAGCGCTTGAATGAAACCTTCGCCTTCGTTACCGATAAGATTTTCACCCGGCACGCGCACATTGTCCATAATCAAACCCGCCGTGTCGCTGCACCGCATCCCGACTTTGTTTTCTTTTTTCGATCCGTAAAAACCCTTCATCGTTTTGTCAATCACAAACGCTGAAATGCCTTTGTTTCCTTTGGCGCGGTCTGTGATGGCGAGCATTACGCCGATGTTACCGACGTTGCCGTGCGTGATAAAGTTTTTCGAGCCGTTCAAAATCCAATCGTTGCCGTCGCGGACAGCCGTTGTGAGCATACCGCTTGCGTCGGAGCCGGAGCCGGGTTCGGTCAGCCCCCATGCGCCCATTGTGGAGCCGCTTGCAAGCTGGGGAATGTATTTTTGCTTGAGTGCTTCGCTGCCGAAATTGAGAATATGCCCTGTACACAAGCCGTTATGCGCTGCTACGCCGAGTGCAATCGCAGGGCAGGCTTTGGCAATTTCCTCTACAATTAAGGCGTACTCAATATAACCCATGCCGCTTCCGCCGAGTTCAGTCGGCACCATAATTCCCAAAAAGCCCAAATCACCGAGTTTGCGGAAAATTTCATGCGGAAATTCTTGTGTTTCGTCGAAATGGAGCGCCACAGGAGCGATTTCATTTTGTGCAAAGGAGCGGGCGGTGTCGCGGATGGCTTCTTGCTCTGCGGTAAGCGAAAAGTCCAAACCCGCCGTCGTTTCTAGCGTTGCTGTCATATTTTCATTCAAAAAAACAAGTGAAAAAAAATCAGTCGTCATCTGCCAAAACAGATGCTGCACTGTGAACACACGAAATGCGGTACAAAAATACAACCCTTCCAACGATTTTTGACAATATTTTTCGCTTACAGCGAAATTTGTGCAGAATCACCAAGCTCGGCACAAAAAACAACAAACCGCTTCAGCGAGAGAAATCTCGTTCTGAAGCGGTTTGTACAGAATATCAATGTTATCGTTGCAATCGGATGTTACCGCGCAACAATCATCCTTCCGGAAGCCCAGCCGCGCTCTGTTTCGAGGCGGTATTGGTACGCACCGTTTGCCAGCGCTCCCGCGTCGAAGTTGATATTGTATGTTCCGGCGGGTTGCTGCTCTTCCAGCGTCGTAATGGTGCGCCCTTGAGCATCTACAACGCTCAGGCGGACCCGCGAAGCAAAGGGCAGCGTGTATTCAAAGGTCGTGTTGCTGCTGACGGGATTCGGGAAGTTCTGAATCCGCACACCACTTGCAGGCACATTCGGCTGGTCATTAGCAACGCTTGTTGCGCCTTGAATGAGCGGCAATGTCGTAAAGTCTTTCCCCAAAACCGCCGTGTATTCGCTGTTGTTTGTGCCGAACCACTGTTTGAGAATTGTTGCATAAATCTGACGGAAATCGTATTGCATCCGCAAATTACCGTTATCCAAATTTGTGAGACTGGGATTTGTACCAAGTACACCGCCGCGCACACTTGAGCCGAAAAGAAACACCGGAGCCGATGTGCCGTGGTCTGTGCCGCTCGAAACATTCGATTGCACACGGCGACCAAATTCGGAGAACGTCATACCGATGACTTTGTGGTCAATTTTGTTCAAGCGCAAATCTTCTTGGAAGGACGTGATGCCCTCGGAAAGCCGAGCAAGCAAGGTTGCGTGTGAACCGAGTGTGCGGTCTGTGGCGACAACTTGCTGCGCGTGTGTGTCGAAGCCGCCCAGCGTAACGAGATACACACGAGTTTTTAAGCCGCCGGCAATCAATCGTGCGACGATTGCTAATTGGTCGGCGAGCGGATTGACGTTGGCGGGGGTGTATGTTGAAAGATTTCGTGAACTATTGTAGGCTTTTGTGATAGTTCCGGCATAAACATCTGATTGTGCCTGCACTTGACGGATGTATGCAATTTGCTGACCTGCGGCGTTGTCGGGTGCTTCTGTAAAACTGTTTTGCGCGGGTCTTGCTCTTGTTACTAAGCCTTGAAATGCAACAGGGTCTTGAATATTTATGCCCATCGGAGCATTTGTACCTTTGAGCGTTAATGAGGGTGTAGCACTTATTTGAATAGCTAGTGGGTCGGGCATTGCCGTACTGGGATAGCCGACGGGATAGTTGGGGAATTGCGTGTCGAGATAGCGCCCCATCCAGCCCGTATCTAAGGTCTCGTTGAAATCTGCAGAAGACATCCAAATATCCGTTGAGCGGAAGTGCGAAAAATTCGAGCCGGGATACGCTACGCCTTGCATCACTGCTAAACGCCCCGAATCATAGAGCGATTTCATGCCGACCATAGAGGGGTGAAGTGCTGTTTTGTCGTTAAGTTTTAACAAACGATTTTCCGGCAGCGCAACATTGCTGCGTAGGCGGTTGTAATCGGACATTTGGTCAAGCGGAACAACCGTGTTGATGCCATCATTCCCGCCTGCAAGCTGGATTAGCACCAAATAGCGGTCTTCGAGCGCGGTTAATTCCGCTAGGGTCTCCATCATTGGGGAAAGCCCCATTGCACGGGCGGTGTAGCCACTGAGCGAAAGCGGCAATGCAACGGCAGTCGCGCCCCGAATAAAATCTCTGCGTTTCATGGTCGTGTCCTTCTGAAAAGTAATTGATGATTATTTCGTTGTAGAGTTATTCAAAGTGTTAAGTGCCAAGTGTCGAAGTGTTGAGTGCTACGTTTTACGTGATGAATGAGTTATGAAAGCCCGTACAGAAATTACCGTATGAAATTCTTGCCTTCAGTTTGCTGCTTACTCAAAACTCAACACTTCATTAGATTTACGTGATTTGGTACTCTGCCACTTTCATCATATAGCGAATGAGTTTATCCAAACGGGTTTTAATGACGTTGCGTTTTTGCGTATCGTTGGGAGTGCGCATAAATTCGTTCCATTCCATTGTCCACTCGTATTCGGGAAGATTCGGCAGAAAGACTTTCTCAAGCAAATCTTTTTTTTGTTCGCTAGTGAGGTCAATGGCGTAAAAATTTTCCGTCAAATTATCAATCACTCTTATCGGGTCTTCGGGATTGGGGAATTGCTGTAAATAGGTGATAGAATCAAAGGTAAGGCGCATCGTTGCACCGGTAGCGCGATTGGTAAGCGTCCAACCGCCTCCGTTAGTCTGCTCCTCCCTACCGACGAGTGTGTTAGCAAAATCACCGCGAGTAGGCATGGTTGCACTATTTATCCAGATTTTGTAGTAGAGCGGTTCTTGGTAATATACCGACCAGCCCGCAACGTTGGGTATTTCCAACACATCCATTTGCAATGCAGCCGACAAACTGCGCTGTTGCTCAAAGAAATTGTAATAGAAAGCGCGTTGTGTTGTCGGGTTGGGGATAGCAATCTGCATTTGGCGGATTGTGCCGATTACAAGGTCGAGCGGCGTTTTAATCATCGCACCGATAACGCTATTGTCAAAGAAATGTACACTGCCCAAAAGCTGACGCAAAACGGGTTTGATTTCAAAATTATTATCACGCAAGGTCTTGGCGAGCGGCTTAACAACCTCATTTTCGATGGTTGCCGTTACTTCAAAATTCACAAAGAAACGGTAGAGTTTGCGGCAGATATATTCCGACGTTGCATTTTGGCGGAAAATCATGTCCAAAAGGTCATTGAGTTCTTCCAAACCTGCTGTGGCGGTGTTCCTGCCGCGAATGACCGTGTTTTGGTATGCTGCGGAAAATTGCTTGTCACCTGTGTCGTGCCGCGCAACGGCAAAACTTGATGTTACGGTAGTTTGATTATCCGTCCAGCCTGTCAGGACGCGGGCTGCAGCACGAACATCCTGCTCGGTGTAGGTGGTGTAATTTCCGGCAGAAATTTCAGGACCTTTACCAATAGTGAAAAGCTCCTGCAATTCCCGTGCGAAGTTTTCTTGGGGCGCTGCTGCCGTGTTACGATTCCCGTTCAAATACCGTAACATTGCGGGGTCTATGGAAATTTCACGCACAAGCGTTTTGAAATTGCCTAGCGCATTTTGCCGCAAAAGCACATTTTGCTTGTACATATACCGCGAATCATTCACCACCGACCACGAAGAAACGAAGTGGTTATGCCAGAAGAGCGTCATTTTTTCGGTCAGCGAAATAGGTGAAGTCGCCATCAAGCCCAGCCACCAAGCCTTCATCCAATTATTGTACTGTCCGTCGTTTTGATTGCGTCCGGTATCGTTCACCCATGTTTGTCCCGTTGCAGGATCCACAGGCGGCGCGGGTGCGGCTTGGTTTTGGAGCAGCGTGTCGAGTGCTTGGTCAATCGTTCTGCCCGTCAAAGTGGCGATGTGGGCGCGCGTTGCACCGAACATCGTGCGCCGAAGCAGGTGTTCGGCGGCTTTTGCCGTGAGCGTTGCGGGGTATTTGTCGAGAAGTGCCATGGCGTTTCTCCGAAAAAAATGTCAGTAAAATTTCAAATATGAATGGTTTATGATTTTTCTGAAAAGCATCGTCAAAAATAACAACACACAAGATTGTGTGCGCTTACGTGGGAACACTTGCAAGAAAGAACAAACTACACGAAAAAGAGTTACAACAAGGAAGAAAAAATAGTATTGTCAGACTCGGAAGGCACGGAGAACAAGGATTTGCGCGGAGAAAGAATCACGTAGAAACGGGCAAAGACAGGTGGAAATTTCGAGCAATTCGTGGCACAGACACAGAGTGTTATTTGCGGTAGTCCAGATGCCCCGTCCTTTATCAATACTTAGAGTTTTCGTAGCAAAGTTTTTAACCGCTTTTGCCGTTGTTATCTCTTTCTTTGGGGACGAAGATTGCGGAATTGGCGAGACTTCAGAAAAAAAAGCCTGTGAAATCTATTCAAACCGGGATCAATCTGTGTCTGATGTCGCCAATAAGCCAAGTATGAAGACTCTACCTGCAAAAGAACTGTACACCAGCTACCCTAAGCGGATAACATTTTTGTTTGTGCAGTATTCATGCGCTTTCCGGCGATAAATGTGTTGTTCGGTTAATGAACAATATTCAACTCAAATTGGTATAAATCACGAAAATGTTTTGGCAGAATAATGTTTTTTGTGGAACTTTAGGGCTGGTTGTAATAGCTGCTTTGTATCTCAACAGCGCATGAAAACAGTATTGGTAACGTATTGGGATACTATTTCGCTGAACTTTTCACTTCTTGCTTTCCATATGACATTACAAGAACAAATCGAACTTCTCAGTGCCGAAGCCGCACCGTCGGAACAAGAAGTTATGCCGGTTATCAATGAATTGCTCCATCTTTTGAACACGGGAAAAGTGCGTGCTGCCGAACAGGATTTGCACGGACATTGGCGGGCAAATACATGGGTGAAAAAGGGCATTTTGCTCTGCTTTAAGTACGGTAGAATGGCGGATATGTCCACCGGAGCATTTCGTTTTTTCGACAAACACACCATTCCGATGAAGCATATCACGCTGGATAGCGGTGTGCGTATTGTTCCGGGTGGCTCTGCAGTGCGCTCCGGGGCTTATCTGGCGCGAGGTGTGATTTGTATGCCACCAATGTACATCAATATCGGCGCATATATTGACGAAGGCACAATGGTAGATTCTCATGCGCTGGTGGGAACGTGTGCGCAAATCGGGAAGCGCGTTCACCTTTCGGCTGCGGCACAAATAGGCGGTGTGCTTGAGCCTGCCGGAGCGCGTCCGGTGATTATTGAGGACGATGTGTTTGTGGGTGGAAATTGCGGTGTGTACGAAGGTGTGATTGTCCGCCAACGCGCTGTTCTCAGTTCCGGCGTGGTGCTGAACGGTTCAACAAAAATTTTCGATGTCGTACAGAATAGAATCCTCCAATCAAGTATTGATGCGCCCTTGGAAGTACCCGAAGGTGCAGTGTTGGTCAGCGGCACACGCCCGCTTGATTCCCCTTTTGCCAAAGAACACGGTCTCGCCGTGTACACGCCCGTTATCGTCAAATACCGCGACACCAAAACCGATGCAAAAACAGCGCTGGAAGAGGCTCTGCGGTGAATGGAAGGGCAAAAGGCGGAAGGGATAAAGGCAAACACCCAACAATATTAGCCCTACCAAGTAACTAAGCACCAAGTAACCAAGCACCAAGTAACCAAAATGCACATCATCCCCGCAATAGACATTATCGAAGGCAAGTGTGTACGCCTTGCGCAAGGGCAGTACAGCGCCAAGACTGTGTACGACGAATCGCCTGCGGATGTGGCGCTGCGCTTCCAAGATGCAGGTTTGAAGCGGCTTCACGTCGTGGATTTGGACGGCGCAAAAGCAAAAAAAATCGTGAATTACAAAACGCTGGAGCAGATAACACGCCGTGCAGAGGGCTTGCACGTGGATTTTGGCGGCGGTATTCAGTCGGATGACGATGTTCGGATTGCCTTTGAGTGTGGAGCGCGTCAAATCACGGCTGGCAGCATTGCGGTGAAAAATCGTGACCTGTTTTTGCAATGGCTTGGTAAGTATGGCGCAGAAACGCTTATTTTGGGCGCTGACGCACGGGATGAACGAATTGCCGTAAGCGGTTGGGAGGAAGTTACGGAACTGTCGCTGATGGAGTTTTTAGCGGAATATGAAGCGCAAGGCGTTCAGTACGTGCTTTGCACGGACATTAGCAAAGACGGTATGATGCAGGGTTCGGCAAACGACCTTTACCGCCGTATTCGGGATGAACACCCGAAACTCAGCCTTATCGCAAGCGGCGGTGTTTCCTCGCTCCACGACCTTGAAGAACTGACGGAGATTGGCGTGTGGGGAGCAGTTATTGGAAAAGCGCTGTACGAAGGAACGCTGACAATCGCTGATTTGAAGCGGTTTTTGTGAACTCTACATCTCATGTTTACGGTGTTTTCGTGCCAAACCTTCGTGCCGGAAGCACTTCCGACAAGCCTTCTTCCAAGAGTTTCAGGACATTGTCATAACCGTAACGCGGCTTCCAGCCCAGGTCGTGCTGTGCTTTTGCGGAATCATACACACGGTCAATGCTCGTTGGCAATTCCCATCCACGCCGCATGAAATCTTGTACCAAATTCGGTGCGCGTCGCCTCAACACGCTTGCCGCATCGTGCCACAATTCCTCGCAATCTTCCCGCAAAAACGGCGTTTTTCCTGAAACAATATAGGTTTCGCACGTGTTTGAATCTGCTTCTACCGCCAAACCTACCGCTAAAGCGTGTGCTTCTGCCACATCCCGCGCATCTACGCCCCGCGAAAGCCTGTACCACGCCATGAGGGGTGCAGGTTCAGGAAAGCAGCGCGACATTCGGATAATACTCGCCTGAAGATTTGTTCCCTTGCAAGCCGCATGAAATAAGCCTTCGGCAGCAAGTTTGGTGTTGTGGTAAATGCTGATTGGCTGCGCTTCCGTTGTTTCGTCAATCCACGCGGCTTTGCCTTGCAAACGAGATGCAGAGCCGTAGAGAGCCGTTGTGCTGGTGAAAACAATTCGCCCGACACCACACGCCAGCGCAGTATTGATGAGGCTTTCGGTAGCATGAACGTTGATGCGCTCAAATTCGCTGTCGGGAACAATTCCCACGTGTGGCGCGTGCAGAGCGGCGGTGTGGATGATTGCATCTGCCCCTGCGCACAAACGGCGCAGCAATGCGGTGTCGGTGATGTCGCCGACAACATCAACGGTAGAAGCTGGGGATTTGTCCAACCCGACAACATCGTGGAACGACGACAAACGGACGTGAATCGCCCTGCCGATGCGCCCTGCTGTGCCTGTGAGAAGTATGCGCATAAAAAAAATTCTCAAAAATCACTTCGCAAAATACTTCGGCGATTCCGCCGTAAGCAAGATATTATGAGGGTTCAGAGATATTGCAAATCCTGCTCGGTCAGCCATGTATTCCTCATCATTGATTGCATCAAGCCAAGTTTCAAGTCCTCGTTTCCATGGACAGGAACAGCAATATTCATCCGAACACCTTGTTTTTTGTACACATGATGACTGCCACGAATACGCAGAAACTCCTAACCGTGCCGTTCCAGTACCTTGCAGAACTCTTTGCCTGTAATGGTCTTCATAGCTCAATTTCAAAAATTTCGGCTTCCGGCTCAATTTCGACAATATTGCTCGAAGCCACATCCAGCCACGCTTCGGCGGATTCTTTGATATTAAAGAGCATTTCCTCCATCGTTTCGGCTTGAGAAAAGCATCCGGGCAACGCAGGAACTTCCGCCCAATAACCGCCTTCTTCAGCTTTATGAATGATAACGTTGAGTTTCATGGCGAATTAAGTTTCATGGTGAGCGGTAAAAAATGAAAAAATTACTTCGCAAAATAGTTCGGTGATGCTTTTGTAATTGATATTCTATAACGCTTGCAAGCCTTGTCTGATAGAATTATGTTGCCGAAGAGTCGCAACTCACAGCAATTTTTGGGGAAATTATGGAAATACTCAGGAATAATACTTATACACACGCCTACCCTCTTGAAGCAATATAACAAAAAGCCGCACAGAACCAAGATTCTATGCGGCTTTTCTGCTTCCTATCCGAACTTTTGATACGAAGCGATTATTTCAACAAGATTCCGCCTTTGCTCACGAAGAACGGCACAAAGACAAGGCTGATAATAGCCATGAGTTTGATAAGAATGTTCAGTGCCGGACCGGATGTATCTTTGAACGGGTCGCCAACGGTATCGCCCACAACTGCCGCTTTGTGCGTGTCCGAGCCTTTGCCGCCGAGTTGTCCGGTTTCGATGTACTTTTTCGCGTTGTCCCATGCGCCGCCGGAATTTGCCATCGAAATAGCAAACATCACGCCCGAAAGCAAAGAGCCGATAAGCACACCAGCCAACATTTTCACACCAAAGAGCAAGCCCACCAAAAGCGGTGTCAAAATCACCAGCAAGCCCGGAGCAATCATCTCGCGGAGCGATGCTTTGGTGGAAATATCAACGCAGGTGCGGTAATCAGCACGTGCTTTGCCTTGGAGCAAACCCGGAATTTCGCGGAATTGGCGGCGAACTTCTTCAATCATGTCGAAGGCAGCTTTGCCAACGGATTTCATCGTCATAGCCGAAAATGCAAGTGGCAATGCGGCTCCCGTCATCAAACCCGCCAATACTGCGGGGTCGGTGAGGTTAATCGTGTTGAGTTCAGGTTTTGCCTGTGCTGCACGGGTGAGGAAGGCGGAAGTCAGCGCCAAGCCTGTGAGCGCTGCCGAACCAATCGCAAAGCCTTTACCGATAGCTGCTGTGGTGTTGCCCGCAGCATCAAGAGCATCGGTGCGCTTGCGAATGTCTTTGCCCATTTCTGCCATCTCTGCGATACCGCCCGCATTGTCCGACACCGGACCGTAAGCATCAATCGTCAAGCCTACTGCAATCGTGCCGAGCATACCGATAGCCGCCATAGCAATACCGTACATTCCGGCATAACTATACCCAACAGCCGCCGTAATCGCAATAAGCAACATCGGAATAACGGAGCTGTTGTAGCCGTTTGCCAAGCCATAGATGATGTTCGTCGCAGCGCCTGTTTGTGAGGCTTTTGCAATTTCGCGCACAGGATTGTAGCGGTGCGAGGTGAAGTATTCCGTGATAAGACCAATGAGCAAGCCGGAAATCAAGCCGGCTGCAAGGGCAATAAATACGCCGGTATTATGGTAAATGTAGGGGCTTTCTGCGGAAAGTTTGAAATCCGCCGGAATAAATTTCATGGTCGGATAATACATTGCCACAAGCATAAAGAGCGTCGAGCCGATAAGCGCATTTTTGAGTGATGACTCTACCTTGTCTTCCGATTTTGGGTTTACCAAAAAGAGCGACAAGAAGCTGGCGAGGATGCCCACACCGCTCACAATAAGCGGGAAGAGCAATGCGGCAACGCGCAAATCTTCATCGGGAACAAACGCAAACGCCGTTGCGCCGATAACCATTGCCGCGCAGGTGGATTCTGCCACAGAACCGAAAAGGTCAGCGCCCATACCTGCGATGTCGCCTACGTTGTCGCCTACGTTGTCGGCGATAACGGCGGGGTTACGCGGGTCATCTTCGGGGATGCCTGCTTCTACCTTGCCTACAAGGTCAGCGCCTACGTCTGCCGCTTTGGTGTAGATGCCGCCGCCCACACGACCGAAAAGCGCCACGGACGAACCACCAAGCGCAAAACCGGAGAGAATCTCCATGATGATATGAATTTGCTCATTCGGAAACAGACCGCGCAGAGCGATATAGACAATCGCAATACCCAAAACAGCAAGTCCCGTCAAGCCAAAGCCCATAACTGCGCCTGAGTTAAAGGCGATTTTGAAGGATTCTTGCAAGGAAATACGCGCAGCAGCAGCTGTGCGGACGTTGCCTTTCGTTGCAATGTTCATGCCGATATAGCCCGCAAGAACGCTAATGCCCGCACCAATAAGAAAACTTACTGCCGAGAGAATGCCCATCGGCACGGTAGCGTGGGGGTCGTTGATTGCGAAGGCAATAATCACGGCAAACAGTGCCATAAAGACCGCTAGAATCGTGTATTCACGCTTCAAAAACGCCATTGCTCCTTCGGCAATAGCAGAAGAAATTTCCGTCAAACGTGCAACTTCTGCTTCGGAAGCCGCGCCGTTTTCAATGGAAACGGATGTTACCCGTCGTTGGAACACGAAGGCAACTACAAGGGACAACAGCCCCAAAACCAAGATAATAGCTAAATACGCCATACTCACCTTGAATGTGAATTGAGTGAAAAAGAATAGAGTTGATTGACAAGACACACACGCCAAACCGCACAGAATCGTTATCGCAAAGCGAAAACGAGAGCATCGTTGATGTGGCGGGTAAAATGAAACAGCCCCGAATTTACGGAAAAAAATATTGTCTGAACGAGGAAAAAATTCTATATTTGTGTCCCGTTCATAAAAAAAACGGCAAAATACCACAGTTACACCGTGTTGCGATATATCGCGTTGCGATCTTAGCTCAGTTGGTTAGAGCGTTACCTTGACATGGTAAAGGTCACAGGTTCGAGTCCCGTAGGTCGCACATAGACAACAAGCCTTGTAGGATTGTATCTTACAAGGCTTATTCTATTTTGTGCCTAAGAACTACGGAATTTTGCCACTGTTTAGCATATTGTAGCGCTAAAGATGGATCACAGGCTACCCAATCAAGCGCCCAGCGGCGGTAATGCCATAGACCTCGCGTATCATTGTCTCGACCGATATTTCCTCGCCGAAGTAGTCTGCAAGCGACTTCCAGAGTTCACGATGTGGGAATGCCGTTGTGTGCAGACGTTTTACCTCTTTCGCTGCATCAAGGAGCGATAGGTTTTCTGCGGCTTTCGCGGTGTTGTCAAAATGGCAATAGTACGCTCTTGCAACGCCTTGATTCTGCCTACTCGGTCTTCGTGAGCGTGCGTGGCAATGACCTTGCTGCGCGGCTTTGGGGAAAGGTATGTTTTGCCCAACGCAGAAGGCTATCGGTTTGTTGGTTATTGTAGGGTGTGTCAATCATCAAAAGTTCGTTGTTGCCTTCAACGATCACGCCATTCAACGGCACGGGAATTCCCATGTACCACAGATGCGAAATATGCCGCCAGATGCCGTCGGTCATGTTCACGAACTCCACACTGCGCCTATAAGCGGCGGAATTAAGGTTTTGAGGGGTCGTTGTACTGCTGTATCCCCAGAAAAGTACGATGCAGCAAAAGAGTGTTGTGGTAAATCGTTGCATACTTCAGAAAATGAGTAGAAAAACACAAAGCCGCTTCAAACTTTGCTTGGAGCGGCTTTGTGTGTGATGTTGCGCATACTTCCCCGTGCGTTAATCGTCCGAAGCGGGATTTTTCACCTCGACAACTACCGTGCGGCAGTAAAAGCGGGCTTCGGGAAGCTCGTTATTTTCGTACAGGAGCGGTTTTTGCTTGCCGCGTCCTTCCACCTTGATTTCCCGCACTGCACCTGCTTTGTCTAAGCCTAATGAGGCTTGCACGGCTTTGGCGCGGTCGGTCGAAATTTTCAAATTCGCTTGGTCTGTGCCGATGATGTCGGTGTAGCCCGTAATAACGACGATGGACTCAGGTTTTAAGCGCTTTTCCGACTTGATAAATTCTACAATTTTTGCATTGCCTTCTTCCACTTTCGATGAGCCGAAAGGGAACAGAATCATGCTGTAACGGTCTTTTTCTACGTCGTTGGCGCGTTCACGTTTTTTTCGTTGAATCGTGATTTGCTGCACCGGAACGGACATCCGCTTGGAGCGCAAATTCGGCAGCGTCGGATAACGCACTTCCAATTCGTAGGTCATTGGTAATGTGTCAAGCGGAATCGTGTTTTTCTCTTTGTTGATTTTCCAATCCACCACAGGGCGGATATTGCCTCCGGCGGAAATGGGATTGCGCAAGGGCTTTTGGCGCTGCTTAATAGCAATGCTCCACTGTTGCGGGGTTTCGTCTTTTGTATCTACTTTGCTGTAAAAGCGGATAATCGGCGGCGTTGCTTCGCGGAGCGTGTCTTGAATAAACACGGGCTGGATAACAGACCAAGCGCCTGCAATCTCCACACGGCGGTTTTCTGCTTCGGCTTCCAATGGGCTTTCTTTGGAGTTCGAGGCTTTTTCGGGCAAATCGCGTGATTGCACGTTCAGCCGTGCCGGGTCAATTTTCCAAACGTTCTGGAAATAATCCTTGACGGCTTGCGCACGTTTCATGGAAAGGTCTTTATTGCCTTTTTCGGGACCAACATTTGCGTTACAGCCAGTAATAGTGATGGTTTCGGTGGAAGTTTTCAGGCGATAACCAATAACATTCAAAACATCGTAATAGACTTCTAATGTTTCTTTGCCGTACAGACGCTCCGGGCGGAAGGTTTCAGCACTTACGTCGGTCATTTTGACATAGCGCTCAGGAATTGCCGCAGAGTTATCATCAAAAAAGATATAGTTCAGAAGCGGGTGAATTTGACGGCTCAAAAACTCGTCCACGCGGATTTGCACCACCGGCACTTCTACGCCGTTTGCTTCCACGCCGAGTGCGCGGATTTTGGGTTTGCCGTCGTTTGCCTCTTCCTCTTCTTGGGCGAACATCGGTACTGCGAGCATCATGCCGAGCAGCACCGCGCCGCAAAATCGCATCAACCGACCAAAATTGTGTTGTTGTATCATGGAAACTACCTCCGTAGTGGGTAAGAATAAGGTTGTGTGTTGCTTGCCTTGCGGAATAATGCTCTTCAATAACTCTTCAATAACAACGCGCAGCCGCGTTGCGAAGCATCTGCATTTGCAACAATAACGCGGTTACGTTTTTTGATACTTGCGAAGATACGAAAGTTTAAGCAGATAGGCGAGGAAAGAGTTATTGCGATAGTAACGATGTGCAATCGTTACACATTTTGCACCTCGACTCAAATTATGCTCTATCGTATGCCATTTACCAACCCCGAAGCCCGTTTCAGCATCCAAGTCGTCCGCCACTCAATCTCTTCCCTGAGCGCCCTGTCGGTGGTAAGCGGCTGAAAATCCTGCATCCATGAGGGATTGGGGGTAGAAGAATTTGCCAACGCCGCATATTGTGCTACGCAGAGCGCTTCCGCGACCAATATTGCTGCTAAACGCTCCGTTTGATGATATGCTTCCCGTGCTGCCTGAAACCCAAGCGGCACGATGTCTTGGTTTCCGGCATTACTCGGCAGCGACGCTGAAGCGTAGTGTTGGCTGTGAGAGCGCATCTCTGCCAAAAGTGCTGTTGCGGTGAGTTGGACACCCGCCATGCCGCTTTGTGCGCCTGCCTGAGTCGCCAGCAGCAAGGGTTTTCCGCCATTCAGTGCGGGGTTCACCAGCGCTTCGATTTGTCGTTCTGCCAGATTCCCTACCTGTGTTAATGCGCTGTTCAAACTATCCGCCGCAAACGCGATATGCTGCGTCATAAAATTTCCACCGTGCAAGATTTCAAGCGCCTCTGCATGAACAAGCGGATTGTCGTCCGCACCGTTCAGTTCTGCCTCGGCGATGCGCTTGCTTTCGCGGAGGACATCACGCGCCGCACCAAGTATCTGCGGGGCGCAGCGAATGGAATAGATTTCCTGCAAAGGGCGCTCCGATGCTTCCGGCAGCCGTTCTTGAACGATGTTCCACAACTCTTCGAGATTCGTCTCCGAAGGCATTTCGCCAAAACTGCCTGCGCCGGAAAGAAAACTCAAGATACTATGCGCCGATGCTGTTTGTCCTCGGTGTCCTTTGGCAAGGTGCAAGCGAGGATTTAAGCCGTTTTTGCGGCATTGCATGACATTCATCATCCACGCGGTAATTTCTTCGGCAAAGCGTATAAGCCGCGCAGAGCGCACCACAGCAAGCGCTAAGTATGCTGCCGAAAACGATGTGCCGTTCACCAAGGCAAGTGCATCGCGGCTTGTGAGCGAATACGGCTTGAAGCCTCGCTTACGGAGTTCTTCCGCCGCAGGAAGTCTTTTGAATGTGCTATTTTCCTCGCGGTGAAGCACTTCGCCTTCGCCCGTCATCACGCGAACAATGTGCGCAAGCGGGATTAAATCGCCACTCGCACCCAGCGAACCCACTGAAGGTACAGCAGCGATGATACCGTTTTTGAGCAATGAAGCATACATTTTCGCTGCTTCGGGGTGAATACCCGACATTCCCAGCGCCAAGGTGCGCAGACGTGCGACCATTGCGCCCCGCACAACTTCAGGCTCGCACGGCTCACCGTACCCCGCGCCCAAGTGTGCAATCAAGCTAATTCCCTGCTCTTCAGGCGCTCCCGCCTCGTACCGCACGAGCGGACCAAAGCCCGTTGTCACGCCATAGACCGCATCACCACGCTCAATAATGCGTGTCAGTGCGTCATGTGAGCGCTGCATGGCGGAATACGACTCGTCGCTGATGACGAGAACGGCTTCTTGAAAAGCAACGGCGGCAAGGTCTTCCGAGCGCAAGGTTTTATATGGTTCAATCGTGATTGCGGGAATAAGCATGGTGACAAAAGGTTTGTGGTGATTGCGGAAGAAAGCGTATTTTGGCGGTGTTTGGGTAATGAATGTTCCGCATTGCCGCAAGAGTAATCACGCCATGCTCGGCGGCTTACTGTGCGGATTTCCAATAACAGGGGCAAAACTGATGGACAGAATCAATCGTCTTATCGCAACGGTACTGCTTTTTCAGCGTAAAAAACGGCTGAGAGCGGAAGATATTGCCGAGTATTTCGGGACAAGCAGCCGCACGGTGTACCGTGACATTGACGCGCTTTGTCAAGCAGGTGTGCCGATTGCAGGCGAAGCGGGGTATGGCTACACGCTGCAAGGCGAACATCTCGCGCCGGTGATGTTCACCGAAGAGGAAGCCGGAGCAATCCTCATGGGAGCAGAATTTGTGCGGCATTTGACCGATGCGTCTTTGCAACAGCATTTGCAAGCCGCGTTGGTGAAAGTGCAATCGGTTATTCCCAGCGACAAACGCGACCATTTTGAACGGATGCAATCGTCGGTGTCCGTCTTTACGCGCCCAGCGGCGTTTCAAGAGCATTTGGGAAGTGATATGCTTTCTAC
Organism: Candidatus Kapaibacterium sp.; assembly: GCA_025455065.1. Taxonomy (GTDB): domain Bacteria; phylum Bacteroidota; class Ignavibacteria; order Kapaibacteriales; family UBA4661; genus PH2015. Next base: position 62,063 of record JALONG010000034.1, on the reverse strand, counting down.
GCTCCAACAAGCAATCGCGGGGCGTTCCGTCGTGCAGATTGCGTACGAAAACCGCCATGCTGATGCAAGCGCCCGCGAAATTGAACCGTTGCATCTGGTCTTTTACGGCAATCATTGGCACGTCATTGCGTATTGCCGTTTGCGCAAGGAAATACGGGACTTCCGGCTTGACCGTGTACTGCGTTTAACGATATTGCCCGAACAGTTTTCGGCGCACGAATTGTTCTCGCTCTCGCAGTATCTCGCCGAACAGTACGATTTACGCGAACCCCACGAAGTGCGCGTGGAAGTGGCTTCGGAGGCGCTTCGTATCATAGCTGCACAAAAATACTATTACGGTTTTGTGCAGGAAGAACCCCGTGCAGACGGCGCTGTGCTGACATTTATTGTACCGTCCTTGCAGTGGATTATGCGGTGGCTGCTCTCGTTTGGGGCGCATATCACGATTCTTGCTCCGGCGGAATTACGTGTGATGTTTGCCCAAGAAGTCCGCGCCATTGCGCTTCGGCAGATGAACGGGCTGAGTAATATTGCTGACCGTTCCGGCGAATTTTCTTGATTCCTTCTCTTGTCTGTGTAAATTTGCATCACATACCGCAAATGCACTGCGCGTGCGCATGGCGCAAGAGCGCAATTTACAAACCGTTTTGATTTTTCCATGACCGAACAACGCAAACGCCGCTTGATGATTGCCGCAATTATCGGTATCCCCATAGCCAGCTACGCACTGTTTTCTTCTCGCGGACTGTTTGCGCGGATGTCGCTCGAATGGGAGCGCAAAAGCCTTGCAGGACGCATAGAATCTGTTCGTAAAGAACAAGACTCTCTCAAAAATCATATCCACCGACTGGAGCAAGATACAACGCTTATTGAAAAAATCGCCCGCGAAAAATACGGTATGATTAAGCCCGGTGAAAAAGTGTTTATTGTTGATAAGGATTGAACGAAAAATAAGTAGATAGACTTTATCTTCGTAGCACAGACATTCTTGTCTGTGTCCAAAATGAGCGAAGCTTCGTAGCACAGACATTCTTGTCTGTGTCCAAAATGAGCGAAGCGAATAGTCTTCAAAGTCTGTTTTTATGACGCTTTCGGTAATTACGCCTTGCGGCGTTAATGGCACAGACAAGAATGAACTGTGCTACGTCAAAGATTGAATAATTATTCTTTCGCTATTCCTAAGTAACCAAATCCCACGCAACTCCATGTACACATTCAGCGACAATCTTATCAAAACTCTTGCAGAAGCCAGAAAAATTGCGGTTCTGACGGGTGCAGGTATTTCGGCAGAAAGCGGTGTAGCAACGTTTCGTGACCCGAACGGGTTATGGGCAAAATTCCGTCCCGAAGAATTGGCTTCGATGGATGGTTTTTTGAAAAATCCGCTGCTCGTTTGGGAGTGGTATCAAGCGCGGCGTGAGGTGATTGACCGTGTGAAGCCGAATCCCGGACACACAACGCTTGTGGCGATGCAGGATTGGTACGAAGAGTGCGGCGGCTCGTTTACGCTCATTACGCAGAACGTGGACAGGCTGCACCAACAGGCAGGAAGCCGCGATGTGCTGGAACTGCACGGGAATATCATTGAAAATTACTGTTCGCGCTGCAAAAAGCCGCATGAATACCGTTACACGGCTGATACCGACGTGAAAGAGCCGCCTCGGTGCGGGTATTGCGGGGGTATGATTCGCCCTGCGGTTGTGTGGTTTGGCGAGATGTTACCGGTTGATGCTCTGGAAGCTGCTCAGGATGCGGCTTCGGAGTGTGAGGTGTTCTTTAGCATCGGTACTTCCGCAGAGGTCTATCCCGCAGCAGGACTGCCGATTGAGGCGAAACGCGCTGGAGCGATGTTTATTGAAGTTAATCCCAATCAAACTGCTATCACACGTTATGCAGATGTCGTTATTGCAGCACCGTCGGGCGAAGCGCTTCCTGTTTTGTTTGAGAAAGTTCGTGCTTGGCAGGCATAAAGTGTCGGGAGAGAATGCTTTCAGACAATATTCACCACACCATGTTCAACAAAATAAACCGCTATGAATCTTGAAAAACAGAACCTTGAAAAATCAAGTGTTGATGTACCGGAATCCACCCAAAAAAACGCAGAGGCACAGCAGCCTGAAGACAGTATAAAACCGAACTTGATAACTGAATTTCGCGCATTGATTGAGCGGAGTTTGGAGTTGGAGTTGGTGCTTTCGGGCGCGGTGACGTTTTCGCTCTTGCAAGTGCCGAGCGCTCTGGAAACCCTTCAGACTACTGTTATGGCGCAGTATGGTAGCGCAGGTGTCATCATGGTTGTGATGCTTCTGCTGGCAAAACCTGTCTCCTATATTTTAGTTGGGTCGCTGTTATTGCACTTGGTCGTGCGAAGTTTTTGGATTGGCATGATTGGCGTAAGTTCGGTGTATCCTGATTCTGCGAAAATACCGGAAAGTGGCGGACCATTTTTTCGGGGATTTATGCGGGAAAAACAGCGCGGGCTAAGAGAACAAGCGACTTCAGTGGATAAATTTTGCCGCTTGATTTTTGGCGTTGCCTTTAGTACGCTGGCGATTTTTCTGGGAGTGTTTGTGATTTTGTCGCTCAGTTTGGTATTAGCGATTGTGGTACAAAAAATCTTCCTGCCCTCATCAAATCTTATGGTGATTTTGCTGGCAATCTATTTTACGCTGTTTGCACCGTATCTCATCATTGGGCTTCTTGATACTGCTATTCAGTATATTCGCCCTTTGCAGCATTTACAGCACAATCAAACCCTAAAAACGCTCTACTGGCGTGTGTTTGGGGTGTATAGCTCACTTTTTGGCAGTGCGGCAATTAGTGTGCAAAATACGATTGCTGCAAATGCAAAACGCACGTACTACACGGTTATGGGCATTGGTTTTATAGCGTTCTTGGCTTCAATGCTGCTGCCGAATACCGTTACATGGCGCACCCATCCGTATTTCCCCGAAGAGGGTGCTGCAAGCGCGATTGAGCATAATTTCTACGAAAACACTGCCGATGACGACACCTTTACGCGGGTAATGATTCAGTCGGACATTGTGCGAGAGCCGTATTTACGCCTCTTTCTCGCCTATAACACGCGCTACAACGATTCGCTCAAAAAGTATTTCCCCGAAGCAGTGCCGTTCTATACGCAAGGTCTCAGCACGATTTCGCGGGATGAAACCTTTCCCCCGGAACGCCTCCGCTCTTGTGTTCAAGCGCTTCGCGGAGCGTATAACATTTCCTTGAACGGTAACAATCTTGATAGTCTCGCCAACACTGCAAGTGTTGATGCCGCGACCTTTCGTTTTTATACGCACCCAAAGACCAAACAAAAAGGTATTTTGGGGTATATTCGTATTGACAATTTGCCGCAGGGCGAACAAATGCTCATTGTCCGCGACCGCTTCGATACGACGGTTGTGCGGTATATCCCTTTTTGGCGATAGTTCCGAGGCATTTGAATTGCTGCTTTTTATTATCATTTTCTCCCATGAAAAAAAAACAAACTCCCCCTCTAAAAGCATCCGCTACTTCAGCGTCTGCCTCGACTGCTCCACTGCCGAATCTGCCGGAAGGTTCTTCTATTCCAAAGGTTCTCTCGGTTTTGCCACTCCGCGATGTTGTCGTCTATCCGCATATGATTTTTCCCGTTCTGATTGGGCGGGAAAACTCTATCCATGCGGTTTCGGAGGCACTGAAGCGCGACAAATATATTTTTCTCGCTGCCCAAAGCACCGATGCGATTGACCCCACCAAAGACGACGTGTTTCATGCAGGCACGATTGCGAAAATCGTCCAATTAGTTCGGCTTCCAAATAATCTCATTAAAATTTTGGTAGATGGCGTAATTCAGGCTCGTGCGGTGCGGTTTGTTCCGTCGGAAGTGTGTTTGGAGGCGGAAATTGAGCCTGTTGTCGTGGTAACAGACGACAGCAATCCTGAACAACAAGCAATGGTGCGCCATGCGGGAGAGTTGTTTTTAGAGTACGTTCGCGCAAGCCGCTCAATGCCGCCCGAAATCGCTACGGCTTTTGCGAATATCCAAGACCCAATGCGGCAGCTTTACTACGCTTCGGCAAATGTGGAAGCAGAAGTGGAAGCAAAGCAGAAAATCCTTGAGCGCACATCATTGCGTGAGCAGTATTTTGAATTGATTGCTATGCTCACAGCAGAAATTGAAGTGCAGAAATTGGAGCAGGATATTGATGTGAAAGTGCAGGAATCCATTCAAAAAACGCAAAAGCGCTTTTTCATCCAAGAGCAGATACGCGCTTTGCAGGAAGAATTGGAAGATGATGATGCGTTCCCCGAACTCTCGAAATTACGCGAACAGTTAGACGCAGCAAACCTCCCCGAAGCCGCATTACAACATGCAAACGAGGAATTCGATAAGCTAAAAAAAACGCAGCCCATGTCACCCGAATACGGCGTTTTGCGAAATTATTTGGAACTCGTTGCGGCGCTGCCATGGCACACAACAACGCCGGATAATCTCGACATTCTGCACGTGCGGCAGATTTTGGATGAAGACCATTTCGGCTTGGAGCAAATCAAAGAGCGCATTTTGGAGTATATCGCCGTGCTGAATTTGGTGCGTGGTGTGCAAGGGCAGGTTTTATGCCTGTCGGGACCGCCCGGCGTGGGAAAAACCTCGCTTGCCCGCTCTATTGCTCGTGCTTTGGGGCGGAAGTTTGTGCGGATGTCGCTTGGCGGTGTGCGCGATGAAGCGGAAATACGCGGACATCGGCGCACCTACATCGGTTCGATGCCGGGGCGCATTATCCAAAGCATGAAACGTGCAGGCACGATGAATCCGGTTATTTTGCTGGATGAAGTAGATAAAATGGTCACAGATTTTCGCGGCGACCCGTCGGCTGCGCTTTTAGAGGTGCTTGACCCAGAACAGCATCATGCCTTTAACGACCACTATTTGGAGATGGATTACGACCTCTCGAAAGTGCTGTTTATCGCAACGGCAAACGTGAAATTCGACATTCCTGCTCCACTGCTTGACCGCATGGAAATTATCGAATTGTCGAGTTATGTTGAGTACGAAAAAGAGCAGATTGCGCGGAAGCATCTTATCCCCAGACAGTTGGAAAAACATGGTCTGAACGGCTTTGCCGTGCGGTTTGACGACGAAGCCGTGCAGGAAATAATTCGCGGCTATACCAAAGAAGCCGGTGTGCGGAATTTGGAGCGCCAGATTGCATCGGTCATTCGCAAAGTCGCAAAAACGATTGTGGTGGAAATTGCCCACGAAGCACATAATCAAGCGCTGTCAAAAGAAAAAAGTGTGGCTGAAAAACCCAAACGCCGCAAAAAAGTAGAAACCGAAGTCCCAAGCGACCAACAACCAAGCCCCCAAGCCCCAAGCGACCAAGACCACCCACAACTGTTCGCAAGCGAAGCAATTCGCCTGAAAGAGCGCATTATCACGCGGGCGCTTGTGGCGGAGTTTTTGAAAGTGCCGATAAACCGCAAAAAAGAGAAGGAAGTTTCGGACAAAATCGGCGTAGTGACGGGCTTGGCGTGGACAAGCATGGGCGGGGATATTTTGCCGGTGGAAGTAACGATTATGCCCGGCAAAGACAAACTGACGCTGACGGGGAAATTAGGCGATGTGATGAAAGAATCGGCAATGGCAGCGTTGTCCTTTGTTCGAGCCAACACCGCATCACTAGGCGTTCCGGCGGAATCGCTCACGGATAAGGAAATCCATATCCACGTTCCCGAAGGGGCAATCCCGAAAGACGGTCCGTCGGCGGGAATTACGATGACAATGGCGCTGATTTCTGCGGCTTCGGGGCGTGCGGCGCGGGGCGATGTGGCGATGACGGGAGAAGTGACGTTGCGGGGAAATATCCTGCCGATTGGGGGACTGAACGAAAAACTTTTAGCCGCAAAACAAGCAGGAATCAAGACCGTGCTTATCCCGAAGCAAAACGACGCAGATGTGGCGGAACTGAACAAACAAACCACCGAAGGCTTGGAAATCGTTCCTGTGGCGCATATTAGCGAGGCGTTGGGGCAGGTGTTTCGGGGGTGACCGCTCCTCCTCCATAATCTGCTTGGTGCAATCATTGAATGTAATTCGTACCTTGGTCAAGTGTGCGAGTCTTGTCTCTCACGCGAGGCTCTTGCTTCCTATTTTCGGAGCGAGGGTCTCGCTCTCACGCTGAATGCTTGTACGCCGAAGCGAGGGGCTGCCGAATAAGGCATGACCCCGCACAAGATTTGTAGAGTTCCGATTGCTATACGAAATTTTTTTGATATTTGCAATAGCTCCCGGTCATTAGAAAGGGGGTCTCGGTCATTACTTTTTGTTCCCGGTCATTAGAATGGGGGTCTCGGTCATTGGATTTGCTTGGAAGAAAATTATTGCAGAATTTTGTGGCTTGAATTTTTTTTATACGACATAATTTCTGTCTGTGTGGTAGAATCAGACTTCGGTTTTGTATGCGTCCTTATCTGTACAATTCTCATCAACCCTTGCCAAACAAGAAACCTCCAATGACAGGAAACACCATGAACTCAAGCGCCCACGAAGAGCCGCACACAATTCCCGATGATGCTTTTGAGCAGTATCATCTTGAACAGTATCGTCTTGTGATTGTGGAAGATGATTTTATGATTTACAAATCATTGAAATATGTCATCAACAAACACTTTCCAATGATTCATATTGTCGGGCATTGTGAATCGGTAGAAGAAGTTATTACGATTATTAGCGCGGAGAAGCCTGATATTGTGCTGTTGGATATTCAACTACGCGGTGGGCTGTCTTTCAAAGGGTTGGCAGAGGTACAGGGCAGGAATTTTGATTGTATCGTTATGTCTGCTCAAGCGCGATTCCACTATGCACAAGAAGCTATGCGGTATGGCGCTTCGGAATACCTCGTCAAGCCCTTTTTGCCGGAAGATATCATTGCTGCGCTTCAGACCGTGATGGCGAAACGCAAAGCACGATTGTCACAAGCGATACTGCCGCCGGAAATACCTTCCGCCGCCGCACCTGTGTCGGAGGAAAAGCCCAAGCCCGCTTCTTTACGGGTAATTATCGTTGATGACGAAAAAGCACAACGATTCGCTCTGAGTCAAAAAATCACGGATATTTTTCACGACCGTATCAGTATTGTCGCAGAAGCCTTTTCTGTTGATTCTGCCATTACGGCTATTCAGCAGGGAGCGCCGGATATTGTGTTTCTTGATATTGACCTTATTGGCGGGACGGGCTTTGATGTTCTGGATGTCTTTCCTCATCGTACCTTTGAAGTTATCATTGTGTCCTCTCATCCTCATTTTGCTCAACAGGCATTTCAGTATGAAACGTTGGATTATCTTGTGAAGCCTGTTGAACCTGAGCATCTGGCACGGGCAGTTGAGCGGGCTTTTGCTGCTCACAGGATAAAGGCAGAGAATGGTGGAGATGCCGCTACAACTGCGGATACTGAGGCTGGAACTGATGACAGCATCAATAAGAGCAGCAAGGATTATTCTGCTCAAGCACCGACTCTTGCAAAAAACCTTGCGGCACAGGCAGGATATTGGACTTTTAAGGCAAGTGATAAAACCTTACACAGTCTGGCGTGGGAGCAGATTATTCGCCTCGAAGCCGACGGCAGGAATACTATCATTTACCACACCAAAGGCGAGCCTTTGACTGTTTCGCGTTCCTTGCAAAAATGCCTTGCAGATTTGCCGTCATCACTCTTTTATCTGACTCACCGCTCACACGCCATCAACCGCAAGCATTTTGTATCTGCCCGTGATTACTTTGCTACTCTGAGCAATGGCGACCGAGTAGATGTTTCGACGCGGTTGTGGGCGAAGTTTGTGGCAGAAATGCTCCCTAAGGAGCGATGACAGAAAAACGGATAATGGAGAACAGTATGGCTGTCGGAAAGCCGCTGCCGGAAAGCCGCTGTCGGAAAGCCTCTTAAAAACTTGATTTCTTCGTTTCAAACTTCATCATTCCTACTTCATACTTTACCAAGAAGCCGTGTATTGGGTGAGAAATATCGTTTGTGCGGATTGTTGTTCTTTTTCCCCTGCAATGTTTTTTCGCGTTCATGACAAAAATTGCCGCGTTCATACAAAAACGCTATACACTCATGACAAAAATCGCAGCGTTCATGACAAGCGGCTTGCTTTCTTGCTCAGAAATGACATATTTTTGTACCGTAAGTTATCAATCATGGTACACAATCATGGTTTGCTGCTCACATCATTCTCCAAGCGGGCAAGTGGAAAGTTTTTCGAGTCTTCCACTTGCAATATACGCAAAGAGACGCACGAAGGAAAGAGTTGTGGTATTCTTTTTCACACTCTATTTTTGGAGTTGTTTATGTTTATTTCTCGTTTGAAGGCTGTGAAAGCCTTAGTGTTGGCTGGTATTGTTGGTGGTTTGGTGGTAGGTTGTAATGGGGCGAATGTTGCTGAATCTCCTCTTGCAAGTGCAAACGTGCAAGAGATTACCAAAGTTGCGGATAAAAATACTACTCCGCCGAAACATTGGGAAACGCTCACGTTTGCTGCGGATAAACAAGCAGTCAATAATGACTTGATTGCGTTGGCAAAAGCGGTTGCTGTTACCGTGAACGACGGTGCTATGCAGCAGGCGTTACACAAAGCAGCGTTGGAGCGCTTTGACGGTGATACGGAAGTTTTGTGGTCGGCGTTGAACAATAACAGTTCGATTAACGCTCGTGCAGCACAGAGCAATGCTCGTAATTGGTCGGCACTTGTTGCTCAGAAAGCTGATAAATCGGTTTTTGCTTCCAGTGAAGCTGTTAGTGCTGCTGTTAATCGTGCTTCCAAAGCGTATAACGCCAATGTTCATTTGTTCTGGTTTAATGCCGAAAAGTGGGACAAAACCACAACCCCGATTGTGGCGTTTGTTCCCGTTGGTTGCGACCCCGAAAAAGAGAACATCATCCTTTCCGGCTATGACGCAAAAGGCAAGAAATACGCGGTGGACAAAGAATTTGCTTTGAAGAATCCGGTTATTGTTATCAATGCGAATGAGCGAACTGATGCGAGTGGTCAGGTTCTTGATGCCTATAACCAGGCTAAATTAGCTCAGGCTGCAAAAGAGCGTCAAGCAACACTAAATAGTTCAACAAATCTCAAGCTTATTTGGACAAGTTTTTCTGGGCAATCTAACGAAGGTTGGTTTAATGGAAATCCTGAGTTTTGGGTATCCATTCACAGCGTGAATGCACAAAACCCGGGGGCAGAATCCTTTCAATGGGGTTCGTGGGAGTGTGGTGTAGATTGGTGGCGTTGCGACGGTCAGCAAATTTATTGGGATGGTTGGTGGATACGACAAGCTACTTGGAATCAATCTTTATACAGAACCTTTGTTTTCAAATGGATGGAGAGAGATCCAGGTATTAATTGGGAATTTAGTGTTTCTGGTTCATACAAAGTTGATAATGGCTCTGTAACAGTAACGGGCAAGGTATCTGGTAAAGATGAAGATGACAACTTAGGCATTGCAACTGTGAATTTCGATGATCCAGTCGGAAGTCGTACTTATTATACTGGTATGCCCAGTTTTCAGTTAGAATGGTAAATAAATTTTGCCCTGCACGGAATAAAACCTCCGTGCAGGGTGTTTTTTTAATTCAGATATTGCAAACAATCTTAGTATTGGCTTAGTATGAGACTTTTTGGAATAATCGCCTTATTCATGCTGAGTATGTGCAGCATTAAAACAAACGCGCAAAGTATCACCCTCGAAAGTGGTGCAGCGGCAGTCCCGACGCACTTACCTTCGTGGACATTAGGCGGAAGCCTACAAATACCAATCACAGAACGTTTTTCCGTAAGCGCTGGCTATTATCGCTGGGCAGATAATAAAGAGCAGCAAGCCGTGATTGATAAATATCCTGTCCGCGACCAGTTGCATCCGGACTATGTTTTCCCGCAACTTACCTTAAAAAATTCTTATTGGGGCAATAACGTTTTTGCCCTATATGCACATTACAAGCCTATCATGACAGAATCTTTAAGCCTTGAAATCGGTGTTGGGTGGTCGTTTATTGAGTATGGTTTGCTAGTGGCAGGAACTGGTATTCCCGATGCGGGAAATAATTTTAGCAGAAGCCAACTCGGATTTATGTCCCGACCTGAATCTCCCAGCCCCCAGCGTTTAAGCGGTCTCATTCAAACCCGCTACAACCTTTCCGACAACTTCGCCCTGCAAGGCAAGATAGCCGCCTTCGGGACGGAACATTTTGTCGCAACCGTCGGTATCAGCTATATGCCTTGGGGCAGCAAAGCATCGTTGGCAGACCTTTTTGCATCGACGACAAAGTAACATTGTACCTCACTCTTTTGCTACTTGAACTCAAGCTATCATGTCTCCTCTCTTTTTCAACACATCTCGGCGACTTGGCGTAATAGTTCTGTGGCTTGTTGCCGTTTTATCTGCAAGCCCACATATACTCTTTGCACAAGAGCAATCCCTGACGGTTTCCGGTGTTATTCGTGAAGCGCAATCGGGCGAATTTGTTATCGGCGCAAGTGTCGCGCTTTACGAAGGTTCGTACAAGGAAGGCACGGCGCAAAAGCCCATGCGCGGCGCTGTCTCGAATAAGTACGGGTTTTATTCGCTGCCGTCGCTGCGCTCCGGCGCATATACGCTTGTTGTGCGACGTGTGGGCTTGGCTACATTTACTCGTGCGCTCAGTCTGGGTGATGCTTCGGAGCGGATTGACGTAACGATTCAGCCGAATACGGTGCGCTTGGAAAGTGTCTCTGTGCAGGCAGAACGTGACAAAGGCGCTGCTGTCAGCACAGTGGATGTTTCCATGGATTTTATCAAACAAATGCCGTCTTTGGGCGGTGAGCGCGATATTTTCCGTGTGCTTCAACTTATGCCGGGCGTGAAGTCTGTCAGCGAGATTTCAAGCGGCTTGTACGTGCGCGGCGGTTCGCCCGACCAAAATTTGGTCTTGTTGGACGGCGTTACGGTCTATAATCCCCAGCATTTAGGCGGCTTCCTGAGCGCGTTTAATGCCGATGCCGTGAGCAATGTACGGCTTATCAAGGGTGCGTTTCCGGCGGAATACGGAAGCCGTTTGTCGAGTGTGTTGGATATGAGCATGAAAGAAGGCTCGAAAGAGAAAATACGCGGCACGGCGGGAATATCTTTGCTCAGTGCCAGCGCCCTTTTGGAAGGACCGATAAGCAGCAATGCGACGTTTATGGTATCGGGGCGGCGAATGTATTTTGATATTGCGGCGGCGGCTATTGACCCCGGGGGGCGCATTCTGCCTCGCTATAATTTTTACGATGCCAATGCAAAAGTGAACCTGCGTTTGGATGAGAATAATCAATTTTTCTTGAGCGGCTATTTCGGGCGCGATATTCTGCCCCGCGTCAATCGCCCTAATGATGCGACATTTGAACTGGATTGGGGTAATGCAACGGGGAACTTCCGTTGGTCGCATATTTTCTCTTCCACGCTCTTCAGTTCGCTTTCGTTGGTTTATACCAATTATGATTTTCGCTATGCAGCGTATTTCTCCGAAGCCACAGGCGGCGCAAAACAGTTTGAAACGGCATCGCGGATACAAGATATAGCGCTGCGTGGCGAACTGCAATGGTTTCCTGTGCCGAATCATGTTATCAAATTTGGTGCAGAAGCAACGCGGCATAATTTTGTCACCGACATTGTGAGCGGGAGCAGTATTCTCCAAGGCAGAGGCGGCATTGATGAGCGTGCAGACCCTTTGCAACGTGTTACAGCGCTGGAAGCTGCGGGGTATGTGCAGGATGAATGGGATATTACCGAAAATTTGGCGGCAAATATCGGGCTTCGTGCCTCGTATTTTGAGCGTGGTAGTCATCTCCGCTTAGAACCACGCGCTTCGCTGGCGTACAAAGCAACCGAAACACTCACCTTCAAAGCCGCATATGCGGTTGCAAGTCAGTTCCTGCATCTGCTCCAAGATAACAGTGTAGCGCTTCCCACCGATACATGGTTTCCTTCCACCGAAATTTTGAAGCCTGCTCGTTCGACGCAGTATGTGGCAGGTATAGAAACGTACTTGTTTGACCGTGAGTATTTTTTGACGGTGGAGGGCTATTACAAAAGCATGGAAAATTTGTATGAGTTCCGCGAGGATGCTCGTTTTGTGCCGGGAACAATCGCCGAAGCACTGATGACAAGCGGCACGGGCGAGGCATATGGTGTGGAGTTTTTTCTCAATAAACAACTTGGTCAATTTACAGGCTGGATTGGTTACACGCTCTCGTGGACAACACGGCTTTTCCCCGAACTGAACGGCGGTAAGCCCTTCTTTCCCCGTTATGACAGGCGGCATGATATTGTAATCGCCATTGCCTACAAACTCAATGACCGTTGGGATTTTGGCGTAACATGGACATACGCAAGTGGTCAAGCCATTACGATGGCAAACGGGTTGATTGATGTTCTGAGCGTTCCATTCGGCATTACGCTTGACCCCGCATTAACACGTAATGTTGTTTCCGGTTCATCACAAGTCTATGGCGACCGCAATGCGTTTCGCTTGCCGGATTATCATCGTTTGGATGTGAACGCGACATATAAATTTCCTTGGATTGGCGGTTTGCCATTTGAGTTTTCCATCAATCTGTACAACGTTTACAACCGCCTCAATCCTTTCACTGCTTGGGTAGAAAACTTCGACGGAGCAAGCCGTCTGCGGCAATTAACCTTGCTGCCGTTTGTGCCTACTGTCGGCTTGCGGTGTTCGTTTTGATGATATTTTACGCTGAAACAATTTCTTGCATCCAAAGTCCCCCTCATACCATGCTTTTACGACGTTTTTTCTTGCTTGCATTGGTTCCCTTGCTGTTTTCCTGCGGTCAGAGTTTAGAGCAAGCGCTTAATCCTGCAATTCCTCTTGATTACAAAGAGCAGATATTTATGGAGGGCGCATTAGTCGCTGGTGAGCCGATTCGGAATATCCGCCTTTCGCGCACGCTTGAGCCGACAAAGCCTATTAGCCGCGAACTTGCTGCTATTTCGACGGCAACGGTTAGACTTCGTGTGAATGGGCAGGAATACCGAATGACATTGCAACCTCAACGCGAACTTTCATCAACAGGAACGATGCTGTGGAGCGATGCCCGGGCTTATTATCAAGCTGGAAATATCATTGCGGAAGAAGGTGTACGCTATGAAATTATTGCGGAATGGAACGGCAAGACGGCTCGCGTGAGTACGACCGTGCCGCGAAAGCCGTCCATACTGAGTGTGCGAGAGGTTATCACGACCACAACCGAAAACCGGGGACCGTCTAATAAAGAATTTCGCTATGAAGCCCGCTTTGCTGCACGTGCGGGAGAAGCCTATCAAGTGGGTGTGCTGACAGGCAGAGATGCCGATACGGTCTCAACTACTCGCAACGGCATAACGGCAGGATTGTTGAAAACAGCGACAAGTGCTGACAGTTCAGGTACAATCACCCTCCAAAGCCAAGTGATATATCAATCGTTCTCAAACACGTTAGGATTACAAGACCCGCAAAATCCCCATGCCGTTGTGTATAGCTTCGACGCGCCTTTTGCGGAGTATTACAATAGCTACACTCGTGGGTTTCGCCAAACCGACCCATTTACCGTTGGTGGAGTGAATGTTCGCTGGAATGTCCAATTTGCTGCTCACATCATTCTCCAAGCGGGCAAGTGGAAAGTTTTTCGAGTCTTCCACTTGCAATATACGCAAAGAGACGCACGAAGGAAAGAGTTGTGGCACTCTTTTTCACACTCTATTTTTTGGAGTTGTTTATGTCGTTATTTCGTTTGAAGGCTGTTAAAGCCTTGGTGTTGGCTGGTATTGTTGGTGGTTTGGTGGTAAGTTGTAATGAGGCAAGTAGTCCTATTGTGGGAGGAACGCAAGTTGTTGATAAAAGTGTTGCTTCATCATCAACAAAAGGTGATGAATTGGTTTTGGCGATGAAAAACGGCGAGACAAATGCTCAACTCGCAGCCCTCGCAAAGTCCGTAGCATCAACGCTTGCTGAGTCAAACACAGCAAAAGCTGTCCATATACAAGCTATGCGCAAGTTTGATGGCTGCACAAATGTCCTGTGGAATAATTTGAATACCGACCAAAACCTTACAAGCGCCCTTGGTGCTTCGGGAAATTGGACGGCTACGGTTGCTCGTAATGGTGCAAAATTTAATTTGCAAGCAAATGATGTACAAGCAGCATTAGAGCAATACTCACGTCACTATGCCGCTAACGCGCATTTGTACTGGTATAATGCCGAAAAATGGGATGGCAAAACTTCGCCATTGGTAACGTTTGTGCCTGTGTTGGCAAAAGGTCAGGATATTGACAAAATGCCGAGTGAAGTTATCGCCTACGACGCACAAGGCAAAGAGTACATCGTGAACGAGGCTATTGCTAAAACTCGCCCTGTGATTGTTATTGCTCCCAACGAACGCACAGAAATGAATGGGCAGTTGAAGCAAGCGGTTGCAGAGAATTTGAACCGGCCGCGTATGACTTCTCCAAAGGGTGGTGCGCAGTTGCAAAATTCTTACATGAGCATTACAAGCCTTTCTTTCTCAGATGCTTTTGAAGGAACGTGGTTTATCGAACACTGGATTTTAGGTGATCCTGAGTTTTATGCCATTGTAACCTCGGTGCCTGCTACGGGTGGCGATCCAGCGCAGTGGGGGCGTTTTAATTTGGCAGGAGCCGTTCCACGTCATCTTTGTAATGGTCAGTATTTTTCAACAAGCTATGGTGCACCTTGGAATACTGGTTTTCACAAAAGTTTGCACTGGCAGTGGTTTGAAGAAGATGGTGGAGCAGAGGTTGAACTTGGATTATCTGCAACCTTCAAACTCAGCGATAACATTAGTATTTCGCCTTCATTTAAGGTCAAATACAAAATTCAGGATAATGTGTTGAGTCAAATGACTGTACACTATGACGATGTGTTTTTTCCTATTGCTCCATTTAGAACGTATGCTATGGGCAACCCCAGCATGATTCTATCTTGGTAAGAGAAGTAAAGTATTTAATATGCCCGTTTCTTTTTTGTATAGGTGAAGGTTGGTAACGGGCATATTATTTTTTCACAACATTCACAAAAAACAATGAAAAAGTATCTTCTCGCTATGGCAATATTCGTTTCGTTCGGTAGCTATTCTTCAGCTCAAATACTCACTCTCGAAGGCGGCGGCGGCTTTCTGCCGACAAACCCTACTACGTCTTGGGGATTGACCCTGCAAATTCCCGTCTATGCCGGATTCGGTCTGTACGGCTCATGGACAAGATTGGTAGCCGACGACCCGCGTCGCGCTTCGTCTGTCGAAGATGTCAAACGCCGTTACCCCATTTTGAGTTCTTCCGACCCGAATTTTGTCTTTCCGCAAACATCAACTTTGGGTCCGTTTTGGGGCAACCAACTTCTTTCTGCCGGAATCACTTACACCATACCAACAGACGGCAACCTCGCGTTTGATATTGGTGCAGGATGGTGTGCTATTGAGGGCGTAACGATTACGCCGGCGATTTTTGTTGGTAATATTCTTCGTTTCCCCGAATCTCCATACGCCATGCAATATCAAAGTTTCACAGCGTTTGGTGCGGTTAAGTACAAACTCGGTTCTGCTTTTTCGGTGCAGGGAAAAATAAGTGCATTTGGTCTCACCCATGGGCTAGCAATGCTCGGCATCTCGTGGCATCCGTTTAATCCATAACACACTTAGTCATATATCTTTCCTCTCCCGTGAATATGTCTTTTTTGCTTGCTTTGCGCCACTTTGGGGTTGCGCTTTTGTTGCTCTTGGCTCTCTTTGTACCCTCATTTGCGCAAGAACCCTCACCCACTCTTTGCACCCTTTCCGGCACTATCACTGAAGAAAAAACCGGAGAAGCCGTCATCAGTGCTTCGGTAGCGCTCTATCAAGGCGTGATGCCGGATTCCGCTAATCTTCCCAAACCTTTTCGTGGTACGCTCTCGAATAAATACGGCTTTTACAGTCTGAGCAGTCTTCCTGAGGGCGCATACACACTCGTTGTGCGAAGAATCGGCTTCAAAACGTTGCGGCGCACTCTGGATATAACCAATAGTTCAACAAAACTCAATCTCAGTTTGGTGAATGAAGCCGCACGATTGCAGCAAGTCTCCGTGCAGGCAGACCGTCAGTCATCACTAGCGGCGGTCAGCACGGTGAATATCCCGATGGAGTTCCTGCGCCAAATGCCTGCCATCGGCGGTGAGCGCGATATTTTCCGCACACTCCAGCTTTTGCCCGGAGTAAAGGCGGCAAGCGAGCTTTCGAGCGGCTTGTATATCCGTGGCAGTACTCCCGACCAGAATTTGATTCTCTTGGACGGCGTAACCGTGTATAATCCTCAGCATTTGGGCGGTTTCCTGAGTGCATTTAACCCCGATGCCGTCAGTGATGTGAAACTCATTAAAGGCGCTTTTCCTGCTGAATACGGCAGTAGGCTTTCCAGTGTGATTGACCTCACGATGAAAGAAGGCTCAAAGGAAAAAATCGGCGGTGCGGCAGGAATTTCGCTCATTAGCGCGAAGGCACTTTTGGAAGGACCTATCAGCACCAATGCGAGTTTTATGATTTCGGGGCGCAGAATGTACTTCGATATTATCGGCTTTGCTGCCGACCCGACGGGTAGAGATGTGCCTCGCTATAATTTTTACGACCTAAACGCAAAAGTTAATTACCGCATTGACGACAACGACCATATCTTTTTGAGTGGGTATTTCGGGCGCGACCTTCTGCCGCGCCTGAACCGCCCTGACGAAACAACGTTTGAACTCGGCTGGGGCAATGCCACGGGCAATCTGCGCTGGATGCATATTTTTTCGCCGTCGCTTTTCAGCACGTTTTCGCTCATTTACACCCAATACGATTTCCGCTATGCTGCCTTTGAAACAGCAGCGCTGAAGAACTCCAAACAATTTGAAACCACAACCGCCATTAACGACCTCACGTTCAAAGGCGAAATGCAGTGGTTCCCGGTGGAGGGGCATTCTGTCAAAGGCGGTATCGAAGCAACGCGGCACGATTTCACGGTGAGTATTCTCAATAGCGCGGGGATTTTGCAAATAACCGCAAATCCTGAGCGCAACCGCCCTCTTCAGCAATTGCAAGCACTCGAAATAGCGGGCTTTGTGCAGGATGAATGGGAAATTACGCCGTCTTTGGCATTGAATCTCGGCGCACGAGCAGCGTATTTCCAAAGTGGTTCGCATTTCCGTCTTGAGCCGAGAGCCGCCCTTGCCTACAAACTCAGCGATGAAACAACACTGAAAGCGGCGTACGCAATGGCGCATCAGTTCTTGCATCTGCTTCAAGAAAACACGATTGCTCTGCCGACCGACACATGGTTTCCTTCGACGGATAAACTTTTGCCCTCGCGCTCCATGCACTATGTGGCAGCGCTGGAAACGTATCTCTTCAACCGTGAGTATTTACTGACGGTTGAAGGCTATTACAAGCGCTTAGAGAATATCTACGAATTTCGTGAAGGAGCGCGGTTTGTGCCGGGAGCAACGGTGGAAGGGCTTCTCACAGCAGGCACGGGCGAAAGCTACGGTGCGGAAGTTTTTCTGAATAAACAAATCGGTGCATTCACGGGTTGGATAGGTTACACGCTTTCGTGGGCAACACGGCAATTCGCCGAAATTAACGGCGGAAGACCCTTTTTCCCGCGCTATGACCGCAGGCATGACCTCACGCTGGCGCTGTCCTACAAACTGAGCGACAAATGGGAAATCGGCGCAACGTGGATATACGCCACAGGGCAGGCATTTACGATGCCTATTGGAGTATTAGACCTTGCATTTCTTCCGGGACTCGTTGCCAGTAAAAACCCTTTCACCAATGCCGCAACACGCCCCTTTTCGTACCTCTACGCCGAGCGCAACAGCTACCGAATGCCGGATTATCATCGCTTAGACCTGAATTTGATGTATAAGTTCCAGTGGTTTAATCTGCCATTTGAGGCATCCATCAACATTTACAACGTGTATAATCGTCTGAATCCCTTCACGGTGTGGGTGGATGAGCGCGGCAACGTTACGGCGCTGAAGCAATATACCCTTCTGCCCTTTTTGCCAACGATAGGAATTTCCTGTACATTTTGACACTGCATTTTGATACCACATTTGTTGTGAATGACGTCATGAACAAGACTCTCCAAAGACCGCTTCAGCGTTTGCTGCGTGGCATTTCTGCTCTTCCCGTGATGCTCCTGTCTTTCGGCTTGTTTTCCTGCGAACAAGTGATAGCGCCAAGCATCCAACCGGAATACGTCCCGAAAATTCTGCTTTTTGGGTCACTCGTTGCCGGAGAGCCTATTTCCAGCCTCTATGTCGCCAGAACGCTGCCGCTTTTTGATACCGTCAATGCCGAGCGCTCTGCTATTACGACGGCAACGATACGCCTCCGTGTGGACGGACGGGAATACCCGATGCAACTTGAGCCGATGCGCATTCTGAATGCGAATGGAGGCGTTATCTTCCAAACCCCGCGCTCGTATTACCGAACTATGCCGCCGCTCATAGCGGAAGAAGGCAAACGGTACGAAATTATTGCCGAGTGGCAGGGCTTACGGGCGCGAGTGGAAACGTTTGTTCCGCGCCCGGTGGCTATGGATTCGGTACGAGAAATTATTGTTGAGCAGAAAGACCCAAGAACTAATGCAGATAGGCGATTCTATCAATACGAAGTTACATTTACACCACAAGCGCGGGTTGCCTACCGTGCTGGAGTTTTTCATGGTCCCGGGGCGGACACCGTATCTGCCTTTTTGCGTGCTGAAAACCAGCTTTTAGAAAATGCCAGTACTGTTACTGCCTCAGCAGCCGATTTTAGCGGTAAAATTCGCTTACTCAGTAGATTGGTAGAGATTCCGTTTATTCCTGGCAGAGGCTGGGGAACAATTACCAATCCGCACGTGGTTTTGTATCAATTTGACGAAGCCTTTGCGGAATATGAACGCACCTATCGGAATGCCTTTGCAACCAGTAATCCTTTCAGCATTGGCGGCGTGAATGCAAAGTGGAATGTTACGGGCGATGGTATTGGGATTGTGGTGGGGATAACGAGTTCACGGCGGCGTGTGCGGTGAGTTATTGTTTCTCCCTACCCCTCAAACCTAAAGAAGTCCACCGATTCTTTCAGATGCTCATTCATATACATCAAACTTTCGGCGTAGCCGGAAATTTCACTGATTTTGGTGTTGGCATCTTTTGCCTGTGAGGCGAGGTTGTTGATTTGTTCGATAATTGCTTGCACAGTGGCATACTGCTCTTCGGTGGAAACGGCAACTTGTGAAATATTATCAACGACATTTTTTATCGTGGATAAAATTTCGGTAAAGACTTGTTCGACTTGTTGATTAAGCTGTGCGCCTTGCTGTACGGCGTTCATAGAGCCTTCCATTGCTTTGGTGGCTTCTTGGGAATCTTGGCGCACAGTTTTGATTTTACCGGAAATCTCCTTTGTGGCTTGCGTGGTGCGCTCGGCGAGTTTACGGACTTCATCGGCAACAACCGCAAAGCCCCGTCCTTGCTCACCTGCACGTGCAGCTTCGATTGCGGCATTCAGCGCCAGAAGGTTCGTTTGGTCGGCAATTTCGTTGATTGTTGCTGTAATCGTGCTGATGTCTTCGATGTTTCGTGCCAGTGAACTCAGCATTTCTCCGCTTTGTTGGGTTGCCCGTACGATATGCTCATTACTTTGCATCGTTTCGGTCAGTTTAGAAGAGCCTTCCTGCGCCATTGCCATAGCGCGTTTCGCTATTTCCGCCGTTTGGGTGGTGCTTTGGGTGTTGCTGGTCACAACTTGCCCGACAAATCCTGCCGATTCTGCCACAAAACTGGAGAGTTCCTCTTGCGCTTTGGAAACTTCCAAGACGCTTTGTGCCGAGCGAGCAATATCCTCACTCATAAGGACGCTACCCGATACCGATTCCATAATGCGGAGAACCATGCTGCGAATGGTTTCAACCGAGGTGTTGTAATCCACAAACAGTTGCCGTGCAATGCCGCCTTTTTCCGGGTCCACATCCACATTTAATGCGCCTTGAGCAAGGAGGTGCATAGAATCACTCAAAATTTTGAACGTTCCCACCAACTGTTGTTGATGTGCTTTCTCCCGCGCCAGAACTTGGTTGAGTAAATCGGTTGTTTCGTCTGTTGGGGTATGACGCTCGGAATACTCTTTGTTCAAGCGCTGTACAACATTGGTTATGGTGGTAACGAGAGGGGTAAATTCACTATTGGCTGCAATGGCGGGCGGAACGATATGCAAGCCTGTTTCGTCTAAACACAGGTGTTGTGCCGAATCTATCAACGATGCAATTTCGTTATCTTGCTGTTTCCGAAAGCGCCAAAGAAGCACAAAGGCAACAACATGAAATACCATAATCCCAATAAGTGCCAAAGGAGCGGGGAGAATTTCGATAAATCCGCTGACCGTAAAAATGATAGTAATGGTCAGCGCAATGGCAGAAATCAACAACATTCGAGAAAAACGTAGATTCATAGTCGGTATTACATTCAAAAAGTAGTCAAAAACCAATAGACGGTATTGATGTCAGTTTAATTTATGCAAGAAAATATAGCAAAAAAGCAGTGAAGCAGTGTGAAAATTCTATAACAATCAAATGTGGCAAAGAGTTCGTATTGATAATGCTTGAACAGGGCGTTATGCTTCTCAATGTGATATTTCCGCATGAAATTGCCAATTCTTGATTAAATTTGCCATTGCCTTGAACAACAAACCCTTCGGACGTTTTGTTATCGCCCCAATGAGAAAAATTCGCGTTACCCGTTCGGTGATTCCCAATCTTTTTACGCTGATGAACCTGTTTTGCGGGTTTATGGCGATTACGCGCATTGCGGGTGGGGAATTTATGGGTGCGGCAGGGTTTATCGTGCTTGCGGGGTGGTTTGATGTGATGGACGGCGCAGTTGCCCGTTTGACCAAATCCACGAGCGAATTTGGCGGCGAACTTGATTCGCTCTGCGATGCCGTTTCTTTCGGCGTAGCTCCGGCATTTCTGCTCTACAAAGTATATTTTCAAACGTTGGGTGATATTGGTGTTGTTATTGCATCATTGCCGGCATTAGCAGGAGTGCTGCGTTTAGCGCGGTACAACGTTCAATCTGCCGTAAACGCCGATAAACGCTACTTTCGCGGGATGCCCATTCCGGCAGGTGCTTTGACAATTCTTTCCTACACGCTTTTTTACCATATCGGTTCGCAAAGCGCTCTCATTCCCCAAGAGTGGAAATCAGGTGCAATCACGCTTGTAACCTTGCTTGTGGCGGGAATTATGGTCAGCACCATCAAGTACGATGCCGTCCCAACGCCGTCTGCACGGGTGTTTCGTGAAAAACCGCTGCTCATGGCATACTTCCTGCTGGGCGTGATTCTCACGATTGCTTCAAAGGGCGTTTTGCTTTTTCCCTTTATGCTGTCGTATATGCTGATTGGACTTGTGCGCGGCTCGTACAATTTTCTTAAAACATACAACGACATCGAAGAAGACGAAGATACTATCGAAGAAGAATTCTAGGAAGGGCAAAGGAATAAGGACAGAGGGATAAGGGTAGAAACACAAGATTCTAAATTCTAAGCGATCTACCACGGATTACTCCACCACCCGCCCAATGACAAATGACTAATTAACCAATGACCAAGCAACCAAGCAACTAACCCTATGACCACCTACCGCGCAGCAATTCGCATCCAACTTCGCAAGCAGATTTTGGATGTTCAAGGAAAAACCGTTGAACAGGCGCTTCATTCCTTGAGTTTTGGGAATATAAGCGATGTCCACATCGGAAAATATGTTGAACTGAGCGTCTCGGCAGCAAGCAAAGATGCGGCTTTGGAGCAGGTTAAAGAAGCCTGTACCAAACTTATCGCCAATCCGATAATGGAAGATTTTCACATTGACTTGCAAGAAGCATGAATCCAAGCCGCATAAACGCTGAAGAACAAAGGTTGGCTGTGGAGAGTGAGCAGGCATCAAAGCGGCAGTTTTTGAAGCAGGTGCTTTGGGGTGCGGGTGCAGCATACCTCTTTGCGCCTCTGTATGCGGTTTGGCGGTACGTTGTCTCGCCTGCGGAACGGAAAGTGCCGATTGCGCCAATGCCGATTGCAGAGAACGTGTTGCAATCCCGAACATCAGTGTTAGTGCGCTTTGGAGACAAAAATGTGCTTGTGCGCCGTGAGACGGATAATACGCTCAGGGCATTTGACTTACGCTGTACTCATGCTGGCTGTACGGTGGAGTGGCGCGATTCTGAGGGAAAATTTGTCTGCCCCTGTCACGGTGCGGAATTTCGTGCAGACGGTTCTGTGGCTAAACTTCCGGCGACTGCTCCGCTTGAAGAATTGACTATACTGAAGGAGCATGAGAAATTTGTTCTGCTGGATAAACGAAAAATTCCTTAATGGCGTACCCCCCAAAAACAGCGCATAAAAACACATCTCACATAGTAATTTACCTCTTGAAAATCTATGGCAAAACTCGGTTCACTCGAAGATTTGAAAGCACTTTTACCAACGGAATACGTTTTGGAGGAGATGCCCAACAGCTCACAAAAGCTGGGCTACGACGGCAAAGCACAGCAAGTGCGCATTACAAGCGAAAAGCGGGCGAATAAGACCGTGACGCTTGTGCGCGGCTTCCAATCCCGCCCGGGTGAATTGGAAGGTATTGTCGGAGCGCTTAAAAAACAATGTGGCACGGGCGGCAGAGTTCTGGATAACGAAATCGAACTGCAAGGCGACCATCGTGCAAAAGTCGCATCCTATCTGACAAAACGGGGTTTTAGTGTCAAAACGGTGTAAGTCCTTTTGGAGGAAGCCTTCGGAAGATTTTTTCGTGCCAAGATTGTTTTTTTTGTCAGATAATACAAAATCCCTATATTTGCAATCTGTGTTTTTTACCAAGCCCAAGGGCAAGGTAAATATTGAAAAACCAGAATGTTGCCAAGTTTTGTGCGTCTTTCCGGTCTTTTCATTTCATCACACGTTGTCATTAACCCATTAAGTTTAGTACGTTTTTTTGTTTCGTGTTGATATGACTGACGAACAACAAGTAGAAACCGTTAGCGAAGCACCTGCCGCTAGCACTTCTGAAGCCCCTGTCGCTGAAGCTCCCGTTGCCGAAGCACCCGCCGCCGTTGAAGCAAGCGCTGAAGCACCAGCTTCGGCAGAACCCACCGCTCCGAAACAGCCGGAATACGATGTTGAAAAACTCTATCCCGAGATTGTTGCTGCGAAAAACAGTAAATCAACACTGGATGTTGTTGGTTTACGCCGTGTACGTGGCGGTATTTTGGTCGGGTACAAGGGTATGCCGCTCTTTTTGCCAACGTCGCATCTTTCGCTGAAAGCAAATCCTAGCGAAAATGAGTTGCTTGGGCTGATTCAGCAAACCTTCCCCGTTCACGTTCACGAGTTGAACGATGACGACAAAACCAAAGTTATTGTTACGCGCCGCAAACTGCTCCGTGCTGACCATTTGAAGGACTTTCAAGTTGGTCAGACCGTTGAAGGGAAAGTTGTTTCCTTCACCGAGTTTGGTGCGTTTATCAATCTTGGAAATGTGGACGGTATGGTTCACGTGTCGGCTATTTCCCGCCGCCGCATTAACCATCCTTCCGAAGTGCTGAAAAAAGGCGATACCGTTCGTGCAGTCATCAAAGAAATCAACGAAGCAGGTCAGCGTTTGTCGCTTTCTATGCGTGAATTAGAGCCGGACCCGTGGAGTGGTGCAGCAGCAGAATTTACGCCCGGCAGCAAACACAAAGGTAAAGTAAAAAGCCTCACGCCTTTTGGCGCATACATTGAACTTCGCCCCGGTGTAGAAGGCTTGATTCACATTTCCGAAATGTCATGGGCGCGTCGTATTAAGCACCCTTCAGAACTGTTCCAAGCCGGACAGGAAATTGAAGTACAAGTCTTGGAAATTTCCGAAGAAAAGCAAAAAGTTTCCTTGGGTTACAAACAAACACAGCCGAATCCTTGGGCGACGATTGCAGAGCGCTTCAAAGTTGGCGATAAAATCGAAGGCACGGTACGCGAGGCGATTGAGCGCGGTGTCGTGGTAAACATCGCTAATGACATTGACGCATTTATGCCCAAAGGCAAGATGCACCCGTCTTTGCGCGGCAAAGCAAATCCGTTCCAAGTCGGTGATAAAATTGAAGGTCTCTTCGTTATGGACGTAGTCCCGGAGAATCACTCGCTGATTTTGGGTATGGAAGGCTTCGACCAAGGCGCAAACAAGCCTGAGCGCGGAGACCGTCCTGAGCGTGGAGAACGCGGTGAGCGTGGAGAACGCCGCCCTCAGCGCCAGCAACAAGAGCAAGTTGCCGTACCGGAGCAAAAGCAGGATGTTAGTTTAGCTGATTTGCTTTCCGATGACGAAAAACGTAAACTTTTCAGCAGCGAAGGATAAGCGACTTCCGCCGCAATGCTGATAAAATCTTGCATTGGTGAAAAGCTATCACCTTTGTACGTAGCAAAAAAATAATAGTCGAAAACAGAAAAGCCGAGTTGTTCCCTGAACAATTCGGCTTTTTTGCGTATATTGTTGTTGCATTGAAAAGCGCGTCAATCCTTGTGTTGAAGATTATTCTCCACTTTGATGTACGCTTCTTCGTCTTCAAAAATAGACGATGTAGCAACCGTTTTTCACGGATTGATTGTGTGTGCAATATTTCCCACCCATTAGTTTTTACTATGAGTTCATTCATTCTTCATCAAATTTCTATGGCAAAAATGCTTGGTATCTCCGCATTGATGCTTGTGTTGGGGACATCAGCAGCGATGGCGCAAAAGAAAGAATCTGCCAAACCCGTCACAAAACCTGAGCAAACGCGGCCAATTCTCGAAAAACCGAAAGAATTTACGCCGCAGCAAATCATTACCGCCGACACAACATCTGCACCCCAGCAAGACTCTACGGCACTTGGGACAACGCCGCCCGGGGAATACCCTTTTACGCCCATGCAAGACCGCGCTTTCTATGAAGCGCTTCGCATCGAAGTTTCGCCGCGTACTCGTTTTCAATTTGAAGCACGGCAATTTTCGTTAGCATGGATGGCAATGCAGGAAGCGCGTCGTCAAGCCTCACCGCAAGAAGCCGCCGTTGCTGCGATGAACTCCATAGACCCGCGAGCCTTTATTCCAACGGCAAAAGAGCAGACATTCTACAATTACGGCATTGCGCAATCATTTACGATTCCGGGCGTTTTTGACCCGTTCCAGCGTTATGGCGGTCTGCCGGGCGTTGGTGGTTCGGGGATTAGTATCCCGCTTTCGCTTATCGGCTCGCTACTGGGGTTAACGGAAGATGTTTCGCCGACGATTCGTTACACGGTGGAGCAGCCTGCGGAAGTGGAAATCGTGATTTATTCCATTCAGGCGATTGCTATTGCGCGTGTCTTGAAAGCAGAACAGAATGCAGGCGGTTACGCAATTACATGGAATCTCAAAAATGAGCAGGGGCTTCAAGTGCCGCGAGGGGATTATATCGCGGAAGTGCGTATTGGCACAGGCGGCTTTGTGCGGAAGCGTATTCGTGTGGGGTAAATGGTTGATAGTATTAGGACTTTCGCAAAAGTGCTTTTTTTATAGCAAGGGGTCTTGCCCCCCCCTTGCCCGTCAAATTTGCGAAAGTCCTAAGTATCATGAAGCATTGCCATGCTCCGCGTCGGTATTCCGCTCGAACAAGTAGCTTCCATTCTTAATCTTCATATTGAGATATTCGCATATTGTAAGGAATTGCGAAAGAAAATGACGTGCCACCTTGAGCAAATAATGCCGAAAACTCAGGAATGATGCAGGTTTTGTGCCTTAACTATGACCTTTTGGCATAGCAAAATATGACCAACAACCATAGAAACTTCTGACGTTTTGGTCTGTAACGAGTGAGGTTTTATGCGGTTTTTCTTAGGGTAAAGGAAACCGGAACCTTTGGAATAATTCTGCTTCATGTAATGCTTGCATCATGGAATGCTTTTTTTGACCTCACTCGGAGATACTGCTATGAAAACGCTCATTATTCTGTTCTTGACGATTGCCCTTCCTCTGCAATCCCTCACAGCCCGCAATTACTACGTTTCTTCATCCAACGGCAATGATAACAATAGCGGAACAAGTACCAGTGCGGCTTGGCAGACATTGACCAAACTGTCCGCACAAACACTCGTTGCGGGAGATACCGTCTTTTTTCGCCGCGGCGACACCTTCCGCGGAAGCCTGACGGTAAACCAATCCGGCACTGCCGCGCAGCCCATTGTTTTCGCGGCTTTTGGCACAGGCTCAAATCCTGTTTTGAGCGGTGCAGAGCGCATCACTGCTTGGTCGCTGAACGGAAGCAATTACCAAGCAAGTGTTTCGCAAACCGTTCTCAATTTTTTCATCAACGACAAAGCGCAAGTTCTGGCGCGGTATCCCAACGAAGGGCAGTATTTGTTCTTGGATTCTGCTACAAAACGAAGCCTCACCGACCGTGATTTAACGCGGGTTACGAGCAATCTTGTTCTTGGTTCAAAACTCTGCATTCACACTGCGCAATGGTGCTGGGAATTGGAGAGCGTCGGGGCATTTTCCGGCACAACGATTACTTATGCGGATTCCAGTGAATTAGACGCTTTGAACGGCTTCGGATATTTTCTCTATGACAACATTGCCCACCTCGACACAGCAAAAG
This sequence comes from Candidatus Kapaibacterium sp., assembly GCA_025455065.1. Taxonomy (GTDB): domain Bacteria; phylum Bacteroidota; class Ignavibacteria; order Kapaibacteriales; family UBA4661; genus PH2015. The sequence continues at coordinate 35,344 of JALONG010000034.1, read as the reverse complement.
AATGGAAATACGATGCCGCAAGCAGAACATTGACGTATCGCGCTCCAAACGGCATCAATCCTAGTGTGGTGATTGCTGAAGCGTCGGTGTATGCCACAGGATTACGGATTTCTCGCGGTGTGAGCAATATCACGGTGCAAGACATAACCTTCGAGAAGCAAGGAACGGCGGGCATTCAGATAGCAGAGGCAAGCTCTACAAACGTCAAAATTTCGCGCTGTACTTTTAACCGTCAGACACTCTACGGCGTGGAGTCAAACGGCATTGGCGCAGTGATTGAATACTGTACCTTTACCGAAGTGGAAGGCTTGGCAATGGCGAAAAATCAGGGACGGCGGGATATTGTTCGGCACAATACTTTCCTTCGCACGGGACCTTTTCGCAATAGCGGCGTAGGACGGCAGTACAATCTTTCGGCAGTTCATTTGGGGTTTTCCGACAGTAACCACGTTCACCACAATCTTGTTGATAGTGCCGGATATTGTGGCATTTCGGCGGACGGCAAGTATAACATGATTGAGCGGAATATTGTGCGAAACACGATGCTGCTCAATAACGACGGCGCGGCACTCAAAAGTTTCGGCGGGCAAGCACAGTTCAATACCTTTCGCAATAATTTTGTGGAATACAGCGACGGAAACACCGAAGGAACGCGCAATGGTGAATTTCTCACGCCTGGTATCTATTTTGATTTTTTGGTGAAAAACTGCACCGTTCACGAAAATACTGTGTATAATCACACCAAAAAAGGTATATTCCAAAACGCTGGAAACCAGAACAATACTATCACAAACAACGTTGTTTTTGGTTCAAATTATTGCCTGGATTTGAATGGGACACAGGCGCAGAGGGACGCAATTACGGGCATGGTGGTCAAAAATAACGTCTTCCTTGCCTTCAACAGCGCTTCATATCTTATCAAACAATCCGACTTCACTGGTACGTTTAATGCGGGAGTTTTGGATTCTAACTTCTACTACACGCCCGCGACCACAGGACGATTCGCACAACGCTACGAGGGCAACAGCCCCGTCGAATACGGCTTCGCTGCTTGGCAAGCCAAGGGAAATGACCGCAACTCACGCTACTTTGCGCCGTCGCAGACTTCCGCGTCTGCCACGCCGCGCCTTTTTATGAATCAAACCGATAACGTCCTCACGCAGAATCTCGGCGATACGCTTTTTCTGGACACACGTGGTAACGAGAAATGCGGCTCAATCACGCTTCAACCCTATACTTCCAAAGTTCTCTTTCAAACCACACAACGCTGTACGACAATAACAAGCGTTTCCGAACAATCAACGAATAATGAGCAACCAAGCGGCTTTGCGGTCTATCCGTCCGTTGCCAGCGATGTGGTGATGCTTCAAAGCCGCATAGGAACGGAGATTGTTCAATCGGTGAGCATTTTTGATGCAAAAGGGGTGCCGCAAAGCGTGGAAACAAGCGGCTTGCAGGGCGCATTGCTCACGCTGGATGTTCGTACATTACCACCGGGGATGTATGTGGTGCAGATTGGCACAAGCACGGGAAAGCGCACCATTGCGCGGTTTATCAAAGGTATGTAATTGATATTGTCACGTTCTATTATCATGTTTCTCAAGTCTGTTTCAATACTACTTTACGGAGGTGTCATCATGCAACGCTCATCAAATCTCGGTTTTGCAGTATCATTTGTGATAATGCTGCTGCTTTTAGTCTCGGTTTCTGTCGTTATTGGCTATGCTCAACACGGCATAGATGCTAATTGGTCTGCACAACTTGCGATTGCGAAATCGGCTCCGACTGTTTCGGCGGACGGTGCAGTGGCAAACAATACAATTGTCCAAAAAGATGGCACAATATTGATTTTCTATACCGAAACAAGTGGTTCACGGCGCACCCCGTATTACGTGGGTTCGCGGGATAACGGAAAAACATGGAATGCTCCCGCGCCGACAATATTCACACCGCCGACGCGAACGACCGGCTTTAATTCTGTTGCGGTGGATAGCGATACAGAAGGCAATATCCATGCTATTTGGGGCGCACGCGCACCTTTGGCGGTTTTTTATGCACGATGGGATGCTAAAACACAACGTTGGTCGGATACGGTGCGGATCGCACAAATCAAGCGCAAAATGGGCTTCGGTAACGTTACGACTGACCGTAAAGGACGTGTTCATGCGTTTTGGCATGACGGCGAAAATGGCACATCGGAAACAGCCGAAATTATGCACGCTCGCTCGGAAAATAGCGGACTTGCTTGGTCTCCACAAGTGATGATAAGCACCGACGACGGCAGGCATTCGGCATTCCCGATTGCGGATTATAGCGGCGCGACGGGTGACAATTTCGCTATTGCATGGCGCGATAGCGTTAGTCGTGGTACGGGTGGCACGCAGAATTGGGATTTGCAGATTTCTACCACAAGGGACGGTGGCAAAACATGGTCTGCACCCCGCGTCCTTATTGGCAACGCCGATTACGAGAGCGACCCGAATCTTATTGTGGGAAAAGACGGTAGAATGTACATCGCTTTTCACATCTATCAAGCAGGAAACCCCTTTAATGCTCGTGTGATGTATGGTTATTCCACCGATGGCGGCAATACGTGGTTGCCACAGGGTTTTCGGCAAATATCTGAAACAAATATCCGCTCACATCTGGTCAAAGAGGCATACGATTTTGCCAACGACCGCCCTTGGTTTTTCTGGAAAGATGAGCGCGATTTGGCACAAAATATGGGCGGAACAATGCCCACAGGCGACGGGCGCGGAGCGGATTTGATGGGCGCATACATTTCTAATCGTGGCGAAACTATCTCCAAACCTGAGTTCCTGACTGATGCGGGAATGGATGAAGTTGGTTTGCATAATTTCAAAATCGGCGAGGATGCTCTTCCGAGAGCGCATTATTTCATCAAGCAAAACGACGTTACAACGCTCTACTACACACAGCGCAAGGCAGTAACGACGGGCATTACAAGCGTTGCGCACGGTGCGCAACATGAGTCTGCTGTAAGAGTAGCACCCAATCCCGCACAAAATCTTGTTATTGTAAAGTTTACACTAACAAAAGCAGAGCGCGTTTCGCTAAAAATCTTCAACACACTTGGTCAGGAAGTGGCGCAAATTCTTGATGCAGAGATGAGTGCAGGTGTTCATGAGCAGTCATTGGAAATGAGTCATTGGTCATTGGGCAATGCTCTGTACCTTTTTCGATTGCAAACACCAACACTTTTCCACACTATTCCCGTACAGGTGATACGATGAAAGCCGCTTTGAAACTTGCTTTTTGGATGGTTTGTCCAATGTTTATAGCTGCCCATGTTGTATTTGCCCAGCAATCGCAGCAAATCGGGCTTATCCGCAACACATCCCAATCCTTCAACGGTTACACGCTCTTTGCGCCTGACTTTACGACAACCTATCTCATTGACAACTGCGGGCGCACGGTCAAAACGTGGCAGAGCCAATACATTCCCGGACAAAGCGCGTATTTGCTGGAAGACGGCTCACTTTTTCGCCCGGCGCGGACAAATGCAAGCAGAACATTTACCACCGGAGGAACGGGCGGACGGCTTGAACGCTACGATTGGAACGGAACAATGCTCTGGGGATATGATTACACCGGTGCGACGTTTCATCAGCACCACGACGCTGTTGTGTTGCCGAACGGCAATGTTCTCCTTATTTCATGGGACAGCAAAACCCGTGATGAAGCGACAGCCGCCGGACGCAGGCAATATCCCCAAAACGGGTTGTGGTCGGAAAAGATAGTAGAATTGCGCCCTGTGGGACGTGATTCCGCCGTTGTGGTGTGGGAATGGAAACTTTGGGATCACCTCGTGCAGGACAATGATGCCACGAAAGCCAATTACGGTGCGGTTTCTGAGCGTCCTGAACGTTTGGATGTGAATTTTACCAATAAAACGATGGTGACAACCGATTGGATTCACTTCAACGGACTTGCCTACAATGCCGAACTTGACCAAATCATCGTTTCATCGCGGGAATTGAGCGAAATCTATATCATTGACCACAGCACGACAAGCGCCGAAGCCGCATCAACACGAGGCGGGCGGCAAGGCAAGGGCGGTGATTTTCTTTGGCGCTGGGGCAATCCGCAAGCATACAAGCGAGGTACAGCCGATGACCGTAAACTTTTTGGTCAGCACAACCCGCAATGGATAGCCAAAGGGCTTCCCGGAGCAGGAAACATCCTGCTGTACAACAACGGCGACAATCGCCCCGACGGTGCATATTCGACGATTGAAGAGGTGCAATCACCCGTAAATTCTTCCGGCGGCTATGCCGCTCCCGCAAGTAATAGTGCGGCTTTTGCGCCCTCTGCTGCACTGTGGACATATAAAGCGAATCCGACAACAAGTTTTTATTCCAGCCACATTTCCGGTGCACAGCGCCTTCAGAATGGCAATACACTCATTTGCGAAGGCAGCAGAGGGAAGTTTTTTGAAGTAACGCCCACCGGAAGCATCGTGTGGGAATATCGCAACCCTGTGGGCAACACGGGACCGGTCGCACAGGGCAGTACAGTAATGATGCAAAACGTCTTTCGTTGCCTACGTTATGCAAGTAATTATGCGGCTTTTGCCGGAAAAACACTTACTCCCGGAACAGTTGTTGAACTAAACCCGGCACCAAGCACTTGTACAATTACCAGTGTCAAAGACGAAAGAGAAGAAGCGAATGATGAGAGGGTAAAAATATCACCTAATCCCGCACAAAATCTTGTTATTGTAAAATTTACACTAAAAAAAACAGAACGGGTTTCTCTGAAACTTTTCAATGCACTTGGTCAGGAAGTAGCGCACATCCTTGATGCAGAGCTGGGAGCGGGTGAACATACGTACCAGTTCGACGCTCAAAACCTCGCTCAAGCCTCACAAATGCTTTTCATCCAACTCAGAACTCAACACTCTTCACTCAAAACTATCCCTCTTCAGGTGCTACGATGAACAAACTCCGACATCTTTTCCTCTGCATTTTCCTCTATGTTGTTGTTTTCGCTGGCGTAGAGGTATTTGCGCAATCATCTACACCGCTTGTGAGTGATTTTACCCCACCACGTGGCAATGCCGCAAGCTCGCCGAGCGAGAGTCCGGGCTATTTTCGCCTGCTCACTGCCACCTCAACCGATGGACTGACGTTCACCGGTACCGGAAAAATCCTCACCGACCAAGCCAATGTTGCCGATATGGTTATAGATGCGCGTGGGCGGCTGTACGTTTACTACACAGGCTGGACGGTCGGAACCCAGCAAAATGTAACCGCACTCGCCATTTTCGACGACCGAGGGCAAACGTGGTATTTCAAATATGTACGCTTCACGGGTTTACCAGATCCAAGTAGTAAACCTGCTGACCCCGATATAATCTTGCTTCCCGATGGTACATTCCGAATGTATGCGACAACCAACATTTCCAGCACAGGTGGCAAAATAGGAATTATCTACGCCGAAAGTACCGACGGAATCACGTTTCAATACAAAGGTACGGCAGCGTCATTACCAAGCGGAAATTTGATTGATTCCAACACATTTTTGTTGGGTGATACGTGGTATATGTGTGCTATCGGCATCATGGGAGCAACGCATTATCGCTTTACCTCAAAAGATGGAAAAACCTTTGCGTCCGCCGGAGAATTTACACTCTCCGCCGCCAATACCAACTACTTTGGTTCTAATGGCTATGCCACCTCCGATGGTCGATATCGAATGTTCGCGTCATTTTTACCGGAGAAAAATGTACGTTCATTCATCACCACCAACGGGACAAACTGGACGCTCGAAAGCGGCAATCGGATGACATTTACCGGTACACAGCCGGAAGAACTTTATCTTAAAGACCCTGCCGTAACACGCCTGAGTGACGGAACATATTTCGCTGTGGTCACCACGCGATTGACACAAAGTGCAACGGTCTTCGCACCGCGTATTACTGACGTTTCACCGCTTACAGGCAATGCCGGAACAACGATTACCATTACAGGAGAAAATTTCACAGGTACGACCTCTGTTCTTATTGGCGGTGTGCCTGCAACGTCGTTTATCGTTGTCTCGCCGACGCAGATTACGGCAACTCTGCCAAATCGTGCTTCCGGTGCCGTTGCTGTTTTGAACTCTCTCGGTAGTGCAACTTCAACAAGTGTGTTTATGGGAACATCCACCGGAATAGCGGACAATACGCGACAAACGCTCCCTCATCTAGCCATTTCTCCCAATCCCGCGCAAAATCTTACTACTGTAAAATTTACACTATCAACAGCAGAACGAGTTTCGCTGAAGGTGTTTAATGCGCTTGGTCAGGAAGTGGCGCAAATACTTGATGAAACCTTGTCCGCAGGGGAGCATGAGAAGTCATTGGACATTCGTCATTGGTCATTGGGGCAGGGCGTATATTTTCTGCGCTTACAAACACCCACAATTTTTCAACAACAAGCCGTACAGGTGATGCGATGAGTGTGAAAATATCTGTATTCTCGGCATTGATGCTGCTTCTGGGCGTAACGACACGCCTTCACGCACAAATGATGCCGCCGCCAAACACCAATAACGGACCTTGGAACAATAATTTGATGATGCGTACCAGCACCGATGGGAATACATTTGGCGCAGAAACAAAATTTATTGATTCCTCCGGCGTACCGAGTTTGCTCAAAGATGCCACAGGGCGCATAATTGCTGCTTTTCAGTGGTTTCCTGCGCCACGAAATTCGCCGAATTGGGATAAAGTCGCTGTCAGGATTTCGCAGGATAACGGCAGAACGTGGTCGCAAGCACAGCCGATTGTGGTTAATGGCTTACCAAGCGGCTTTCAACGCCCTTTCGACCCAACGCTGACGCTCACTTCCGATGGGCGTATTCGCTTATTTTTTTCGTCAGGGCGGTCTATGTCCATGATGTTGGACTCGAACATTGCGACATATTCCGCCATTTCCACCGATGGGGTGAATTATACGTTTGAGCCTTCCGTACGGTTTAGCGTAAGCGGGAAAGCAGTAATTGACCCGGCTGTGCTTAGGCTTGGCAGCAAATGGTATTTCACTGCTCCCAAAGGCGCACCGCAAGAAGGCGCGTACTCCGGTGTTTCTGACGATGGGCTAATCTTCACAAGACGCAACGATATTCCCTCCGATGCAAGCCATCAATGGACGGGGAATTTGGTCGAATATGGCGCGGGAATGAGGTTTTATGGTGCCGGAAATCAAGGTACGTGGTGGAGTTATTCCGCAGACGGCTTATCATGGTCTAACCCTGTCAATATTACGGCTAGCACGCCTTCCGGTGCGCGTGTATCCGTCATTGGAGGTGATCCTGCTGTCGTAAAAATTGCGGAAAATAATTATCTCATCATGTATGTCGGTCCGCCCACAACACAGATGATGACAAGCGTTGCCGGCATCCAAGAGAAGATAAGTATGGGGAACAGAAATATCGTTATTTCCCCAAACCCCGCACAAGACCTTGTTACGGTAAAATTTACACTAACAAAATCGGAGCGCGTTTCGTTGAAAATATTTAACACGCTCGGTCAGGAAGTAGCGCAAATCCTTGATGAAACCTTGTCCGCAGGGGAGCATGAGAAGTCATTGGACATTCGTCATTGGTCATTAGTGAACGGCGCGTATTTCCTCCGTTTGCAAACACTCACAATTTTTCAACACCAAACCGTACAGGTGATGCGATGAAGCACTTCACAATTATTGTCTTGTGCATTGTATTCGGCATGAATACAAGCGTCTTTGCACAAATGTCTGCTCCTTTGACAAGCGATTTTACGCCGCCGCGCGGCAATGCACCGAGTTCGCCGAGTGAAAGTCCGGGATATTTCCGCCTCATTACGGCTACTTCAAGCGACGGTTTGACCTTTACAAGTACGGGAAAAATTCTGAGCGACCAAGCGAATGTTGCGGATATGATTGTTGATGCGCGTGGGCGTTGGTATGTCTATTACACAGGCTGGACGGTCGGAACGCAGCAGAACGCTACAGCGCTGGCTATTTCGGACGATAAGGGACAAACATGGTATTACAAATATGTGCGTTTTACAGGCTTGCCCAATGCCACGAGCAAGCCCGCCGACCCTGATATAATCTTGCTTCCCGATGGTACATTCAGAATGTATGCCACAACAGATATTGCGCCGGGCGGAAAAATTGGGATTATTTATGCCGAAAGCACCGATGGAATCACGTTCGAGTACAAAGGCACGGTTGCATCCTTGCCCAATGCCGCGCTCATTGATTCCAATACTTTTTTGCTGGGCGACTCATGGTATATGTACGCTATCGGGACAACGGCAACAACGCATTTTCGCTTTACTTCCAAAGACGGCAAAACCTTCACGCCCGCAGGGGAACTGCGTTTGAACGGCGTGGGCGGCGGCGGAGATTATTTCGCCTCCAACGGCTATACGACTTCTGACGGGCGATATAGGATGTTTGCATCATTTTTGCCGGAAAAACACGTGCGCTCGTTTATTACTGCTGACGGCTCAAATTGGACGTTGGAAAGTGGCAATCGCATGACCTTTTCGGGTGTTCAGCCGGAAGAACTTTATTTGAAAGACCCAGCCGTCATGCGCCTGAGCGACGGCACATATTTTGCCGTTGTTACAACACGATTAACACAAAGCGCAACCGTCTTTGCGCCCCGCATTACCAATGTTACGCCGCTTACGGGCAATGCCGGAACAACTATCACCATTACGGGCGAAAACTTTACGGGCGCAACATCGGTGCTGGTAGGTGGTGTTCCCGTTACGTCCTTCATTGTTATTTCGCCCACACAAATCACCGCAACTGTTCCAAGCCGTGCATCCGGCGCGATTGCCGTATTGACCTCACGCGGCAGCGCGACTTCAACAAGTGCGTTTATGGGTATTTCCACCGGAATAAGTGATAATACTCAAAGCGATAATACTCACTCGGCGCAATTTCAACTCTTTGTGTCGCCCAATCCTGCACAAAATCTTATTTGTGTAAAATTTACACTATCAAAGTCGGAGCGCGTTTCGCTGAAAGTTTTTAATGCACTGGGGCAGGAAGTGGCACAAATCCTTGATGTGGAGATGGGTGCGGGAACGCATGAAAAGTCATTGGACATTAACCGTTGGTCATTGGGGCAAGGGATATATTTCTTACAACTACAAACCAACAACCAAAACCTACAAACCATTCCTTTACAGGTGCAATAATGAAACCTTATCACCATCCATTTGGAATTATGCTGAGCATTAGATCCTTTCATTTTTTTGGAGTAAGAATTATGAATAAAATAATTGCCATTTGTTGTTACCTCTTTCTATCAGTTGAGGTTATGGCTCAAGTTCAAAAAATGCGAACAGAGGTATTTTTTTCTATGAACGGAAGTAGTACGAGTGATTGTTACTACGCAAATGTTAGTGGTTGCCGACTATATAAAATAACACTGGAAATTCAGAAAAATAACGGTATTGTACAGTCTGTGCGTGTTGTGGGTGATTCGCTCAAACAAGTTCTTCCTCATGATGTTCCTGCCGCTATTCCGGGAATAAACGCAGACGGTACAAAAATCAGTTTTTCGGCGGCGGGCAATTTGAGGGTTGGAACAGTCAATTTTGCCCCCGAGAAACTCTATACCTTTGATACAAAAACACAGATCTATACCGAAATTACGAATGGTCGTTCAACTGGCAACATTAAAGGGCAGTGGGTAAAGTGGCTTAATGATACGACACTGATGTACTCCAGCTCGAACTACTGCCCGACACGCGGCACAGAGCCGGGATGTGGCGATGTGAACCCACCAACGCTTTTTAGTGATTTGCGCTATGCAAGTGGAAATTTTGCGTCCGGTAGAATTACCCAAGATTACATTGCTTTTGGCGACATCAATCCCTACACAAATTTGATTTCCAAGGTATGTAGTGCGCAAGACCCCGACTTTAACCCTATACAAAAAAATTTGGTAGCCTTTCACAGCACAGCATCTGATGGATATGCGAACAATGGTGGTGATAAGGATTGTCCGTTTACATTAGGATTATCCAATATTTTTCAGTCGAATTTCAGTGATCCTAAACCAGTGGTATTCGATGTTACCAGCATGATTTCCGGCAATCAAGTTGAGGGGTTGCGTCAAGGAACTCATTATTGGCTTTTCGATTTGGAGAAAGCCAAAATAAATTCTCTCGTGCATTTGCACTGGAGCAGAGATGGAAAAATTGTTATCGGGAATGAGCAAAATACCGTTACACAGCCGTATATTGAATGTAGCAATAATCCGGGTGTCCCCGTTGCACGGGAAAGCAATTGTGCGCAAAAGAAGGCAATTACTTTTGAACGTGTGTATGGTTTTGAGCGTGTCGAAAATCAATATAGAAATATCCTCCGTACAATCTCCGGCGATGATAGTTTACCGTTGTTTCAGCCATTGTCGCCCCAGTCCTTACCCAATTCTACGTCGTTCTACAATCCTAATACGGATGAATGCACAAAATATCGAACAAAATATGTTGAATTTTGTGGCTCGAATACATCTATCGTCGGCACGGTGATGTGTTCTAATGAAGGTGGAAATCTCTTCTCTCGTATTATGCTCATTGATTTTACGAATCGTGCAAAACCGTATTACTTTGACATAACAGGTTGGGTTGAGCAGCATTATCCAACGTGGTCGCCCGGAAAAGCGGAAGGCTTAGGGGTGACCTGCCTTCTTCAGTATGACAGTGTTCTTTCGGCTACATCCGTCCGAGGTACAAACACCCAAGCAATAATTACTTCGTTCTATAATACTGAGACAGGCGTGATTACTATTACCGCTCAAGATAATAATATTGAAGAACTTGTGATTTGTAATGCGCTGGGACAAATCGTTTATCAGCAAAAGAACAATAATGCTTCACAAAGCGAATGGAGCGTTAATGCAACATATTTTCCACGAGGCTTATATTTCATCAGAGCTATAAGTACAACGCGAACAATTCACACACAGAAAATACTCAAATCCTAGAGGTGAAGCTATGAAACAAAGAACCCACATCACACTTCTGGCTCTCATTTTTGTTTGTGAGATGAACGTATCATCATTTGGGCAGACGTATTTCCAGAAGGTCTATGGCGATAACAGCATCAATCGAGCATTTTCCGTCCTTTCAACCTCAACAGGCGATTTTGTTATTGCAGGGCAAACAGGCACAACCCCAACAACGAAAGACTTATTTTTGATGAAGGTGGATTCGTTGGGAAAAGTCATATGGGCAAAAGCCTTTGGCGGTACACAATCGGAAGAAGGTAGGGTTTGCAAAAAAACCACAGACGGCGGTTATTTGATTTCCGGCTATACATCAAGCACCAATGTTGATGCGGTACTTATCAAAACAAATGACCGCGGCGATATGGTATGGGCAAAAAAATATGGTAGTACGGGTAATGATTTTGCTTGGCCCCTCGACATTACTGCAAATGGTGATATTTACCTTGCCGGATGGAGTTCATCTGTACAATTTGGTGGGGCAAATGACGGGTTTATCATCAAAACCAATTCGGTAGGGGATACGCTATGGACAAGAATGTTTGGTACTTCAGGCGATGATTTTTTTCGCGCCATCACCTCCACAACTGATGGTGGCTGTGTTGCAGTGGGAGAAACAAACGGGTTTTCGGGTAACTTTGATATTCAGGTTGTTCGCTTGAATGTGAGAGGTGATACTCTTTGGACGAAGGTATTGGGTACTGTTTCTGATTTGGACTATGCGTGGACTGTTCAACAAAGTTCGGATGGCGGATATATTCTTGGCGGTAATTCTGGCACAAATTCTGGTGTTGGGGACGCAATCATTATCAAACTTAGTGCTAACGGCGTTGTTGAATGGTCAAAAATGATTGGCGACGGCAATACAGCACTCAATACCTGCCGTTCCATTATCCAAACACAAAGCGGCGGGTATCTCTTTTCAGGCTACACGGGCATTGCCGGCGGCAATGAGGATGGGTTGGCTATTTTGCTTAATAGTATGGGCGATACATTATGGACGCGGCAGTATGCGCCAGGTAACGGCATAGAACATATTAGGGCTATTCATGAAATTCGTTCCGGTGAATTTGTTGCTGTCGGCTATACCGCATCGATTGGGGCAGGAGCGGATGACATTTTTCTTTTAAGGATTAACAACCAAGGTATTGCGGGTAGATGCGGAGAGTCTGCAACGAGATTCCGCGTGGTTGCCCATACTCTACCTTCTACTTCCGGTATTCCTTATCGCTCAACAGCATTTCTGCCCGCTACTTTTTCGGGGGTAAATTCGTTAAATTATTCATCAATAACTCTTTGCGAGGTGAATATTGCCACTTCAATTCATAACGCTTTTTCGACATCGGCACCCGTATTTTTTGTTAGCCCCAACCCCGCATCAAATCTTGCGAACGTACATTTTACGCTTTTGCATTCGCAGCACGTTTCATTGAAACTGTTTAACATTTTGGGACAAGAAATCGCCACATTTCTTGATGAAACCTTGTCTTCAGGGAAGCATGAAAAGTCATTAGACTTGCGTCGTTGGTCATTGGGGCAGGGCGTGTATTTTATGCGCTTGCAAACACCCACAATTTTTCAACAACAAACCCTACAGGTGATACGATGAAGCGACAATACATAGCAGCTATACTCAGCTTTTATGCGGCTTTGAGCGCATATTCGCTTTTTGCCCAAACCAAAACCTTCACTGTTGATTTTGCTACCACGCAAGAGCGCATCAAGGATTTGGGCGGTGTCAATGTCGGACCGGAAGCGCTTGCACCGCGAGGCAGCACCGTCAAGCCACCACCCTCAACACTGGGCTACAAAGAAGGCGGCGTAAGCACGGTGCGCGTCCACGATGTTTTGACGAATCAATACTTTGAGTATGCGCCGAATTTCTGGACAAGTGGCACAAATCCTCGCATCAACACGACATTCGACCCGAATTCCACTGCCAATTATGCGTGGGCAAGCCTTGATGCGCAGATGGATAGCATTGCAAACCTAGGTTTTACGCCGTATTTCCGTTTGGGAGTGAATTTCGGTGCGACGATTCCCTATCCGCCCCTTGATGCCGATAACCAAGGTTTTACCAAGTTTGCAAGCCTTTGCGCTTATACGGTGCGGCACTACAATCAAGGCTGGATGAATGGACGACGGTTTGGTATTCGGTATTGGGAAATTTGGAATGAGCCGGACAGTCCTGCATTTTGGAAAGATTCAGCATCTGCGAGGGGTGTGGGTGATTCTGCGGCATTTGTGCGGATGTTCAAAACCATTGGTGATTCGCTGAAGCGGCTCGACCCCACGCTGAAAGTTGGCGGTCCGGGCGTTCTTGGGGGGAGTATTCTCACAAAACGGCGCTGGATACCGTATTTCATCAATGCTGCCCGCGATGCCCGCGCAACAATGGACTTTTTTTCGTGGCATCTTTACGAGGCATTGAATCCTTATTCCATAAAAATTCAAGGCGATTACGTGCGCGGACTGTTGGATGCTGCCGGATTTACCAACGCCGAAAGTCACATCACCGAATGGAATATCCGCTTGGGCGAAAATGATGCGCGATTCCCCGTTTCGCAGCAACTTATCAATCGCCCCAAACACGCCGCCTACACTGCTTCGGCGATGATTGCGGGGCAGATGGGCAAGGTTGATAAAATGTTTGCCTATCGCGGCACGGCGTTTATGAATTTGTTCAACAGCGATTCTCTGGGCAAAGGCTCACCAACGCTTTCAGGACGCGGTTTTGGGGCATTTACGGCACTGACGCGCTTTACACCGCAGCGCATTCAAGCCGATGGTTCGGAGTTTGTTGATACCGAAGCCTCCACCACACGCGACACGACCAACGTGATGATTCTTGCCGGACGAGCTGACGACCAAAAGCGTGTTCAAATCTTGGTTTCTAACTACAACAGCGCGTACAATTCCGCAACGGTGAATGTACGCAATCTTCCTGCGCAAGCAGCAGGGACAATGCTCCGCGTTACACGCATGGGAACAAACTCGACAGGGCTTGCATCGGAAACTGTGCAAATGCTCCAACCCGCTTCTACACTTGCTCTCACGGTGAATAATTTTACCGCGCCAGCCGTCGCTTTGCTAAGTTTGGAATACGTCGTACAAACGAGTGTCCGCAATCAACAATCTTCCTTCGCACCCTTATTTTCTGTAAGCCCAAATCCCGCACAAAACCTTGTTACGGTAAAATTTACACTACCAACAGCAGAGCGAGTTTTGCTGAAAATATTTAACACGCTCGGTCAGGAAGTGGCACAAATTCTTGATGAAACCTTGTCCGCAGGGGAGCATGAGCGGTCATTGGATATTCGTGATTGGTCGTTGGGGCAGGGCGTGTATGTTGTGCGGCTGCAAACGCCGACCACTACGAATGTTCAGCACGTTCAAGTTCTTCGTTAATTGCGCACTATGACTATTTGGTAGAGAAAAACCTGACGTTTTGGTCTGTAACGCCCATTGTTCCTCGTTGTTCTTGTGTATAGGAGATGACGAGATGCGCACTGTACTTTCCCTAAAAAAACAAGTATTCCCCATTGTTTTTGTATGAGGTGTTGCTATGAAAACCCTTCAACGCATGGCACAGAGCCGTGTACCAGCCTTGTTGTTCCTTCTTACAGGAACACTTTTGTTCTCAATGCACAGTCTTTTGGCGCAGCCTGCGCAAGATACGCTTTACATCAACCTCAACACACACGTTGAGGAGAGCGACCGCGACCCACAAAACGTAACACTAAACTACTCTCAAAATCAGCTTCAATACGCGCAATATCGGGTGCTGGTAAAGCAAATTGCCGATATGGTGCGCACCAAAGGCGCGAAATGGAATTATCAATCCGATTGGAACTTCATAGACGGCGCAATCAAGTATGACAGAGGCGATGCGAGTACCAATAGCAAAAATCTTTTTCGCTGGATGGCAGAAGACAACAACGGGCGTATTCAACTCGACCCGCACGCCCACGAGACAGACAGATACAATTACGCTGATGTTGCGAAATTGCTTGATTCTGCATCGCCTGTGGTAAAATCCTCAAAAAATGTGGGAGGCTTTACGTGGAACGGTCCGATGGCTCGACGCACACAATTTATGAGTGCGACCGTGATTGAACCGGGCTATACATGGGATTCACTCGGCAAAGGATTACGTGGGCGTATGTTCTCGAATTACACGTGGAAAGCGGAAGTGATCTTGGGCGGTGCGTCGTACGATTTCCGTGTGGGGCGCACCTCGCACGGCAACGATTTGAATCACTCCGGCGCGTGGAGACCGCGTGATACCTCAAGCGCAGGCTACAAAAATCACACGTGTACAGCTTCGCTGGCGAATCTCGGTGTTGGTGGTGATGCGCTTTTGACGACTTCTGCCAATGTTGCAAGCGATGTTTCAACAGTCATGGCGAATGTTCGTGCGACGATTGCTGCAATGAAAGCAAACAAAGGAAAGTTTTTTGTGATGCAAATCCAAACAAACCAGCGTGATTTTTCTCGTGCGGGCTATATGGATAAAATCAGCCGCATCATTGATTCGGTCAATGTTCTCGTGGCTGCGGGGCAGGTGAAATGGGCTACACACAGCGAAAAAGCAGCAACATGGAAAGCACTCTACAACGAGCAGCCGAATTTTTATCCCTACACCGACGGCATAGACAGATGCTCCACGCCGCCGCGTATAACAAGTGTGAGTAATACTACGTCGGAAAGCAACGGGCTGAATATCGCCCCTAATCCCGCTTCTGACCTTGTTACTGTACATTTTACACTAACAAAATCCGAACACATTTCGCTCAAAGCCTTTGATGTTCTTGGTCGGGAAGTCGCACACATCCTTGATGCAGAGCAGCCTCAAGGTAAGCATAGCGTGAGTTTCAGTACGCGAGATCTTCCACCCGGAATAGTCTTTGTTCGCCTCCAAACTCTCACTAATTCTGCCATTCAAGCCGTACAGGTGCAGCGATGAAAACCTTTTTTGCTATTCTCGCGTTCCTTGTTTTTGCAGAAACAAATGTCGCTGCACAAGTATTCATCAGCCCCCGCGCTGTGGAGAACAATAAGTATGTCTATATGAACGTTGTGATGAACTGCCACGATTTTTCGCAAGTGCGCACATCTTACGCGACGCTATCACGGCTTTTCGGTATGTATCGGAAGTATAACATCATTGCCGATTTTTACTTTACCGATATGCTTGCACAGCGCTTGGAATGGTCGTATCCGGGCTTTTTGGATTCGCTGCGCCGTGCGGGAATGGGCATCAGTATTCATCACCGTTCCCCACACGCACTCACATTTCGCCCAACGCGCCGCGAAGCCGAAAACCCGCAACTCAGCATGGTTACGCTCTTTCGGCAGGGACGCATTGATGAAGTGATTGCCGAGTGTGAAAAATGGGAACGTCGGCGGGTGAATGTTGCCACGGGCGGCTTAGATTCGGCTTTGGGCGGGTATGATTTCCTTGAGCAAAAAGCAGGTGTAAAGCCGACGTGCGTTGGGTTTGGCATTAGCGGTAATTTTGATGGTGATTCGCTTGCGATTGGTGCGATGATTTCTCTCAAAAAGTTAGGCTTGCGGGCAACGGTAGATGACCACGAAGGCGGCGCGGATGCTCAGTTTCCGTTTATGTCCTTGCGCGGTGTGTTGTCGCGCCCCTCCGACAGCAGCATTACACGCTGGGCAGCAGGAACAATGCGGCGCGATACGTTTTGGTGGAAAATGGTGCTTACGCCTGATGCCGATGCCTACAGCCCGCGCCGTTATGCGGAGCGAATTATGTCGCAAGTGAACAGAAGCCAGCTAACGCTGATTAATGCTATCATGCACGAAACCGATTTTAGCTACGACCGTCCACCGTTTTATTCTGTTTACTACGTTTCCGGCACATCCGGCGCGACCAATCCCGTTCCTTACGACACGAATGCTTTTCCCACAGACCGCATTATTCCTTGGTCTCAGGCACAAAAAGATGCTATTTGGGCAAAGTACGATTCGCTCATGCAATACATCGGCTCCCACCCGAATATCCGTACCATCACGATGCAATCGCTTGTGCAGACGCTTTCCGACGACCGTGAGCGCAGTATTTCACGTGAACAATGTCGTAACCTTGCAAGCCAGATTCTGAGCGGTGTTCAGGCAAATGCACAAGGAGCGGTGAGCTTCCGATTGCCAAGTAAAAATTTCTATACGATTCCCCAAACAACGGACTATTTCTCGCTTGCCGATGCTTACTACGCGCTTCAACGCTCGCTTGCGGACTATACACGCACAGGAAGGCTATCCGAAAGCCTGAATCTGCGGGATATTGTTCCACCGCTTGGCAATGGTGCGGGTTTGAGCGCAAATGCGGCGCTCACGCTTCAGGATGCTCTTTCGGCGGCTCGTGCGCAAGACAGCCTCCTTTCGCTGCAAATAGCGCGAAACCAATACGGCGGACGGATGTCGCCAAACGTCAGTATTGGCGGGCGTTTGCTGAATCCGGTGGAGTATTTTGCGCTGCTTGCCCGTGCGTATCAAGCCATTGACGGCGGCATGACCGCAAGCACGACGGCATTACAGGCACAACAAATACCCATTCCGGCAGCACTCACGCCGCCTGTGGGCGATGCGCCCAGCCAAAACGGTCCGTCGAATTGGGCGGTGAAACCCTTGCGCCGCCTTGCTGCGATGCCGACAGCAGTTGAAATAGATAAGGGTGAAGGGATAAAGGATAAAGGTCTTTCGGTGTCGCCCAATCCCGCACAAAACCTTGTTACGGTAAAATTTACACTACCAAAATCGGAGCGAGTGTCGCTGAAAATTTACAATACACTTGGTCAAGAAGTAGCGCACGTGCTTGATGAAACCTTGCCCGCAGGGGAGCATGAGCGGTCATGGGATATTAGTCATTGGTCATTGGGCAATGCGTTGTATTTTGTACGTTTGCAAACATCAACATTGACCCAACAACAAACCTTACAGGTGATGCGATGAAAATGCAACGGACTCTTGCGATTGTACTTCTTGTGATAGTGTGGTGCGCTGAGGTTTGGTCTCAAACAGCACTGCCGGCACCAATGCTTCTTCAACCGCCTGATAAAGCAGAAAATACACCATTGTTCACAACGTTAGAATGGAGCCTCGTTCAGGGTGCAACATTCTATGACCTACACGTGTCGGGAGACCCCGTGTTTTTCACGACTGTACAGCGTGATTCGATGATAGCACCAACGATTACACGACGCACTATCGGCGAGATTTTCCCCGGAACAACGGTGTATTGGCGTGTTCGTGCCAGACGAATAACCGCTACGGAAATGCAGGTTAGCGAATGGTCGCAAGCACGTTCGTTTACGGCAATGCGCTTAACGAGTATTCAAAACACACTGACATATAAAGCGGCACTCCACGTCGCCCCAAACCCAGTACAAAACCTTGTTACTGTGAAATTTACACTACCAAAAACGGAACGTGTTTCGCTGAACGTTTACAATACACTTGGTCAGGAAGTGGCGCACGTGCTTGATGAAACCTTGTCCGCAGGGGAGCACGAGCGGTCATTGGATATTCGTCATTGGTCATTAGTAAACGGTGCGTATTTTGTGCGCTTACAAACGTCCATGATGACGTGGTTTCAGCCCTTACGGATAGGGCGTTAAGCTACATGGCAACAATTCTTCCGTGGCTGTGTCAGTAATTACCCGTTCCATTAGTTTCAATTATTGGTGTATTATGCGTTTTTGTCGAATGACTTGCTTTCTGTCGGTTCTCACTCTGGTGATAGGCACACAAACCTTGTATGCTGCCCAACATAATGAGGATGTTGTGTCTATGCGGTTGCGGCGAACGATTGATTCTCTCGAAAAACTTCCTGCAAAGCCTGACCAACGCTTGCGAGCAGCATATATGAAAATGACAGAACATTTTCTCTATAATCCTGACAATGCTAGCAAAGACACCGTTCGGAAGTATTCAGGGAAATTATTAAAAGTGTCGGAAGAAATCGGCAGTGTAGGTGGAACGGTGCAGGCATACTTGAATTTTGCTCAGATTTATGCTTTCTCGGATAGTCTTGCTGAAGCAATTACGATGGCGAATAAAGCACTGACACTCATGCGGAATGATACGATGAATGATGCGACACGAATGAATATTGTGCTCATTCAAGGGCGGTTAGGGGCGTATTATTACGAATTAGGTGATATAGAAAATAGCATCAAAGCAACTATGGATGCGGTCAAACAGTCAGAAAAAATCCCTCTTAATTCATCGGCAAGCACCGGAAACAGTAATCTTGGTACATTACTTTCAGATTTGAAACGCTACGACGAAGCAGAGCCATACTTGCGCAAAGGATTACAAATAGCAGAGGAACTTCGGAAACCCAAAACCAGTGCTGATGCTGCTTTGATGTTTTCGACATTTTTTATTGCTACAAAACAGTTTGATAGTGCGTGGAAATATGCCCAGTTGTGCAGGGAATACGGTGCAAAAATTTCCGACGATGAGTTCAATCTCAACGGGTTGCTCAATATGGCAATCATTCGGCAAGAGCAAGGCAAAACACAAGAAGTAATGAGCCTTGCAAGGCAGATTTTGCAATTAGCACCAGAAGCAGAACTGGAAGATTTACTAGTGGACGGATACGAACTGCTTGCAAAAGCATATTTTGCTGAGCGTGATTATACGCAGGCACATACTTTTGCAGAAAAGGCATTTGCAGCGTACCTCAAAAATAACGGTGCGTTCAATAATGTTCCCGCAAGAACAGCAGAATTGCACGAACTTCTTGCCGATATTTACAAGCAGGAAAAAAATTATGAAAAAGCGTTGTATCATTTTGAGCGACAAGCCACCATTCGTGACAGTATATTATCTGCGGCAAAACAAAAGCAACTAAACGCGCTCATCAGTTTCACCGAAGCGAAAAAGAAAGAACAACAACTCACCGAACTCCGCTTCACAACGGAAGTACAATCCTTGCAACTTCAACAGCGCAATTTTGCTCTTGTGGGCGTGAGTATCGGTGCGACTTTGGTCGTCATTTTGGGAGTATTGCTTTTCCGCCAACGGCGTTTGCAAGCGCAGCAGCGCATCGCCGAAACGGAGTCGCGAT
This sequence comes from Candidatus Kapaibacterium sp., assembly GCA_025455065.1. GTDB lineage: Bacteria > Bacteroidota > Ignavibacteria > Kapaibacteriales > UBA4661 > PH2015. The sequence goes on along the minus strand of JALONG010000034.1, from coordinate 15,231 downwards.
TGCTCAGAACCCGCCTCAATCCTCACTTGTGGTTCAATGCGCTTTCGTCGGTGCAGCACCACCTTGTGAGCGGTGCAAATCCTCGTGATTCGGCAAAATATCTTTCCAAAATTGCTGCCGTGATGCGGCAATCACTGGAAAGTTCGTATCAAGACATTGTGCCGATTTCGGAAGAACTCGCCTTTGCCGAAAAATACCTCAGCATTCAGCAAACAAGACTCAACGGAGCATTTGACTACGAAGTACATATTGATTCTGCGCTGGATGCAGAGACGACAATGATTCCGAGTATGCTCTTGGAGCCATTTTTGGAGAATAGTATTGAACACGGTTTCAGAGGTTTGCAAGAAGGCTCTGGTGGCGAAAAAGGCTTGATTGTGATGCACTTTCAGCAGGATTTTTCCCTTTTGGAAATTCGCATCACAGACAACGGGCGCGGCTTCAGAAAAAAAGAGCAGCACGAAGGCAGCGAAGAAACGCAGCACCGCTCGCGGGCGGTAGAAATCACCCAAGAACGCTTGCGATTACTTGCTCCGAAGGTCATGAAAAAAGGAGCTGACGGTATTGGCGTAAAGATTGAAGAGCGCACGGCGGGCGGTGTGGAAGTGCGAATACGGTTGCCACTTTTGGGGAATGAATAATACAGAAAAAGCTGCAACTATTAACAGGATAAAGTGTTGCAGCTTTTTTGAATGTATCAGGGGAAGAACTTTTTACTTCATTGCAAAAGAAATGTAACGCTCACTTGGGCTGTTACTTTGATTGTACCCGGAGCAAATGTCTCCGAACCCTCATATTCACTTGTGCCTGAGCCATTTCCCGAAAAATTCATTACGTTTTGTTGTGCCTGAAATCCGCTATATGTTGGGGAATGTTCCGTAATTTTCACCGCTTTTCCGATGCCTTGTCCGATAGCTGCTGCCATTGCGGTCGCTTTTTCTTTGGCGGCTTTCATGGCTTGTTCGCGGGCTTTATCGCGGTTTTCGCGGAGTTTAGATGTGCCGAAGGTTACATTTTTCACTTCACTCAGTCCTGTTTTGACCAGTTCCGCAAAAAAATCTTCAAACCGTGAAATCTCTGTAAGCCTCACAATGACGGTCTTTGAGACATTATAGCCTCTAAAAACTCGCTTCTCTACGCCGTCAGCATCGTACAGCCGTTTGCCATATTCGGTTGCAACATCGTAGAGCATATCCACCGTGATGTAATTCGTCTGCACATTTTCCTTTTGAACAGCGAAACGGCGCGTCAAATCAAGGATTTTCGCAACAGTTTCGTCATTCATTTTTTTTGCCGTCGGAAGATCTTTATTCAATTTTTGTACTTCTATCGAAATTACCACCTCGTTCGGCGGCACACGAATTTCTGCCGAGCCTGAAACCGTGATTGTTGCTTGTTTGTCGAGGTCTTGTGCAAGAGTTTCCATTGTGCAAAAACGAAGAAATGTTGAGTACAATACGCTGACAACTATCAGCATGAATAATCGTCGTATCATCACGTTTTCTTTCCAAAACTTTGAGCGAAAATGCGCAAGATATTGAGGTTTTATGCGCTTGAATAAGGATTTATGAAAATACGAAATCACGCCAAGATTGCCTACGCAGAAAAAAAAACGAGACCTGCCAAAAAATTTGACAAGTCTCTGCAAAAGATGACGAATTTAGAGTTTGAAATCTACGCCAAGCCGCAAATATCCTAATGACCAATAGCCAAGTTCAAGTTTTGCAGCGAGTTTATCGGTGAAATAATATCGTGCGCCCAAGCGTCCATCCCACGAAAAATAGCTGCCCACAGAGCCACGATAGGCACGGTCTGGGTCGCTGGATGACCATGAACCGAAAGTATAACCTGCTCCTGCGCCTACCCACGTGTCGAGTTGTTTTACTTTCAGCAAATCGAAGTGCCAATTTGCGCCGATGATAATCGGAATGGACGTGTACGTCCACGAATACGTTGAATACACATCGGTATAGCTGAAAAAGCCCGCGCTTGCTGTTACGCCAAGTTGCGGCAATACGCCGTATTCCACATTAACGACCGGACCAAAGCCCGAATACCAGCCGCCGCCAAGTCCCAAGTGTGCGCCGACGAATAAATCTTTGTTCTTAAAATTTGCGTTGGGTCCGAATTGTGCTGATGATTTCTGTACGGAAACTATCATGATCATTGCCGCAAACGCAAGAAACAATGAGCGTTTTGCGACGTTAGAAGGAGAAAAAGTTGTGTTCATTATTCTTCAAAAAAGTTGTGAAAATAGGATTGATTAACGTGCCTGAACGCTTGATGATAAGCGGCATACAGGCGAAAAAACAAAAACTGCACCTCGCCGTTTTGATACCACGCAGGCAAGGTGCAGTCTGGGTTACAGGGCTGTTGTAATTGAAAGGTGCGTGGTACTTTTCTCTGCTTTTGGCACAATTACATGATTTTGATGCAGCCGTCTTTGATTTCAATTTTCGCGCCGTCTTTTACTTCGACTTTGCCGCATTTGGTTTCAATCACGCAGACATCGCCGCCACCTTGAATCGTTACCGAAGATGTCCGGCTATTGTCAAATTCCACTTCTTTATCTGTACCGCCGATGCGCACTTTGAACTTATGCGTTTGCGAATCTTTGTTGTAATACGAGATATACACTTTAGCCTCCGAGATGGTAGGAGTGAAGAAAATGGGCATAAATGCAAATGCCGCGAGAATGAGTGCTTTTTTCATAACGGAAAAAATTATGTGAAGAAGAAGTATTTGCTTGTACGGAAACAAAAATAGGGGATGGCACGGCACGAAACGGGCTGTGTAAATAAGTGCAGGGGTTTTCTTAACAGACGCGGGAATGGCGCAAATACGCGCAAGAATGATTTATGCAGAAAGGATTTTCAAGAGGTCATCTTTTTTGCGTGTGGCAACGGGAACATTGGAGCCGTCGGACATCTGTAAATCAGAATCCGACTTGCGGAAAAGTTTGATATGACGGAGATTGATGAGGTGGGAATGATGCACACGGAAGAACAGATGCGGGGTGAGTAGTTCTTCGTATTCTTTCATTGTTTTGGAAACAAGGATTGTCGAGCCGTCAGCAAGGTAGAATGTGGTGTAAGGACCGTCGGCAGAGCAGCGAATAATCTCAGAAACATCCACAAAGTAGATATTATCATGGTCGCGGAGAGCTATTTTTTTATCGGCACGGTTGAGATGTTGCAAATGGTCGTGAAGAAGGGAAATTTGTTTGGCGAGCGTGGATTCATTTCGTGAGGCAATATTGCTCACAGACCTCTCTAATGCACGTTTCAGGAGGTCTTCATCCACAGGCTTGACAACAAAATCAATCGCGCTAAACTCAAAGGCATTGACGGCGTATTGATTATGCGCCGTGATAAACACCAGTTGAAACGAAGGGTGAGCAACCTTGCGAATAAGGTCGAAGCCTGTTCCGTCCTGCATCTCTACATCAAGAAGGAGAATGTCGGGTTTGATGCGGCTCACCGTCTCCAAACCGCTTTGTACGCCGTCTGCTTCGTAGATGCTTGCTTCGGGGAGTATTTCACTTACAAAAAGCCGCGTCGTGGCGCGGATGTTTGCTTCGTCGTCAATGATGAGGATGGTCATGTTCAATACGATTTGGATGTGCGTTATTTTTTACAAATCTACACAAGTTGGGCGGAAAAGTATAGAATTAGTGTTCACCAAATCTTCGCACTTATTTACAGACTCACCGCACTTATTAAACTCCCCATCTTACCATGTTTCCTCAGCGTATTTTTGTGCTGTCATTCCATACAATCATTTGCATACAATCATCTTTCACTGCAAAAAAATGAGCCGAAAACTTGCGGAATTACGTGAGAAACACTCTTGCACACTCGGTCAATATGGTCGTGCCGTGCTGACAATTCTTCCGAAATACCGCATGATTCAGCCAATGGACAGGCTTTATTAGCATATTCTGGAAGAAGCATTTATACTTACTTCGGGGCAAGAATACACGCCGTTTTCAGGGCAATATGAGACAATAGCATTAGCCGAAAATGGGGTACTTCCTTTGGAAGAGCAGAAGGCATTTAAGAGACTGTACGGATATGTAAAGAGTATGACACTCGGTTATGAAGATTATTTCGATGATTCGGGAAACGCATTAGATGACCTTTCGGACAGCCCGTTTAATTGGGATATAGATGTGGTGATGGATACAGGCTGCAAAATAGTTGCCTTTATGGAATCCCCTTGGAAAAAAGAGCAACCAACGGACGATGAATTAGACGCTCCGTCATCATGGGAAGCCCTTATTGGTTCTTTTGGTACGGACGCGAATACGAATAATTTTTACTCAAAAACACTATGAACACACCTCAAAGCCCAGACCATATCTGGTTTACAGCCGACCATCATTTTGGTCATCGCAACGTTATCGAATACTCCAAACGTCCGTTTTCTTCGGTGGAAGAGATGAATGAAACGATGATAACGCGGTGGAATGAAAAAGTCGGAAAAGAAGATACCGTCTATCATTTGGGCGATTTCGCGCTTATGTCGTCCGGTAAAGTGCGGGAACTTGTGGCGCGTCTGAATGGCAAAATCCACCTCATTTCCGGCAACCACGAAAGCTCTGCACGAGACGCGGCGGACTGTTTCGCATGGATAAAGGATTATGAGGAACTCACCGTGAGCGATGCCGATGCGCACAAAGGCGAGCGGTTTATCGTGCTGTTTCATTATGCCATGCGGGTTTGGAACGCGAGCCACTACGGTACGTGGCATTTATACGGACATTCGCACGGCGAGCTTCCCGATGATGAAACGTCGTTGTCGTTTGATGTGGGGGTGGATTGCCATAATTTTTACCCGCTTTCCTACAACGACGTGAAAGCAATTATGGCAAAAAAACACTGGAAAGCACCATTTGAAGCGCGAAATACATAACGAGGCAATAACCATGAAATTCACCTACGGCACATTTTCCTGCGACGTAGCATTCTACGTTATTGATGAAACCTTCGGACGTGATGCGTTTGACATTGATGTAGTACACAATCCGCTTACCAAAAAGAATCGCCATTTTGCATCGTCCTAACGCCAGCCTCCGCCAAGAGCCTTGTAGAGATTCACCAGTGCGAGGCGTTGGCGTTTTTGAACGCTCACAAGGTCAAGTTGTGATTGCAACGAGTTTTGTTGTGTTAATAACACTTCCAAATAGGTCGCTTTGGCATTTCTGTACAAGTCGGTTGCCGTTTCAACGGACTTTTCTAAGGTAGTGCTTTGGCGGGTTTTGAGGTCGGCGATACGGCGCAAACGTTCAATCATTGAAAGTGTATTGACCGTTTCCACATATCCGTTCACGATGCTTTTTTGGTATTGGTACAAGGCTTGAATTTGCTGCGACTTTGCCGCCGAAAACTGTGCCTCCAAGCCTTGCCAATTCAGAAGCGGTGCAACCAAGCCACCAAGCGCGTTGTAGGCAATCGAAGCAGGTGAAAGAAATAAAAACTGCGGGTCGAATGCCTGAAAACCAATGCCCGCGCTCAAGCTAAGTGTTGGGAAAAAGGAGGCTTTTGCTGCTTCCAGTTCAAATTTACTTGCTAGCACGAGATATTCCGCCTCACGCACGTCAGGCCGGTTGCTCAAAAGCTGCGAAGGAATACCAAAAGCAATACGCTCTGGGAGCGCAGCAAACAACGATTTCGTCCGCCGTGCAATCGGTTGAGGGTAACGTCCGGCAAGGAAGTTAATACGGTTTTCCTGAAGGGTGATTTGCTGAAGGGTTTCCTGTTCTAATGCTTGCGTGTTGAGTACCTGTGCCTCGAACTGCTGCACCGCGAGTTCATTCGCTCGCCCTGTGCTTTTTTGCAGTTGAATCACTTCCAACGACTCTTGCTGTTTTTGCAAAGTGCGGCGCAAAATCTCCCATTCGCTATCTAACGCCAGCAATTCGTAGTACGCGCTTGCTACCTCGGCAATAAGTGTCGTCGTCAAAAATCTTGTCCCTTCCACGCTTGCGAGGTACTGTGCGGCTGCGGCATCGCTGCGATTGCGAAGTTTCCCCCAAATGTCCGCTTCCCAGACAGTTTGTACACCAACGCTAAAATCCGGCAAATCCACCGGAACAACACGACCGGGCGTAATATCCGTCGTGGCATTGCCTGCACCGTCCATCGTGTAGAGTCCAAACTTTCGCACTCCCGCACCGATACTTGCTTGCACTTTCGGAAAAAGCTCTCCTTTGGCAAACTGCACATTCGCTCCTGCAAGTTCTATGCGCTGCAAGGCGATGCGGACATCGAAATTATTCCGCAGTGTCGTGTCTATGAGCGCGACAAGCAAGGAATCTTGAAAATACTCGCGCCATGCAAGCGCGGCAATAGTGGTTGTGTCGGTTGCAAGATTAACAACATTCGTTTGCGCGGTGAATGAAGGCGAGAAGGATTGCGGTAGGGTGCGTGTGGGAATGGACACGGTCGTGTCAAGGCTTTTGCACGCGCTGATGCCGCAGAAGAGAGAGCAAAGGATAGAGATTGTCAGATAAAAACGCAAAGAAAAACAGGGCATAATGAGTGGAGTTATTGGAAAATTGTCGGAAAAGTATGTGAGTGGTGATTATGGTGACTACAACGTCTCGGTAAAGGCAACAGGCTCTTTTTTGCTGTGCGGTGTGCGTTTGCGGTCTTGTATCATGGCAAACACGACGTATAAGCCCGGAACAACAATGACACCGAAGATAGTACCAAAGAGCATTCCGCCTGCCGCCGCCGTGCCGATGGTGCGATTGCCAACCGCTCCCGCGCCCGTCGCAATCGTGAGCGGTAGCAACCCGGCAATAAACGCAAACGAGGTCATCAAAATCGGGCGCAGACGCACTCGTGCGCCTTCGATGGCTGCTTGTGCCGCCGTCATGCCTTCACGGTGCTTCAGTGTGGCAAATTCCACAATCAGAATTGCATTTTTACCCAAAAGCCCAATGAGCATAATCATTGCCACTTGTGCGTAGATGTTGTTTTCTAGCCCCGTGAGCAGCAGTAGGAAAAATGCGCCGAAAATGCCCGTCGGAAGGGACAAAATCACAGGTAAGGGCAACAGAAGGCTTTCGTATTGCGCCGCAAGAATCAGATACACAAAGACCAAACAAATCACAAAAATAATCAGTGCTTCATTGCCCGTGTTCACCTCATCCCGCGAAATACCTGCCCAGTCAATATCAAAGCCGCGTGGTAACTTTTCTTTTGCTGTTTCCTGCACGACTTTCAAGACCGTGCCGCTACTCACGCCCGGCTTGCCTTCGCCGTTCAGTTCCGCCGACGGGAACATATTGTAGCGCGTGATTTGATCCACGCCGTACTGCTTTTCGACGGTCATAAATGCCGAAAGCATCACCATTTCATCACGTTTGTTTTTGACCGTGAGTTTGAGCAAATCCTCCGGCAGGGCGCGGTATTCCGGCGAAGCCTGTACCATGACTTTGTACATCTGTCCGAAACGAATAAAGTTTGTTGCGTACTCGCTGCCCAAAAGCGTTTGCAGCGAACTCATTGCATTGCTGACAGTAACGCCTTTTTGTGCGGCTTTGTCGAGGTCAATTCTCACAAGGTATTGCGGATAACTCGCGTCAAAAATCGTGAATGCGCTCGCAATTTCGGGGCGGGCTTTGAGGTCGGCAATGAACCGTTGTACGACTTCTTCCATCGTTTTGAAATTTCCACTTCCTGTTTTGTCCAGCAGCCGTAGCTCAAAGCCGCTTGCGTTGCCATAGCCGGGAACGGCAGGCGGCGGGAAAAACTCAATTTGCGCATCTTTGATGTGTCGGGTTCGTTCTTCCAGCATTTCAATCACTTCTTCCACCGACTGACGGCGTTTGCTCCAAGGCTTGAGGTTGATAAGGCACGTGCCGTAGGTTGCGCCTGTGCCGTCCGAAAGAATGTTCGTTCCGGCAAGCGAAGAGACACTTTCAACAGCATCAAGGTCTTGTGTGGCGCGTTGAATCGCGTTCACGACTTCTTTCGTGCGCTCCAATGTTGCCCCCGCCGGAGTTGTAATGCTTGCGTAGAATGTGCCTTGGTCTTCGTTGGGGATGAATCCTATGGGCAGAACACGCCCCAGCAAGCCCGTTCCCGCGCAGAATGCCACCAAGATGCCAAACGTAACAAGGCGTTTGTTGATGATGACCGAAAGTAGGTTTTTGTACTTGTCCTCTAAACCGTGATACCAACGGTTAAAACCGCCAAAGAATCGCATGAGCCATGTTTGGGCGTGTTCTTCGCCGTGATGATTCCGCAGAATAATAGCGCATAGTGCGGGTGCTAAGGTGAGAGCAACAATCCCCGACAAGACAATTGAAACTGCCATTGTCAAAGAAAATTGTCGGTAAAAAATACCCGATGGTCCTTCCATAAATGCTACCGGCAAAAATACCGCTGACATCACGAGTGTAATAGCGATAATTGCTCCGCTAATTTCCCGCATCGCTTGTTCTGCAGCTTTGCGAGGGCTTATATTGGAATGCTCCATTTTTGCATGGACGGCTTCGACCACAACGATAGAATCGTCCACCACAATACCGATTGCCAGCACGAGCGCAAAAAGCGTAATGAGATTCAGAGAAAAGCCCAAAAATTGCATGAAGAAGAACGTACCAATCAATGAGACAGGTACAGCCAAGATAGGAATCAAAGTAGAACGCCAATCTTGGAGAAAGAGAAACACTACCAATGCTACCAAAATAAACGCCTCAATAAGTGTTTTAATGACCTCCCGCACCGAAGCGTCCAAAAAACGGCTTACATCGTAGCTGATTTCGTAATCCATGCCAGAAAGAAACATTGTTTGTTTGAGTTCGGTAAGGCGTTTTTTGACGTTTGCAATGACCTCGCTTGCATTCGAGCCGGGAAGCTGCTTGAGCATCATAGCGGCGGAAGGTTTGCCGTTTAATTTTGCTTCCACATCAAAGTATGTAGTGCCAAATTCAACATCCGCCACGTCTTTGATGCGCAGAATTTCTCCTGTTTGTTCGGAGCGAATCGGGATATTTTCGTATTCTTCTTTCGTGTTGAATTTGCCTGTGTATTTAATAGTGTATTGTAATGCTTGCCCTTTTTTATCGCTGCTTTCGCCAATTTTGCCGGGCGCAGCTTCGAGGTTTTGTTCTTCAAGAACATTCAAAATATCTTCTGTTGAAAGGTTGTAGGCAAGCATTTTGTCAGGCTTGAGCCAAATCCGCATAGCATATTCTTTTGCTCCTAAAATATCGGCAAAGCCAACGCCTTTAATGCGCTTGAGTTCTGCCAAAAGATTGATGTCGGTGAAATTGTAGAGAAATTTTTCATCCAGTGTCGAATCCGTGCTGTACAGATTCAAATACATCAATATCGCATTTTCTTCTTTGGCAATTTTTACTCCATTTTTAATGACCTCGGCGGGTAACTCGCCCATGACAGCATTAACGCGGTTTTGAACATTGATAGCTGCAACATCAGGATTTGTACCAATCTCGAACAAAATCTGCACTACGCCAACACCGTCGTTTCCTGCATCACTACTCATGTATTTCATGCCCGGAACGCCGTTAATGGCACGTTCAAGCGGTACAATAGCTGCTTTGGTAACGGTTTCAGCATTTGCGCCAGTGTACTCAATGGTTACGTTTACTTCAGGCGGTGCAATGTTGGGGAACTGTGTCATCGGCAATCGAGACACCGAAAGCAGCCCCAAGAGGACAATAATAACGGACACCACGATAGACAATATCGGGCGATGAATAAATCGTTTTGTCATAAGAAATTCAGAAGGTGAATTCAAAGGAGGTTAGTTGTTGTTGCTTTCGCCGAGTTGCGGAAAAGGAGTTGGTTGGGGAATAATTGTTGCGCCGTCTTTGACGCGCTGAACGCCCTCATAAATGAATGTGTCATCTGCCGAAAGCCCTGCGCTAATCGCGTAGAACTGTGGCAGACGAAACGCCGGAACAACGCGCCGCATCTGCACTTTGTTGTTTTTGTCCACCGCAAAAACATAGATATTTTCCTGCACTTCAATCGTGGATTTTTGCGGAATAAGCATGGCATTTTTCAGTTCGGTTTTGACAATGATTTTCCCGCTACTGCCATGCTTCAGGAGGTTGTCAGGATTGGGGAATCGGGCGCGGAAGGCGATGTTTCCGGTGCTTTTATCAAACTCATTCTCGGTGGTTTCTATCGTGCCCGTGTGCGGATAGAGGCTTCCGTCCGCTAATTTCAGGGAAACCGTTTTGGGCTTGCCCTCACGCTTTGCGCGGGCATAGTCCAAATAATCTTTTTCGGACACGTTGAAATAGGCAAAGATGCTGCCGCTATTGGAAATCGTTGTCAGCATGGTTCCTTCTTCCACCAAACTTCCTGTTTTATGCGGAAGACGGTTAATAACGCCGTTAAACGGTGCTTCGATGTCGGAAAAGGAAAGATTGAGTCGTGCTTGCTGTTCTGCGGCTTGTGCCTCTTCGTATTTGGCTTGGAGCGCGTCGGCTTTTGCCTCTAAGAGCTCCACTTCCGGCTTGGAAATAACATTTTTATCGAATAGTGTTTTGCCATTGGCAAGTTCTATTTTTGCGGCTTTGAGGTCGGCATACACGCTTTTGGTGTTTGCTTCGGCTTGCTCTAATTCATGCCGATAAAATTTATTGCTGATGATAAAGAGTTTCTGTCCGGCACGGACACTTTGCCCCTCATCAACCAAAACACGCTCAATGTAGCCTTTGACGCGGTTACGAACCTCAACACGCTGTGCGGCAAGAATTTCCGCAACAAATTCGTTGTTATAGTCCACCGTTTTTTCGGCGAGTTTGATGACTTGGAATGTTTCGACTTGTGTCGTGCTTGAGTTTTTGGAACAGGCTGAGACCAGCGACAATACTAGTGCCGCAAAGAGCAGGTGTGCGCGGTTCATAATTCTTGGGTGCATGAAGTACATTGAGAAAATTTGTGTGGTGAAATAAGCAATTATGCTTGATTATCGTGAACAGTAGGAACGAGAGATTGTGCTTCCAAAAAAATGTGTTTTACGTCGGGATGAGCCGCACGGATAGCGCGGTCTATGCGGTCAATCGCCGCAGCAACGGCATCGGCGGACAAAAGCGGCTCGAAGTGAATTTCGATGGTGAGCAAAATTTCATGTGGACCAAAGTGCATCGTGAGCAGTCGTCCTAACCGTGCAATCGCCGCGTCCGCTTCGGCAATGCGGCGAATATCCTGCTGAACTGCTTTGCTTACGCCTTCGCCCACCAGCAAGCCCTTACTTTCGTAGGCAAGAAAGACTGCAACCAAGCCCAGAATCACGCCAATCACAACCGATGCCGCACCGTCCAAAACAGGCATATTGAGAAGTTGCCCCAAAAAAATACCTACCATTGCTACAACCAAACCCAGTATTGCTGCGGTATCTTCAAAAAGAACGGTGAACGTGCTGGGGTCTTTGCTGGCGCGAATAGCTTCGATGTAGCCCATTGTACCTTTGACTTTGCGAAATTCTCGCAACGCCACGTACCAAGCAGCACCTTCAAAGAGCATAGAGAGCGCGAGAACAATGTAGTTCAGTGTAGGATTGCTCACGGGTTCGGGATGCTGAATGTGGAGAATACCCTCGTATATTGAAATGCCGCCACCGAGTGCGAAGATGAGAATGGCAACAATGAGTGTCCAGAAATAGAGTTCTTTCCCGCGTCCGAAGGGATGTTGTTCGTCCGGCGGAGCGGTGCTGCTTTTGAGTCCGTAGAGCAAGAGCAGACCGTTTCCTGTGTCCACAAGCGAGTGAACACCTTCAGAAAGCATAGCAGAACTGCCCGTCAGAGCAGCCGCAACAAATTTGGTAACAGCAATCGCGCAGTTTCCCGCCATTGCTGCATAAATCACGCCTTTAGAGCCTGAAGCCATGATGATTCCTTTGACAATGTGATGAAGATATAGCAGGAGTGATAAAGCCGTAGAACAAACCGATACTGCTCTATTGCTGTTCTATGAGCCTCAACCATAGAGGAAGTCCCTCAACGATGAGGAAATAGGGTATTCGTGATTGTTACAACGCGGCGGATAAGGTACATCCAGCCCCGAACAAATGCTATAAGCAATAGAGCAATGATGCCGTGTGATTTGAACAGCATATCGTTATCACCAATCTACGATGGTAATGATGGAAAATGAGAAATAGAGAGAAACGCAAACACCGCTTTGTATCGCATCTTGAGTATGAGTCAGCACTATGTCGGTCAATACATAAACGTATCTCTCAACTCATCTCGGACGAAGTATGCGGGTTCGGTTAAGAACAGGGAAGGACTTAGGATTTTGGGGGAGGAGAAAGAATCTCTAATGTCGGCTGCGAAGCAGCAGGGGAGCAAGGAGCAAACGTGAGCAATGTTCCGTCGCGGAACAAGCGGGTCACAGAAACAGGGTATGAAGAACTAATGTACACAATGGAGGTTTTTACCAATTCTGCCGCTTCATCTTGTTCGTCATATTCCGGCAGAGCATTTTGAATATGAAAAACATCTTCTAAAACAAATTCGACAATACTTTCGATTTCATTAAACGACAAATCTTCCGGCACAGCATCAGGCAATATATCTGCCGCATCCACACTGAGATTGAGGATGTGCAGCATCATAAAAATGCTGAAAAGGCGATGGGTGATATATTGCCTGAAAAATTTCATTGAGACCAATTTACAGATTTTTGTACTGTTATACAAGACCGTATTTGTCGGCTGTAATAGGTATGGAGCATTGTTATGCTTTGTTTATCAACAAGTATTAAGAATTCTTGTGCAGATATTAAAACTCGCCGTTTTTCGCAAATGTATTTCCTAGATTTCGCCCTTCAATTATCGCTTTCCCTTCAAATGATCGAAACCATGAAATTCACCTACGGCACATTTTCCTGCGACGTAGCATTCTACGTTATTGATGAAACCTTCGGACGTGATGCGATTGACATTGACATTCTTCCAACGCACAATCCACTCCACCTAATAGCAAGGTTTTACGATGCTTCCCGCGTTCAAAAGCCGGAACAGATTCGTGATTTTACGGCTGTGGACAGAGGCTACGGCACAATTACGCTCAATATGATTGACAAAGAAATCGGTTTGATGAGTGGTTATCTGGATGCCAACGTCTTCACAACACGAGAAATGATGAAGGCTGCGGGCGATTTTGTGAAAGAGCATTTGCCGGAGTGGAGACAGCGTGAGGGCTTTATTCCGTATCATATCTGCTCCTTCAGATATGTTGATTTCGTTGAATATACCGGTGAGTAATCACGAGTAAAAATTACGATGCTCGAATCATGCTCAATGCCTTGTTGCATCTTGCTTCGGAGGTGTTTTTTGTAAAACTGCCCTTGCGCATTTGACTCAACATCAAGTAATTACAACGTGTTCACGGTAGATGAAGTGAAAATACAACAGCATAAACCGCATCCAAGAAATCACTTGTTTTACAACTATTGAGGGTGAAAAAAGCTGGTTGTCGTCAATATAGATTGATTGATAGGCTTAAAAGCCTGATATAATCTTACTCAGGCAACGACTGTTCTTGTATCATTTGAGTAAGAACGAAAAAACACAAGGGCAAACAAATAGTGTTTACCCTTATGCCGTGGAGATTCACGATTGTTGCTGTATCGTTACCGTACAACTGTAATTGAGCGAGAACTTACGCCATATTTTTTCGACGAAATACTTAACATATATGTACCGCTTTGCAAATCGCTCACATCAACATCAACCGTATTTTGACCTTTCGTTGCAGAACCACTGCTCAAAGTACGCAGTTTCATGCCTTGAGCGGAGAAGATTTCTACCCGTGCGTCATCTGCCTCCGGCAAGTTATATTCGACTGTTGTAACATTTGAGGCCGGATTCGGAAATGCTTTCATCGCAATCGTTTCTTTTTGCGAAAGAACATCTTTTCGGGTGCTGCTTTCGTGGACGCTTTTTTGAACACCTGAATAGGTTTCGGCAGTGTCGCCAATTTCTGTATCAGCGCCTGAACTATTCACACTTCCGTTATCCTCTACTGACGAGAAGGTTGGAGTATTGAGTAATGGTGTTACCTGAACGGTAAATTGTCGTTGTGCGAATGAGTATCCGTCAAAGGCGACAATATTTACCATCCCCATACCATGAACATTTTTTTTCAGAATGCCACCGATGGATCTAAATTTGCTTGGGAGGATACCGCCGTAAACTTGCGGTTCATTCATAAGGTCAGGATTGTTGTAGCTGACGGTGAAATGCTCCTTTTTCAGAGGCAGATTTGTTTGAAACCCTTTAAAAAAGGATGTGCCACTGGTAGTTGAAATAAACGTTATTTCTCCGATAGATAGTTGTTCCGGCGCAGGGGCAACAGTAACGTTAAAGGTTTGGCTGACGCTCGCGGTTGAAGAGCCAATGCCGTATTGCAAGATCATGGTTACGGCAACCGTACCGCTTGCTTTTGGTAAAGCCGAAAGGCGAAGTATGTAAATTCCTTTGTAAAACTGTACGGTAGCGACAAGAATACCGGTTGTGGAGTATTTGAATGAAGCATGAATACAATTCTTCCAGATATGATTTTCTGGGATGCCGAACATCCATGGTCCGTTAGTATTTAAAACCGGAACTTGCGGACTTGCATAGAAAGGATAAGTAAAATGTGCTTGTGAACCATTGTTGTTCATAAAACTTAAATTCGGAATTGAACCGATAATTTGCGGTTGGACTCCACTCATCAGTGGCGGTGCAAGCGAAGGCGAAGTCATGACTGTCGGAACGTTTAGAATTATTCCCGCAGTGGCAACTAAGTGAGAATGCTTATGAACACCACGAAGATTGATGAGCGATACTCCATAATTGCCGGGAGAAATCGTAATAATTAAGATACGTTTGCTAGAATCTGTGCCTGGCGCAACGTACACTTTTGCCAGAGTATGATTAGATAACCAAGCAAAGAGTGTTACATTTTGCGGGCTTTGTCCGAGTATCGTTACTTCGGTAATTACCTGTGTTGCTCCTGTTTCTACGGTTATATTGGGTGTACTGACTTTAATTTGCGTACTAACTACTGTCGGCAGAACATTTTTTGTTTGTGCATTTGTCGGCGTGGATACTAAAGAGAGCATAGACAGAACGAGCATCAACAAAGCAAATACCACTTCGATAGCCGGATATCGGCGAACAGGCGCGGAAAGAGCAGAAGTAGATGCGGAAAGAGCAAGATTGTGAACTTGCTGTGCGGAAGCGAGGATG
>JALONG010000119.1 GCA_025455065.1 Candidatus Kapaibacterium sp. | reverse complement strand
AGTATTTTCGAGGTGACCCGCGATACGGTCAGTGCTTGGATAGACCCTTGGGAAGAAGAAGCGTTTGACGGTCTGGAAGATACACCGTTACCGGGTCGCCCCCGCAAGACCACTGCCGAAGAAGATGCCATGCTCTGCAAGATTGTGGAACTTCATCTGCTGATGCTTCGGGCTTCAGTTTGTCGGGTCCTTCAACGCGGGCTTGGCAGCACCGCGATCGGTTCCACTTGGATTTAGTTGGAAAGGAGTATAATTGAGGTTGAATTACCCCGAAGGCAAAGAGAATCATACGTTTGAAATTGGTCGTATGCCGATAGCGACGAGCGGCTCTCTTAATGAGCTGAATTTGCTATTGATGCCTTCGAGAACGTCATTGGTGAGGCGTGTGGCAACAAAGGAAATGATACCTTCGGCATGGGAACGAACAGAACGGATAAGCGCCTCAGCCTTGAGACCAGCTTCTTCAAGGCTATCGCACCAATAGGTCAAGAATGCAGACGCTTCGCCAACGGTCTTTTGTTCATATACTTTTGTGAGAATTGGTCTTGCCAGAAGCGTAAACGGCTGTGCGTAGCATTCTTCGGATGATGCGGATCTCGGAAGGCTCGGTCAACGAGGCGGACAATATGCAAACGGTCAAAGGTGAGCCGTTGCATTGGCAAAGCCCTCACGACTTGCTTTGATAAATGCTGGCGACATATCCAATGATACCGCGTTACCTTCTCCGGCTCATCCATGCGTTTGGCAATAGCCATCGGAGAACTCGGAAGATTTGCCGTCTTCAAGGGCAATAATGGTTGTTGTTTCCATGTCCACCGCTAAGGTAATGTAATCATGTCCTTTATGGCAATTCGTTTCATTAACACCAATGCTCGTCGGTGTTGCAATGCCACTGCCGACAAATTCTTGATACGCAACCTGCGTATAGGCATCAAAGATGGTTTGTACGCAATGCGGGTACAAGCCCAGATGACCGGGCTGTTGCGGCAATAGAGGTAGTCATCTGAATCAGTGCCAACACCTGCGATGCAAACAGGAGCGTGAATCCACTATTGGCGCAACTCTATGGGACAGGCAGTTGTATGGTCTGCTTGTCGCTCTTGCGTTGATAGACCGGAACATCACATTCGATGTAGCATGGATATTGAAATAAATGGAGATGTTGCCAGCGCCGTATATGGCTGCTATGGCGGTATTCTATAGCCTTCAGGGCGATACTCCTGCGCAACGACAATGCGCAGAATAACTTCTGTAATCTGGGTGCCGTTCAACGTGGTTGCAACGCCATCAATGCTGAATGGTGTGGTCAATTGAAGAAAATGGGCAAAAAATAGTTCTGGATTCATAGCTGGCCATGATTGTTCTCGGTTCATAGCTGGTGTTGAAGCAAATTTATCAGTTTTCCAACTAAGTCTAAGTAGAACCTTCCTGCAAACGCCCGTTCCACGGCGACCACAGCGCAGATTTCTGCGTACAAAACCAGCGCCGACACAACAAGTCCGATTCTATAAATATACCAGCAAACCCGCTTCATAGCTTGGCGGGATGCTTAACTTAATGGCATTGTTTGTTAGGGCATATTGAAGATCCGGTGTTGAAATTTGCCAATCTGTCACCCAAGAGGGAGGAATAGAAATCAAATATAACGATGTACTTATTCCGAATTACTGCTCGCCAAGTTAGCATCTAAGCTGTTTCCGAAAATCACATTTCGTACTTACAACTTGAATTAAAAAACGCGAAAATTGTCGTGTGGTACTTTTATGCAAGCACTTCAAACTTCTCCGCACGATGACGCACACCGTGAACAACATTAAGCGGTATAAAACTGCGTGAAGCCTTCACGCGGGCTTCAAACTCATCGCGGAATTTCGTGATAAATGCTTTGACGGGCCACGCCGCCGCATCGCCCAAAGCGCAAATTGTATTGCCTTCGATATTCGATGCCACGCTCAAAAGCGTTTCCAAATCTTGCGAGGTCGCTTCGCCTTTGTAAATGCGCTTGAGCATTTTTTCCATCCAGCCGCATCCTTCGCGGCACGGTGTACATTGACCACAGGATTCGTGATGATAAAAGTGGGCAATACGCAGCGTTACTTTCACAATGTCTGTATCTTCGTCCATCACCACAACGCCGCCTGTACCGATGTGTGTGCCGATTTTCTTCAAAAATTCTTCTTCCATTTTCACGCCTTCAATTTCATCGCCTCGCAAAACAGGCATCGAAGAACCGCCCGGAATCACGGCTTTCACCTTTTTGCCACCCGGAACACCGCCTGCATACTTGTCGCTAAAAATAAGGTCAGTGAGAAGTGTTCCCGATTCTGCTTCATACACACCCGGCTTGTTCACGTGTCCGCTCAAGCCGTAGAGAATCGTTCCCGTATGTCCGGGAGCGCCAATTTTGCTGTATGCTTCAGCGCCGAGCGCGAAAATAGCGGGTGCATGGGCCATTGTCTCGACGTTGTTTACGGTCGTTGGTTTTGCCCACAAGCCTTTTTGTGCGGGAAATGGCGGTTTAACACGAGGGTATGCGCGGTCGCCTTCAAGCGAACTCATCAGAGCAGTTTCTTCTCCGCAAATATACGCTCCTGCACCTTTGTGAACGTAAATATCCATTGCGAAGTCAGTTCCAAAGGTTTGCTTCATTTTTTCACCGACTAAACCCTTTTTATATGCGTCTTCTACGGCTTTTTCCATCATACGCACCCATTTGTGGTATTCGCCGCGAATGTAGATGTATGCAGCCTTGACACCCATTGCGTAGCCGCCAATCAAAATGCCTTCAATAAGTTGGTGAGGGTTATGCTCGAAAATTTGGCGGTCTTTGAAGGAGGCAGGCTCGGATTCATCGCCATTGACAGCGAGGTATTTTACCATATCGCCTTTGGGCATAAAACTCCATTTTAAGCCCGTTGCAAAGCCCGCGCCACCACGCCCGCGCAAGCCCGATTTTTTCACTTCGTTGATAACATCATCCGGCGTGAGATTGAGCGCTTTGCGGATTTGCTCATAACCGCCGTTGGCAACGTAAACATCTAGTTGGTGGAGATTGGGAATTTTCGGCAAAATCAGATGTGGTGCGGTGTACATGGACATAATGTTCTCCGAAAAAACGATAATAATTGAAAGGGTGAATTCAAGTTGTAAGTGCGAAACGTGATTTTCAGGTATAGCGTAGATGCTGACTTGATGAGCAGTAATGCGGATATTCGCCAAACAAGATATTTGTGGATTTCTTCACTTTTAAGCAAGATGTTTTTTGCTTAACACCGCATAAATTCTGTGTTATAGAACATTCGCACTTACAACTTGAATCCTCTGTGTTCAGAATCAAGGATATTGTGAGAAACGAAGATACATTTTTCTTGGGAAACTTTTGGCGGAAAAATGTACCATCCATAACACCAAAACGTTTTTTTTCGTTCCGAGCGATAGAAAATCCTCCTATTGTGCCTCACAGAAACACTGTAATTTTTCTTTTCTACTATACCCAATAGTCTGGACATTTTTGAAGAACCTAGGTTCTATGAGGGTTTCAAGTTATACTGTTTTTTACTTGAAATCTAGGTTTTATGAGGCTTCCGGCGAAATTTTTAGAGAGCCGTAGCAAAAATGTCCAGACTATTGCTATACTAAACAAGGATGATAATTGCGCAATGTAGAAATTTGTTGTAAGTTCGAGAACAGTGTTTTTTGAATGACTATTTCGCGTACCACGATGGCAAAACTCTTGTTTTCCGAATAAACGATCACCACGTTAGAGCAAGAACGTTATCATCATCCTCATCCTATTGTTCGGCGTAAATATGGAGTCCCTGTATTTACTGAGTCAAGGACTATCACGGACACAAGTAGAATCCATCAATCGTATCAGCAAACGGACATTGGTTGAGTATATTGCCGAATATCGTCAGGGGCTGGATGTGGTTCGGACAACGCATTATCAGGGAAAATCAAGTGAGTTGCATCGGTACGCCGATGAGCTGAAGGCATATTTTACCGCCCATCCACCGCATTCAATGAAGCAGGCAGCAGCCGTGATAGAGGAACGTACAGGCTTGAAGCGTAGCACCCAGCAAGTACGAGAGTTTGTTCGCTCATTGGGCTTCCGTCCCTTGCGTACGGGATTGCTGCCTGCCAAAGCAGATGCCCAGAAGCAAGAAGACTTTAAAAAAAAGACTTGGAGCCTCGTTTAGAAGAAATGCAACAGGGCAAGCGAACGGTCTTTTTTGTTGATGCCGCACATTTCGTCTTAGGCGGCTTCTTTGCAACGCTCTGGTCGCTAAGCAGACAATGGGTCAAAGCGCCCTCAGGGCGGCAGCGATTGAATGTTTTGGCAGCATTAAACGCTCTTATACCAATTTACGTTGAAGATTGTGCATTATTTTTTCAATGCTTTTCTCTGGAAGCAGCATAAATACTCGCACAGACAAGAATGTCTGTGCCACT
>JALONG010000118.1 GCA_025455065.1 Candidatus Kapaibacterium sp. | reverse complement strand
AACGGCGCATGATGTTGAGCAACAGGTTACAAACATTGTTCTATTCAATCTAATATACAAAGAATTTATGCATAATTGTCAACTCAAATTGGTATTATATCTTCAACATCCTCCGTAAGCTCGGCAATGAACGACGACTAACAGCGAACGGCTCTGCGACACCTTGCAAATACACTTGTGCTGCTGTGCCGACCATCTCCCAAGGGCGTTCCATATCTACATAATCAAGGTTAATGATTGTTCCCCTGTGAACCCGCAAAAATACTTGCTCCGGTAGCATTTCCTCCCATTCACTCATTGTTCTCAGCAGCATAGCCCTTTTTCCGCCTTTGAGCCATACATCACTATAATTATCATTAGCAGTAACACACACAATCTCAGCAAGCGGTGCAAAACGGCGCTGTTTACCTAATGTGATGAAAATAACATCCTCCGGGGTAAGTTTTTGCGGAGTTTCGGGAAGCTGTGTTTGCGGCTCAGTGCCTACCGCACCGATTTCAAGCAAATTCGTTTCGTCCTTCCCACTATGGTGTGAAAATTGAAGTGCTTTTTGCAAACGCTCCATCGTCAGAGCGAGACGGTCGGGGTCAATCGGCTTTAGCACATAATCCAGCGCATTGACGGTAAATGCTCGCACGGCATATTCGTCGTATGCTGTTACAAAAACTATGTGTATGGGACGCTTGCCGTCATAATCAATTTCTTCCAACACTTCAAAACCAGAGCCACCTTGCATCGAAATATCCAGAAAAATCACGTCCGGGCGCGGGTTATCCGCCACAGCAAGAAATGCCAACACTTCGGCTTTGCTTGAGGCTTCGCCGATAATGGTGATACGGTCTTCGGCTCTCATGCTCTCATTTACCTCAGCAAGAGCTTGACGCAATTCCAAGCGCGCAAGGCGTTCATCATCAACAATCAGGGCTTGTATGGTCATAGTTCACGGAGTATTAATATTGGTGTATTTGTGATAATTCTTTCAGCGCAATGGCAATAGAAACCCTTACCATTCCTTGCTCTTCGGCAATCGTCATGGAATGTGCATCGGGGTAGTACTGCTCCAAACGTTTGCGTAAATTTGCAAGCCCGATTCCCGTACTGCGTTTTTTCATAACAGATGCTTTGAGATCATTGCCATTACTTATTTCTACGGATTCTTGCAACAATTCTTGCCACGCACCGCTATTGGTAACATCAATCTGTAATTCTTCTTGCACAATACGGGCGAAAACCCTAATATGAAGCACTCCGTCGCTTGATTGCGTGCCGTATTTTATCGCATTTTCCACCAATGGCTGCACCAAAAATACGGGAACATTCAAACTCAATGCTTCGCGTTCTGCATCAATACTTGTTTCCAAACGCTCTTCAAACCGAATTTTCTCAATCGTCAAATAATGTTCAACCGCTTCGATTTCATCACCCAAAGGAGCAGTCTGCCGTGTACTGGCAACAAGTGTGTGCCTTAGAAGACTCGAAAACTGAATAATCATACGCTTGGCGCTGCGCTGATTTTCCGCCATAAGCGCGTTCACCGAATTTAACACATTAAACATAAAATGTGGATTAAGTTGATATCGAAGAAGTGCATCGGTAGCGCGTTTGCGCTCGGTTACATCCTCCATCACCGACCAAATTCGCTCAAAATCTTTCTGCTCTTCATCATTCCCAATCGCAATACCATACATCACGACGGTCAGTTTTTCGCCGTTTTTCTGTGTCAGTACGTGTTCAATCGGTCCAAAAGCGCGTCGTTGCTGCAACGAGTGCGTAATTGAGCCAACGTGCATTTCACCCAAAATTTGCCAAAAATTGAGACTGACGACTTCACCCGCTTCATACCCCAGAAGTCCCATAAAAGCTACATTTACTTCCAACAATGCACCGTCATTTTGCCACAAGACCATGCCCAAGGTCGAGGTCTCAAAGAGCGCTCGAAACTTTTCTTCGGAGCGATGAAGTTGCACTTCGGCTCGCTCCTTTTCGGCAATGTGCGAGAGCAGTTCTTGTCTATGTTGCTGCAAACGCTCAATACGCCGACGGTATGTTTGAATGACAAGTCCAATCGCTCCCAAGCCGGATACAAGCAATATCACACGAAACCACCATGTTTGCCACCATGGAGGCAAAACAACCACGCGCAGCGTCAACCCCGCATCATTCCAAACCCCGTCGTTATTTGCTGCCTTAACGCGCAGCGTGTAGATTCCCGGGTCTAAGCCCGTGTACACCGCTTCACGCCTTGTACCGGAGTATATCCATTGTTTATCCAAACCAACCAATGTGTAAGCGTACTGATTATTTTCGGGAACGTGAAAATCCATTGCGGCAAATTGGAAGGTGAGAAAGTTTTGGTCGTGCCTGAGCGTGAGTGTGGAAGCGCCTTCCGGGGATTGAGTGCAAATACTTTGGGGCGCATATTCTTGTGCAAAAATTTTCACTGATGTCAATGTAACAAGTGGTGGAGCGGGATTCAAGGGCATTTTTTCAGGAAAAAAGGCATTTAAGCCGTTTGTGCCACCAAAAAACATCATCCCGTTAGCACCTTTGAAATAACTCATGCGGTTGTATTCACGCCCTTGTAAACCATCGGCGGTAGTGAAGGTACGAAAGGTATGTTGCGTGCGGTTCCAACACGTCAAACCCGCATCACTGCTTATCCAGAAGTTTCCCTTAGCATCTTCGAGTGCCGCATAAATATGGGCATTGGGTAAGGCACGTAATTCTTCCATAATGCCGAATTTCTGCTCGGTAGGCTCAAAATACGCAAGCCCTTTGCCCTTGCACGTAAACCAAAGCCTTCCTGTGCGGTCTTCGAGAATAGACGTAATCAAGTATCCGAAGTTAATTGGCACTCCGCCCAGAACCGCTTTTACCTGCTCGGTAAGGTCTTCAATCCGCTCCGAGCCTGCTTTGATGCGAAAAAGTTCATTCATCCCGCCAAACCACAGATTTCCCGAGCGGTCTTTGTGAATTGCCATCACATCGCCAGCCATAAATTTGGCATTGCTAAAGCTGCTTTTGTCCATTTGTAACGTAGAAATAAAGCGCATTGATGCTTGTGTTCGCTGCGGAGGAATCACGTACATCCCTACATCCGGCGTATTTCCTCGTATTCCGATAAAGAGATTCCCCTCGCGGTCTTCGGTAATAACTTGCACAATGGACGTATCAGGCAGGAGCGGCGACCGCCGAAATCCTCCAAAAGTCTCATCAAACCTCAGCAGTCCATTTCCGCGTGTTCCTGCCCAGATGATACCTTCATGGTCTTCAAAAATTGTCCAAATTTCATTCACGGGTAAGCACAGATTGTTCGGCAATTTTTTATCAATATCATCGCGGAAGCGTGTCCAAATGCCGCTTTTGGGGTCATAGCGACTAATCCCGCCAAAATGCGTTGCCACCCACAAAATTCCGGAACGCGCAAGGCAGATACCGCGTACATAGTTGTCTGCAAGGCTATTTTCATCAAAGGGTAAATGCCGAAAAAGGAGAAATTTTTGCTTGTATGGCGTGTACTTGTTAATACCGAACGGCTCACCGCCCGTCCAGACCACACCTGATTTATCGGCAATAAGTGTACGAATGGAGTTACCGCTCAAACTTGTCGGCTGTGCTTCATTGTGTTGAAGTAGTTGCAGCGAGTATTTCTGCGGGTTTCCGTTTGGATAGCGCAAAACAACAAGTCCACCAAAGGAACCGAACCACAGTGAGCCATCAGGAGCGCAAAGAATCGTGCGCGTCATAAAATGATTTTTCGGCGGATTTTTATGCGTTGAGAATTGAACGTAGGTTTCTTGCGGGATACGGAGGATGATTGTTTTGCTGCCCACATCAAAACAATACAAATTTGTCAAATCGGCAAACCATAAATACCCTGAAGAATCACGAACAATATTGCTATAAAAAAACTGCTTATCACCCACCGAATCTAACAGACTGTGATGCACTGCCGTAAGCCTCGTCAAATCAAGTTCGATAAGCCCTCCCCGCTTGCGAATCCACATTGTGCGCTCATTGCCGCGAGTAACTTCTTCTATGCCCGAAAGTGAGATTTGGAGAGATTTTTGAGAATGTGTTGAGGCTGCTCTGGTAATCTCCTGCGCTTGCACTCGGATAAATTTTTCCGTTTGCTCATCGAAACGGAACAGACCTTCGGTCGTGGTGAGCCACATTATTCCGGCTGCATCTTCTTTCAGAGAATTAGCGTAATCCCGCACAGAATTCGGGAGGGTGAGAGCAACAGGAGTAAACGTCTCGCTGGCAGGATAAAATCGCCAGATGCTGTTATCAAAAGCTATAAGCCAGATAATACCACGCTTGTCAGCATAGACAATACGAATTGCACGTGGAGTGATAGTGTCTGTACTGTTCAAGGTTGCATTGCGAGGAAAAACCGTGAATTGCCCTCCATCATAGCGATTCAGCCCGTTAAACGTCCCAATCCACAAAAAACCCTGCTTGTCTTGCGTAAAACTTGTTACCGTGTTGTAGGAAAGCCCCTGCTCT
>JALONG010000117.1 GCA_025455065.1 Candidatus Kapaibacterium sp. | reverse complement strand
TTGATGATACCTCTGCGATATTTCCGCGCAGCTTAAGTATTGCATATCTTTTTCTGCATGAAATTTTCGTTCAAGTTTTATGACACCTGACCAGTTACATTTCTTTGATTCACAAGAAGCCAAGATATAAAAGAGCTTCACCCTGAAATTCTCCTTTGTGTTCAATGCAATCAAGTTCAATACATGTGTATTGTTGCAGCCCGAAAGCATTGATAAGTTCTTGCTTAGAAGGGAAAAATTGCGTGTGATAATTCTCCGCATAGAGCCTAAACTCTTGCTTAGGAACAAGAATTACCAATGCAGTTTTCGCAACCCTCTTCATACCTTGAACCGTTGCCTCAAGGTCTTTTACGTGTTCTAAGGTGTGACAGCACGTTATTACATCAAAAGACTGGTCAGGGAAGGGAATACGCTCTGCAAAACCTTGTTGCCACGTGATGAAGATATTATCAGCATCAGCGCGATTTTTAGCACGCAGAAGCGCTTCAGAGCTAACATCAAGACAAGTTACCTTGTATCCTGCAGTTGCCATTGCGATAGCAAGTGTGCCGTAACCGCAACCAATTTCCAATACAGTACGAATGGGGGTAATATTTCTCGCCTCCGCTTGTGATATTGCGCTTAAAATAAGTTCGGAATCAGTCTCATCAAGACAGTCGTTATGATGGTGTTTCCAGACTTCATCGTAAGCATTCGTCCACTCTTCATCGCTCAGGGTACTAAATTTTTTTCGCCAATCCACATCAAACCAATATCCATACTTTTGTTGCAACCGTTTCCGTGCAAAAAGCCGTTGATTGATGCTACTGAGGATGTTTTTTATTGGCTTTGGGAGGATTTGCTTAAAGCGAAGATATATTTTATTTGCCATTTGTGTTCATAAAATTCTAGGGAAACGAGATAATACGGGAAACTGTATATCGCCCTTTGCTCACACGCCAAACTGTGTATGTACCGCCAGTTACGTCACCTTTTTCGTCAAATTCAACCGGGCCACTTGCTCCAGTGTAATTGAGGCGCTTCCCCTTTTGTAAAGCTGGTGCAACTTTTGCAAACTCATTGGGATTAATAATTTCAGCCTGGGACGAATTATTCGCAACTTGCCGAATGTTTTTGGCAATATCAGTTGCAAAGGATGAGTTTGCTTTTGCCATAGCTAACGCTAAGGTGTACACGGCATCGTATGCGGTTGAAGCATAGGTGTCCATTGTTTCACTATCAACTAATCCGTCCAATACATTAAAAGCATAAGAACTAGAATCCTTACTGTCTTGCAAGTATTTTTTGAGGCGAACCAAAAACTTTTCGTGGTTGGGATAATTTTGAGGCCGAACATACGATAATCCCAACATCCCCTCAATTACGCTGGGATTAACAGCAAAGAGGAAATCATTGCTATAATTTGCATCACAGCCGACAATTTGTGGCTTGTAATCTTTCGTAAAAAAATTGTATATCTGCGATTGCATCGTAATTTTTATTCCATCCTCAATGTCGGAAATGACGTAAACGGCTTGGGGTTTTGATTTGTACAGTGTGTCTAATTGCACCTTAAAGTCATAATCTTTGTAAGTCGGTAGGGAGGGATAGCGAATTGATGCCGTAACAGAACCGCCTTTTTTTTGAAAAGCCTCACGAAAATTTGTACTTAAACCAATACCATAACTGTTATCAACATAAATAATAGCAGCAGTTTTAATCCGCATACTGTCCAACAATTCAGCCGCAACGCGCCCTTGAAAAATGTCTGAGGGGGAAGTACGCCAAACTAAATCGTTATCTTTGAGATTCGTTACTTCGGGAGAAGTAGAAGAGGTCGCAATCATCAGAGCATCACGTACTACTGTGAGATTAGCAATTTTTAAGGTTAATTCTGAACCGTCGGGTATGACCAAACAAGTAACACCACTATCTAAAAGCCGCTTTAAGCCTGGATATACTTTGTCATACTGCCGATTCGGACTGACAGATGTTACAAGTTCCAAGCGCTTCCCTAACACTCCGCCGGCTGCGTTGATTTCCGCCACTGCTAGTTGAGCGGCTCTCCATTGCGGTAAATCCAAGGGATCGGATTCCACCAAATTCATTCCGATTTTGATACTTTCTTGGTTGTTGTCAATGACAATCGCGCTATTGCCGTTATTTGTCGGCTTAGTCGTTTTTGACGCTTGAGGACTAGGAGGTGATGAGGGTTGTTTTTTGGGCTTCGCCTTTTGTGCAAACCCGTAAACAACATTCGTGAAAAAGCCCAATGTAACGGCAGTAATGAGCAGAAGGGTATTACTCATGGTCTTGCGCATATTTTTACGGTCTGAATAGTGAAACGGCTTTGAAATAGCAGTAGTTTCAAGTTGTTGTTATGAATGATGTTAGGGGTTTGATTCTTGGTTTGAACTGATTGGTTGCTTCGATTTCATTCGAGTTTTGCGAAGCAAATGAGATCGTTTTACTTTTGCCTTATCCCGACGCAATTTATTGTAATTGACTGATTCTTCCAAAGTAACTTCAGAACGAATCCAGCCGCGCTTTCTTAACGTATCTTCAGCATACAAGTACCGTTCTTTTTGAGGTAATTGCCAGCGAACTTCGGGAGGAATTTGCGAAATTGGGATTAGCGCTTCCTCCACTTGCATTGGTGATCGAGGTAGAGCAATCATTGTGTCTTTGTTACTCACTATTTCCCACCATGGACCACCTTTTTTTCGCGAATAATCGAATACATCCACAATAATGACCGGTGTTCCCGTCATAGGGATATATTTTTTGTTCGCAGTATCAATTTTTCCGCCAACACCCCAAGAATAAAGCCATTCAGCATCATCCATAAACTGTCTTACGCAGGAGTGCGAAACAGGGCGACCAGGCATATCGAATTGGTGAAAAGCGCTTCCCGCAAATAGGTGGAAATTCCAAGTAAAAGGAAGAACCCAATTACTGTCTAACGAAGAGCGGCGTATTTTGTCTCGCCAATTTAGAGTATATCGCCCCGGAAATGTCGGTTTTGCCTCTCTTCCTGTGTTACAGGCAGCAAAGCGAATAAGTTTTCCGTTTTCGTAGCAGGCATACGATTGAAAAGCATTTGAAATGATTATCAATTTATTGATTGTATCGGCTGAAGGGTAATAATGCGGAAAAACGGAATATACTCTCAAATCCTGATGAAAGCTGCTTGGAAGTATAATTGTATCACCAACGCGAAAGTATTGAATGTCTTTGCGATTAAGGGTAGTGAAAACGCGGTAACCAAGAGTTGTTCCCGGTTTTTTTCCGAAAACTCTTCTGATAGAATCCAAATGGGTTTTGGAACTGATGAAGGTTCGTCGGTACAAGACTTCAGGGATATGATTGTTTGCTTTGCGGATTGCACGTGCATGAGTTGAATCGTTGAATCGTTGAATCAACGCTATTGAGTCTGCTCTCCGTTGGATTCTTCCAAAATCCGTTTCAACTTCGGGCTGTTTTTGGCACCCAGTAATAAAGATATCAATGCACAAACAAACTATGCACTGAATAAGTAGGTGTTGAAAGTATAACGACCTACGCCCCTTGACAAAAGAACGAGAATTTCTGGGGAAATGAACAGACTTATGTAACGATGCCACGATAAACAAAAAAAAGCAACATTCACAATAGATTACAAAACTAGACGAATTTTTTTACGGCGATGAGAATATCATCGGGCCAAATTGGCTTTTTTAAATAGCCGCTTGCACCTGCAGCAAGACCTTTTTCTTCGTCTTCTTTGGTGATCTTCGCGGTAAGGAAGAGAAAAGGTATGGTTGCTAATGCAGGATTTTGTTTGATTTTGGTAAGAACTTCATATCCATTCATCGTAGGCATTGCAATATCACAAAGGATTATATTGGGGCGTTCCTGAGCGGCAATTTTTAGCCCTTCTGCGCCATCTTCAGCAAAGAAAACCGAGTACCCTTCTTTAACAAAGAGTTTACTTATGCCATTGCGGATGGACATATCATCTTCGATTATCAGAATTTTCGACATAGTTTTGCTGCAATAAAGTGAAACATGGCAATATTTGGCTTTTTTGAAAGCAACACACGTGCAATTTACACTTTTTTCCTTCTAAGAAGCATTTTTTCTTTGTTCTCAAAAAAATATGATTGATTTTTTCTAGTTTTTATGCGGTGTACATCTGAATTGTTGAGTGAAAATATGATACCTGCAGCATTTGTTAAATATTTTTTGCACAGATTTATTAAATGTTGTAAATTTGAATAATTCGATTTTCAAATAATGTGATAACCTCTTCGTTGATTTACTGAACTTGTATTATGAACCCAACGCAACGGCGTACAGAAGAACTTACTGAACTCATCAATGTTCTCGTTGAAGAGTTCTTAGAAATTCATCAAAATTTGAATGATGCGTACACTGGAATTAGCAAGCAAGAACTGAATATCATAAGCTATGTCGGACGCTCAGAATCAATGATTATGCGTGAAATTGCCGAGCGCATGGGACTTGCCGTTAGCAGCATCACACCCATTGTAGATA
>JALONG010000074.1 GCA_025455065.1 Candidatus Kapaibacterium sp. | reverse complement strand
GCTTCATGGCAAAGAACATGGGCTGTGAAACAAGTGTTTATCGGCTAATCTACGCAACTTTATACAAATAAACTCACTAACCTTACATTTTGTCTAATGTTCTCCATAAAAAACTTTGCGGTATTGACATACTTACTTTCTGAGCCTGACGTAATTGGACAAAGCCCAAAATCCTTTGTAAACCAAACTTTGCTATGATGCTTATATTCAGACTGCCCTTGCTTTTGTCTGTGTATTTTAACGTTATTGTGGTATTCATCAAACCAAGCTAATGCCCAAATCTCAGGTTCTGTTACAGTCTTACCACTCTTGTCTTTAAGTGGGACACTGGATTCAATAAAGTGCTTCTCCAGGACAAAATTGGAATTGGGGATTTTTCCTTCTTCTGTCGCCATGTAAAGTTGTAGTGATTTTAGCGTAAATCCCATTTTAGGTGTTGCAATGATTCCAGCCCAATCCGCCTTTTCATACCAATGAGCCGCATCAGCAATAGCTGGACCAATAAGTGCATTATTATCTTCGGAAATAAGAAACTCCCCAAACGATACAGAGCCACGATAAAGTATCTGTTTGGTAAGTGCCGTACAAAAAAAACTAGATAGATATTGCCCTACAATAGGGGTAATTTGCATAACCTTAAGTTGCTGATTTCTCTCATCTTCTTCGCGTTGGCGCTGCCACGACCAAGTAAATATGATGGTATCGCCAAAAGTGCGATAGGCAAACTCATGATCATCCTTAGAATTATCATTTATTGGTCTTGTTTTTTCTTTGACAGTACTCAAGATAGAGTCTAGATCAGCGAAAAATGCTTGACTTTGTGCTATTGTTTTTACTGCGACACCGAGTGCATCAAGTATAGCAACAACTCCATAACGAGTTTTGGATTGATACATAATTTACACTCCCTTCGATTGAAGCCCCGCAAACACCTCCAACACCGCATCAAAACTCATCGTGCCTTTATCACCCACACCATGCTCACGTACCGAAACCGTGCCTTCTTCTGCTTCTTTTTTGCCAATAACCAGCGCAAACGGTACTTTTTTCTGTTCCGATTCTGCAATTTTGCGGTTTACTTTTTCGGCGCGGTCGTCTAATTTCACACGGTAGCCGAGTTTGTCCAGACGTGCCGTCAGTTCTTGTGCGTAAGGAAGTTGTGCATCGGTAATCGGAAGAACGCTCACCTGCACAGGCGCAAGCCAGAACGGGAAATTTCCAGCATAATGCTCAATCAAAATGCTCAAAAACCGCTCCATTGAGCCAAAGGGCGCACGGTGAATAATCACGGGGCGATGTTTGGCGTTGTCGTTGCCGACGTATTCAAGCTGGAAGCGTTCCGGCATGACATAATCCACCTGCACCGTGCCAAGCTGCCATTTGCGTCCGATTGCGTCGCGGACGATGAAGTCAAATTTTGGTCCGTAGAAAGCCGCTTCGCCAATGCCGATGAAATAATCAAGTCCCATTTCTTCGGCTACTTCTTGAATTTCGCGCTCTGCTTGGTTCCACATTGCGTCTTCGCCGGCATACTTTTCTTTATTAGCGGGGTCGCGGAATGACAGGCGAGTTTTGACTTCCATGCCAAAGGTCTTGAACACAAGTTGCGTTAGCTCAATCGCGTTGGCAAGTTCATCTTTGAGTTGGTCGTGTGTACAGTAAATATGTGCATCGTCTTGTGTGAAGCCACGTACACGGGAGAGTCCACTTAATTCACCCGATTGCTCATAGCGATACACCGAGCCAAATTCTGCCAAGCGTACGGGCAAATCCCTGTACGAGCGCGGTTTTGACGAATACACTTGGTGGTGGTGCGGGCAGTTCATGGGCTTGAGCAAATACTCTTCCTCACGCCCCGTTTCATCGGTGAACTTGATAGGCGGAAACATCCCATCTGCGTAGTATGGATAATGTCCGGAAGTGCGGTACATATTCAGGTTGCCGATATGCGGCGTGATGACTTCCTGATACCCGCGTTTGATAAGTTCATTGCGCAAAAATTCTTCCAATAAACGCCGCACCAGCGTACCATTCGGAAGCCAGACAGGAAGACCTCCGCCGATGGTTTGCGTAATCATAAACAGTTCTAACTCTTTGCCCAATTTGCGGTGGTCGCGCTTTTCGGCTTCTTCGCGGAGTTTGATAAAATCTTCGAGCATTTGTTTTTTGGGGAAGGAAATGCCGTAAATGCGGGTTAAAACCTGACGATTCGAGTCGCCCCGCCAGTACGCGCCTGCCACCGAAAGCAACTTCGGAAACTTCAAAAAGCCCGTCGAAGGAACGTGCGTTCCACGGCACAAATCCGTGAATGCGCCTTGCTTGTAGAGCGTGATGGATTGCCCTTTGAAGCCTTCTAAAAGCTCCAATTTGTACTGGTCGCCTTTTTCTTGGAAATACTTCACCGCGTCGTCCCACGAGATGTCTTCACGCTGAAACGGGACATCGCGTTTGACGAGTTCCGCCATTTTTGCCTCAATTTTGGGTAAATCTTCGCTGGAAAGTTTGATGCCGTCCGGCAAATCCACGTCATAGTAAAAACCTTGTTCAATCGCGGGTCCGATGCCGAATTTCACGCCCGGATAGAGCGCTTCCAATGCTTCCGCCATAAGGTGAGCGGTGGAGTGCCAGAAAATCTGTTTGCCTTCGTCCTGGTCGAAGGTAACGATGCGGACATTTGCGTCCTCCGTGATAGGTGTGGAAAGGTCTCTGGGACTGTCATTGAGGAAAATACCAACGGCATTGCGGGCAAGCCCTTGGGAAATGGATTCAGCGACTTGTAAACCTGTGGAGCCGCTTGCGTACTCGCGTTTCGAGCCGTCGGGGAGTGTGAGGTGAATGTTCATGGAAAAATAAAAGGTAAAAATTAGGTGAAAGATTATTGTTCGTTATTTGTTGAAATCTCAGTATTGATGATGCTTTCAAGATTGTTAATAAAGTCTTGCGCTTTCGCAATCATCTCACTGGTTAGTTCTGGCGTAATGCTTGCAAAATCGTCATAATCGTCTTCATGTCGCATATCGAAAAGTTCATTGTACACTTTACCATACTGGGAAGGAATGCGCTCGGTCAAAACCCAGTGTTTATGGAACATTGTGCGAATGCCACTATGCGATTTTGCGGCATGATTTTCAAGGAGTAACAGTGCCAAGACCGCATAGAAGCAAGAATAGTAAGCGCGGTTGATTGCATCAAGATTTTGCTCTTGCTCATGGAGCAGTGTGGCTGCTCTCAGAGTAGATTTTGAGCGTTCCAAACGATAGTGAATCAGTTCTTTTGTTTCTTCCCGAATCATAGTAATATCCCTTCTTCCGCCACATTTTGCGAAAGCCATGTGTTGTACACGATAGATTCATTGCGCCATCGCTCTTTTGATTTGATGATGCTTGACAGCACTGCGCCAATTTCAAATTCAAGGTCGTAGAGAGCATAGCGAATACGCCGTTTCTGTGCTTCGGTAACTTCACCATCCACCAAAACCAAGACATCCCAATCCGAATCTTCCCGTGCATCGCCACGCGCCCGCGAGCCGAAGAGAATACACTCTGCGGATGTCTCTACGGCTTGTACCGTGTCGCGGATACGGCGGAGAAAATCAGTATTGAGGCTTTCAGGCATGGAAATTATGCGGAAAATGCTTGCTGTGGAAAACTTTGGGAAAACTTCTTCCTTGTTCCGGGCGGGAAAAAGGCGGAAGGGTTGCGTTATATCGTAAAATTTTGTTATGTTGGACGCTCTGTATTGCTACTCTCGCCCAGAACAATCTTCTCAAAAGGGCTTATTCTCTCTGCATTCGGGAAAGCAACCTTTCTCAGAAACCAACGTAGAACAGCAAAAATACAGAATTTTTCACCGAAAGAATAGCGCGAATCAAGACTATGGAAACATTTTACGCCCCTTACATCTTCAGCCGCGAGGATATACGCCGTATTACCGAGATTGTCGGCACCGAGCCGCAATCGCACGACAGCGAACATCTTTTTATGCTCTCGAACCAGCAAACACGCCAATCACTGACGCTGAACGTCTCAAGCAGCGTGGATTTAGGCGATGACAGGCGTGGAGCGCTGGTTATTGCTCAGACGCAACACGGATACTTTGAACTCCATGACTGCACAGGATTTATGGTCTTTGAGCCGGATGAACTCATTTTCGTTTCGGCAAATGACACCCATATTTCCGGCTTAGTTGTTGGTAGGCAATGTACTTGCTCTATGTTTACTAATGTGCGCAAAAGCAATTTGTCTGCGGATTTTGCTGAACTTGACCCGCGTTTGCTTATGTCGGCGATGCAGCTTTCGGTTGCTGAAATGTTATTGCCGATTGATTGATTTTTTTTTTTGAAGGCGCTTACAATCTTGTATTCAAGCAATTTCAAGAATTTTTTGAGAAATGTATTTGCAATGAAATTTGAAATTCACATTTTCAACGACACTGAACGAAAGCCCATTCCGAAAGCGAAGATGCAACGTGTTGTCGAAAATGTGCTGCGAGGTGAAAAATGGCGCGGGAAGCCGATACAATCTGCATCGGTGAGTATTGTTTTGGTCAATGACGCGAAAATTCACGCTATGAACAAGGAGTTTTTGCAGCACGATTATCCAACCGATATTATCACCTTCCCTCTCGAAGAAGAAACAATTGACGGCGAGTTGTATATCAGCCTTGATACAGCAACTCGACAGGCGGAAGAACACGGTGTATCGCTTACCAATGAACTCATGCGTTTGGCGGCTCACGGAACGCTACATTTAGTCGGGTATGATGATGCAAGTACTGAGGAACGTAAGGAAATGAGCCGTTTAGAAGATACCTATATTCGACATTGACCATTGCAACGCCACTGATTTACAGACAGATGATTGAAGCACCGAGATTTATGCGCGAAAACATCGTTGATATTATTGCATACCTGATGGCAGAACTGCACAGCAATCATGCTATCAATGAAAAAACGGTTGCCACATTAAGCAATCAAGGATACTCGCAGACCGAAATTTCTACGGCTTTTTCATGGCTTGCTGACCGTGCAAGCATGAAAGAATTTACGAGTGTTTCTAAAGATGGCGGAAGATATTCGTTCCGTATTTTGCATGATTTTGAGAAGATGTTCGTCTCGTCGGATGTATTCGGTTATCTCCTTTTGTTACAACAACTTGGCATTTTAGCGAACGACCAGTTGGAAGAAGTAATTGAGCGCTGTATCGCTACCGGACAGCAGCCAATCGAACTTTCGGACGTAAAAGAAATCATTGCAGCACTCCTTTTCAGCACTGACCCGTATAGCGCTCCCGGACGGCGTATTTTTTTGCATCCTACCGATATGATTCAGTAAGTTTCCCTTTGTTTGGTTCCGTAGTTCAGCTGGATAGAACACAAGTTTCCTAAACTTGGTGTCGGAGGTTCGAGTCCTCTCGGGACCACCACTTTTTATCAATAATTCTTTGCTCTCTAATGCTTTAAGAGCAACAACTTTCCATTGTGGACAAATCTGAGGGCAGTTTTCCACGATTCAATGCAGTTTTGCCGAAAAGACGCAGTTGTTGTTTCAGAAAAAAATCCCTTTTGAAAAAAAAAGCAACAGAAAGCCGCATAAATACTAAGTTTATGCGGCTTTGTTGTAGCTAAGCATCGTGACCTCTTATACCACTTCAGCGGCACAGACATTCTTGTCTGTGCGAGTATTTATGCTGTTTCCAGAGAAAAGTATAAAAAAACAATGCACAATTCTCAACGTAAATTGGTATTACTTTTTCCCCAATCGCAAATCCAGCGTGTAAGGATATTCCTCATTTTCCACTTCGGGCGGAATCGTCATCACCGAGCCGACTTCATGCCCTGATGGAATAAACTGCCCACCGAGCAAGATTGTATCTTGTCCCGCAGTTTCTTGACGCATCGCCTCTTGGCGCGTGGGAACAGGCGCTGCGGGCGTGTGTCCGTAATTCCAAAAACGCGAATGGCGGCGCGATTCGGCTTCGTAGGAATTGACCGGAAAAACATCGTAACTGCGACCGCCCGGATGCGCTACATGATACGTGCAACCGCCCACAGAGCGCTTGTTCCACGTATCAACCACATCAAAGACCAGAGGCACATCCACGCCGATAGTCGGATGCAGCGCCGAATAGGGCTGCCACGCCCGATACCGCACTCCTGCGACGTATTCGCCCTTTTTGCCTGTGTTGCGAAGCGGGATGCGGTTTCCGTTGCAGACCAAAATATGCCGCGTGTCGGTCAGCCCTGTGAGTTTGACCTGCACCCGCTCCAACGACGAATCCACATACCGCGCCGTTCCCGAACTCGTCATTTCTTCACCCAACACGTGCCAAGGCTCAATAGCCATGCGGAGTTCAAGTTCAATCTGCTCCACATTCACACGCCCATACACAGGAAAACGAAACTCGAAAAACGCATCAAACCACGCAAGTTGAAACGGATAACCCGCATCGTTCAAATCCCGCACCACGTCTTTCATGTCAGCCATCACATAATGCGGCAGCATAAAACGGTCATGCAGTTCCGTACCCCAGCGTACAAGCGGCTTGTAGTAGGGTTCGCGCCAAAATTTCGCAATGAGCGAGCGCACGAGCAACATTTGCAGCATACTCATTCGCTCATGCGGCGGCATATCAAACGCTCTGAACTCCAAGATTCCAAGCCGCCCCGACGAGGAATCGGGCGAATAAAGTTTGTCAATGCAAAACTCCGCTCGGTGCGTGTTGCCCGTGATGTCCGTGAGCAAATGCCGAAAAATGCGGTCTGTAAGCCAGAAAGGAGGCGGGTTATCCGCGTTTGCGGGCGGAACTTGCGCAAACGCAATATCGAGTTCGTAGAGTTTTTCGTCGCGCCCTTCATCCACGCGAGGCGCTTGACTGGTGGGTCCGATAAATGCGCTGGAAAACAGATACGACAAGCCCGGATGATGCTGCCAATAATTCACCAAACTCCTGAGTAAATCCGGTCTGCGGAGCATCGGACTGTCGGACGGCTTGGCTGCACCAATCGTAACGTGGTTCCCGCCACCGGAGCCGGTGTGCCGACCGTCCAACATAAATTTTTCCGTGCCAAGCCGCGCCAATCGTGCCTCCGCATACAGCGTTTCGGTGATGTGCAGAAGTTCATCCCACGACGAAGCGGGGTGAATGTTTACCTCAATCACGCCTGGGTCAGGCGTTACCAAAAGCCGCACAAGTTCAGGGTCGCGGGGCGGTTCGTAGCCTTCAATCCGCACAGGCATTTGTAATTCCCGCGCTGCTGCTTCAATCGCTGCCGTCAGTTCCGCATAATGCTCCAAATGCGTGAGCGGCGGATAAAACACGTGTATCATACCGTCTCGCGCCTCAACGCAGAGTGCTGTTCGGGCGACGAAAAGGTCATTGGTTGATTGATCATTGGTTATTAGGTCTGCACTGTGCTTGCCCTTATCCTTTATCCCTTCGCCCTTATCCCTTGCAGCATAATCAGGAATAGTGCGCTCTGGGGCGAATTGGTCGCGTTCCGGTGTGATAGGACGTTTTTTCGGGTCTTCCCAAGGAAGCGAGGCAAGCGGCAAACGCAAGCCTACGGGCGAGTTTCCGGGAACGAGAAACAAATGATTGCGCCGAAAGTGCCATTTGGTGCTGCGAAAACGGCGCTCATCATTATCCCAAGCGCAGGGAAGCACGTACCCGACGGGTTCTTCAATGCCATTTTTGAGAAGTTCCTGCAAACGCTGACGTTCCAAGGAATCCTTAAAATCTGCAATGAGCGGATCGAGATTGGTGGGGAGTTTTTCTTGTTCCCAAAGGAAATAAAACAGGTCTTCGTAAGCGGGCGTGGTGTTGTCTGCGATACCGAGATGTTGAGCAATGCTTCGTGCAAAGCGCTCTGCGTCTTGCTCAGTGAAACCGTAATTTTTTCCGTCCTCTGCTTCAAGCGAGTAATCACGCCACATCGGGATATTGTCTTTGCGCCAAAAAATGCCGAGTTGCCAGCGTGGAAGCGGTTCGCCCGGGTACTGTTTTCCTTGTCCGTAATGCAACATTCCATGCGGCGCAAAGGCAGCGCGGAGGCGCTTTACAAGGTCTCCGGCGCGTTCCCGCTTGTGTTTGCCGAGCGCATCAGTATTCCATTCGGGCGATTCCATATCGTCAATCGAAACAAAAGTTGGTTCGCCGCCCATTGTCATCCGCACATCGCCTGCACGCAAGTCTTCATCAACCTTGTAGCCGAGTGCGCGAATCGCCGTCCAATCTTCATCGCTGAAGGGCTTGGTAACACGCGGGTCTTCGTGGATGCGCGTAACGGTGTTGCTGAAATTAAACGTCGTTTGAACAGCTTCCGAAAGCATACCCGTGACAGGCGCAGCGCTGGTATAATGCGGTGTGCAGGCAAGCGGGATATGCCCTTCGCCGGCAAACAAACCCGAAGTCGGGTCTAAACCAATCCACCCCGCACCCGGCACATACACTTCCGTCCATGCGTGAAGGTCGGTGAAATCTGCCGCCGGACCCGAAGGACCGTCCAAAGCAGCAATATCGGCGGTGAGTTGCACCAAATACCCCGATACAAAGCGGGCTGCAAGCCCTAAATGCCGCAGAATCTGCACCAAGAGCCACGCTGAATCGCGGCACGAGCCAAGCTGTTTCGTCAATGTGTCATCGCAAGTCTGTACGCCCGGTTCCATGCGGATTGTGTAGGCGACGTGCTTATTTACGGCACTGTTACAAGCAACGAGAAAATCAACAATGGTGCGCCCTTCACGGGGTTTGGTATCAATATTGGCTGCAATCCAATCCTTCAAAAGTGGCGTAGAATCATTGATTTCGAGGTAAGGAACGAGTTCTTTTTTGAGTGCTTCTTCGTATTCAAAGGGGAATTTGTTCGCGTATTCATCCACAAAAAAATCAAACGGATTGATGACTTCCAAGCGAGCAATCACCTCAACTTCCACGCTGAGTTCGCGCACTTTTTCAGGAAACACGAGACGCGCTTGGTAATTCCCAAACGGGTCTTGCTGCCAGTTGATAAAATGCTGTTCGGGCTTGATACGAAGCGAGTATGCCTCAATCGGTGTGCGGCAGTGCGGCGCGGGACGCAGGCGGAAAATATGCGGCGACAACCCTACAAGGCGGTCATAGGAATAGGTTGTTTTGTGGTTGATAGCAACGCGAATAGCCATAGAACAAGCGACATTCGTGAGAAAAGACACGGATTAACGTCGGAATAACGTCGGACAATGCGGAAAATAGGCATTTGTGGGGAAAGTTACCAGAAAATTTTGTGAAGGACTATGTTGGGGAACCGAATTGGCTGCGATAAAAATTGCCCAAAGTAAAATCTTTTGTTGCGCTTGAGAAAATCGCATTGTATCTTGCGTCAAAGCACTGTCAATGCACCGTCAAAAGAACGCTTTTCTGCCACATTGTTGCACTATTGTAGGAGATGTATTATGGAATTACGTGATTTAGGGCAATCGGAATTACTTGCCTTGGTGGGCGTAATTGAGCGTGTTGTCATGGCAGATAAACTCCTGAATGAGCAAGAGGAAGATTTTGTGCGGTGGATGATGGACGCAATCGGTCAGGAGCGATATATTGACACGCTGGACGAACTTGAGGGACGGTACGGGGAAGACGAACTACGTGCGATGCTCCGCGCAATTACCGACCCCGATGTCCGCGAACTTATCTATGGAACAGTCTTGGAAGCCAGCACTATCAATGCTTTGGTAGGCGAGAACACGCCATTTATGGATTGGTTAGCAAAATTATGGCACTTGGAAATTCGCATTGAAGATACGCCGGATACTGCACTGTAAATGAAGGTGAAACGCTGATGATACCTATCGTTTCGATTGATGACCCTCGCATTGCACCATTTCGCAGTTTACGGGATATTTCGCAGCGCAATGCCGCAACGACGCTCTTTGTGGTGGAAAATAGCAAAATCATTCGGCGATTGCTGAAAAGTTCCTGTGAAGTTCGGACGTTTTTTGCCACTGCCGCTTACTACGAAGAATTTACGCCGCTTTTGGATGCGAAAGGCGTTTCACCTCATGAGCGCTTGTTTGCAGAGGAATCATTGATGAACGAAATCGTTGGTTTTGCGATGCACGAAGGCGTAATGGCACTCGCCGAAGCACCGCCTGTGCCGCATCTTTTCGATAGTTTGCGCACACTTGCATTTCCGGCGGTGTGTTTGTGCGGGGTCATTGATGCGGAAAATGTCGGAGCGATTGTACGAAACTGTGCGGCATTTGGCGTACGAAGTTTGATTGTAGATGCTGCCACGTGCAGCCCGTATTTGCGCCGTGCGGTGCGTGTTTCGTTGGGTGGAATTTTCGGGTTGCAAGTCTATCGCACGGCAAATCTGCCCGAAGCACTGGAAGAATTGCGCCACACACGTCCCCAAGTACGCTCCATTGCTCTGGAAACAAGTGTTGATGCGCTTCCGCTTCATACATTTCCCCGACAGCAAGAAACAATGTTCATATTCGGCAGTGAGGCAAAAGGCATACCGAGTGAGGTTTTACGCGCTGTTGATGCCGTTGCAACAATACCAATGCCGACGCTTGCGGCGTTTGATGCAGTAAATTCTCTCAATGTTGCCGCTTCGACTGCGATTGCGTTGTATCATCTATCTGCGGGAAACTAAGTATTTACGCTAGTTACAGCGCTTTTTGCACACTTGCGGAATCCCGATTGCACTCAAAACTTAACACTCAAAACTCAACACTTCTTCTTAAAAGGAGTTCGGAATGCGCTTAAAATGGTCTACTCGCCGATGGGCAATGCAAGAAGTCGCCAAAACCGTCCGCTCAATCAACGTTCCGCCGCCGAAGAAGCCTTCACAAGGTTTTTTGCGAGATTTTGTGTTCAATATGCGGAACGTGTATTCGACAGCTTCCATTTTTGGCTTGGTAGCGCTGATTTACTTCTCGCCGGGCAATATTGAAATTTTCGACCCTATTCAGAAGGCGCTTGCGGACTTCAGTTTCACGGATATTGTGTTTGCCGATTGGCGTAAAGAAAGCGAGCCGGTGGACCAAAACATCATCATTGTTCACGTGGGTAAAAATCGAGCAGAAATTGCCGCACAAACCAAGATTTTAGCGGCAATGCAGCCGAAAGTTATCGGTATTGACCCGATTTTCAGCAGCGAAAAAGAGCCCGAAGTAGATTTTGCTTTTATGGACGCGATTCAATCGGCGAAAAATGTTGTGTTGTCATCGCAGTTGAGCGAGTTACAGGAAAAAACAAAGAATTCGCCGGAGCGATTTCGCCAAATTCAAGCACCGCATCCGAAATTTCGTCTGCCAAACGTGAGTTTTGGTCATGCGAATTTTTCAACGGAGGGCGCAGCGGCAACATCACAAACTATACGTGAGTTTGAGCCACAATACAATGTACTTGATTCGGCATTATCTGTGAAAGACACAGCGATTAACGCTTTTGCACTAGAAGTGGCGGAACGATTCAAGCCCGGCATCGTCAAACAATTAAAAGAGCGCGGTGAGGAAAAAGAACTTATCAACTTTCGCGGCGGTGTGAATAAATTTATCTTGATTGATATTGAACCGGAAATGCCGATAGATTCTGCTGTTCAGATGTATGGTGCGCTGGTGAAAGATAAAATTGTGCTGCTGGGTTTTATGGGACAACCCTTTAACAACCCCACAGATATTCGGAATAAATTCTATACTCCTGCCTCAGACCAATACGTGGGCAAAAGCGTACCGGATATGTACGCGATTGTTCTGCACGCAAATATTATTTCGATGCTAACTACTGGCGAACTTATTGACCAGATGCCGGATTGGTTGGGGTATGTGCTGGCGATTGTGGTATGTTTTTTCAACATGGCGCTTTTCCACTGGATTACGATAAAACTGCCGAGTTTTGCGGGCGGTGAAATGAAAGTGATTCAGCTTATTCAATCGGGCATCTTGGTTTTAGGCTCAATGTATGCTCTGAATTCATTTGATTATCAATTTGAAATTGCTCTAACGCTGGCGATTATCCTTATTTCATCTGACGTAATGGAAATCCACGAAAGTTCGGTAAAGCGCTTAATTGAGCGCCTACAGGATAATCGAAGATAGAGTAGTTAGTGCGGCTTTGTTGTCATTCCTTTTACGCGGATTCAGGCACGATGAAATACAAAGAAATTCTTAAATTACTGGCGGAGGATGGCTGGTATTTTGTTCGGCAAAAAGGCAGCCATAAGCATTATCAGCACCCAACTAAAAAAGGCACGGTAACTGTCCCCGGTAAACCCAATGATGATATTCCCAAACAAACAGAGCGCAGTATTCTCAAACAAGCAGGAATGCTACCATGAAAAATTATCTGGTGATTGTCGAAAAAGCCCCAAACAATTTTGGTGCATTTTCTCCTGATGTGCTTGGATGCGTCAGTTCCGGCGTAAGCGTAGAAGAAACTCTTGCCGAGTTTCGAGAAGCACTACGAGCGCATTTTGAAATGATGATAGAAAGCGGTGAGGACATTCCCGAAGCTCGTGCTGCCGAATATCACGTTGCTACATATCGCAATGAAGGTATAGAACTCTACAACCCTGAATTTATTTGGGCATTCATTCCCGCAGAAGATGTCATGCCAGAATTTCATTTGGCTTGAAAATGTCCTGACTGATATGTGCTGAGGTGGGCTTGTAACGATTCCTTCCTGAAAGCAAAAAATTATCGGGAAAATACCTTGAGACAACGAAAAGCCGCTGAGAATTTTGTATCTAAGCGGCTTTTCTATTTGGCTGATGTACTTTTTGTCGCAGTTTAATCCATAATTCTCCGCAAAAATGCAGGTTTATTCAGTGTTTCAGGGGATGCTTGTTCGTCGGGGTACTCATTCGTTTCATCATTTTCACTGAAACGATTGATTTTCACTCCATTGCCAAATCCAGCATTGTTACGACGTTTGTAAGCAGGTTCATCATATTTCTGCAATTCTTGAATCCCGCTCGGGCTGCGAGAAGGAATTGAACGCGGCACAAGCGGCTGTTGCGGCACATAGACAGGTTCTTGTACAGGTGCTTGGTGAACGGGTTGCGGTTGCGTCGGCATCACCTGTTCGGGAGCAGGAGTCGGTGTAGGCATTGAAACAGGTACTTGAATACGCTCTTGCGCTGCCGCGTTCATTGGTGCAGCCTGCATCGGCGCTGCGACTTGCGTTTCAGCGTGATTAAACCCCGTTGCGACAACTGTTACCATGAGCGTATCGCCCATGCTTTCGTCAAAGACCATACCGTGAATAAGGTTTACATCGCTGCCTGTGGCTTCGCCGATTGCCGTCACTGCGTCATTTACCTCGAACATCGTTACGTCCTGCGTTGCTGTGATATTCACCAGCACACCCTGTGCGCCTTTAATCGAAAGACCGTCCAACAACGGCGATGAAATCGCTGCTTGTGCAGCCTCAATCGCGCGATGCTCACCCTTTGCGTAACCTGTTCCCATCAGTGCATCACCGGTGTTTTTCATAATTGTCCGAACATCGGCAAAATCTACGTTGATGTAACCAGCACCGGAGATGATGTCGGAAATGCCGCGTGTTGCGTTGTACAGCACATCATCAACCCTCATATATGCTTCTTTGACCGATGTGTGTTTGTCAATAATGGAAAGAAGACGCTGGTTCGGAATGACAATAAGCGAATCTACATTTTTGCGCAATTCCTCTACACCGCGCTCTGCTACTTGTGTTCGCTTGGCTGCTTCCCATTTGAAGGGCTTCGTTACAATGCCGACCACCAATGCGCCCATTTCATGGGCAATTTTCGCAACCACAGGAGCAGCGCCCGTTCCCGTACCGCCTCCCATGCCGGCGGTAACAAAAACCATATCCATACCACTCAGAATTTGGCGAATCTCCTCAGCGCTTTCCTCAACGGCTTTATGCCCAACATTCGGGTCAGCGCCTGCTCCTAAGCCTCGTGTGGAAGATTTTCCCAACTGAATTTTGTGGGAAGCGAGATTATTTTGCAATGCTTGAATATCGGTATTGGCAGCAATAAAATCCACTTTTGATAAACCTTTGTTTATCATATTGTTAATTGCGTTGCCTCCTCCTCCTCCGACTCCCACGACGCAAATTTGTGCGCCCTGTACATTAGTGGTTTCAATTTCAATCACGGCTGTTTCCTTCAGAGTGTTGATGATAGTGTTGTTGTGCTTGCTTGTTGGGAAAAGAACTGCTGCGAACAAATTATCGCTTACAGCTCTTGAAAAAATGATTTCATACGGTCAAAAACCGTAATGCGCTCGTAATTCCCGTTAATCGGCGCATTGTCGAGCGTCGGTTCGATGTCAAAATCATTGGATGCGCCGCCGTTGTTATATGCGTCTTGACCATTCGCTCCATTGGCAGAGCCGGCGTTGTTTGTAGTTTTTGCGCCGTTTACATAGCCATTGGCACTGAGAACATCATTGGAATTATCCGGCTCAAGGTCATGTAGCCTTGTGTATTGCTCATGCCGCACACCGTAGCGAATAAGCCCGATGCCAGTGGCAAACTGTGGGTTTT
This sequence comes from Candidatus Kapaibacterium sp., assembly GCA_025455065.1. Classification (GTDB taxonomy): domain Bacteria; phylum Bacteroidota; class Ignavibacteria; order Kapaibacteriales; family UBA4661; genus PH2015. Next base: position 11,258 of record JALONG010000074.1, on the reverse strand, counting down.
CTATCTCCGGTGCTAAACCGCCGCGTCCGCAGCCTACGGGAATACCGATTTTCACCGACAACCCGAAAATATCCGATGCTAAATCTTCCGTACCGCGCAACAGCGAACCGCCTCCCGTCAGTACTACGCCTGCCGACAGGCGCTCCATATAGCCGGAACGACGAATTTCCGCGTAGGCAAATTCCAAGAGTTCTTCCATGCGTGGTTGAATGATTTGGCAAAGCATACTCTTGGTGAATTCCATCGGTTTGCGTCCGCCTACACCCGGAATCATAAAAATATCGTCTTGCGTCAAGCCTGCACCGTAGGTATGACCGTATTCGCGCTTGACGCGCTCGGCTTCTTTTGCCAAAATTCCTAACCCCTTACGAATATCATCCGTTACTTGCCTTCCGGCAATTCCGAAAACGGCGGTGTGACGAATAATGCCCTCTTCAAAAATTGCAATGTCGGTTGTGCCGCCGCCAATGTCAATGAGCGCTACACCGACTTCTTTTTCTTCATCGTCCAAGACGGAATAAGAGCTTGCAATCGGCTCCAACACAAGGTCTCGCACCCGCAGCCCTACGCGCTCAACGCACCTGTAAATGTTTTGTGCAGCCGTTACCAAGCCCGTAACGACGTGAACACGAGCCTCCATGCGGATTCCACTCATGCCAACAGGCTCTTTAATGCCGTCTTGTCCGTCAATGATGTAATCTTGCGGAATGATGTGCAAAATACGGCGGTCTGCCGGAAGAGCGATATTACGGGTTTCTTCGAGCAGACGATTCACATCCAAACGACCGATTTCACGATTAGGATTGGAAATAGAGATAATTCCTGTGGTTTGGAAGGATTGAATGTGGTCTCCGGCAATGCCGACAATCACTTCTTCAATCGCCACGCCCGATTGTTGCTGCGCTTTATCTATCGCCTCACGAATGGAGTTTACCGTTTTTTCGATATTCACCACCACACCTCGGTTTAATCCGTCGCTGGGCGCTCTACCAATGCCGACAACCGTCATTGTGCCGTCGCCATGCACCTCAGCAACGATAGCGCAAATTTTTGTTGTGCCAATATCCAAACCGACAACAAAATTCCGTACGGGCGAATGGTCTGCGAGCGACGCAGTTTCACTAACGTTACCCGATGCGTCGAGCGGTTCAACAATTTTTTTCATTCTGCTCATAAATCACGTTGTGGCTTGTGATACGAAAATGGTGCGAGTGCTTGTGTGCTGTCTGTGGCGTTATTGCTGGTGCAGGTGCTAATTCGCCGGATGCAAAATCACGACATTATCCCAGCGAACATCGGCAAAAGCAATGTTTTTTAAGGAACTGTGCGACTGCTCTACATGGTGCATAAATGCTGCAATTCTGGCAATTTTTTGTTCCTTTTGTTCGTCATTTCCAAAGCGAATCGGCAAAGGGCGTTCCGTAAAATGGAGCGTCATTTCTCCGCCAGAATGGATGTCAATTTCCGATAAACTGCGAAAGAGCTTGCTGTTCTGTTCCTGAAGCGTGTTCATGGTGGAAAGTGCCATTGCCAAGCGCACAGAATCTACTGCCCCGCGTCCAAATCCTGACAAAAGCGGCAAATCAAGAACAGTTTCTGTCAAACGGTATGGAAGAACCTTGCCCTCTGCATCAACATAGAACTGCCGCCCTTTATTGACCAGCATCGCAATTGGCTTACGTTCTTCGATTTGAACCGTTAGAGCATCGCTCACGCTCATAAACACCGAAACGGACTTCACAAACGGATGTTTTGCCACGCGGCGCTCAATTTCTGCCGTATTGACATCACGAACAGCGCGTGTGCCGTTCAATTTGACCAAATCCAAAATTTCCTGTTGCCTCAGAAGGTTTGTTCCGACGACACTAACGCGGCTTACGACGCGGTTCTGCTGCCATCTGAGCGCCAAAATCCAAACAATCACCACCAACACTATAAAAATCAAGGTGATGCGCAGGACACGTTGTTTTTTGAACAAGGAAATAATATCCATAGCAGCAGCGTTGTGGAACAACAATGCAGCATAAAAAATTAACCAAGAATAGAAGATTGCGGAGGGAACTACATCTTGAAACAAACCCGCACCCAAGCAACCAAACGGTATCGTACTATCGGTATCGTACAAAGTGTTGTAGAACCGTACTTTATCAGTAGAAAGCTATCTCCGTTGCACATCAGTTGAGAGGAACGTAACTTTAGGCGTGTTACGGACGTACATTGAGATAACGTTTGATTTGGTGTCGCCAAAAGCGAGTTTGGCATTGGGTTTGCATCAATCAAAAGAAGAGGATTGGGCAACCTTTTCTTTTGCTACACAAAATTGCGCCTTGCAATGACCACAACAACGTTGATGAACATTGGACGCAAAACAATACCTCAGAATATCGAAACATTCTTTCGTCGGTATGGTTGAAACGTGTGTAGATAAGCGATGTCCCGCGAAGAAAAGCCGTTCTGCATAGCGTATGCTGCAACGCAAGCAGGAAAAGTTTTTGTCTAAGCTAGCCGCAAACTACAAGACTTTACGGTATTTTCAAACTTTTTTTTGTAAAAGAACCTTTTTTTTCTAGCAAATTCTTGCAACAAAACCGCAATATTTTTTGCAATATTTTTCGCAGTTTTTTGTTGTCCACAAATTGTTATCCACAAATACTTCTCGTCATTATTACCGCCATGCAACTTCACATTGCTCAGCACCAATTCCTGCTTTACTGCGAGACCGAAAGAGCATATTCGCCGCTTACGGTCGAAACCTATTCCTTCGCGCTTGACCGCTTTTGCGGGTTTTTGCAGGAAATGTTCGGCGAAATTCCTGCCATTGAAAGGCTCCGAACCATTGATTTACGCTCGTTTCCGGGCTGGTTACATGACCAAGGGCATCAAAATAACACCATTCGGAAATATCTCGCCGCCGTGAAATCACTGTTTAAGTTTGCCCACAGACGCGGAATAATCTCGAAAAATCCTGCTTCTGCCGTCCCCGCGCCTAAGCGCGAGAAAAAACTGCCGAATTTTTTGCAGCAAGACGAAGTAACCGCAACATTACAACAATTCGACACCACAAGCGCCGAAGGCTTGCGTAACCAAGCTATTGCAGAACTCCTGTACAGTTCCGGTTTGCGCGTCAGCGAACTTACTTCGCTCACGCTTAATGCCGTTGATACCTATAACCACACTGTTCGTGTTCTTGGCAAAGGCAGAAAAGAGCGTATTGTCCCTGTCGGAAGCAAGGCGCTATCGGCTCTTCAAGCATGGACAGAAGCGCGGCAGGAGTGGGTAACGCCGGAAAGCGCATCAGTGCTGTTCCTCTCGCCAAAAGGCTTGCCGATGAGTTCTTCGCAGGTCTATCGCGTTATTAACCGTGCCATGCAAACCACCACCGAAGCCCGCCAAAAAAGCCCTCACGTCCTCCGCCACAGTTTTGCGACGCATTTGCTGGACAATGGCGCAGATATTTATGCCGTCAGCCAAATGCTTGGTCATGCCTCACTTTCCACAACACAAGTTTATACCCACGTTTCCATTGAACGCCTGAAAGATTCCTACAAACAGGCGCATCCGCGCTCTTAGGAAGAGATGATTTTCAATCATCGCACAAAAAAGAAAGACCACACAATGACGAAAGAACTTGAAAAAGAACGATAAGTATTCTATATTGCCACACCTCTCGCATCGGCTTCGTGTCTTGGTATTGAACACGCTAAGGATAGGAATGACGGTACTTGCAGTCATCGTCAAACGATATGCCATTCCAAAGCGTCTCATGCCAAAGCCATCGCAAAGCCTGATTCTACCAACGATTCAAGCAATGCTCCTTCTCCACAAGCACTTTTTTCCCTCAAAAGCGAGGTGTCTCAATTCATGGCGCGTGTTTCATTTTTCAACATTCTCCGAATCATTTTCCCTCGTCCAAAAGCCTCTGTTGCAGCGTTTATCACCCTTGCGGCAATGATGCTGCCTTTGCGATATTCGGCGTTTGCAACGCATAATTCTCAATACGGTGCTTCGGTACATTCACACAAAGAATCCCGCCACGATGAAGGAATGTGGACGTTTGACAGTCCACCGCTCAAGCACCTTTTTGAGCGCTATAAATTCACACCAAGCAAAGAATGGCTTGATACCTTGCGTTTAGCGACGGTGCGTTTTACCTCAGGTGGCGGTTCGGGAGCGTTTGTGAGTGCGCGTGGGCTGGTCATTACGAATCATCACGTCATTTTGGAACATATTCAGCAACTTTCGACAAAAGACCGTGATATTCTCACCAACGGCTTCACTGCTCCGTCGGCAGCACAAGAATTGAAATGTCCCGGAATGGAACTTGATGTGCCGATTACGATGGAAAATATCACGCCGCGCATTGTCAAAGTAGTACAAAAAGGTATGACCGATGCGGAAATATTTGCCGCAAAGCAAGCAGAAATCAGCCGTGTCGAGACAGAAGCAACATCAGCCCGCACAGGCACTATCGGCGAGGTTGTTACGCTTTATTCAGGCGGTGAGTATTGGCTCTATCGCTACAAGCATTATACCGATATTCGCTTAGTGGCAGCGCCGGAATTGCAAGCAGCGAATTTTGGCGGTGATTATGATAATTTTTCTTATCCTCGCTATGCACTGGATTTCGCATTCGTGCGCGTCTATGAGCAAGGAAAGCCTGTGCAAAGTCCGTTTCATCTGCGCTGGAAAACAAAGGGCTGCGTTCAGCATGAACCCGTTTTTGTAGCAGGGTATCCGGGTGCGACAAACCGCTTAAACACTCATGCGCAGTTTGTTTTTAATCGTGATGTTTTTTACCCGTTTATGCTTCGGCGCATCAATGCACTACTCACGACATCACGCCGATATGCGGAACGCGGTAAAAATGAGGCACGACGAGCTTTACAGGACATTCTGAATGAAGAAAATGTAAAAAAATCGCTTATCGGTGAATATCAAGGCTTACTCGACAAAACGATTGAAGCAAAATCTCGCCGACACGAAGAAGAATTACGCCAAAAAGTGAGTGCTGATGAGGAGTTGCGCTCCCTTTACGGCAATGTGTGGGAAGCGATTGACCGCATCGTGCAAAAGCAAGCCGTTATTTTCAAAGAATACACTTCGACCTTCTCAACACCGCTTGCAGACATGGCGTTCAGCATTATTCGCTATGCTCTTGAAAAAGAAAGTGCTTCGCAACAGAAAAATTCCACAGAAACAAGCACAACACCAAAAAGCCCCGAAAAGCAGGTAAATCCTGACCTTCTCCGAGACCTCCGCACACAGGTACTCAGCACAACAACCATCGAACTTGATTACGAAGAACTGCGTTTGGCGGGTGAATTGGAATTTTTACTTTCCGAACTCAGCGCCGGAGACCCTTTTGTGCGCATTATGCTCGGCGAAGGCAGCATTTTACGCACACCTGCCGATGTGGCACGAGAAGTAGTGAGGGGTACGCGCCTTCCTGATTTGGCATTTCGCAAAGCGCTTTTGGAAGGTGGACGCAAAGCCATTGACCAATCCACCGACCCGATGATAGTCTTTATGCGGAAACTCGTCCCACTTTGGCTTGAACGCGAGGAATATCAACGGAACAACATCCAAATCCCGCTTGCTTCCGCGCTGGAAAAAGTAGCATTGGCGCGGTTTGCCGTCTATGGAAAAAATGCCTATCCCGATGCTGATTTTTCTTTGCGTTTAAGCGTTGGTACGCTGAAAGGGTACAGCCTGAACGGAACGCTTGTACCTGCTCAAACCACGCTCTACGGCTTGTTTGACCGCGCTATGGGCTTTACCCCCGAAACTACCGCTAACGACATTGCACAAGAATTTCGCCTGCCCGCCAAGTTCGCTGCAAACAGGGAAGCCGCCCCTAAAGACCGCTTGCCGCTTGGTACGCCTGTGAATTTTGTCACTACGTGCGATATTGTCGGCGGAAATTCCGGCTCTCCGCTTGTGAACAAACATTTGGAATTTGTCGGTTTGGTCTTCGACGGCAATAGAGAATCGCTTGCGGGGCGCTTTGTATATAACGAAGAAGCCGGACGAACACTGTGTGTGCATCCGGCATTTATCATCGAATCGTTACGAAAAATCTACAATGCCAATCACATCGCCGACGAAGTAGAAAATATCAAATCCGGCAATTCATCATCTGAAAAACCGCTTGAAATCAAGTCTCTCGAAAAAACAAATGAAAAAATCCCTGAAAACAAAGTCCCGGAAAAAAGTGCCGGAAAAATGTAAAGCATCACCCCACAAGCCGCGCCACATCTACCGAAACGTCTAATTCTGCCGAGGCTGCACTCAGCATTACGCCTTTCATCGGCGCAACATCCGCGTAATCACGTCCCCAACCGACGGTGAGGTGCTGCCAGCGCACAAGCTGGTTATTCGTCGGGTCGAACTCCACCCAGCCCAAATGTGGCTCAAATACGGCAATCCAAGCGTGTGAAGCATCCGCACCAACAAGTTTTTCCTTGCCTTCCGGCGGATGCGTTTCAATATACCCGCTCACATACCGTGCTGCCAACCCCAAGGAACGCAAGCATCCAAGCGCCAGATGCGCAAAATCTTGGCAAACGCCCTTGCGCTCACGCAGCACCGTTGCAATGGGCGTACTGATAGTCGTAAAGCCCGGCACGTACTTATAATCGGTGTAAATACGTCGCACAAAGTCCCGCACAGCCTCTAACAACGGGCGCTCCGGTAAAAATGACGGAAGTGCGTACTCTTTCAATTCCGCAGAAATACCGGCAAATGCCGATGGAAAAACATATTGCGCGGCATCCAGCACATTTTCGTATAAACCCGTGTCAGCAAGTCCCGTAAAAGGGAATCGCAATAAGTCTGCAACCCGCTCCCACCCTTCGCTGGCGGATAAAAAATCATCGGTAAGCGGTGCAAATGAGCGCTTTTCCAAAATGCTTGTGGCGCTTACGGTCAAGGTTTCATGCGGCTTTTGAAGGGCAAAATAGAGGACTTCATTACCGAAAAAATCAACGTGGGTGCGTTCATCATCGGGGCGGGGCGTGATGTGGAGCGAACTTGTGATGCAGCGCTGCTCCAAAAGCGGCGTAGAATACGAGCGCGGCTTCAGCAATGCCTCGTTTTGGCAGATATTCACCGTTCCCTTATATTCATATTCGGTGGTGTGCAAAACACGATAGCGCTGAATGCTTGTTGCCGCAGGTGTTTCGGCGGAAATACCCCGTAATACGGGTGCCGGAGATAGTTCTTGAACGTTCATCATGCTGTAACCATACCAATTTACGTTGAGGATTGTGCATTGTTTTTTTTTAATGCTTTTCTCTGGAAACAGCATAAATACTCGCACAGACAAGAATGTCTGTGCCACTGAAGCCGATTTTTTTTTGCACAGTTATCAACTCAAATTGGTATAACCTGTAAAACTTTGGACGATTCTTGCAGAAATCCGATTGATACTGAAAATGGCGTAAAGACTAGGGGATAACAACCTTCTTCGTGGCACAGACACTCTTGTCTGTGCAGTTTTCAACCATTTTCAGCATATCTATTTACGAAACGACGGACGAAGAAATTTGTTGTTGTACTTCGGAGTGGTTAAAAAATTCTTGGGTAATCGCTTCCGATACTTGTCCGGCAAGAGTACTGATACCAATAAGCAAGGTTTCAAGCGCTGTCCGAAGGGAATCGTCGTGAATTTCCGTTAAAGTGAGCGCATCCGCTAAACGCAAGGATGTCAGCGCCTCCAAGACCAAACGCTCTTGCGGAGCAAGCCTTGAAAAGGCGTAGATAGTGCGTTTGTGGGGTAAATCTTCAACGCGCTGTTGCAGGCGTTCCAACTGATACACCATAGAACGAGGATTGGTGCGGTCTATAAGCAACAAATCCAGCACCGTTGCCAAATGCAGTTGCGATCTGTACCGCGAACGATAGGTCATCAAACATTCGTTCAATTCCAGCACTTGTGTCAGCAAAAGCTGTTCCACTGCGGTTTCCTGTTTATAGACAAAGAGCGATTGCAGCAATGACGACACGTGTATCACGCGCTCCAAACGCCGCCCTGCATCAAGCAAAAACCAGCCTTCGTCATACCCCATGCTTTCCATATTCAACCCCAAAAACGCTGCCAAAGAAGCAATGACGCTATCCAAAGCGCGTTGGAGTAACAACAATCGCGATTCATCATTCAGCGTTTCTTTTGCTGCCATGCTGCTTAGTTCACTCCATGAGCGCTCTATATCGCCAATCACCCGCCACGTGTCGCCGGAAAGCCGCTCACGAACAGCGTACACAGAGCGTTTGAAGGAGCCAAGCGTCGAAGCCAAACCGCCAAGCCGCTCTGAATCTAGCGCCACAGCAATAATTTCCGATTCGGGTTTGCGCAAATTCTCCTCGCCTTCTTCGCCGACAAAGCCCGGATAGGTCATTGTTACGTGCGTTAGCGCAAAGAGTAACGAATGAAGAAATGCCGTGTCAGTCTTGCTGCTGCCTTCAGAAACACCTTGCGCAAAGCCTTGCGGAACAAGTTCGGCACGTTGCTGCAAAATAGTCCTCAAATGCCGTGCGGTTGCTTGCGCCCGCTCTGCATAGCGCCCAACCCAAAAAAGATTTTCCGCCGTGCGGCTTGAAAGCGTGTATTCTTGACGGAAAAAGCGCTGCTCCGGCGCACTGAGCGGCTCTTCATGGCTTTGGTCAGCATCAGTTGTTGCTTGTTTTTTTATGCGCACCGGCATTTGCTCAGGCTCGGAAGCAAGTATCCACGTGTCTTTGCTTGTGCCTCCGGCTTGATTGGAAATCAGGAAATTGTGCTTGTCCATTGCAGCACGGGTCAGCCCACCCTGCATGGCAATATAACCGTCATTCAGCGCCACTAAAAACGTCCGCATAACCGCATAGCGAGGCGTGAGGCTGCCGCCGTTTAAGACCGGAACTGTCGAAAAATTCACAAATTCCTGCCCGACATACCGATATGGCTCACGCTCAATATCGTTCCGAAGGCGCTCTAATTCTATCTTGGAGAGGTTTTGCCCAAAAACGCCGTGCGACAAAGAGCCATGCTGTAAACGGCTTCGGTCTATCGGTTTGATAATAAGCGATGAAAGATTCTCAAGCACGTATCGCCGCTCTTTCTCCTGACCGCACCACCACGTGGCTGCGGAGGGCAGTATGAGTTCTTCGCCGAGAAAATACCGCGCAATATTCGGCAAAAATGCCATCAAAGCAGGGTTCTCCAAAATGCCGCTTCCAAGCGGGTTTGCGATAGCAACGTTGCCGCGACGCACCACTTCCGTCAATCCTGCAACACCCAAATGAGAATCGGCGCGGAGTTCTAAGGGGTCGCAAAAACTATCGTCCACACGTCGCAAAATCACATCCACACGCTGCAAACCGCCCAAAGAGCGCAAAAACACATACCCGTCGCGCACCGTCAAATCTTCGCCCTGAACAAGCGTGTAGCCCAGCGATGAAGCCAAGTAAGCGTGTTCAAAATGTGTTTCGTTCCCGGGTCCGGGCGTAAGCACGACGATATGCGGGTTGCGGCTGCGCTCCGGCACAATCGCCAGTAAACTTTCCTGCAATGCCGAAAAAAACGGCACAATACGCCGCACCGTCAGCCCAGAAGCCGTCATTCCGGCAAAAGCATCCGGCAAGGCACGATTCATCACCAAACGATTTTCCAGCGCGTACCCCGCGCCGGAAGGCGCTTGGGTGCGGTCGCTCAAAATCCACATTCGATTGTCGGGACCCCGTGCCATGTCTGCCGCATAAATGCGCAGTTGGCGGCTTTTTGCTTCATATGTCGGAAAACTTACGCCACTGCACGGGCGCAAAAAACCGCTATGGTTGTAAATCAGTTCCAACGGCAACAAGCCTTGAGCAATCAAGCGCCTTTCGCCGTAAATGTCCGATAACATCAAATTCAGAAGTTCCACACGCTGTTGCAAGCCGCTTTCCACCACGCGCCAATCGTGTTCGCCGACAATAAGCGGCATGGGATCAAGTTGCCATGCGCGGTGTAAGCCGTTGGGGTCGTTGTAAACGCTGTATGTTACGCCGTTTTCCCGCAAAAGGCGCTGTATCTCGCTTGTGCGACGGCGCAATTCTTCGTGTCCCAAACGCTGCAAACCGTCAATCAGTGGCTGCCAATGCTCACGCGGTGCGCTGTGAAAAGGCGCGGCAGTCCACATTTCATCATATGCGGGAGTTTGTGTGGTGTAGGTGTTGAGAAGCATGATAAGGTGTTGAGAAGCGTGATATGGTTGGAAATCTCACATAATCAGAGACAGAAAAACAGGCAAGAACAAAGCGGGAAATCTTAGGAAAACAACTCAGGAAACAAGGTTTCTTCAATGATTTCGCACCAAAGATGCCCCACCAAAATATGCGATTCCTGAATTCGCGCCGTAACCACACTCGGCACAACAACTGCCAAATCACACAAGGGCAGCATTGTTCCGCCGCCGCATCCAAGCAGTCCAATAACGCGCAACCCGTGTTTCTGTGCGGCTTCGGCGGCGCGGATGATGCTTGGAGAATTGCCGCTTGTGGTGATGCAAACTAGAGCGTCTCCGGCGCGTCCGTGCGCTTCCACACCCCGCGCAAATACAGCGTCGTAGCCCAAATCATTCGCTCCTGCGGTGAGCATTGAAGCATCAACCGTCAGCGCAATCGCCGGAAGAGCGCGTCGTTGCACAGTTGAACGATACCGAATCACTAACTCCGCCGCAATATGCTGTGCATCGGCGGCACTTCCGCCATTGCCGCAGAGCAACACTTTCCCTCCTGAAGCCAGCGTAGAAGCCAGATGCAGCCCAGTTTCTTCAATCGCTGAGGCGCAGTCCGCCAAAAGGCGCTGCTTAGTGTTGATGGAAGCCTGAATACCGGTTGAAATCAATGACGAAAAGCGTGAATCGGATACAAACATCGTTAAGAGCCATGAATTGGTGAGGTGTTGCGAGGATTATGGTAATAATCTACGAATTTTTTTCATTTTTTCTCAGTAACTGGTCAGGTCTTTCCCGTGGTACGGCTGAGGAGTGGAAGTACGCTGCCGTGCTACGGGTTGCCACGCCGGATATTCTTTTCGGGTAATCCGTACTACGCCAAAGAAGGCGTAGCACGGGACGGGGGTACCTGACCAGATACTTTTCTCAAACAATGGTGCGGACATTTGGGTAAACCATATATCAATACAGTAGTTTTGACAGTTCTTTGCAAGCAAAAAAAATTTGAAAAAACCCGAAAGAAGCGCGAACTTTCAGGATTCAACCACGAACCTTTGAAAGGAA
>JALONG010000073.1 GCA_025455065.1 Candidatus Kapaibacterium sp. | reverse complement strand
ACATTCTGCCCTTCACATCAATGCTGCGGACCCTACCATCCACTACCATCAAGCTGCATGCTGTCTGCCCATCTACTCCCTCTGCAATCTGCATAGAATTAAATCAATGTTCTGTCGAGCGATCCTCCCCGTCCTCCCAGTCTACCATAACTCTCTCTCTTCTCATCCAGCAATGCTTCCACTCCCCTTGTCTACCTCCCCCCACCGTAGCCACGCCCATCCTTCATCGTAGCAACGCCCCCTTACATCAACCATTGTGTTGAGAAAGTGCTAACAGCCGCATACAGCCCACAAGACATGCTTCAAGCAGTGGTTGAAGCACGCCAATTCCGAGAATGTTCATCACCCGTCACAAACATCCACACCAGAGAGTGCCCAGCAACACGACGTGCCCTGCACTGTCTGTTCCAGTATGCCGGCAAGGGTTCCGGCGAAGGGTTTCTCCATCAATATTGATTTGTGTCCCTAGCTTCAAAGATATATCTGCACCCATCCAGCGCAGAAAGCATTCCTCGAAGGTGTTCGGGTCAAGCATCCGAAAGACCTTGCTAAAGGTGTCGTGCGAGGGAATACCGCTCAGTAGAGCCAAACCAAGTTCGCTGCGGAAACCATTCTATGCGGTGGGAACTCATCTCGACAATGTTGGTGTAATACCAATTTGAGTTGATAACTGTGCAAAAAAAAATCCGGCTTCAGTGGCACAGACATTCTTGTCTGTGCAAGTATTTATGCTGCTTCCAGAGAAAAGCATTGAAAAAATAATGCACAATCCTCAACGTAAATTGGTATAACTCTGTGCGCCACTTATCAGACTGCAGAGGGTAAGCATGAGAATATCCATGAGGTGATGCTTGACTTTCTTTGCTTGGCGCGGGTCTTGGAGCGTTGCAAAGGCTTCGGCAATCGTCATTTCACACACAAAAAAAGGTAAGAAAAATGGTCAATATAGCGCTTGGTTAGAATGGCAAATTTCCGTACTCTCCGCCGTTTTTGCTACCTTTTTCATGCGATAGCCCTATTTCCATAGCCGATGAGCAGCTACCGAGCGGAGAGCATAGTTTTCCTGTCCTTGCGGAGGCTTTGGCGAATGGTGTGTATTGGGTGCGACTTTGGACCGGATGCGGGTGTACAGACTGTACCGCTTGTAGTGAGAAAATAAAAGTCTCGCCCTCAAGCCGCAGAGCCTTGCAGTGTCCATGGGTATTTCACACCAGCGCCGCATCCAACATCGCCGTAATGCGCTCTTCATCAAGGTCAGTGCCGATAAACACGATTTCGTTTTGAATATGCTCCGGCGAAGTCCACTCACCAAATTGTTGGAACGAAAGCTGTTTTCCCGCTTGATTCCAGAGAAACGCACTATTGCTGCCTTCCAACGCAACCCAGCCTTTTGAGCGCAGAAGATTCGGCGACAAGCCGCGTTCCAGCGTTTTGATGAGCTTTTGTTCATCGAAGCGGCGTTTGTTTTTATAGACAAAGGCGGAAATGCCGTATTCTTCAGCCTCGGAGCCGTGTACATTGGCGAGTTCATAAATCCACGTCGGGGACTGCTCGGCAACGGCAATATTGAACAAGCCTGTATTCATCACCTCTTCAAGCGGCACAGCGCCATGTTCAGTGAAAATGAGTTTTGCGCGGGGATTGGTCAAAGCCAAAAACTCTTCGAGTTTGTCCAGTATTTCGTCATCCGCAAGGTCAATTTTGTTAATCACAATCACATCCGCACCTTCGATTTGTTCCGCCAAAAGCTGCCCAAAACCGCGCTGGTTCTGGTCATCCGGCAAAAGTCCGTCGCGTTCATACAAGTCAAAAAATTGTGCAGCATCCACGACGGTAATGACTGCATCCACCTTTGCTCGACCGCGCAAATTGGGTAACGCGGGCTTCAGAGCAAGCAATTCCGGTTCAACGTAAAATGCCTGTGCAATCGGAAGCGGCTCGCCAATGCCGGTAGATTCTATCACGATGCCATCTACTTCGCGCGTGCGCAAAATATCATCAACTGCTTCAATCAAGTCTCCGCGCAGTGTGCAGCAGATACAGCCGTTGGAAAGTTCTATCATCTGCTCAGTCGTGTGCATTACCATACCCGCGTCAATGTTCACTTCACCGAACTCATTGACGATAACGGCAAGTTTTTTTCCTGCACTGTTTTTGAGGAGATTGTTGAGCATGGTTGTTTTTCCACTACCCAGGAAGCCGCATAAAACGGTGATAGGAATGGATGGTTGTGATTGCGTTTTCATAGAAAAAATCGGTAAAATGATATGACAAAAGGGAATCAAATATCGACAAAACAATACAAGGTAATGATGTAGTCTGAGCCGGCGACTTACACAATGATGCTATTAAAAAACTGCTCAAGGTCAGCACTGTTTGAAACGGTTGTGATAGACTCATTCTGACACGCTGTTAGCAAATCCGGATCGAATGTTGCGAGATAGGAAATGTGATGTGCTTTGCATACTGCGAGAATAAGCGCATCATTTGGTAGTAGATTGTAGGACTTCATCAAAGAAAGAGCGGAAGAGGCTACCTGCGCATCGGCGGGCAGAAGCGTGAAATAGCGCAGGAACGCTTCAGGATTATGATGTTGTAGGAGCAATGCTATTTCTTGATTGACCTTCATTGTTAAAGGCGCTTTACCGCTTGACAACGCCAGAAAATGGAAAACAAACTCGCTCACAACGGTTTCCGATATACACAAACGAATGCGTGGCTTGTCCCACAGTGCTGATAAAATCTCGGTTCGTGTGCCTTTGAAATTTTCTATCAGAATACAACTGTCAAGCATGATTGGATAACTATTGTTCATAGATTTCGGTTGCTCCCAAGTCTGTGTGCGGGAACGGCGCGGTTCCTGTGTAGGCGGCTAAAACCTCTGTCGGCGATGAAGATGGCGTAAACTGCATTTGCTCGTACCGCATTTGTTCATTTGGAAGCACGATGATTTCACAAAGTGTATTGCGAAGTTCCTCCGGCACAATAACTGTCAGAGAGCCATTTTGTGGGCGTTGAAAAACACGGAATGCTGTCATACTACGTTTCAAATGGTGGCAAAAATCTATCCTTGAAATGTTGGTAAACAAAAATATCGAAAACATAGCTATAAAAAAACTCGCCCGCAAGAAACTTGATTCTACAAGCCTTGCGGGCTGAAGCAGCAACAAATCTTGCTTAACGAATCACAACCGGGAAATTGATGTCCATATCGCTTTCGGGACTACGATTTGTTCCCATTTTTTTCACATCGTCGTAGTGTCCTAAAACCACATTCAAGGTTCCGCGTGCTGTGCCGCCACTGGTCGTAACGACGTTAAACGCCAAGCCTAAAGGAAGATTGTTGCCGTCGCGGTCTGTAATGGTGAATGTTACGCGGCTTTGAGCATCACCTGAAATCGTGTAGAAAAACTGATGTTCATTGGCTTTCTCAAGGTATTCTTTGGTCAAATCTACCGTTGGACTTTTGGTATCATTGACCGCCGTGATTGCACCGGTGTAGGTGCGTCCTGCTGCCAGAACAAGCGTATCTATGCGGCTTGCCGTGCCTTTTACGTCCGTCGTGCCTCGCCAAACCGCCGTTGCGTTGCCCTGCGGACTTGTCAGCGTGAGCGTTACCACATTTGGAAGCACTTCCTCTGCGGTGTTGGTGGGGTCGGTAATCGGACGGCAAGCATTCGTCATGCCAAAAATTGCCGAAACAATAAGTACCAATGCGGCTTTGGTGATAGTAGCGGCATTGGTGGTGCGAAATACATTGTTCATAAAAACAATAAATTGATGAAAAGAAAAAAGGGGGTTGGTTTTGGTTTTTAGTTTTTGGTTGTTGGTTGTTGGTTGTTGGTTGTTGGTTGTTGGTGCGGGCTGTCCGCTTCAGCTATCGTAACGATGGCGCGGGCTGTCCGATTCTTATCGGGCTGTCCGCTTCGGGCGAATTATCCTCCAAACATCGCTGCAAACGGGTCTGGAAGCCGTTTCCATTCGTCTTCGCCCAGCAGAAATTCTTCATTGGTCAGCAAACATTTGTCGAAAATGCGCGTGATTGCTTCGCGGTCTAACTCCACACCAATTACCACGATTTCCTGTCTGCGGTCGCCGTAGGGTTCTTGCCATTTTTTCATAATGTACGCACGATTTTCCTCGTCTTTTGGAAGTTGCGCATTCGGCATTGCTGCCCACCAGCGTCCAATCGGCTTTGCGCTTGTGAGTGCGCCCGCAAGCGAGAACTCACCGACAATATCCATGCGATTGGCAAGCCAGAAAAAGCCTTTGGAACGCACCACATTCGAGGGAAGTTCATTCATGGCATCGAAGAAACGCTGCGGGTGAAACGGGCGACGCGCTGCATACACAAAGCTGGAAATGCCGTATTCTTCAGTCTCCGGCACGTGTTCGCCGTTCAAACTTTTCAACCAGCCGGGCGCGAGTGCAGCTTGCTCAAAATTGAACAAGTTCGTATTCATAATGCTATCAAGCGGCACGACAGATTTTTCGGCGAAAATGATGCGGGCGCGAGTGTTAAGTTTGCGAATAAGCCCTTCTAAGCTCATCAAATCAGGCTTAGAAACCAAATCGGTTTTATTCACTACAATCACGTCAGCAAATTCAATTTGGTCAATGAGCAAATCCGCAATCGAACGCTCGTCTTCGTCGCTCAGACCGATTTTTCGGTCGGTGAGCAGCTCACCACTTGCCGTGTCGCGGAGCAGATTGTAGGCATCCACAATTGTTACCATTGTGTCCAGCCGTGTCATATCGGACAAGGAGCGACCAAGTTGGTCTTCAAACATAAATGTCTCTGCAACGGGCATCGGCTCAGAAATGCCGGTGGATTCAATCAGCAAATAATCAAATCGGTTTTCCCGCGCAAGCCGCGAAACCTCTGCAAGCAAGTCCTCACGCAGCGTACAGCAAATGCAGCCGTTAGACATTTCGACCAGTTTTTCATCGGTGCGCGAAAGTTCCGCGCCGCCTTGTTTCACAAGGTCGGCATCAATGTTGATTTCGCTCATATCGTTCACAATCACCGCTACACGCTTGCCTTCGCGGTTGTTCAAAATGTGATTGAGCAGCGTCGTTTTTCCTGCACCTAAAAATCCCGACAGCACTGTAACGGGAAGTTTGGTTAAGCGAGGTTTCATAGCATTTGCAACGCCTTCGCGGATGGATTGAGAAAGTGTAGCCATGGAAATTTGTAGTTGATGAAAAATAATGGGTGTTAGTATTTACCAAGTTCGTATAAAATTTTTACCAATCTATCCTGCTCCGACCAGCGTGGAAGCCGCTTGTAATCATACAGCGCGTCCTCCCACTGCCCGTACATAGCGTTGGGAAGAATGATAAAGCGTTTGCCCCATGCGGTGCGGGCTTTGAGCATAGCGTTCATGCGCTCTTCAAGAGATTTGTACTCTAATTCCGCCGAAAAATCTCCCAAGTTATCGCCCGCAAGCAGCAGAATATCATGCGTAGCGGCAACCGCCTGACGGCGTGATTCCTTCTCACCTCCGGCGGTACTGTCGCGCAAAAGCACACGTTCAGCACTAACCTGCGGAAAACCTGCCTCACGCAAATTCCGCATGGTTGCTTGTTTTGCGGCATTGGAGCGATTGCTGATGTAGAATATCTGCACACTGCGTTTGTCAGCAAATTGCAGAAACTCCACCGCGCCCGGAAGCGATTTGGCTACGCCTTTTTGCTCCCATTCGCGCCAGAGTTTACCCGTACTGCCACCGGAAGCCAGATATGCTGCGGCATTAAAGGGGCTGTTGTCCAGCACGGTCTCGTCAATATCTACCACAACGGCAGGCTTTTTGGGGCTGCGCTTAGAGCGACCTTGTAACGCGGCTTCCAAGCGTTCTTGGGCAAGCGAAAAGGCTTGCAGATAGAGTGCCTTTGCTTCTGCCGATTGCGCCCACAAAATGCCGTAATGTCCTGCATCTGTAAGGCTCACCGATGCTTGCTTTGAGGACTGTTTGCTATACCACGTCCGCAAAAGTTCCACCGCCCGAAGCGACGAATCGGCGTTCATAAATGTTGGGCGAATTTCTCGGTAGTCGCTTAAAACCTTGCTTGCAGCGTAATAGATTGCCGAATCCGTGTCAGTAGCCGTATATCCTTTCGGCACGGCATACACAAAATGCCCTTGCTTGCCGCTCCACGTGGGGATTTGGAAAAAATCACGTTTCACAAATTCTTTCGTCGAGTCTTGGCTGCGGGCTGCTTCCACAAAAAACGTAACAGCGTGTTCGGGATAGCCGTAGAGATAGCCGTAACCGCGATACCGCTCATATTTGTCCTCGTATTCTGTCGCCATTACCACCGACACAGCATCGCTTTCAGGCACAAAACCGAACTGCCCAAAAAATGCTTGATTACGCCGCAAACACGCTTCCAGACTGCTTTTGCGCAGCACTGCCACTTGCACAAAGCGTTTCACGCTGTCCGCCCGTTTGAAGGGGTGAATAAAAAACTGCACATCACCAAAATCCATAGCATTGACCACACGCTGCAAACGGCGTAATTGCTGGATTGCTTGCATTGCTGCGGGGCTGTTTGCATCAACGACACTTGCCGTGCCGGAAGAGACCGTCAGCGGTCGGGCAATCCGAAACGTGAACGTGGCAACGTCGCTTATGGGCTTCAAATCGCCCCAAAGCGTGTAGAGTGCTTCGTGGTCGAGTGCGACGGCAAGCAGTGAATCAGCGAGTTTGCGGTCGTCAGGCGCGAGGCGCTCCAATGCCGAGAAATCTGCCTGTGCCTGTAAGCCTTGCCCAAAGCCGCAGAAAATCAGGGCTGCAAGCACAAAATGAAGAAAAGGCTGTTTCAAAAACTTCATAACAAAATTTCAAAAAAGCCCCGCACCGAAGCGCGGAACGTGTACAAAACGTGATTTGATGCGGCAATTATCGTTTATTTTGTAGCGTAGTTCGCCGCCCGGCATCAAACCAAGTTTTATGAGCGGTCTCTTTACTCCACACAAGGAGTAATGCGGAGAAGATGCTACTATTAAAAACACAATAATTTCATAAAAACGGTAAAAATTCAAGGTCGTTCAGAATCAAGGTTTGAAGCGGTACGCCGCCAATTACCGTACCACCGTCGTCTATCTCGTAAAATTTGCCCAGCGCAGCACGTAAATGCTCAGTGTCAGGCATAGAGCCGTATTCGGCAAGCAATTCCGCAACTGTGTCGCGTATTTCGGGCATTGCCACGCCGTGCTGCTCCGAAAGCCGCTTTGCTGCTTGCATGAGCGTTAGCAAGGTGAAATGGCGGTCAAGCTCGAAGGTCATATCGAAATACATTCTATACCCCAGCAAGCCGCTTGTTTCCACGACGGTATGCGCTTCGCGCCATTCTTCGCTGTACAGGTCGCCATTTGCATCGCGTTGCCATTCCCATTTGCGGGAGCGGAAGTCTTCCAACGCCGTATCTACGAGCGTTCTATTTGGTCCGTCCCACCAGCGCACCGTCAGAACAGGCGGCTTGGTTTCGCGCAAAACAATTTCAAACGCTGTTCTCGGAAAAGCGCGTACAATCTCACGCTTGACACACTCGGCAGTTTCTTTGGGAGAAAGCGTCGGTGTGAGTTCGGGAAAAGGAATATGTTGAGGCATAGAGGTTGAAAGAATTACGACAACGGCGCAAGATTCCGCGCTACGTCTGTCCGATACGCTTTAATGGCAGGCAACAGCGCGACAAGTGCCGACAGCCCAATCACGCCCGCAAGCAACCACGCATCGAAGGTGTAGAACGGTGCAAATGTAAGATTGCCGCCAATAGACGCTTTCAAGCGGTCTTGCGCCAAATACAATCCCAACTGCGACAGCCCAATACCAACAACCCCGCCGACAAGAGCAATCATCACCGATTCAGAGAGAATAAGCAAAAAGATAGTCTGCCGCCGTGCGCCGAGTGCGCGTAAAATGGCGATTTCACGCCGCCGTTCGTTCAACGTGGTGTAAAGGGAAACAAGAATCGAAAACACACCAATCACAATGACCAAATACGAAATACCAAGCAATACGCCATTGACATTACCAACAATCTCGAATAACGCCATAATTTCCCGAATCGGCATGGCTGCTTGTGCCGCCGTTCCTTCATTAACGCTGCGAATAAAACTCTCAAAGAAAATCGGGCTTTTGAGTTTGACCGCCATTGCCGTTACCGTTGTCCATTCCGGCGGAATGGCGTGGTCGTGATGCTCGTGGTCGTGTTCGCCCTCATGGTCGTGATGTTCGTGTTTATGTTCGCCGTCGTGGTCGTGATGCTCGTGCTTATGCTCAGGAACGGCTTCACCACGTGCTTTGGCAGCCGCAGCTTCGGCTTCTTCCTGTGCTTCTTCGTATTCGTGATAGTGAATATCCCAGACCGTTTCCATTGTCGAGTACACGCCTTTGTCAATCGCCGTCTGAGTCGGGGCAAGGATACCAACAATGGGCATTTTGCCGTGTTCGTGTGCGCCTTCGGCAGATTCTGCCAGCCCGTGGCGAATCGTTACCGAATCACCTACACGTAAAGCAAGGCGTTGCGCCACTTCCGTACCAATGACGACTTGATAGTTTTTCTCAAACGGCTTGCCCTCAGCCATCTGAATACCAATATTTTTGCGATAGCGGAATGTGGTGAAAAATTCCGGTGCCGTGCCAATGACCTTGTAACCGCCGACATTATCACCAAAGACCATCGGGAGCATAGCACTCACGCGCTTATCGGCGCGGAGTTGTTCATAGACGGCAAGCGGAATGTTGCCGTTGGGCGAACCGAGATGATACATCGTGTTCAGCACCAACTGAAGCGGGCTGCCTTTTGCGCCGACAATCACCTCAAATCCGGTGTCTTTTTGCGAAAAAGCCCGTTCGGATTCAAGGCGCAGTGCAAGAATTGCCGCCACAAGCGCCACACCAACCGCCACCGACGCGGCTGTGAGCAAGGAAGCAAACAGTCGTTGGCGGAGAAAGCCCAAAACAATGCGAAAAAAACTCATGGGATGATGAAATTTAGGGTGCGATAAAATCGTGGATTGCTTGCGTCGCCGGAAACATTTGTGCAATGTTCTTATCATGGCTCACCACCAGCAGTGTTGAGCCTTGCTCACGAGCCAGCGAGCGTATTTCTTCGATAACGGTTGCGCTGTTGGCTTCATCAATACTTGCAGTGGGTTCATCGGCAAGTATAAGCGCGGGTTTGCTGATAAGCGCACGGGCAACGGCAACGCGCTGCTGTTGTCCGATAGAAAGTTCGGCGGGTTTGCGCCGCAAACACTCTTTCAAGCCTAAGCGCACAAGGAGTTCCTCCGAGCGAACAGGAATATCAACGTTTCCTTTTTGAAAAGCTGCGCCAAGCATAACGTTTTCAAGTGCTGTGAAGCCTTGCAACAGATTAAACGCCTGATAGACAATGCCGATGTTCCCGGCGCGAAAGCGGTCTCGTGCTGCCTCCGTAAGCCCGACGATATTGGTATTTAAGAGTTTGATTGAGCCTTCATCGGGCGCGATGATACCGCATATTAAATTCAAAAGTGTTGTTTTACCGGAACCGCTTGCGCCCGTCAGAACAAGCTCTGCGCCTTGCTCCAATGCGAAATGCGGTATGCGAAGCGTAAATTGCTGCTCATTCTGCGCTGCATTATTGCGCCCTAAGCGTTTCACAAGGTTTGTAATTTCTAACAGTGGCATAGCTGGGTTATCCTCTACACAAGAAAAAGTGTACAAAAATAATTGGGGTAAGGGCGAAAAATTTTTCGCCTCTACGTGCGCGATACACAGCAGAATAATCGTTCTGCTCTAAAAAAATGCGCTTTTATTTGACTCGTATTTCTTACAGAACTTCGTCGGCAACAATCGTGTACATCACTTCTGAATACTGATTATCACGGTTGAGATTGAGGTTGATGATGAGCGTACCACGCACACGCACAACACCACCTTTATAGTTCGGCAATGTGGAGCCTTTTCTCATTTCCACAAGAATAAGTTCATTCACCTGCCCGGGCGGATGACAAAAACAGTTCATGGGCGGAGCAGATGATAGGACAAACTCATCAATATCTTCTAATTGATTAAGTGCTGCCATAAAGCCCATAATTTCCACCTTTTGCTTGTTCAAATTGCGAACGTCGGTTGGTGGCGGATTACCGGGAAAGTACAAGCGCAATGTGCGGAAGGAAACACGTTGGTAGGCTTCCATCGTCGGGGCACGAAGTGGTAGAAGTACTGCCAGTGCTACGCTAACGGTAACAAGGAATATCACACGCCATGACGAACGAACAGAACGCCGCGATTGCCCTTGCGCTTGTGGGCGAGGTTGTGCATTGGTACTGCCATGCGAAAACTTATTGTTCATCCAATGCCCAAGAACCAATATCGCACCACCAACGCAGGTCAGTACTGTCTCGTTGGCGGAAATACCCTGCTCCCACAGAACAGGCAAAAGCCACGTACACGCGCTCGAAATCAGTGCCGCTCCAAAAAGAAGCAATACAACAATGTCGTAACGGCGGTGCTTCATCCAGCCTTGCACGGCAGCAATAACCGCTATCGGCGCGACGGCAAAGGCAAGGTATTTGTGCAAACCAAGAATGACGGGAATCAGTAATGGTGCGGCAATCATCAAAAATGGCATTGTTGCACAATGCACAGCGCAGATGGTTGTAACGAGTATTCCCGTTCGGTCGAGGTGGATTGGTTTGGGGGATGGTATAGTGTTCATAATGAACGTTCAAAACTGAAATTTTCAAAACTGATGCGTATAAACCACTTTGCCGATAAATGCTTGCGTTTGCTGCCCGCTTGGCTCCACCATCGAATCGTTAAAAACAAGATAAAGGAAACTGAGCGGCAAAAACTCCCAGCTTCCACGCACGTTCCAACGGCTGCGGCGGTCGAAGGAATTGTACTGATAAAACACCGACAACTGCACTTGCGGGTTCAGCGCAAGCCGCACTGCACCCGTGATGAGGTCAGTTGTGAGATTTTCGCGTCTGGTGCCAACATCGAAAAACTGATTTCGTTCGTATTCTGCCGTCAGCGCGATGTTCGGTATCGGCACAAAGCGCAGACTACCGTAGAGTGCCGTTAGTGCGCCGTTGTAGTAACTGCCGAGTTCGCCGCGCACTGTGGCGGAAAGCATTGCCGAAGCATCGCTGCTGTATTGCAGGATATGACGCACGTAGAAGTAGCGCCCCTGCTCAATGTTCACGCCGACAGGCGCGAATGTGAAGTTGATATTTTGCCACGTCGGAATCACACTATACCGCACAAACGCATTGTCTTGAAAGAAAAACCAGAGCGGAAAAATATCTACCGAAGCCTGTTGAAATGTGCCATCGTTGGCATTGTGATAGAGTTCCAAAAACGCACCCGGATCCCATCGTCGCCACCACGTCCGCTCTTTGGGGCGAATAATCGCATAGCCGCCCGGATTGTGAAAAACCGTGTTCGACTGAGCAACAAAGCCCATTCCGGGCAGAAATTTTTCGGTTGCCCATGCGTGTAGTGTTCCGACATAAAATGTGTTCGTGTTGTAGCCCGCAAAAACATTACCGCCTGAGCCAAGACGGCTACTTGTGCTATCAAGAGAACCTGTCAAAACGGCAGTGATGGTAAGCTCGTCCGTTGGACGCAAAAGACCGTCCAGGGTAAAGGTGGTATTGTGTTTGCCGCCAAAATTGAGTCGTTCTGAAGCATCATCGTAGCGGTGCGTGAGCATTGCACCAATGCTATTTTGCGCTCCAAAGTTTTTTACATAGCGCAGAACACTAAAGTTCGCTGCCGACTGCGCATCATTTCCACGCTGACGTACAAACATTCCGGCAATGGCGCGGTCAGCATTGCGTTCCACGTAGCGTACACCGACATCAATCGGAACAGATTCTGCGGCAAATTGTGTGTTGGCAAGCCCGATAGCTCGACTAAAAAAGGGGCGAACAAACGCATTATCAACACCGGCAAACACGCCCGAATTTTCGAGAAAAAATTGCCGCCGTTCTGGGAAAAACAGGTTGAAGCGCGTTAGGTTGTTCACCGCTCTATCTACGTCTGCTTGCGCGAAATCGGTGTTGAAGGTCAAATCCAATGTGGCATCAGGCTTGACCGCCCATTTTGCATCACCACCAAATTTCGGAACAGCTTGTACCGCCGGGCTTGCATCACGACTTGCTTTGCTGCTCGAAAAGTCATACAGCGCGTAGGGCTGTACACGCAGATTCACTGACGGCTTCGGCAAGCGCAAACCGCGCAACTGTGCGGCATAGACCATGCGGTAAGGCGAATAAGACTGCGGCACAGGCGGAAAGACTGTTTGCTCGTAATCGCGCCGCGCAAGACGAAAAAACGTTGTACCCCACGTTGTGGAATCGCTCTGCACAGCATCATCATACCGTAAAGATGCAAAAGGAATCGCAAACTCTGCTGTCCAGCCACTATCGGTGATGTTCGTACGGACTCGCCAAAGCGCGTCCCAATCGTTGTCGCGGAAATTATCATCAAAGACCTGCAAATCGCGCTGCGAAGCGTAGGGCGTTGCTTGGAAGGAAACGCAATAACGCTTCAGATTTTGCGGGTCGAGTTGAATACCAAAAAGGTCATTTTCGCCAAAAATAAAATCACGCCGAAGGTCTTGAACCCGCACACCGCCTCGCCCAGCGCTGTCGCGGCAGACCACGCCGAAGTACAAATACTGCTCGTCGAACAGCACCCGAACACTCGTTGCGTGCTTATTTTGTGCGCCTTGCACAGGTTCTTGCTGAAAAAAATCGCTCACTTCTTCGGCAAGCATCCACGCGCTTTCCGAGAGTGTGCCGTCGAGCGTGATTGTGCCGCGCTGCACTTCCCGCGCCGTAATGACGGGCTGCTTTGCGGGCGGCGGGAAATTGCCTTGAAGATGGCTGTGAGAGCCGCTTGCAGAAGGTGATTCGGTTGATTGCCCAAAAGACGGTACAAACGATTGCTGTACAACAAAAAGCGTCAGCGCAAGCCACAGCAAGACTTTCTGAAAAGTTCTACGATTATTGTATTGCCGAGTCTTCACGCAAACGCCTCCACAAGCTGCATTCGTGCAGTTTTTGTCAAACCAAGGCTTACAAACGCTACCGTGAGAATCAGCAATAAAGCCATATTCAGCACATTCGGTGCAATAAGCAGTGTTGAAGCGGTTTGTGCATAACGAAATGCCGGAATTAGCTCAAAATCTGCACTCGTCATGCGCTCTTGACGAAACACTTTCCCCACAAAAAACTGCTGGAAACGCTGATAAAAACTGTACGTCTGCGCAGTGAAATCCGCATAGCGGCGGTAGCCCGTGCCGGCAATGTCGTTCAGGGTTTGCTGCACAAACACCGACGGCGACAAAAACCGATACGAACCTATGAGCGATTGCTGCGCTTCGGTTTGAGCGCTGAAGCGGTCTTGGAGCGGCTTCAGGCTTTTATCCACTTCCATTTGCGCTGAGAGCGAAGCCGTTGCAAAGTCTTTCGGATTGATTTCTTTGCCTTTGGGTAGTAGTTCGGGATGGTCTTCGTAAAATTTCGACAGGAGTTGCGCGGTGCGCTTTTTCGCGGCATCGGAAGCCTCGCGGGTTTGGGTGATGAGTTCCACACGCGAGGGCGCAGGATGCAGCGTTGTGGCGGTAATGGTCAGAATACTTGGAATAATCAATACCAACAAAAGCCACACACCAAGTAACAGTGCGGCATTCACGCCCGAATTTCGCCCGAAACTGTTCACCGCAAAGGAAAGCGCGAACCAAAACGCCGCATACAACACCACCACAAGCAGCATCAACGCAAGTTCCGAAGAGGCTTGCAGCAGATTCACTCCGGCAAACCCTATTCCCGCAAGTAGCACAACGGCAAATACAAAACTCACCACAACAAAACGAAACAAAAATTTGCTGAGGACAAGTCTGCCAAAGCGTATATCGCTTGTAAGCAGCATTGCAAGCGTTCCCTGCTCACGCTCGGCAGAGACGATATTATATGACAGTGCAATGATGATAAGCGGCAGAAGATAGACCACCACAAACGCCACATCGAAATTGCCGTTGTAGAGCGTTGCAGCGTTGGCGATTTCTTCGGCGTGGTAGAGCGATTGTTGTTTGGTCATCGTTACGCGGTAGTAATACGGCAGTAGGTCGCTTTGTCCAAACGAGACGAGCGCAAGCGGCGCAGGCGGCAGCGTGGCGAAACGTGCGCCTTTGTTTCCGCCAATCGGATAGGGCAGTTGCGGGTTTTGAAACTCGTTTCCTTTGTAAGGTTTGCCCTGCTCAATGTCACGGACTGCACTCTGCAATGCGGCGTAGGCAGCGCGTTCGGTGGAATCAATCGCCGCAAGCGTTGTGCGCTGAAAGTGGGCGTGCCGCGCACCATTCCACAGCGCAAAGGCAGTGAACAGCGCGAGTAGAGCCACGCTGAGAGCAAAGGTTCGTGTGGAGCGCAAAAGCAGCCAATCGTAGCGGATGATGTGCTTGAACATGAGATAATTCCTTGTGTTGAGAGATATTTGTATTGATGGTGTTTTGTTGGTTAGAGATAGGGCATTCCTTGTCTCTACTACGGTTTCAACGAGCGTCCGCGCCAAACAACCATGAACAGTGCCACAAGCGTCCAGCCCAGCAGCGAAGCGATACTCAGCGTTTGATTGCCGAGAGCAAAACCAAGTCCGGGTGCGGTGTAAGCGTAGGGTGGAATTTTTTTCCAAAGCACATCGTCTGCCATGTAGCCAAAGTCGCGCTTGGTCTTATCTTTTGCGCCGTTTTCCGTCATGTCATTGTTCATCGTGCGCATAATCACGCGGCGGAACTGTTCGGCGTTGGTGGTGAAATGTTCGTGTTTGTCGCCGTCCGTTCCGGCAAGGGCGCGGGAAAGACTTTGTGCGGCAAGCACAGGCGAAAGCATATTGGCAAGTTCCAGCACGCGCTCTTGGCGTTGGAAGGTCTGAAAAAGATTACCGTAATTTTTGTCGAATACGATGTAATCATGCTCCTCGCCAGCTTGCAGCGAAATCCCCGCAAAGCTGACGGGAAGCTGCGAAAGGCTGTCCACGCCGTATTCTTTCAGCACACGGGCTTCAAGTTCTTTAGCACGTGCATCGGCGGAATTGTGTCCGTCCACGCCTTTGGCTTTTTCGCTCACGATTGTTTCATTGAATGCAAACGCCGAGGGTGTCGGATGTAGCGTGGTTGCAAGGCTTCCGCCGAGTCGCGGTACGAAAAATGCGCCAAACGTCCACACGCCCAGCAGCACAATCAAACTCATGCCCGATTCCCGCACCGATGCTGACACCGCAAGCCCCAGAGCCGTCCAGAGCAGCACCGACACCACCACCGCAAGCGACCACACCGCAAACGTACCCAATGACGCAGCAAACGCGCTGCCGCCTGTGGAGACCATTACCAGCCCGCTTGCAAGCAGCATCGGCACAACGATTGCGACCAACACAAACAGCATCACCGCCGCACCTTTACCCGCCAACAGCTGCACACCGCTTGTGTGCGTGCTGAGGAGTATGCGCAGCGTTCCCGATTCGCGCTCTTTGCTCACGGCATTGAAGGTGAGCAGGATAATCACAAGCGGCAGTAAAAATTGCATCACAAAACCGACCGTAAGGCTGCCAAAGCGCGATACGTCTGCCATGTCGTGCGCAGTGCGGTTGCTAACGCTGTTTTGTTTGTGCGCTTCCATCCAGACCGACACGCCCAAATACTCGTCCATGCCCTTGTCCACGATTGCCAAAAGCGGCACGGGCTTGTAAGCGTAAAAGCCGTAGTGCGCCGCCGAATGAGGATTCTTCGTACCTTGCGCCAGCCATTGGTTGTAGGAAGCGGCTTGTGCGGCTTCGTGGCGCGGCTGCGTTGTGGTGTAATACCGCCAACCGGAAAACAGCGCAAGCGCAAACAGCAGGTACAGTGCCGACAGCGCCCACTGCACACGCTTATCGCTGCGGAAATCGCGGAGTTCTTTGGTGATAATTTTCGTCAGAATGTTCGTTGAAATCTTCGTACTCATGCTGCCTCCGCGTGTGCTGTGGAACGTGCCTGCGCTGCGGAAATCGTCGTCAAATAACGTTCTTCAAGTTGCGAGTGCGATACTTCCTGCGCACCAACGACGCTCAGGAGTGTACCGCCGCTCATAATGCCGATGCGGTCGCCGATTTCTTTTGCGCGGAAAAGGTCGTGCGTCGCCATCAGCACGGCAACACCTTCGGTATCGGCAAGCGAGCGAATAAGCGCGGAAAATTGATTGCTGGCAAGCGGGTCAAGCCCCGATGTGGGTTCGTCCAGAAACAAGGCTTTGGCGCGTTTTGCAAGCGCAATC
>JALONG010000033.1 GCA_025455065.1 Candidatus Kapaibacterium sp. | reverse complement strand
AGTAGAGGGCATCAGCAATGACATTATACGCTCTCTTGTTAGTCCTGATTGGGTTATGGAGATTGTTAATGCACAATTATTAACTTAAATTGGTATTATTGATGCTGCTACTGGAAAACAGATGTGCAGTTTGTTCAACTTTGATGCAACCAACTGGGCGGTAACCACCCCGGACGGGCGCTTCGACGGCTCAGAAGGTGGCTTGCGCTATTTGCATTTTGTGGTGGGGAATGAACCGATAGAATTGGAGCAGCTCAAAGAGCGCTATTACGAGCCGGGCTTGCTTTCCAAACTCATGGGCTTCAACAAGGAGCCGCTCCGCGATATTGAGCGCTTTGATTCGGTGCGGCTCTACCCGCGTGTGGATATTGAACGCGGCACCAAACAAGCCGCCACGCCTGATGGTAAGCAACAAACAAAACCAAAACCTTCGTCCAATAAAGCAACGGCACGTGGTTTGGCGGCTAACCCCTCAAACAACGCTTCGGAACTCACCTTTACCGTCAAACTCACCAACCAAGGTGGTGGTTTCGGGCGCGTTCCCGTGTGGCTGAACGGGAAGGAAGTTAGCGATGATATTCGCCCGAAGTCTGCTTCCAATGGCGCTTTCAACACCGCTTCCGAACTTATCTGCACGGTTAATCTTGACGGAAACCGCCTGCTGCTGCCCGGCACCACCAACACGCTGGAAGTACGCGCCTTCAACGCCGAAAATGCCGTACTCAGCCGCACAACCCGTGTTGAGTTTCAAGCACCCGGAGAACGTTTGCAAAGCGCACCACATCTCTACGCGGTCGTGGGCGGCACGTCCGATTATCAAGGCAGCGAACTGGATTTACCCTTTGCCGCGAGTGATGCCGAGCAGATTGCCAAAGCCGTGCGCATAGCCGGAGAGCGGCTTTTGGGAGCAGACCGTGTGCATATCACGCTTTTGACCGCAAAGCCCGATTCCACGCAAAGCAAGACCCGCACAACGAAGGCAAATATCGTGGCAGCACTGAAGGATGTGCAAACAAGAGCTTCGGCGAATGACATTTTGCTGGTCTATCTGACGGGACACGGCATAAACTGGGGCGGTCAGGACGGGGATTGGTATTACCTCACCGCAGATGCCCGCTTGGGCGACGACGAGAAATTTGCCGATGCCGCCTTGCGCACGAGTGTCGCCCTTTCCAGCCGCGAACTCACGGATTTGATGAAGGCTATTCCCGCCCGCAAACAGACGCTTGCGCTGGATGCGTGTGCATCGGGGAAAGCCGTAGAAAATCTGCTCGCCTCGCGGGATGTGCCGTCCAGCCAGCTTCGCGCGATGATGCGCATGAAAGACCGTGCGGGATTGCACGTGATTTCGGGCTGCGCATCGAATGCCGTCAGCTACGAAGCCAGCAAATATGGACAAGGTTTGCTGACGTACAGCCTGCTTATGGGCATGAAAGGCGGTGCGCTCAGGGATAATCAATTTGTGGATATAAAGCAGCTTTTTGAATTTGCCGCTGACCGTGTGCCGGAGTTGGCGCGGGATATAGGGCGTGTGCAGAAGCCGCAAGTTTGCTCACCCTTTGGCGGGGGCAGTTTCGACATTGGCTTGATTACGGATGCCGAAGCAAAGGCGATTCCGCTTGCCGATGCCAAGCCGCTGTTTGTGCGGTGCAATTTCCAAGACGAGCGCAAAATGTTCGACCAACTGAATTTCGGCAAAAGCGTGAACGAAGCATTGCGCGGCGTAACCTACCGTGCGGCAGTGAACCCGTTTGAGGCGTGGCTGGTGTATTTGGATGCGCCGGAGTTCCCGGGTGCGTATTCGCTCAACGGGCGGTATGCCGTGAAGGGTGATGAAATCACGGTGTCGGCGGTTTTGCGGAAAGGCGAGGAAGATGGCGTAACGTTTTCGGTGAAAGGGGCGGCAGGAAATGTGCAGGAATTGACAAAAACACTGCTTCAGGAAGTACGGAAGCGCGTACAATGAAAAAATACTATGCCGACGAAGAAATAAGAAACGACCATATCAAGAGGCTTTTCCACCGTGTAAGTCCTGAATTTAGTGCGCTACGAAAAAAACTATGCTTGGTTGCATAAATTTCTTTGACAAGGACGATTTTTTGATGTAAATTTTCGCCGATTGAGAAAGCGTCAAAAAAAACGCTTCAAAAAGCTATGCCTTTCGACAGCGTAGCAAATTCCCCTTCGGAAAGCGGCTCTAATACAATCGTTCTGCCGATAATTTCCAAAACATATCCAACCAATGCATCATTGTAGGCGATGCACTTACTCTCGCACTCGATAACTCCAAGACGTTATGACCGAACAAATTACCGTCCTGCAACAAGACAAAATAACAACAATTCACATACGCGGACAGTTTATTGGTGGTGATGAAACAGATGCACTGCGCGAAGAATTCAAAAATCTCATGCAGCACGACAAGCCACTTGTAGCGGTAGATTTACACGAGGTTTCGTACTTGAACTCAACAGCATTGGGAGTATTTATTTCCGCGCACGCAAACTTTTCCAAACGCGGTGGTCGTATTGCCCTTTGTAACATCAGCAAAAACATTGAGAACATTTTTGTTATCACCAAACTCAATCTTGTTTTTGAAATGTTCCCAACGCTTGAAGAAGCAATCAATCAATTTTCTCTTTAATCCATAACCTTTTTACTCAATTTTCGGGAGTTTTTTACATGAAAAATGCTATGAACGTCATCATCATGACGGCGGAAATCATCATCGGTTTCGCTATTTGGTGGTTCGTAATGGGCAATCCGGCAAACTTTAAAGACGGCGCAATCCGCCATGAGCCGCTGCCGGGCAATATCTTGGGTACAATTCACACAGGCGGTCCGCTTGTAGCGTTGTTGTTGGCGTTTATTATGATTGCCATTACCTTTGTGATTGAGCGAGCGCTTTCTCTCAGCAAAGCGCAAGGCAAAGAGGCAATGCCGACCTTCATCAAGAAAATTCAGACCTTGCTTGAAGACGGCGATATTAACGGTGCTTTGGCTGCTTGCGACACGCAGCGCGGCAGTCTTGCAAATATTATCCGTGCTGGTCTGGAAAAATATCAAGCCGTAAAAGACAGTGACCGTCTTGATCCGGAAAAGAAAATGCTTGAAGTGAAGCGTGCTATTGACGAACAAACAAACCTCGAAACACCGCTTCTCGAAAAGAACATGGTTATTCTTTCGACGATTGCTTCTATCGCAACAATGGTGGGACTTTTGGGAACAACTTTGGGTATGATTCGTGCGTTTGCGGCACTTGGCGCAGGCGGTACGGTTTCGGCTCAATCGCTTTCTATCGGAATTTCGGAAGCGCTTTACAACACAGCAGGCGGTCTTATCGGCGCTGTTATTTGTATCGTGTTCTTTAATATCTTCACAACGCGCGTGGACAACTTCACCTACCTCATTGATGAAGCAATCCTGAGCGTAACGGAAATTTTGACCGTTAAAGTTAAGAAATAATCTCCTCAATTTTCGGCTTTGTAAGCCTCAATTTACTAAGGAGATAGCATGAGTAAAATTAAGAAAAAACGAGTCGGCTTTGTTCTGGACATGACTCCGCTTGTGGATATTGCATTTTTGCTTTTGACGTTTTTTATGTTTACGGCAAAATTTAAGTCGGACACTGAAAACGAGCAGAAATTCACTATCAAACGCCCAATGGCTTCGGCGGACACATCGAAAGTACCGGAAAAAGACTTGGCGATGATTAAAATCGGTATTGATACCGTGTCGAATGACACAGCGTATTATTATTCGCTCTCCAACGAGCAAGACCGTAAAATTGTCTATAATTCGGATAAAGTTCAAATCCCCGACGAAGCCCGTCAAAAGGTTATTCTGAAGATCACGGATTTGAATGTGTTGGAAGCAATTTTGAAGCAAACACGTTCCGTGAATATCCGCATGAGATTTGCTATTGATGCCGACAAGCGCGTTAAATACAAATGGATAGAGGATTTGACAACCGTGATGCGGAAAAGTAATGCGACGATTTTTAATTTCGTTACCGACCGACCGAGTTAAAGAAGGAATGAGGCAAAGAAGATAAGGGATAAAACATCAATAGTGATGCGCTATTTCGGACACTTTACCTTTTTCAAAACTTCTTCAAGGCATACTTACTAAGACACAATTTCTTTTACAGATTTTCAGAAGGAGACACGCTATGGGTGGTGGTGGTGGTGGACTATCAGTCCAACCCAAAGTCAAACGTGGTTCGTTTGCTACCGTGCGCAAAAAGAAAAAGCGCGTTGGCTTCGTCCTCGACATGACCCCGCTTGTGGATATTGCGTTTCTGCTTTTAACGTTTTTCATGCTTTCGACAACACTGACAACCCCACAAACAATGGAAATGTCCGTGCCGCCGGAAACCGAAAACGTCGAAGTAAAGCAGTCGGAACTTCTCACGATTCTGGTCCGTGATGACGGTCAGATTTTTAAGTTTATTGGTGACAAAAAAACAAACCCGCCGGAAAAAGTCGCGCTTAAAGACGTAAAAGCACTCTCAATTAACGAAAATATGCGCCTTGAGAACAAACTTATTGTTTCTTTGCGCATTTCAAACCAAGTGCCTTACGAATTGGTCATCAAACTGCTCGACGAACTTAATATCGCCGAAACAGAAATTACCCAGCGACTCTCGGCAAAAGGTATGAAGCGTGAGCGTAAATTCGCTCTTACGCCGCTTACCGATGAAGATAAAGAAGATTTGAAGCCGTTGTAATCTGTTTGTCTTGGATATAATCATCTTGCACAAACAATCATCTTGCACAGCGCTTCAAAACATGGTTGGCAGACAAATTTTTGGTATAAAAATTATTTATTTCACTCACTATTTTCGTAATGCTATGGCAACAGCAAATGTAGCGGCAGATCCCGTACAAGAATTGCATTACGGAGCGCAAGAGTTGAAGGCGTATATTCCACGCGCTACACAGCGTGGTTTTATTGCGGCATTGTTGTTACTCATTCTGCTTATTGGCGGATATTCACTGTTTCTCGTTGCAAGTGCAGCCGGAATCAAAAAAGGACCGCCGATTAACAAAATGAAACTGACCAATTTGCCGCCGCCGCCGACACAGACAGAAGCAGCACCGCCTCCGCCGCCAACAACGGCTCCCGGACCTGCTGCACGTGCAGGTACGCCTGTGCCTGTGCCGGATGCTCTTATTGCACCGGATGTCAAGGACTTTGCGAATGTGGACGAAATCTCACGCGCCAGCACAACGGGCGGCGACGGCAATGACACAGGCTATCTCGGCTTGGCTTCCGACGTTGATACCGAAGTTCGTGAAGACGAACCAAGCGCATACGACTTCGTTCCCGTAGAAAAAGAACCGTATATTGACATCAAAGAATTGCAGAGAAAAGTGGTTTATCCTGACCTCGCAAAACGTGCCGGTATCGAAGGAAAAGTAAATATCCGCGTATTGGTCGGTAAAAACGGCGTTCCGAAAAAGCACTTGGTCGAGTCAACCGATTCCGACTTGCTGAACGACGCTGCTATCAAAGCAGTGATGAGTTCCGTCTTTACCCCGGCGATTCAGAATAACCAACCCATTGACTGCTGGGTAAGTATTCCGATTGTGTTCCGTTTGCGTTGATACTTCATCATCGTTTCGGAAGAGCAACTTTTCCTGTCGAGATTTTTCCCGTAGAGACGTGCTTTCTGCACACGAGAGTATTCAGAAAGCCCGTCTCTACGTGTTTTTTTAGACCTTTCTTTTCATAATTGATTGTCCTGTCATTATGAACAAATACGTCGTTATGCTAAACTACGCTGCTAGAGCTATGGTTATGGTGCTTGGCGTGGCGTGGGTTGCAGGGTGGATTCCTGCGGTGAGTTTTGACCCAAATGTCCGAATGTTCGGCGTGGTGGTGATTCTTTTTGGTGTCTATCGCCTCGCAACATTTTGGGCGCAGCACCAAGAATACAAACGCTACAACGATGAATAGCATTCGCACTATTACTCGTTTTCTGTGATTATCACTTTTTTGCCAATTTTCTTCGGAAACCCGTTATGAAGCGTATCATTCCTTCCTTTGCCCTTGTTGCATCATTCTGTGCTGCGTGGCTGCTTCTTGCTTCCACGTGCGAACAAAAGCAGGAAAGCGGTGAACCTGTCGAAACCGCAACCACAGGCAAGGCTACTATTCTTTGCGATGAAAGTATTGCAGAGCGCCTAAAACCTGCTGCCGCATACTTCGATTCTTCTTACGCTGAAGCAAAGGTTGAGGTTGTGCCTGTGTCGGCACGTGAGGGAATGTCGCAACTCTTTGCGACAAAAGCGCGTGGTCTCATTATCTCCCGTCCTTATTTGGCGGATGAAGATTCTGTGCTGAAAGCAAATAAACTGCCCCCGCACGCCACGACTATCATTGCCACTGATGCCCTTGTTTTCTATGTTCAGCGCGATTTCCCGCTTGATACGATTTCTCTTGACCAACTGAAACAACTCTTTACTGATAAAAAAGCCACATTGCAAGGGATGTTCCCGCAACTGAAGGCTGAACCGACCTTTGTTTGTCCCGATGCAAATTCCTCTGAATACGGAAATATTCTGCTCATGCTGACAAAAAATGCTGCACCGCAGGCGAAAATGACGCTTGTCAAAAATGCCGACACAGCGCGGAAAGTCGTTGCTGCTAATCCCAATGCAATTGGCGTTGGTTATCTTTGGCATAATGCGGGTGACAAGCAATTCAAAATGCTGAAAATTGGTTTTCAAGATACGACGGGCGCATATATCCGCCCCAAAACAGTGCATCAGGCATATCTGGTTATGGGTAAATACCCGCTTGCCGTCAGTATTCGCGGAGTGATATTGGAAGACCGCCGCAATCTTCCTTGGGGATTTATGACCTTTTTGCGGAATGATGTTCGCGCAAAACAGTATTTCCTGAAATCCGGTATTGTGCCGGAAGGTGCAAAATTTGACCTTGTGCCGACAGATGAAGAAGACTAAGGAAAAAACTAAATTTTTATCGCAAACAGCGATTAAACCTTTCGTTATCACACTTTTTCCAACACGTAACCGAACTTCTTTATGAAACGAACAAACACTCTTTCTTTTTCACTATTTCCTCAACCCACTATGAACCAATCGTCTTTCAAACGCCTCTTGACGCTCGGGGCTTGTTTGCTGCTTACGGCGCTGCCTTTTGTGCAGACCGCATTTGCACAAGGCAGCCTCCAAAAAGCAAAAGAGCAGTTTGCCGCTAAAGAGTATCCCGCCGCATTGCCGCTTGCGCAGGCTGCTGTGAAAGAAAATCCCCGCGACCTCGCATCACTTCTGCTTTTGGGCGATGTCTATGATGCTTTGGACAACCAAGATTCCGCACTGGCATATTACCAAAAAGCGCAGGAAGTGGATTATTGGAAGCCCGAAGTTATGCGCAAAGTAACGCTCGGCTTGTCTGCTGTCGGCAAACACGCTGAGGCACTGAAAAAAGCGGAAGAACTCACCAAAACTCATCCGAAAGATGCCGAGAGTTTCTTGGCGTTGAGTGCAGTGTATGTTGCCGGTAACGAAGCGCCCAGCTTCCCAAAAGATGCTTTGACCAAAGCCGATGCTGCCGTAATTAAAGCACAGTCCATCAACAAAGAACTTCCTGCAACGTATGTTGCTCGCGGCGATATTTACTTCGCGCAGCGCGTCTATGAACTTGCTAAAGATAACTACGAAGAAGCCCTCAAACGCGACCCGAATTTGCTTGATTCCCGAAGCAAACTTGCCGAATCGTACTTTCGTATTGCGAATAATCAAGGTACAAGCAAAGAAGATAACATCAAATTTGTGAATCTTTCCTTGCAAGAGTGGGACAAAGTAACCAAAGCTGACACCAACAACGCAAAAGCCTTTTTCAACAAAGGAAAAATTCAGTTTTTGGCGAAAAAATTTCCCGAAGCCGTTCCAACGCTTCAACGATACCTGACATTGAAACCCGATGCTCCAATGGCTCGTTGGTACTTGGCGCAAGCAGCATTTAGCCTTTTGGAAACAGAGAAAAAAGAATATGACACGCTGCTTGTTGATTATCTCGAAATGACCAAAAAAGCTATTGACACCGTTGCCGACCGTGCAGATTTGATGATTGCGAAGACACTTCTTTACAAACGTAATTTTTGTAAGTCCGCAGAAAAATTTGCAGAAATAAAAGCAAACAAAGGCTTGAAAGCGGAAGATATTGAACTCTTCGCTCGTGCTGCCATTAACTGTGGCGACACCGCAACAGCCGTCCGCGAATACAAAGACTTTTTTGCGAAAAATCCGAAAAGTTGCAAACTGATGATGTCCATTGGCACGGCGCTTTATACGTGGCGGCAATACGACGACGCTATAGAAATTTTCCGCAAACGTCTCGACACCACAAACTGTCCTGCTGACACCATTAACAATGCCCGTGCACACTATTACATTGGCACAGCGTACTTTTCCAAGAAACTTTTGGATTCGGCGCTGCCTTCACTCCAAAAATCGGTGCAGATTGACCCAACGGCGCTGTATGCCCGCAGCCAACTTGCAACCACATATTTGGAGATGAAAAAGAACAAAGAAGCAAAAGAAGAATTTATTAAAGTCTTTGAAGCAGGTAAAGCAGACCCGAAATCAAAGCGCGAGGTTGTCAGTGCAATCGGTACGCTGTGCCGCATTGCAAACAGTTCCAAAAGCTGGGCAGAACTGAAAAAATATGGTCAGGATTGGACGACACTTGATCCTGATAACCCATACGGCTGGTTCTATTCTGCGATTGCCGCACAAAATCTACAAGACACACCCAACGCTTGCAAATTGTACCAAGAAACCATTAAGCGTATGAAAACACAGCCTACGCCCGATACCAAGATGATTAACAGCTTGGAAACGCAGTTAGAAGCGCTTGGTTGCGGAGGTGGTGCTGCTCCGGCTGCTGGTGATACAAAAGCGAAAAAAGGGAAAAAATAATTCCCCTTCCCCAGCAAAAAACAATGAAAAAAGCCCTGCACACACGATGTGTGCAGGGCTTTTTCATGTATTGTCCATATTGACCAACCGTTTAGGCGAGACTTTTTTACGCACAAAGTAATCTTCCGGCAATTTGGCAAATTCTCTGAGTGCATCCGCCGCAATCCACCGCGCACTTGGTGTGCCTTGTGCTTGTATGCGCTCTGCACACGCTGTTGCGGCTTCCAGAAGATACGCATTGCGCTTGCCAATTTGCCGAAGCGACCAATTCACAGCTTTTTTGACAAAGTTTCGTTTGTCAAACGCATACTGCTCCAAAAGCGGTAATAATTCTTCAAGAGCCGCATTGGAAGCGGCTTTGTCGTGGACGGCAATTTGCGCAATCATCACAATTCCCACACGCCGCACAAATTCTTCTTCGTCCGCACACCAAGCAATAATGCGCTCTCTGGCGTAATCATTTTTTACAAGAAGATTACTGCACAGTTGGTCGCACACATCCCACGAATCCACATCGCGCACCCACGATTCAATCTGCTCGGCGTTCATTGATGCAGGATGTTCAATCAAAATAGCCAGCAACCGTGATTCGTGCCAGCCCATTTCCCAAAGTTCTTCTGCAAGCGTATGAAGCAGTACCTTCGGAGACGAGGAATGATGCTGCTTTGCTTCGCGTTGTATTTCCTTTGCTATCTCTCGCAACGTGCGCACGGAAATCCCCAATGCTCGTTCAACATTGATACCAAAGCGCTTCATTCCTTGTCGGTCATGCTCACTGCCAAGTACGTGTAGGCTTTCGATAATTTGCTGTGCAGATAGTTCCATTATTTTTCCAACAACTGTGCATATCAAAATGTCCCGACAAACTCAACTCTCGCCATACGATACGGCAATGCTGCGCCGGGCAGATTACTGAACAAATCCCGCATCTGCACTTCAAACGTGAAGCCGCGCCCTGTACTGACGCGCAGTGCAGTATTGAGCAAACCGCCTCTGGAGCGCACTCGTGGGTCATCCAGCGTGGGATTGTATTCAATGACAATCGTAACGACGCTGCCGATGGTTTTTTCAATGCCCACAAACGCATTAGGGAAGCGCTCGGCAAGCACAGGGTCGAAGGAATAATTGATGCCGCCGTGCAGAGCTAAAGAACCTAAAAAGGAGAAATTTTTGCTTGCCGTGATAAAAATACCCGGAGAATGAGTAAGGAAGCGCCCTCCGCTAAATTCTCCCCGACCTTGAGAACTGAACCCTGCCGTAATTGCCGGAACGGTCAGTGTTTCATCAACCGCACGAAACCGTGCGTGGAAGCCCGGCAACCCTTGAAAAACGATATTTCCATTGCCCAAAAATCCTGAACCGCTATAACTGATGCCAACTTGAAGATTGGTAAACGGAGAAATAGTAAATTCCGCCATCACGCCGCTATTGCCAAACGCATAGCCGTCCACAGCAAAACGCCCGCGCTGTAACACGCCTGCTGTGGGCATATCCACAATGAGGCGCGATTCTGAGACTGCTTGTTCTCCGGCGCTGGATTGTGCATAGAGACTTGGTTGCGAGGTGCAGAGCAAAAGCACGAACAAAGCGCATACAGCCGTTGCTGGGCTTTGAAAGAATTGTTGTAAAACACTGTTCATACCATACAAGGAATAATCTGGGGTTGTGGCATTGTATCTATTATTCACCCGCCGGAGGAGCGGTATTTGGCGAATTGCTACCGGAATTTCCTGCTTGAGTATCAGGTTTTCCTTTTGGCTCATGCGATTTTCTATTCGGGAAATTGGGCTTGTTGCGAACATTACTGCCTTGCTGACTGTCGCCGCTTTTGCCTTTGAATCCGTCTTCGCGCCGTTCTCCTGCGTTTTTATCGCCAAAACGCTTATCATCATGGCGCTTTTCTCCTTCACGCTTATCACCGCCTTCACGTTTGAAATCGCCTTCACGTTTTTGGAAGCCACCTTCACGTTTGAAATCACCATCACGTTTTTGGAAGCCACCATCGCGTTTTTGGAAACCACCCTCACGTTTTTGGAAACCGCCCTCGCGTTTTTGGAAACCGCCTTCACGCTTAAAATCTCCTTTTGCGCCTTTACCGCCGTCACGTCGGTCGTTTCTGCGGTCGTCGCGTCGGTCATCTTTGCGGTCGTCGCGTGATTGTGGCACAAATGCTTGTCCGCCGCGTGTGCCTTCAAAACAAAACACAAATTCACCTTTGAAGCGGGAAACCACAAATTTTGTGTACAACTCGCTCACCGTGCCGTAATGGTGTGTTTCGGAGTCCATTGTGAGGTTGCAACCCAAGTAGGCACGGCGTTGGGGCATAATTTGCCGAGCGGCTTCCAGCAAAGGCACGAGGCGGTAGGGCGTTTCCAAAAGAACAACCGTGCGCGGTTCTTGTGCAAGGCGCTTCAGTTCTTGCAAGCGCTCCGAAGGCTCACGGCTGACAAATCCCGCAAAGACGAACGAATCCATTGAGAGACCGCTTGTTGTCAAAGCAGTCATAATGCTGGTAACGCCCGGAATGGCTCTCACAGTGATTCCTGCTTCAATAGAGCGGCGAACAAGTTGCGCTCCGGGGTCTGCCAAAAGCGGCGTTCCTGCATCAGAGACAAGGGCAAGCATTTTGCCGTTTTTGAGCAGTTGCAAAAGCCGATTTGTTTGGTCGTTTTCGTTATGCTCGTTCAACTCTTCGAGTTTTTTGGTTATGCGGTTATCGTGCAGCAAGCGGGCGACTGTTTTTCCTTCTTCACCCACGACAATATCGGCTTGTTTCAGGGTTTTTAGTGCGCGAAGGCTGATGTCGTCTATGTTCCCGATATGTGTGGAAACGACAAAGAGCGTTCCGAATTTGTTTTTTGCAGCATCCTTTTGTGCTGTGGAAAAACTTGGCGAATCCATGGCAAAATCACCTGAGCGTGGCTGAAAACCTTGCTCCGATTGGGCTTCTGCTTGTGCTGCGTCGTTTGAAAAGGGCGTATTGGGTGCTTGTTCGTCCGAAGGTAGCTGCTCGGAAAGCGGTGTAGTTGTGTTCATAATTGCGGTCTTAGTCAAAAATAAAAAGCGGTTTTGAGCGACACATCGTCATTCAAAACCGCTAATTTACGGAAATCTTTCACATTCTCAGAATGGTAAATCTTCATCGGGTGGGGCTTCCGAAAAACTGTTTCCTCCGCCCAGAGCCGCACCAAAACTTGTTCCGTGCGTCTCTTGCATCACATCTTCGAGGTTTTTGCGTCCGTCGAGAAGCAAAATATTATCGGCAACGATTTCGGTAACGTACCGTTTTTCGCCATTTTTCTCGTAAGAGCGGGTTTGAATTTTTCCTTCAACCAGCAACCGCGAGCCTTTTTTCACAATCTCCTGAATAATTTCGGCAAGTTTGCGCCATGCAACAACGTTGTGCCAATCGGTGCGCTCTTGCGGCGAACCGTCTTTGTCTTTCCACATTTCCGATGTTGCAAGTGCAAATGTTGCAACCGGAACGCCGCTTGTGGTGTAGCGGATGTCGGGGTCTTTGCCTACGTTTCCGATAAGCACGACGCGGTTAAATCCTCTGGACATAGTAACCTCAGTGTTTTGACGTGATGAACTTTATTCTCAGTACCTGATTTCGTAATTTGCGAAGGCTCAAACTACAAAAAAATTTGTGATAAAAAAGGTCAATAAAATAGTACCTTGATTGATTGTTTCGGTCTGCGCAGCGTAGATTCTAAGCGCAGTTTAGCCCATGTCGTACTTTCCAAACACCTTTTGTTGAGGTACTTGTTTGACAACAAGTTTCGCAACAATTTGACAACCCAAAATCGTTATGCTTTTTCCGGTACTTTCTCAAGCCGACCATCAACAAATTCGCTCGCTTCAAAAACGCTCAGAGCGCGAATCGCAACAACGCTGCGCTATTGAAGGTGAGCATTTGTGCGGTGAGTATCTTGCCCTTGTCAAACAAAAGCGCCTTTCTAAGCCATACATGGTTGTGGTGCAAGAAGCAAGTTCGCTTCCGCAAGCGCAAGCAGCAAGAATTAGCGGGCTTGCGGAAGAATTTGCGCGGCTGGGAACAAGTGTTTGTCAGGCTTCGGAGCGAAAATTTCATTTGCTCGCCGACGCGCAAACGCCTCAAGGCATACTCGCGGTGATTGATGTTCTGTCGTTGAGCATAGAGACGAATAAGCCTATGATTATATTGGATGCCGTTGCAGACCCGGGAAATGTAGGGACGATTATTCGTACTGCCGAATGGTTTGGTATAAATAATATCCTTTTGGGGGAAAACTGCGCAGACCGTTTTCATCCGAAAACGCTCCGTGCCACAATGGGAGCGGCTTTTCGGTGTGCCGTGCAATCTACACCGCATCTGGCAAAAACACTCCGCGAAGATTTTTCGCACTACACGCTTTACGGCGCGTCGTTACAAGCGGAAACAGATTTGTCGGCACTGGTTTTTCCCGAAAACGGCAGCTATGGAATTGTGATGGGCAGCGAAGCGCATGGAATCTCGCCCGAAGTACAAAGCACCTTACATCAAACATTTCGTATCGGCAGAGCGCCGGCTTCGGAGGCGGAATCGCTGAATGTGGCAGTGGCGGCAGGGGTAATTTTGCATCAGTGTTTTGCCCGTCAAATGTGGTAAAAGCATGAACAGCACAACCAGGACAATAGCGAGGAAACGTGCCATACACAGCCACACACCAATCCGTGTTTTGCGTGAATCCGTATTGTGCAGAAAAAGGTATCATTCCAACAACAATGGTGTACATTTTCGTTTCACATTTTTCCCAAACAATCATGCTCCTCCAATCTGTTTGCTGCATTGGCGCATTTGCCCTCCTTACATCCTTTGCCGCGTTTGCTGCACCTCTTGATAACTCAGGCTACACGGCGCTTTTAGCCGAACACGTCAAAGATGGGCGTGTGAATTACAAAGCTATTAAGCAGGATAAACGCTTGACGGATTATCTCGACCACCTCAGCAAAACCGACCCCAAGACGCTTTCCGGCAAAGACGAACTCGCCTTTTGGCTGAATGTCTATAACGCTTTTACGCTCAAGGTGATGTGCGACCATTACCCGCTCAAGAGCATTACCGATTTGAACAGTCCGGGCGGTGCAGGCGGCTTAGTGATTGCGACGGTATTGAAAAGCACTATTTGGGACAAACCGCTTGTGGAAATTCATGGTAAAAAATATTCGCTTAACGGCGTTGAAAACGACATTATCCGTCCTAAAGGCGACCCGCGTGTGCATTTTGCGATGGTCTGCGCGGCAAAAAGCTGTCCGCCGCTTCGCAATGAGGCGTATGAGCCTGCTAAACTCAACGAGCAGCTCGAAGACCAAGGACGTGATTTTTTGGCGCAAAACAAAAAGAACAACTTCGATTTCAGCAAA
This sequence comes from Candidatus Kapaibacterium sp., assembly GCA_025455065.1. Taxonomy (GTDB): domain Bacteria; phylum Bacteroidota; class Ignavibacteria; order Kapaibacteriales; family UBA4661; genus PH2015. The sequence goes on along the minus strand of JALONG010000033.1, from coordinate 36,424 downwards.
AAGTCGTGTAATATCTCGAACATTTTCAACTGGTTCAAAGGGGATTTCGAGAAAACGGGCAAGTCTGTGTTGCAATACATCGCACGTTTTCTGCCGAAAGAGCAAGGTGATATGCTGCTTGCAAATGCCAATACTTTTTCCGTAAATTACACCGAATACGATTGGAGTATTAACGAATAACAACTGTCATGCCATCAGCAACTATGCCATCAGCAAGTATCACTGTTTCGGTTATTGTGCCGACGTTGAACGAAGCCGCACGTGTGGAAGCGCTTGCGGCTTCGTTATCGTTGTTGCCTGAAGCAGAGTGCATATTTGCTGACGGCGGAAGCACCGACGGCACACAAGCCCTTTTGGAGCGCCTCACACAAGATTACACAAACTGCCGATGGATACAAGCCCCACGTGGACGCGCTCCGCAAATGAATGTGGGGGCGAATCTTGCCAAAGGCGCATGGTTGCTCTTTCTGCACGCCGATACTGACTTGCCGCAAGAATCGTATTTGTCGCTTTTAGGCACTATTGCTCACCGCCCCAAAGAGTATGCGGGGTATCCGCCTAATTTGCCGTGCAGTCAAGCACCAAAGCCCGTAATGCACAATTCCTGTACTTCGGGTTCATTCACCTTCCGCATATCTCATGAGCGAAGGGCTTATCGGTATTTGGAGTGGTATGTTCGGCAGCGATGCCGTTTTTTGAAATTGCCTTTTGGAGACCAAGGAATTTTCGTGAAACGCGAGATATTTGAGCGTTTGGGCGGTTACAGAGAGGATTTTCCGCTTATGGAAGACATGGAATTTGTGCAAAGAATCAATCGTGATGAGGGCTTTCGGATATTAAACGCGCCCGTTTATACGTCGGCACGGCGTTACGAGGAGGAAGGGTATTGGAAACGCGCTGCGGGCAACATCGTTTTGCAGGTGTTATACCGTTTGGGAGTACATCCGAAGAGGCTTGCGGGGTGGTATTACCGATGAAACGTTACCTGCTTTTCAGTTTGGAGTACCCCGTACTACGCCGAAGAAGGTGTAGTACGGGAGAATCTATACTGTGCCGTAGGTTTTTCTCAAAAAAAGCACTTGCTTACCGCACAACCACTATCTGCCGCACAACCTGTTTTGTTCCTGCTTGAATAGTGCAGAAATACACGCCTGTCGGCAGATGTGCCGTCGAAAGCGGAATTTCGGTTTCGCCTTCGGAAATCTCTCCCACAAAGGCATTTTCGGTTTGCATCATTCCTTGTGCGTTCATTATCGAAATGCGAATTTGCGCGGCTTCGCTGACCATGATTTTCAGATTGGCAATGTCCGACGCAGGCTGCGGTGCGGTATTCACAACGGCAAGGCGCGAGGGCGTTGAAACAATCCGCAAGCGTACCGGTACGTCGCAGCGTGAATCACCCAGAAAGTTTGGTGCAATGCCTGTTCCACGCAAAACGAGTGTGTCGCCTAAGCAATTACCGCCCAAAATCAAGGTATCACGAAAGTCCCGTACTTCCGATGGCGCGAAGCAGAGCGTTATACGCTGCATTGCCCCCGGAGCAATCGTTATCGGCAGTTGTGAGACGGGCAGCGAAAATGTCGTGTTCCCTTGGGGAGCCAGACGTGCATAGACAAACGGCTGTGAGCCGCTATTGCGGTACTGCACCGTGATACAGTTCGTTGTGCCGACAACACTTGTTTCGCCGAAATTTCCCACGCTTGTGCGGTCTCCGACCAAAGCTACCGTAAAGCCCGGAATTACATTTTGCACTGTTGTAACGTTACCCGAAGAATCGCGCACTTGAATTGTGTACGAGGCATCCAAACGAGGATTGATGACGCTTACAAGCGTTCGCGTTAAACGTGCGCCGATGCTGTCGGTGCGTACGGTACAATTCACCAGCATTTGCGGCGTTACCGAAAAAATTCCCGCAGCAAAGCCGTCCGGTTCGGTAAAATCAAGCGCCACACGCTGCCCACAGGCATCCGGCGTTGCCGAAGAGCCGGGTGGAGTGCGGTCGGTGCGTGATTCGATGTTCAGCACTGCCACAATGCGGTTTCCGCACGTGCTGGTGACGCGCAATGTGTCGCTGATGATGCCGTCTTGTGCTGCGAAATAGCTTATTTGCAGCGTTTCACTTGCTCCGGAAGCAATAACGATGGGCAGCGTCGTTCCGACAATCTGCAAATTCCGTGTTCCTAAACTGAAACGAATTTGCGAGATAGTTTGCGCCGTTGCGCCGTAATTGGTGATGACAAAAGGAAAATTCCGAAATCGTCCTGTTGGTAATTGGAACTGCAACTGTGCCGGAGCGCCCGTACCACCTTGCGCGGAGAGCATGGTATTGGACAGCGCAACGATATTTTGTGTTGCATAACCAACGGTGAAGCCATACACCGGCACATTCAGCCGCGTTACAAACCCGACAGAATCTCGCGCAACAACACTAAAACCGCCGTCTTGGAAAGGATTGATAAGTTCCGCCCGAAAGCGAATCGAATCGGCATATCGTGATGAATCGGCTCGCGGAATAAACTGCTCGACGGAAAGCCGCACATTTGCTAGTGTTGTGGGGGTAAGTACCACACTGCCAAGGCGGGAATCGGTAATTAGCGTGTCGAGTGCAGTACCGCTCACGGCGGCACATTCCCTCAGAAGCACGATTTGAGACGGGTCGCGGTCAGGTGCAATGACGCGCAATTTTCCGCCGCCAATGTAACCGTAGGAATTTGCCTGACCGTAACCATAGACGTAAATCCCAAACGCCGAATCGCCCCGCGCCGTGTGTACGCCGCCGGAGACGCGGAAATTCCCGAACACATAGCCGGAATTGACAATGGGGCGAAAGGAATTTGTCGGAATAGGGCGACCGTCGAACTCCATCGAATTTACGCCGTTTGCGTGAACAACAATCGTAACATAATGCTCGGTAAAGGATTGCATTCCCGCAGCGCCGACATCACGCACCTGCGCATTGATAAAACGGTAGCCTTTGTCGTACTGTTCGACCGTCGGAATGACCATCATAAACGGGTCTCCGACTTGCGAACCAACACCACCCGGAATGCCGCTTGGTGTGCCGGTTTTTTTGAATTGCGCTACCAAGACTTGCTCATTCGCCGTAATCCAGCCTTCGCGGTTAAGCGGTGCTTCGTAAAATTCACCTGCGTTCAAGGTATCAAGCGGCTGTCCGTTTAATTGCACAATCGTATTGTCGTAGGCAGCAAGCACACGATAGACATCCGTGCCAATATCCGCTTGGAACGAAGGTTGTGCGTGCGGTACAAGAAACACACTTTTGCCCCATGTTTCCACAGGCGGCATTTGCTCAACCAAATGGTCGCGGGAAGTCAAAAAAGACCTGAATTGAATTGGCAAAAGCGCCCGTTGATGGCTTCCGAAAACGGCAATAGGCTTTGTCGCTTTGACACGTGAACCCGTCAAATCGCCGCGTCCGTTGCCGATGCGGGTATCGGCTTGTAGCAAATAGGATTGTCCACGTTGAAGGCGGACGGTTTGGGTTGTGGTAGATTGGCTGGGAAAGGTCGGAACAGTAGGTTGAATCGTCACTTCAGTATTGTCTTCGACAGCAACAACAGCGAACTGCGACGGCGTATCGTTTCCGGGATTATTTACAAAAGGCAGCCCGGAGCCGTCGCTGAAATAGGACATAATCACGTGGTCGCGTCCCAGTGCCGGCACAGGTAACACCAAATGGGCATCGCTGGTGAATCGTGCTTGATTAAGCGCATAGACAGTTACCTCGTCATTTGCTTCTATTCGCACGTACTGTTGCGCAATTTGCTCACTTTGCGCCACAGGATTAAGGCGCTGTGTGATATTGAAGGCTTCAAGCTCAATATCGCCATAATTCATGGCAAAAGTAAAAATCTGCGTCGGGTCGGTAATGGAAAAGCCTCGTGAGAACTCGCGTCCCAGCCTGTTTCGGTACGTGATGCGCCCGCTCGTGGGTTTGTCACAGGTTACAAAAATAAAGAGTGAATCGCGTGTATTAGCGCTGTCTCTGGATTCTTCGTGGAAATTTGGCAGAAAAACCATGTAAAAATCGCGTCCACGACTGGAACGCGCCGTGTCATTCCGCGAAAGGCGTTGAGCAAGGATGTCGGCGCTCGCACTAAGCAAAAGCAGCACGAAGAAAAACACGAATCGGATACGCATACATTGAGGAAATTTCAGAGGTGGTGAGAGACAGTTGATGCAAAACTTGTACGAGAGCAAATTACGCAAGTTTCGTGTTTCTGCAAAGTTTCCTCAAAGGCGCTCCATACTTTGAAAGCGGTTTTGCGTTGCGTGAAAAAGTTGTAGATTTGTTGATTATCGCGCTTGTACTTTGATTTACCCGCGTAATTTATCCAGCAGTGTATTGAGCTGTTGCAATTCTTCTTCCGAAAGATTCTGTACTGTTGCGTCAATTTCTCTATTTTTACGGTCAATGCGGGAGAGGAGCTGAACGCCGAGTTTTGTGATAACAATTTCGACGGTACGTCTATCTGTGGGAGAGACTTCGCGCTCGACCAAACCGAGTTTGCGGAGGCGCTCGACCAAACGGGACACATCGCTCATCTTATCTAACATTCGGTCACGGAGAAGTCCAATGGATGCGGGCTTCGGGCGTTGTCCCCGCAAAATGCGGAGGATGTTAAATTGCTGCTCAGTTAAATCAAATTTTTTGAGAAATTTGCTGTGTTTCGCCGTTAGCCAATTCCCCGTATAAATCACGTTGATAATGGCTTTATGGCTTTCATTGCGAAATTTATTTTGCGTTATTTCTTTTTCAATCGTTGGCATTGCTGAAGAAAAAAAGATGTTACACCATTTAATGTTTCAACATCTAATTTGCATTTTTTTCTGCGCATACCCAACAAAATTCCGTCGTTATCATTCAGTATCCTGAGAGTACGTTGTTATGTCATTACGGTATGCCGGTCGCATTATTCGCTCACACGGAGTGGAAGGTCACATCATCATTGGTGATTGTGTTGCGCATTTTCGAGGTTTTGCGCCTGCGATGCTCCTGCATATCGGCTATTCTGCGGGTTTTGCAAAACCCTACACCGTGAAACGCTCTGCCGAAAGCGGTTCGGGGCGATATGCCGTTTTGCTGGAAGGAATAAATACCCCCGAAGCCGCATCCACATTGAAAGAGAGCGGTGTTTTTCTTGAGGAAGATGTTCTGCGAGCCGCCACAGAAACCCAATATTTTGATGATGAAATTGTCGGTGCAAGCGTTGTCAATAGGGACACAGGTGAAACATTAGGCGTAATCAAAGAAATTTGGGAAACATCAGCGCATGAAATCTGGGTTGTGGATTACAAGGGAAAAGAACTCCCGATTCCCGTTATTGATGATATTGTCAAACACGTCAATATCAAGCGCAAGCAAGTCTCCATCTATGTTATGCCCGGTTTGCTGGAAATGGTCGAGAATACGCCGAATGATGAGCATGATGACGAAACGAATGATAAGCAACAACATTTCGAGTAACTCTTGAATTCAAGAGGCGCACCTTTTTTCAAAACAGATGAACACCGTATCAAAAGAGGCTCTTGGGAATATTTCTTTCGAGCAGACCACCATCCAGGCTGCCGACGGATACACGCTTGCCGCGAGTGTTTATGAACCTTCCAAGCATAACGGGCGGGTGATATTGCTCAATTCCGGTACAGGTGTCAAGCGGGGATATTATCACAAGTTTGCACTGTTTTTTGCGGAGCAAGGTTTTACCGTTGTTTGCTACGATTATCGTGGTATTGGGGATTCGCTTTTTGTGCCGATTCAAAAGTTCGATACCAGCATTGGCGAATGGGGCGAAAAAGACTGTGCAGCAGCTTTGGCGTGGGTTCGAGAGCGTTTTCCCGAGCTGCGATTGACGCTTGTGGGTCACAGTGCAGGCGGGAAAATACCGGGTTTTGCCCACAACAACACGCATATTTCCTCGCTGGTGATGATTGCCGTTCCGAATAGTTATTGGGGGCTGTGGCATTGGTGGGGGCGGCGCGGATATTTTCTGGCGATTCATGTTGTGATGCCCGCCTTGTCGCACTTGCTCTCGTATTTCCCTTCCCGATTTTTGCGTTTGGGTGAAAATTATCCTAAAGGCGTAGCGCTCCAATGGGCGCGTTGGAGCAGAAGCAAGGCGTATTTGCTGCATCCCAAGCGTGGTCATTTCCCGAACTATTTCGACCAAATGCAGGGTGCGGTGCTGTCCGTGAGTTTTACCGATGATATTATTGCCACCGGCGCGGCTGCGAAATCATTCATGCACTTTTACGCCCAAGCAAGCAGCCATGAGCATTGGCATATCAATCCCAAAGAGCATGGTATCGCCTCTATCAACCATTCGGGATTTTTTCGAGAAGCCTGTAAACCGCTTTGGAAGAGGCTTGCGGCGTGGGTGGAGCGGCATTAAGAATTTTGCATTATCCCCCAAACGCCGAATACCGCGCTATTCCTCGTTTCCAAAGCAACAGCGCAGAAGCCAGCATTATCACCACCCACAAGATAGCACCTGCAAAATACGGTAATGCTTCGTTTGCCGGAATCATGCCGACCATAAGCGACGCAGGCACGTAAGCAATATATTGAAAGGGCAACAAATGGGAGATTTGCAGCGCTACGGGAGGCAACGTATTCAACGGAAGCATCTGCCCCGACAAGAGCCAAAGACTGATGTCTTTCACAACATGAAATGTCCATACTTCATCCAGCCAGAAGGCGAGATATGAAAGCATGAGCGCAAGTAAACTGTGAATCATCATCCCGCAAAGCAGCATCGGTACAGCAAGCAAACACCCTGCGAAGGAAAAAGAAATTCCTGCAAAATAGGCAAACGGCGCTCCGACAATTACAGCAAAGGTCAGGGTTAATTGCAGCGCAATAAAGCGCTCGGCACTTGAAGCGGCGGTAACGTAAAAAAGGTGTGTAACGGGCTTGATGAGATATTTATTCAGTTCTCCGGTGCGAATTTCTTCCCCTGTGGCGCGTTCCATGCGCCCTTTGCGGCACAGTGATGCAGAAAGCGTTGCGCAGGCAATATACGCCATCATTTGCTGAAGCGACATAGCCGCAAGGTGGCTTTGCCCCGATGATTCATAGACGGAATACCATAAGTAAATGTTCACCGCGCTTGATACAAGCAGCCAGACAACAGTTTCTACGAGGAAATTTGTTCGATATTCTACTGCATTAGACAATCCCGCACGAAACACTCCCTTGTACGGTTGAAGCCATTCTTGCCATGTCAATGTTGGTGCGCTATGATGAGCAGATGTTTGCATAGAACGTGGTTTTATGCGTTATTCTTCCAACTGCTTCAAAATACCGGAGCGAACTTTTTTGGTCAGATTGATTAGAACATCATGCTCTTCCGTCGAAAGTTCGTTCATCACCGATTCCACTGCGCCGGTGTAACGTTTGTCGAGTTTATTCACAACGCGCCGCCCTTCGCGGGTAAGCTCAATATGGTAGCTTCTGCGGTCGCCTTCGACATTGGTGCGCACAAGCAAACCCTGCTTTTCCAAACGGTCAAGCAGCCCTGTGATGTTGGATTTATCAACGAGCAGTTTGCGACTAAGGTCGTTTTGCGTCATTGGTTTGTTTGCTTCTTTGAGCAAGACCAAGATGTTAAATTGCGCTTCGGAAGCGAGTTCCGGCTGAAAAATTTTCGCGGAAATTTTCTTGAGCATAAGCGATGTCCACCAAACGCTCATCAGCGCTTCGTGCGGCTTGTCATTGAGGCGAATAGGGAGTTCGACCATGATATAAAAATGATGAGAGATTGAATCACACAATGAGGAATACAAGTAAAATAAGTGTGCTATCTTCACCGTAGCACAGACATTTTTGTCTGTGTCCGAAATGAGCGCAGCGAATAGTCTTGGAAGTTAGTTCTCGCGCTGCTTTCGGTAATTACGCCTTGCGGCGTTAATAGCACAGACAAGAATGTCTGTGCCACGAAAAGAAATTGCACCGCTCAACTACTACCACATTCCTCAGGAATTACGCGGCGGAAGCGACGTTTGTGAGTGAAACGTGCTTGCAAATTGCAATATACGGAAACTCGTTGAGTTCTCAACAGTGTTTTTCTCAACAGTTGCAGATAAACGGTGAATTGTGTGCGGAATTGTCGGCAAGATAAAAGCCTCGTCCAACATTGTTGAACGAGGCTTTTGCAGTATTTTACAATGCTTGTGTTTACGCATCTTTCAGCACTTCGCGGGCGATGACAATATGCTGGATTTCGCTTGTTCCTTCGTAAATCTCGGTAATTTTTGCATCACGCAAAAAGCGTTCCACGAGATATTCGCGGACATAGCCATAGCCACCATGTACCTGAATGGCTTCCAGAGCTACTTCGACGGCAATTTTCGAGGCAAAAAGTTTTGCTTCTGCGGCTGCTTTGATGATGTTTTCGTGCTTGTCTTTCATTGTGGCGGCTTTCAAAACAAGCAACCGTGCGGCTTCAATTTTCACGGACATTTCGGCAAGTTTGAACTGAATCGCCTGCAAATCCGCAATGGGGCGGTTAAACGCTTTGCGCTCTTTGGAATATTTCACTGCCGCTTCAAATGCACCTTGCGCAATGCCAAGCGCCTGAGCCGCAATACCGATGCGCCCGCCGTTCAAGACCGACATTGCGATATTAAAACCGCGTCCCACTTCGCCCAAAACGTGCGTTGCGTGGGGAACTTTCACATTGGTAAAACTCAGCGAACACGTATCGCTGGAGCGAATGCCCATTTTATCCTCTTTTTTGCCGCGCTCAAAGCCCTCCATGCCATCTTCAACGATAAAGCAGGTGATACCTTTGTGGCGCTTTTCACGGTCGGTTTGCGCCAGAACGAGGTAAATGCTGGATGTTGTGCCGTTGGTAATCCAATTTTTCGCACCGTTAATCACCCAAGAACCATTTTGCTGCACGGCAAATGTGGCTTGCTGCGTAGCGTCGGAGCCTGCTCCGGGTTCGCTGAGGCAAAATGCGCCGATTTTTTCGCCTGTTGCCAATGGGCGCAAAAAGCGCTCTTTTTGTTCGTCCGTGCCGAATGTTTCCAAAGCCCAGCAAACAAGCGAGTTATTGACCGACATCACGACACCGACGCTGGCATCAACTTTGGAAATTTCTTCCATCGCAATCACGTAGCTGACAGTATCTAAGCCGCTTCCGCCCCATTCTTCCGAAACCATCATGCCCATAAAACCAAGTTCACCAAGCTGTTTGATGATGTCGTGCGGGAACTCGGCGTTTATATCGCGCTCGACGGCGGAAGGAGCGATAACATCTTGTGCAAATTCGCGGGCGGTGGTGCGAATCATCTCGTGCGTTTCGGTAAATTGCAGCGCTGTCATAATGTTTGGGGAAAGTCAGGTGATGAAAGGGGAATTGATATACGTGAAGAAGCAGTCTAAACTGTTGTCAAACAAAATACTCATCATAAACGAGACTGCACAACTGTTGATATATCAACAAAATCTATGCACTGCAAATATGCAAAATTTTTTGCATCTTCAAAAACGATGAAGCGGATTTACTGAAAAAAAATTCCCACATGATGGCAAGTGTAGGTTTTACGCTCCCAAGCGGCACACCAGTACCTTCTTTTCCTGCTCTTTGAACCACGTCGAACCAACGAGGTCAATCGAATGTTCTTGTACACTTAACGAGGGAAATTTTTTTTGTGCTTCGGTGATTTCTTCCGTGAGATTACCACCTTTCAAAAAAAGCATCTGTGCGTTCGGCTTTATGAGCCTTTCCACCCACGAAACAAGCTGCACCAAGGGCGCAACGGCACGAGCGGTAATCACATCAAAGGAGGCACGAAATTCGGGCATATCGGCAAGGGCTTCGGCACGGACGGTTTTCGCGGAAATGTTTCGCAAGCCCGTGTGTTGGGCGAACATTCCGGCGGTTTTTGATTTTTTTGCAATGGAATCCGTTAAGAGCATTGTAATCTCGGGAAGAGCGATTTTAAGCGGTATTCCGGGGAATCCACCGCCTGTACCAACGTCCAGACAACGTGCTTTGGGGGCAATGGTCGCGTACTTCAATATCGTCAGCGAGTGCAGAATATGCCGCTCGTAGATATTATCCATATCTTGCCGTGAAATCATGTTAATACGCTGATTCCAGATGACCAGTTCGTTGTGGAAACGGTCAATATTTTCCATTTGTTTGCGGTCGAGAACGATGCCGTTCACCGAACACGTTGTCCAAAATTCGATAGAGTCCATTTTGTGAGTGCTTTCAAAAAAATCCAATAAAGGTCGGAAAAATGACGATGGAGTGCCTTAAATTTTGCGTTCATAGTTTTGGTGTGAACCTATCCAAAACCGTAACTATTTAGCTCTTCGACGCAGATTATCATGATTAAACTGATTACGCTGATTTTGAGAGGCTTTCGGGATAGTTTTCGGGTTGTCGTTTGTACTTGTACAATCATAAAAATCTGTTGAATCATGAAAATCTGCGTCAAAATTTTATGACCTAAACAGTTACCAAAATGAACTTGCTCAACAATGAACTTGCTCAACAATGAGCGAGAACCTCACGAAGACGTGAGACCCTCGCCCTTGTTGTATCTTCAAACGAAAAAATGCGTTATCGCTGAATCACCATCGCCTTAATCACCGCATTTGCACCAACAGTGTCGGAATACGCCGCGATCAAGTAAACACCGCTTTGGACGGGCTGTCCGCTGTCGGTCAAACCATCCCAAACAACAGTGCGCGAATTGCCCGTCGGAAAGGTGCGAATGAGCAAGCCATCAACAGTCGTGATTTTGACTTGCGTTCCTTCTGCCAAGCCGTCAATCACCAGTTCGTTGTCTTGACTTGGGACAAAGGGCTGTGGATAACAGCGCATCGTGGAAAAATCGGTGTTCGGGCGCACAGCAAGCGTTGTCGCGACAGACAAGCCGTTATCGGTGCCAAAGTAAATGCGTCCGTTGTTGTTGTCAATCGCAATCGAAAGCACGGTATTGCTTGCAAGCGGGGAATTATCGGTTGTGAAGCGGGCAACAATCGTGTCGCGGTTGCTATCATAGACCAGCACACCGCTATTTGTGCCGAACCACTTGTAATTCAGCGCATCTACAGCCACAGCGTTGTAGGCTTGGTCGAGAAGTTTTCGCGGCTTGTCAATAATGAGGCTCTGCCCGGCGGGCTGCGTCAAAGCAAACCCGGGATTCACAATCGTGTACATCGCTCGTGAAGTGCCTATCCACAGCCTATCGTCCGCGTCCGCAGCAATGCAACTTTGCCCTTCGTTCAAAACCGTTGTTGGCACGGGATACCAAACATCATCTCCCGTATTGTCCAGCGTTCCGCGCTCGTTAAACGCCAGCATTTGTGTACCGCGCCACGTGGCAAGCCATTTTGTGCCGGAGCGGTCAATCGCCATAAAATGATAGCGTTTTTCCGGCAGACTGCCGCGTGTGAAACCCCGCACTGCGCCTTGTGCCGTGCGGGAAACGATAACTTGGTCGTTGCCCGTTTGGAAATTCGGAAACCATACCGTATTGGTACGGCTATCGGTCTGTACCTGTCCCAAAACCGAAAATTCCGTTCCCGCAGAAGCGCTAATGCCGTTTGTGGTGTTCAAAACGGTCAGGCGAAAATTCATGTCGGGTTCAATCAGCAATGTACCTGAGCCGTAGCTTGAAGCCCAAACGGTGCCGTTAGGCTGCGCGTCAATTTGATAGTACCCATTAGTGGGCATTCCTGCTGTGCGCTGCTGGGTGAATATGCGCCATGTTGTGTCTTGGAGCATGGAAATACCGGTTGCCGTACCGTCATTCGGAATTGCCGAGGCATTACCCGAACCGGAAACACACCATACGCGCCCTTTGGTATCAACGGCAACCGAGCGGAAGCGGTTGTCAATGGGAGAATTTATCTGTACAAGTGGCGTTTGCGCGTCGCGCCAAAGGGCGAAACCCTGCCGGGTATTCACCACAAAACGGCGCTGTCCGGCGCTATCTACGGTGCTGAGGGCGTTAATCGTCATCGGATTGGCATTAACGGTCTGCCGAGCCGTGTTCCAAAGAGCGTTTTGCGTTGCAATGAACAGTTGGTTTTGCACCGAAGCAAGCCCACGAATATTTTCCTCAAGCGACAGTGCCAGCGAATCAAAACTGTTTCCCCGCAAACGCCAGAGATTTCGCTCTTGCGCAACGAAAAGCGAACCTTGATGCTCTGCAAGTGCCACAGTGTTGCCGTTATTGTTGCTTAGTGCGCCCAGAGGATGCACCGTCCACGCGGCAGGATTGGCGTAGGTGCGTAAGCCCAAAGGAGCAGATACCACGCCGTTTTCCGTTGCCGCCCAGAGGCGATTTTGTGCAATCAGCATCTGCCGCACCGCGCCTCCGGGCGGAAGTGCCGCAAAACGCTGTACGGTCTCGGTGAAAACGCGGCGGCGCGGGTCGAAGACGGTCAAACCGAAGTCTCCGGCGATAAACACCAAGTCGTTGTAAAAAAGGAAATCGTTGATTTGTTTCCGCGTCAGCGTTGCGGTGAGTACATCCGGCACAAGCGACCAATTCCGCCCGTCGTAGATGTTCAGCGCACCATTGAAGCCGCCTGCATAGACTGTTCCGTCAGTAGCATTGACGGCAATGGCTGTAATATCCAACCCAAAGAGCGCATTGATATTCCGAAATTCCCTAACAGCGCGGGTTTGCATATTGTAGGCAAATACGCCGCCCGATGTGGCAGCCCAAAGATTCCCTGTTCGGTCGCTTGCCACCGATTTGACATTAAGCATAGAAGAATAGGTTTGCCAATTACTTACCCGCACCTGTGCTTGAGTATCGGGAAGACCAAGCACGAAACCAAGAACTATCACCGCAAGGCGACAAGCGCCACGCCATTGATTCATCATAGAGCGAAAATGAATGAGTGAAACAAAAAGAACGCCTTGAAATCAGGCGCACAGAGGAACTGCGTTATACGGCGTAGCAGAATGGTTCATGCGGGACAGGACGGGAGAAAATTGAGCGCAGCGATACGCAACATGGTATTGATGTCGCAGAACAACAAAAATACAAAAAAGTCCGAAAAATCGCAGCAAAAAAGATGGTGAAGAGTTTTGTGGTGCAGAAACTACGGATTTTTCTGTATTGGTGCTGATTTCCTCATCAAGAATGCTGTAAAAATTTGACTTTGATACAATATCTTGGTAATTTAACTGTCCGTGTTAAAAAATGTTAATGATTTGTCAATTCTTGTTAAATCATTTTGAACATTTTTTAGCACACTGCTTTGCAGCACAAGGTACTTGAGCATCGTTACAACAACAGGGAAAATCACCAATCATCACACGTTTTCCCATGCTCCTTTATGTTCGCTTCGATTCCGCAATTTCAGGGCTTGAATCCACACAGATTGATACAAGATCATATAATCCCCTAATTCATTTTTTCTTATTGTTTTCATCAAAGCGTTATGAGAAACAAGATACTTCTGGTTCTGGCTTTGCTGGTTGGCTCGTTTGGCGTTGTAATGGCGCAAAATGCGACGGTCAAAGGGAAAGTTACAGACAAAAAAAATGGCGACGGTTTGCAAGGTGCACGTGTCACATTGACTGCACTGAGTAATCCGGCAACAAAGTACGGAAAAATTGCCGGCAAAAATGGCGAGTACGAAGTTAAAAACGTACCGGCAGGCAAATATTCCGTTGAGGTAAGCTACGTTGGCTACAAAACAGCCGCACAGTCGCTCACTGTTGATGCAGGTGCGGCGAGCGTTGATTTGAACTTCCAACTAATTCTTGACGTACGCGGTTTGGACGAAGTTGTCGTAACAGGTGTTGCTTCCCGGACACAGAAATCGGTTGCCGAAGTTGCCGTTTCCCGCGTTAATGCCTCCGAACTTACCGACAAAGTTGGCTACACCTCAGCAGGGCAGCTTTTGCAAGGTAAGGTTGCCGGTGTTACGATTACTCCGGCTTCAGGTCAAGTAGGTGGCGGGTTACGCTTTAATGTACGTGCCGGTGCAGGTCTTTTGGGTGGCAGTCCCACCGTTTTTATTGACGGTGTGCGTGTCGCTTCCGGTAACGTTGCTGGCTTCGGTACAGGCGGTCAAGAAGTGAGCGCACTCGCAGATTTGAACCCCGCCGATATTCAAGATATTGAAATTCTAAAAGGGCCTGCTGCAACTGCGCTATACGGTCCGCAAGGTCAAAATGGCATAGTGCTTATCAAAACTAAGCGTGGTAGAGGTGGTGAGCAAGACCAAATTACTATCGGCTATCAAGGTATTTTCGGTTGGAACGAAAATCATCGCAACTTTACGCAGAACGAAATAGAGTCGTGGCGCGAAGCAAACGCAATTTTTCGACGCGGTCCGGTACAACAGCATGGTATCAATTTACAAGGTAATTCCGGTATTTTTAATTACTACGTTGGTTATGAAAACCGCGCCGAGCAGGGTTTTGTTATCCAAAATTCACTTGCACGTCAGTCCGTACGGCTGAATTTGGAAGCTGTGACTTCAAAAGATTTCAAAATTTCCGCGAGTGCAAATTTTGTAGATAACACGATTGACCGCCCTCAAAATGATAATAATCTCAATGGCTGGCAGTTTAACACTCGTGGACGGTCCCCATTCGCGCCTCCTGCCGGTGCAGCCGGAGCGATGACACTTTCTACCCCTAATGGTTTTACCGATCCTGTGCTAGGTGGTCGTAGCGTGTATGGTGGCATTGATAGCGCAGCTATAGCAGAACGTGAAAATTCTTTCCGTACACAACGATTCACTGGTTCGGTAGATATTCGTTACGCTCCGTCATTTCTTCCTGGGTTTAGTTTATCAGGTGTGGTAGGTTATGATGTACGGAATAGTAATAATACTATCTTTGCGCCTGCAAATAGGATATATCCGGGAGTTACGCGAGGCTTGCGAGGTATTTTTGCATTTTCTGCTGAGCGCCTCAACTTTGACCTCAACGCTGCCTATCAGTACAATCTCGGTGAATCTATTAAAGCTACCACAACCGTTGGCGGTCAGGCATGGAATGAGTTCTCTCGCTCAGTCGAGTCCCAAGCCCAACAATTTCCCACCGAACTTATCCGTGATGTAGGTGCGGGCCTTGCTACTACACGCGTCGTATCGGAAGGTCTGTTCAATATCCGTAATGCCGGTTGGTTTGTTTCTCAAAACTTCGATATCAACCAAACCTTTTTCCTGACGGGTGCGGTTCGTCAGGATTACGCTTCATCATATGGCGTGGACGCTCCCAGTATCTTCTATCCTGCGGCAAGCGGCGCAGCACGCCTTGATAAACTTGGGTTTCTACCTGAAGTTATTAATCTTGCAAAAGTTCGTGTTGCCTACGGCGAAAATGGTCGTTTACCGGGTTTTGCCGATGGTCAGGCTCTGCTTTGGACAGCTGGAACCTCACCATATGGCGCAGGCGCTACGCGCAGCATTGCTGGCAATACAGCTATTCAGCCGGAACGCACGCAGGAACTGGAGCTTGGCTTGGAAATGGAATTTGATAACGCCTACGGTTTCGAGGCGACCTACTACATCTCCAACTCTCGGCAGTCACTTATCAATCTTCCTCGTCCCCCCTCAACCGGTCTTGGTAATCAACCCTCGAACATTGCAAGTATTAATGGTTGGGGTTTTGAGTCTATGTTTTACGCACGCCCAATTCAAACGGCGGACTACTCGCTGGATCTAAAATTTATCTTTAATTATGCCGATAATCAAGTGCAAAGTTTGGGTTTTGAAGCAGGTGGCCCAGCATTCTTGAGCGACAGCTTCAACTATGGTTTTCTAATTCCCGGACAACGCCGAGGACAGTTTATGGGATTACGTCCTATACAGCCTCGTTTGCAACCTAATGGTTATTACGATTGGCTTAATCAACCGCGTGTAGGTATTGAAATTGATACAACAGGTGTTATACGCACTCCCCAGGGCAATGTTGTAGGGTATTCAATTGGTTCGTCCGTACCACTCTATACTGGCTCCTTCTCGCTTGAGTTCCGCTTTTTACGTGATTTCACAATTTATGCTTTGGCAGAATACGCTATGGGTGGATATGTGTATAACGGCACTCGTCAGTTTGGGGCAGGCGTTGCAAATTTCAACGATCCTACGTTTAATCGGCTTGCAACCCAACTTGGTATTTTTGGTGCGGGTGTTCATCCAACAAATGCTCTCGCTGCGCAAGAGCGTGGTCAGGGAGCGCAAGGACTTCCCGGTCAGGCAGGCGCTCTAACTGTCGGTCGTGTTCCGGGTGTGGATGTTCTCACGCCGGGAACGGAAGAGTATCGCCGTGCTGCACAAGCATTCTTGAATCTTGATCCACGGGTTGCGAGTTTACGTGTGAATAATTTTGCCGAGCCTGCCAACTGGCTTCGTATTCGGGAGATTAGTTTGCGCTGGAACGCGACACGGCTATTCAATGACCTGACGGGCGGAAACATCAAAAATCTCTCCTTTACCGCAACGAGTAATAACTTTATGCTTTTTACAAACTACAGTGGTCCGGAGGTGGAAATCAACGCTATCAATGGAACCACAGTCGCACAACAATTGAACGCATCCCAAGATTTTTTCACGCTTATGCAAGCCCGAGTGTATAATTTTATCGTAAGCGTCGGTTTTTAATCCACGAATCTTCTCACTCTACTCTTTCAGAAAAATTATGAAAAAGTTCATGAAAAAGTATCTGCTTGTCCTGAGCGTTGCGACTGCCGGAATACTTGGTGTTAATTCCTGTGCCGAATATGCGCAAAGCATTGCAAGACCAATAGACCTAATCACGGATGACCAACTCAACAACGAATCACAAGTACAATTTCTGTCGAATGGTGTACAGCGTCAGTTTTCACTTTGCTATGCTCAGGCGACCTCGCTGTCCGGTGCGCTCTCAGATGAGTTCTTGTTCGATACGCGTGTCCCAAACGCTACTTTTCCGACATTCGATGAGGTCAATAGCGGGATTATTCAGCTTGATAATAATTCAGTTAATGGTCTGTGGGCACTTTTAGGCAATATGAGTTTTACAGCAGATAATTTTGCCGAACGTGCCGAGAAAATTACATTTTCTTCGCCCGCTGCTAAATCTGCTGCACTCTATACCGCAAATTTATATGGTGGTATTGTTCGGTTTTGGTACGCAGCCTACTTCGGATTAGAGCCTAATCGCGGCGGTGGTGTGATTGCCGGTGGACCATTTATACCATCAGCGGATATGTATGCGCAAGCTGTACAAAGACTCCAAACTGCCCTTGCGAATGCCTCCACCGATTTGCAACGCCGTACGGCCAATAGTATCATCGCTAAGGTCGAACTTGCTGCTGGGCGCTATCCGCAAGCACGTGCGGCTGCTCAAAACGGCTTGCGTCGTGGAGATGCTCCGCTCACGGCGTTGTATGACCTTGGCACCACCATCAGCAATCAGTGGTTCTTCGACGGCGGACGCAATCGTGCGCAGTTATATCCCGATCCACGTTTTGCGCAATACATTGCTCAAGATTCGTTAGAAGGACGTTTATTCCCTGCTCGTGCGCAAGGTGCCGCTATTATCTATACTGGCACTGAGTCCGATTTTAACACTTCTCTCGCATCACGTCGCTTGCTCTTACATGGACCTATTACGAACATGGGATTGACATTCTTCATTCAAGGTCGTTTCCCGAATCAAGACTCACCAATGCCGTTTATCACATGGCAAGAAAATGAGTTGATGCTTGCTGAAACTGCTGTGCGTGCAAACGAGACAGCAAGTGCGCTCACAAATATCAACAATGTTCGCACCTTCCATAACTTGCGTCCACTAACAGAAGCTACCCTGGATATAGTGTATGTTGAGCGCGACAAACAGCTTTTTGCGACGGGTATGCGTTTGATAGACCAACGTCGTTTTAATCGTTGGCACATCACAACTCCAAATACTTGGCGCTTTTTGCCTATTGGCTTCCCTGAACGTAATACCAATAAAAACTTACAATAAATTTGGCTTAATACCAATTTAAGTTGATGTGTGTGCATAATAAGGTGCTTAAGCCCATTATTTACTAGCGTTGAAGTTATTCAAATGCACAATTATTAACTCAATTTGGTATAACTAGTCAATACATCAAATGAAAAAGCCCCTTACTTAAAAAGTAGGGGGCTTTTTTATTGGTCTCAAACTTTAGTCAAAACTATGGGCTTTAGCCCAAGACTTTAGTTTCTACAAATGTTCCACAGGTTGCATATATATTGAGTTGCAGGCAAAAATGTAGCTCGTTTGCAGATGGCAATAGAGCGTTCTGTTCTTTGACTGAAATCCAACAAGGACTTTCAGTCCCAATCAAACCCTCTGCACTTTCAGTGCAGAGTGGTTCAGTGAGCCACGAACATTGCTTTCTTTAGTTCCTCTTCCCTGTCTGGCTCGAATACGTGCT
The DNA here is from genome assembly GCA_025455065.1 of Candidatus Kapaibacterium sp. Classification (GTDB taxonomy): domain Bacteria; phylum Bacteroidota; class Ignavibacteria; order Kapaibacteriales; family UBA4661; genus PH2015. Next base: position 18,022 of record JALONG010000033.1, on the reverse strand, counting down.
TTCAAAGATTTTATCCGCATTGGCGGCTTCAAACCCTTCGCGGCGCTGTTCGCGTTTAAGCTGTGTGTAGGGAATACGCGCAAACTCGTCCAAGGGGCGGCGCTCGGCAAATTCCACGTAGGAGCCGGAAATGTGGTGCTTTTCTCCATCGGCAAATTCTGCTTCAATCATTTCCGCCACCGTCGAACTTTGGATAAGTTTTCCGTCAGGGCTGGCTTTTGCTTTGCCGCCGGAATCATTCAATTTGAAACCGCTTCGTTCCAAGAAAGCATTAAAATCGTGAATGGTATTGTACCCATCGGGCAGATTGTGAATCGTAACGGTGAAATGATTCAGATAATACCGATTGTAAATCACCCATGCCGCATATTCACTTTCTTTACCAAGTTCGGCAAAATCAGCGTACGAAGGTGTACGCCAAAGCGGACGATGCAAAAACGCATCAATTTCCGCGCCGTTGTCGAGGTTGATGGCATCAACGGGGTCGCTTTTGACTTCATCGGTGTAGGAGGTGATAATTGCTTGTGCCGCTTCCGATAAATCCTTGATGCGCAGTTCGCTCACGAATATACGCGGGTATTCCGGCGACGGTGGAGAATACCAGTAGGCATCCAGTTTTTTCGCTGCGAAAAAATATGCGTCGCGTTTTTGGTAGCCCAAATGCAAGAAAATTTTCTCAAAGGATTTGATGCCAAGTTGTGGAACGCCCATGGTGCGGAAAGCAATGTGGTCGTTTTCAATCTCATCGCCGCTTTTGATGATGCCTTCTTTGACCATTGCGTTGATAACGCCTTGTACGTCGGGAACACGCTCTTTGTAACGGCGCATCAGCCCGTCCAGCACCACGTCCAGCGCTTGATGTTGAGTTGTTGTTGCAGTCATTGGTGTTTGAAAAAGATGAGGGGAATGTGAGTTGTCATCGAACAAAACAAGTGCGAATATACGTCAAATCTTGGGAATATCCTTCTGCAACAACGTTGTCTGCAACGAGGTTGTATGCGGCGTGTGTGCTTCCATTGCCGCCGCGATTGCCGCACCGTTTTCGCTTCCGTTTGAACGCAGTTCATGGATTATGTTTGCATGACTTTCGGCATCACGATTTTGGCTGAGCTTGAATTTTGCTTCAAAGCGCTCTACTGCTAGTTCTATGCCGACAATACCACGCAGTTCCGCACCCAAAAGTTTTGGCGAAAGCCCGCCAACGCTATAACCCGTCTCGTGTTCGTAGAGTTCCGTCAAATGCGTAACATTTTCTTGAAGTGCCTTGAGGTCAGTGTTGATGCGGGGTTTGCAGTAAGCATGAACGACTTGATAATTCCACGTCGGAACGTTTTCGTGGTTATACCAGCGTGGAGAGACGTAAGTATGCGGTCCGTGAAAAATTGCCAGCGTTGAACGCCCTTGTTCCAATAGTTTCCAATGCATATTTGCTCGTGCCAAATGCCCGTGTAAAATGCAAGTACCGTCAGGCTTTTGGAGGAGTGTAAGCGGAATATGCGACGCAAACGGCACTCCGTCTGCATCCGCCGTGATGAGCGTTGCAAAGTCGTGTTGCCGCACAAAATCGTGGATGACGGCTTCGTCAGTAATGGTGTTGTTTGGAGGAAGGTACATGGTTGCGATAGATACAGCGAGAGCCTCAACCTGCTACAATGTAGGAGTTGAGACTCTCGCAGTTGGTATGAGGTAGATGTTCGTTATTTCTTATTTTCAGGGCGCAAACTGCGAACCGTTGCGCCGGCTCGCCACATTTCAGAATCGCGCAATTCGGCGAGTTCGGCTTCCAACTTCTCGCGGTAATCAGGCTGGCTGTTGGTTGCGATAGAACGTGCTGCTTCTTTTCCTGTGGCAACACTTTCGTAGAGTTCTTCCATCACGGGCGCAACGGCATCGCGGAATTTGTTTTTCCAATCCAATGCGCCGCGCTGTGCGGTGGTGGAGCAGTTCGCATACATCCAATCCATACCGTTTTCCGCAACAAGTGGCATAAGGCTTTGCGTGAGTTCTTCAACGGTTTCGTTGAATGCCTCCGATGGTGAATGACCGCGTTTGCGCAGCACGTTGTATTGTGCCTCGAAGATGCCTTGAATAGCGCCCATTAGCGTTCCGCGCTCGCCCGTGAGGTCGGAATAGACTTCTTTTTTGAAATCGGTCTCGAATAAATATCCTGAACCAACGGCGATACCAAGCGCAATCGTGCGTTCTTTAGCGCGTCCGGTGGCATCTTGGAAAATCGCAAAGCTGGAATTTAAGCCGCGCCCTGCCACAAACAAGCGGCGAAGCGATGTTCCCGAACCTTTTGGCGCAACCAAGATAACATCTACGTCATCAGGCGGAACGATGCCTGTTTGCTCTTTGTAGGTAATGCCAAAGCCGTGCGAGAAATAGAGCGCTTTGCCTTTGGTGAGGTGTTTTTTGATGGTGGGCCACATCGCAATTTGCGCTGCATCGGAGAGCAAATAGCAAATGATGGTGCCTTTTTCTGCCGCTTCTTCGGGCGAGAAGAGCGTTTTTCCCGGTACAAAACCGTCAGCAACGGCTTTATCCCACGATTTTGAGTTTTGGCGCTGTCCCACAATGACGTTAATGCCGTTGTCTTTTTGATTGAGCGCCTGCCCCGGTCCCTGAACGCCGTAGCCAATCACCGCGACGACTTCATTTTTTAAGACTTCTTGCGCTTTTGCAAGAGGAAATTCTTCGCGTGTGATAACGTTTTCTTCCACGCCGCCGAAATTAAGTTTTGCCATACAATGGTCTCTCTGAAATTGAATAAAAAAAATGGTAGTAAATTACCCGTGAACTTTGCTATTGCTGATAAAGATAGAATTTTAGCCGTGCCGTGCAACAGAAAAATTCTTGATACCCTTGCTACACCCCGATTGCTTCGATTTCTTCCGCAGCGCGTGTGGCTTCCATTTCGCGGAGATATTGGTCTAAATCGTTTGCGGAGCGTGTCATTGCTACTCTGCCGGATTTTGCAAATTCCAGCACGTGGTATTCTTTGAGCGCATCCAAGAGCATAAAAATCTCAACGCGCCGTCCGAGTTTCTGTACGATAATGTATTCTTTTTCCGCGCTTTGGATGCCGGCATTGTACTTTTTGAGCGTGTTCAAAAACGCCGTAAATGTGCCGTCGGCAGCGATTTTGAGTGCATCAATTTTGTAAAGCGCCAATTCCTGATAAATCGTCTCGTCCTCCGCATGGAGCGAGGCTTTGATGACTTCCACGAGTTTTTCGATTTGCTTCACCACCTTCACGGCACGTTCTTCGGTTGTGCGCGTCGTGATAGTGAAACGGTGTACACCTTCGACCTCACATTCGCTGGTGGTGAGGGATTCGATATTGATATGCCTGCGCGTGAAGATAATCGTGATGCGGTTCAGAAGTCCGATACGGTTCTCCGTGAAGGCAATGATAGTGAAGAGTTTTTTGGGCTGATTCATAATAGTAACAATTTGTGAGCATGGAAGTATTGTGATAAAACAGATTCTTTCGGCGATTAAGTGAGGCTTGTAACTATTCCAACCGAATATCCGCAACACTCGCGCCCGTCGGAACCATCGGAAACACGTTCTCCTCGCGCTCGACAACGACTTCCAAAAAGTACGGTCCTTTGTGCGCAAGCATCTCATCCAGCGCTGCGTCGAGTTCGCTCGGATGCTCGATTTTTCGCGCTGTGATGCCGAAGCCTTCCGCAATTTTGATGAAATTTGGATTTTTCATCTCCACAAAGGAATAGCGACGGTCGAAGAAGAGTTGCTGCCATTGGCGCACCATTCCGAGAAAGTTGTTGTTCAAAAGAACAATTTTCACGCCTGTTTCTTCTTGGAAAATCGTGCCGAGTTCTTGCAACGTCATCTGAAAACCGCCGTCGCCGATAACCGCAATCACCTCGTCATTCGGACGTGCAAACTTCGCACCGATAGCCGCCGGGAGCGCAAATCCCATTGTTCCCAAGCCACCGGAAGTGACATTATTTTCATGCCCGCGAAAAGCATAATACCGCGAAACGACCATTTGATGCTGTCCCACGTCGGTTACGACAATGGCTTCACCACTGGTTTTTCGGGAAATCCGCTCTACAACGTTTGCCATTTTGATACTGTTTTCGGGCAGCGTAAACTCGCGCTTAATGACTTTTTCGTGTTCAATAGCATCACAGTCCTTAAACTCCTGTATCCATGCAGTGTGTGTGCGCTCGTGAACGTGCGGCATGAGTGCCAAGAGTGCTTCTTTCGCATCGGCATTGATAGCCACTTCGGGCTTGACGTTTTTACCGATTTCTGAGGGGTCAATTTCGATGTGAATCACTTTTGCTTGTTTGGCGTAGCTTGCGAGATTGCCCGTTACGCGGTCGTCGAAGCGCATTCCAACGGCGAGAATCACATCAGCTTGATTGGTCTTGACGTTTGGTCCGTAATTGCCGTGCATTCCCAAATAGCCCACGTAGAGCGGGTGATCACAAGGAAACGCCGACAATCCCATCAGCGTCGAAGCGACGGGAATACCCGTTTTTTCAACAAACGCCCGAAATTCTTCTTGTGCTTCGGAAATTAACACGCCATGCCCAACCAAAATATACGGCTTTTTCGCGGAATTAAGCAGTGATGCGGCAGCGATAATATCGTCAGGACGCGACTTTGGGTAAGGCGCGTAACTGCGAATACCCGTGCAGGGTTCGTATTTGAAATCCAGTTTGTTGAACTGTGCATCTTTGGTAATGTCCAGCAACACCGGTCCCGGGCGACCGCTCCGCGCAATGTAGAAGGCTTTGGCAAACGCGGCAGGAATATCTTCGGCTTTGGTGATTTGGTAATTCCACTTCGTAACAGGCATGGAAATACCAATCACATCGGTTTCTTGGAAAGCGTCCGTGCCAAGCAAATGCGAGCCGACTTGTCCCGTGATGCACACAAGCGGCGTAGAATCTATCTGCGCGTCGGCAATGCCGGTGATGAGGTTCGTCGCGCCCGGACCGGATGTGGCAATACACACACCCACGCGGTTGGAAACCCGCGCATAACCTTGTGCCGCGTGAACAGCGCCCTGCTCATGGCGCACGAGAATATGCTTCAGGTGGTCTTGGTAATCGTAGAAAGCATCATAGACGGGCATAATTGCGCCGCCCGGATAACCGAAAATTGTATCTACGCCTTCTTCTAAAAGGCAGGCTACGACTGCTTCCGCGCCCGTCATGGTGCGGGGTGGGGTTTTCATTTTATACGCCGTTTGTGGGGCTTGAGTGGACATAGAACATTCCTTTAAGAAATTGAGAAATAATACGTTGAATGCAAGAGTTGATTTCGTGAAATGTGAGTTACGAAGATGCGTTTGTTTGTGCAGAATGTATTTGTGCGAAACGCGCTGTTCAGGAAGGATTGGCGGGCTTCCGAAACACCGTGCCTGTGAACGATGCAACGAGTTTGCCGTCAATACTGAGTGCAATGTGATACGTCGCCGTTGTTTTGCCGACGTGCGTCTCGTGTGCGTGTGCCTCCAAGAGCGCACCAAGTGGAGCGGGGCGGTGATATTGGGTGCTGGTGGCAAGAGCCATAGCGATAGTGCCGTCGTCGTAGCTGTTCGATGCCAATTCCAGCGCATAATCCGCCACGCCACCGATAAAACCTCCATGCGCAAAGCCAAAGTGGTTCGTGTGTTCCTCGCGGACGACGACCCGCACGTGAGATTTTCCGCGCTCTTGGGCGATAGTCTCAATAGCGAGAAGATGTGCGAACGGGGAAATTTTCATGGTGTTGTGCTAAAAATGTGAATACGTTTATTGCTGTCGGAGGAAATACGCCCTTTGTGGACGTGTACCTCGTGGGTATATGAAGGCCGTGGTACTATCATGGTAAAACATCGCTTATCGGGTTCAGTGCCGGAAGGTAATTTTTCATAACGCTCAAAAATGTTTCATCCGACGAAAGCACATAGTCTAAGGGTATTGTACGATGTGCTTCCAGTGCTGATGCGATTTGGAGGCTGTAGAGGGTCTTTAATGCGGCAACTGCGCTGTACTGTTCCAACAGTCGTATCGCCTCTGTACATATCTGTGTGGTCAGCGGCTGAATTGCCATTGAAGCAGCATGGCGACCGAACAGTGCATACAGTTTCTCAGCGGTGGCGGATGACATTTCTTTCATGCGAACACGCCGCATCAAAGCCGAGCGCACCTCAACACGTGTTAATTCTGAAATAACGATGGTGAGCCGTCCACGATGTCGCAAAAGAAAGTCTGTGATATCGTCCGTACCAGATTCTATGTGGTAAATTTTTAAGACGGTGTTGGTATCAAAGAAAGTAGTCATCGTTCCTCACGTTCAAATTGAATATCATCCGCCCAATTACCTGTAATCCCAGCCGTAAGTATTCGTGCTTCTCGCCAACCATCCATGTCTGGCTGAAATATCGGTTTGACTACTACTGTTACCGTGACCGCCGTGTTTTCGGCAAACGGCAAATCCTCTAAGGAAATACGCCCTTCGTGGACGTGTGCTTCGCGGGTGATTGCGCTCATGGTGTTCGGAAATTATTGTGAGAAAAATTTGAGGTCTTCCCGTCCTACGCCTTCTTAGGCGTAGAACGGGTTTCCCTGCAACGAAACGGGTAAAAACGTTCCGCGAAACCCGTTCTACCGTTCAGAAACGGTAGGACGGGGAAGAGCATTACTGCAAAAGCTGCGAAATCAAAGTAACACTGAAAATAGACAACAAAAACCACCCGACCGCACCTTCCAATACCGCCAAATACCGCGCCACGCCTCGTGCCTGAATCTCGCCATAGCCCAAGGTCACAAACGCATTGATGCTGAGAGCAAAGGCATTCACAAAGCGCATCACCACGCCCCAGACGAGAAAGCCCAGCATATATGCGCTGACAGCCGCACCCGTCCACGCCTTGCGTCCCGCAGAAAGCTCATTCCACCTGCCCGGAACAATATCAAACCGCTCCACAAGCCATGCACTGAAGCCCAAATACGCCTTGTTCAAGCCGTAGAGCGGTGCGCCAAGCAGGGCGATAAAAGCAGGAACGTCTTTGCGGGAGACTTCCAGCGTTGTGCGGAAATTCTGTAAGTCGTCCAGAGCGCGTCTGCGCTTGTGTTCGCTGATGTTCACAAGCGAGGCATTAGTCGAAAAATAGCCAATCACCACATCGAACATTCGGAAGGATTTTTCGCGGGAAAGATTGTCCGCTTCGCTCGGAAACACGAGATACAGTGCGGCAAAGCCGACTATCACATAGAAAATATAAATCAAGCCTTTGGCAGAGTTCGTGCCGTAATCCGAAAAGATTTCCAACAGCTGGTTCAAACGCCAATCAAACCACGATTCCAACGCGGGGCTTTTGCGGTAGAGATAGCCCGCACGCCGCGTGTGGATTTGCTTCATCTCCACGTAACAGGCATTGTAGGACTCTTGGTCGCCGCGTGTTTTGTAGAGCGAGAGGAAGTCGGTGTAGATGGAGATTAAATCGTTGTAGTCGGATTCATTGGCAAAGTCAGCATCTGTGCGAGCGCGGTAGAATGCTGTAACATTGTCAATGGCAAGTTTTCCTGCGATTTGGATAAAAGGAATTGCTGTGCTTTTGGGTGGAAATTGTGCTGCGTAGAAACCTGCCGCACTGTCTATTTCACAGTTGTCTATTGTGAGTTCTCGTAGTACGGTACTCGTAAGTATAAGCGTGTTGAAGGTACTACTTTGAATATCGACGTTTGTTAAGTTATTTTCCGCCAAAAGTACATAGTCAGCAAATAAGCAACTGTCAATTGTTAAACCTTCGATTGTGCTTTTATCAATGCTAATGCTCAAAGCCTTAGAATCGAATGGCAAACTTGATTCTATCTCAAATCTGCATTTTTTTAGGTATAAGTTGCTAATTTTACAACTACTTATGTCTATTCCATTCACAAAGCGACAGCGATAAAATCTCCATGTATTGAAGCCACCGCCTGATAAGCGAATAGCCTCCATGCTTCCATCTTGATATGTTATAGGATAAAAAACACAATTACGAAAGTCCCATAAATCATCTCCATCATCACGTTTTTCATCCTCAATAGTAATTCTAATTCCTCGTTGGAATTGAAAATTACTAAAGCGAATAATTGGAGAAAATTTTTGTAGGTGAACGTTAAGCAATAATACTGATGCTCGAACATTTGTAATCTCGCTATTCCTTAGTGGGCTAGTATCATTCGTAGATGGAAAAAAAGCTGTATCAGTTTCTCTATTAAACATTAAATCAACATTCTCCAACCGATACGTTTCCCCCGTACACTCCACCATCTCCTTCACAAACTGCGAATACGACAGCACCCGCCGCGCCGCACTGTCCTTTTTCTGCGGTGGTGTGGGTGCCGCGAAAGCAAGCGCGTGTGCGGCTGCGAGGGTGAGAAATACGATGAAGAATAAGAACTTCATCGTTGCTTTTTGATAATCATAAAAACCGCAGTTCATTGTTCATTCCTTCGGCGGATAAGGTTTTGACAAGTGTGCTCATGCGGCGCAGAATGTCGGAAATTGGTAAGTGCGGCGAGGCAATGATACCGTAGTGCGTTTTATTCAAGACGACATATTCCGTGTGCAGAATGACAAAATCGCGTTTGTTGAAGGTGAAAAAGCAATATCCATGTTGTACAGCATACTCCAACTGTTCGGGGTCGGAGAATCCTTTGCGCTGAAGTTCTCCAATGTGAACAGCATCAAATCCGCGCTGCCGAAAGGCTTGCGCCAAAGCGAGTTGCGTATCTTCATCAAGAAGAAATTTGATATTCATGCTTTTACCGCCATTTCGCGTTGCTTTGCCTCACTTTTTTCCCAAATAAGGTCTTCAACCGTACCATACTGCGCTTTGGCTTGTTGATAAAATTCATCCTCTTCGTCAATCAACCGCTCAATTTCCTCGCGGTTATCGAAATAATAACCAAATGCCGCGTGAAGTTCCGCATCGGACAAATACGGCAACGAGGCGTGAATTTCCTCGACGCTCATGCCCAATTTGTAGTAGCTGACGATGGATTGCACACGTGTTCTCGTGCCGATAATCGTTGGTTCGCCGCGTTGATTGCGGGTGATGTGGGGGTATGGTGTTTGTGTATTCATAGTTGTTTCGTAGATGAAGAAATATCAAGAAAACCTCGCTCACGCAAGTAATCACCGATAGTTTAGATGAAGGTGGTACTTGTTTCCCAAAGCTGTAATGCCGTTTCGCGGGAAATGGAGAGTTCTATGTCGTAATCGCCCATTTGCCGTGCCGCCAAAGCGCGTGAAAGCATACGACTCATTTCACGTGGAAATATTTCCGTTTTGACAAAATGCTCGCTAAAGAGCGTAATTGCACCATTGTGTGATGCCGTTTCAATGCCTTTTGTCAGCAACACGGCTTGCGTAGCGTAGAACATTGCGTAGTAAGAACGTGAAGCACTTGATTCGTAATCTGGCATATCTATGAGATTTCGTGCGGTACTGCGGTACTTTTCGGCTCTTGCCAACAATGCTTCAAAGTTATTCACAACACAATTCCTTCCTGCCGAATATTCCGCACAAGCGGAACGGTATTACTCGTGAATCGCTGTTCTGAAAGCGGGACAACGCTGATAGCAATGCAGTGTTCAAGGATTGTATCCGTAATTGCATCCAGCATTGTTTCTATTTCCGCCATCTCTTGCACATCGCCCTTCAACACCACCGCTACATCCACATCCGAGCCTTCGTGTGCCGTTCCCCGTGCGAATGAACCAAAAAGGACAATCCGCTCCAAGCGGCTTCCGTACAGCGTTTTCACGGCATTCGTGAATGTGGTGAGTGCAGGCGCGATGTCGTGTATTGTTTTCATTATGGTTGCTCGTGAAACCCGTTCTACGCTTAGGAAAGCGTAGGACGGGAAGAGTTGCAGTGTTTGTTTCAAGTGAGCGGATTTGCTGCAGCATCAAATTTCTGCATCCAGATTTCCGGCTTGGGAAGCGGCGTAAAACCGAACTGCGCGTACAATCCGTGTGCATCGCGTGTTGCCAATGACCACCGCCGTAAGCCCTGCAAATCGGGGTGTTCCATAATCGTTTGCATAAGGCGTTTGCTCAGGTTTTGTCCGCGATGCTCTTCCAACACAAATACATCAGCGAGATAGGCAAACGTGGCATAATCGGTGATAACCCGCGCAAAACCTACCTGTTCGCCTGTTTCAGTAAACACGCCGAAATTGAGCGAATGACGCAGCGACTTCTCAACGGTCGCTTTGGTGCGCCCTTCCGCCCAATAGGATTGTGAAAGATAGCCGTAGATGACTTCCACGTCCATTTTCTGCGAGTCGGTGGAGATGGTGTAGGTGTTCATGCGGTTTTAAGAATTTTCCCTGTTATTAAAGAAACATATTCCGTATAAGCTGTTTCGCGGTCTTCCGGCGGAATACTCCGCAGCATAGCCTCAATTTCTGCTTGTTCTTCGTCGCTGACGGGTTCGAGTGCAAAAGGGTCGTGTTCTTCTGCATGATTGTTCAAGACCGCTTCAAACCGTGCAATCGCCTCTTCCAGACGCTCTTCGGAAACGCTTTTGCGGTCAATCCGAATGGTAATGTTTGCGGGGCTGCGAGTGATAGAAATTGCTGACATAGTAGTATGGGTGAAATTTGAGAAATTGCGATTACAACTTATCTGTTACACAGCCCTCGCTCGCCGAGGACACCGTTTTTGCGTATTTGTACAAATACCCACTTGTGGCTTTGAGCGGTGGAATTACTTGTGTGGCGCGGCGTTTGGCTATTTCTTCATCCGACAATGCCACTTCCAAACGGTTATTTACCGCATCAATCGTGATTTCATCGCCGTCTCGGAGCAAGCCAATCGTGCCGCCCTTCTGTGCTTCGGGCGTGATGTGTCCGACCACAAAACCGTGTGTGCCACCCGAAAAGCGTCCGTCGGTGATGAGCGCGACATCATTGCCCAAGCCCGCACCAATCACAAGCGACGTAGGTTTCAGCATTTCCGGCATTCCGGGCGCACCCGCCGGACCGATGAAGCGAATCACAATCACCTCGCCTTTTTGCACTTTTCCTGCCATAATGCCCGCATTTGCGTCGTCCTCGCTCTCGAACACACGTGCTTTTCCGGTAAATTTCTCGCCTTCTTTGCCCGTAATTTTCGCCACAGCGCCTTCGGGAGCGAGATTGCCATAGAGCATTTGCAAATGCCCCGTTGCTTTAATCGGATTGCCCAAAGAGCGCAGTACGTCTTGTTTCTCATCCAAAAGCGGCACACCCACAAGGTTTTCGGCAATCGTTTTGCCCGTAACGGTTTTGCAATCGCCATGCAGCAAGCCGTTTTCGAGCATAAATTTCATCACGGCAGGAGTGCCGCCGGCCGTGTGAACATCTTCCATGAGATACTTGCCCGACGGCTTCAAATCTGCCAAGTACGGCGTTTTGTCGCTGATGCGCTGCACGTCTGAAAGTGTCCAATCAATCTCGAATGCCCGTGCGATTGCCAGAAAGTGCAACACGGCATTTGTCGAACCGCCCATCACCATCACCATTGCAAGCGCGTTTTCGAGGGATTTTTTCGTTACAATATCGCGTGGCTTCAGGTCGAGTTTGAGCAAATTGTGCATTGCTGCGGCTACTTCCAAGCATTCATCGCGCTTTTCGGGCGATACTGCCGGATTCGACGATGATCGCGGAAGGCTCATGCCAAGCGCTTCAATTGCTGAGGACATCGTGTTTGCGGTGTACATCCCGCCACACGCGCCCGCTCCCGGACAAGCATTTTTCACAACGCCCTTAAAATCTTCATCCGAAATCGTTCCCGCAACGCGCTCACCAAGCGCTTCAAATGCCGAAACGATGTTCAATTTTTTGCCTTTGTAATTCCCCGACGCAATCGTACCGCCATAGACCATGATTGACGGGCGATTCAGCCGCCCCATTGCCATCATCGCGCCCGGCATATTTTTGTCGCAGCCGACAATCGTTACAACGCCGTCATATGCCTGCGCGTTAGCAACGGTCTCAATGCTGTCCGCAATCACATCCCGCGAAGGCAGTGAATACCGCATCCCTTGCGTTCCCATAGACATCCCGTCGGAAACGCCAATGGTGTGAAAAATCAAGCCGAGAACTTCTTTACTCAGTTCCGGCGCGGCAAAGCCTTTTTTGACAATCGCGGCGAGGTCGTTCAGGTGCATATTGCAGGAATTTCCCTCGAAACCGGTGGAAACAATGCCGACTTGCGCTTTTTGCATATCGTCGTCGGAAAAGCCGATAGCGTAGAGCATGGCTTGTGCTGCGGGTTGGGTGTCGTCTTGCGTGAGAACGCGGCTGTATTTGTTGAGCATGGGGTTTTTAGTTGTTGGTTGATAGTTTTTGGTTTTTGGTTACTTTGTGCTTGGTGTGCAATGATGTTGAAGCCATTGTGTGAGTGTGTCGCGTTCAAGATTTCCGGCTGCAAGGCTCAGAATTACTTGCTCCGCGTCGTCAATGTTAATGTTAAGTTCGGAACCATTGAGCCAAAGAAAAAGTTCTGCTGCTGCAAATCCGACACGCTTATTTCCATCAACAAACGGATGATTCAAAACAAGTGAGAACATGAGTGCACTTGCTTTTTCAGCGAGGCTTGGATATAGTTCCTCTTCATCAAAGGTCATTTGAGGCTGTGCAATAGCGGACTCAAGCCCTGCAAGGTCTCGTATTCCCTCACCGCCGCCAGTCACTTTGATAAGACGTTGGTGCAATAGCAGAATGTCGGATAGCGTCAGAAATTGCATTACTAATCTCACGCTAAACGCTGCAAAAGTTCACGATTTTTCGCTATCACGTATTCAATTCCCGCTTCGACCGTGCGCTCACGTGTCTCGTGTGCTGCACTGCTGGTGGGCATTTCCAACCGTTGCACAATTATCTGCTCAACGGACGTTTGATATTGCTCCGCTTCCTGCTCCAATGAGGCAAAAAGCGTATCGTTAAGATGAACGGTAAGCGTTTTCATACAGGGTTTGGTTGTTTGATGCTTGGTTGATTAGTGCTTGGTTCATTAGTTATTCGCCATTGGTTGGTGTACGGTACAAGCAAGTATTAAAGAGACTTGCAAGACTAATAACCAATGGCTGCCAAGAAAAAAGCCTCTTCCCACTTGCGGTGAGAAAAGGCTTTTTTGTGAAATTCTATGCAAAAGCTCTCTACTCACCGCCGTCAGGTAATGACGATGACCACAAAAATCACAAGAAGGATGTATGAGCGGGAGATGAGCATTTGCGTTGGTTCTGCGTATTGTTGATGATTTGATAGTGGAATGCTTAGGAAAGCATCGCAAAAGAATTTACGGATAATTTTTGTCAAAGTCAAGTATTGCTATTTCGGTTTACGGTTTTGTGCCAATGCAATGTGGGCTAAATTTGTTATTGTTTCGGAGCGTAATTGTCCCAGTACTCTCTTGGTGTCAAAATACGTGTATATTCAAACTCGGTTATCGTAAAGTCAAGCGTGTTTCCTGTCGTCAGATAGTCCGCCGAACTTATCGCTGCCAATTCCAAAAACTTGTTGTCGCTTGTATCTGCCAAAACTTCAACGTTTCTGTCTGTTTGGTAAAACGTTGATATTTCACGTAGTTTGTTTAACACCACCTCTGCCCGAATTTTGAAGTTGGTGAACGTAGCGAATTTATCTCTATTCAAAACCTCCACGTATTCAGCAAACACTTCGTCTGAAAGACAAGTTTCTACCTTTCTTGTCAGCACTACTTCGTATAAAATCTTGGCGGGGATAGAGCTTGCAATAAGTGCCGAAACGAGGACATTCGTATCAAGAATGAGTTTTTGCATCTCTCACTGCTTTGATTTCAGCGTTTATTTCGTCCATTGTCATGTTGGAAAGTCCCACTTGTTGGGCTATTTCGTTGCACTCCAGCAGTGCTTTTCGTGCATATTCACGACTTATCAACTCTACCAAATCAGTAAACTTGATTTCCACACTGCTTCCCAAATTATACTTTTGAAAATCGGTGTCACTTACTTTTAGTTGTATTGTCCGCATATTCTTGTTGTATTTGAGTGTTACTTCGTGCAATTTTAGCCGACGGTTTGGGGGTTTGTGTTCGGGCGTGGATTTTGGATTGTAGAACTGTCAAGAAGCACTGAACTTGAATAGAAGCACAAAGGTCTAAGTTTGCTACCAGCCGCCATATTGCCAAGCTATGAACTGCCGTATTTAATTATTGGTCATTGCAATATTGATAAGGGTTAATTCAAAGTCGGAATAACTACTTACATACCAATCAATGAAGTCCATATACGCTGTAGTACCATAGTTAAAGTCAATTTCGTTAATTATATAGTATTGGAAAAGTGCATCAATATCTTTATGATGACTCACATTATGCCTAATTATCTTCAAGAATTTGGTATGCCGTCTTTTACATTCGTTAAACCCCTTCATTACAATTTTGAGGTTATCAGCCAAATTATCCGAGTCCGGGAAATTAGCTAATAATTCTCTATATTTTTTTCCAAACATTTTCGGTACATCCTCCGAAAACTCATATAATTGTCCGCATATCAGCCTAACCAATAAATTTTGTTCAGTGTCAGAATTGCCTTCAAGAAATAATTTAAATAGAATACATAGGTCAAGCATCGAAAGTCGTAATAACAATGGAACACTCGCAAAGTGATAAGAAATTTCTGTCGCCAAATTTGCATTCGGAACTTCTGAAATTGATTTTTTCAACATCAGAATCTCGTTATTAATTTTATCAATTAAGCCTTGTGTTGTCTTAATTAAACTTTCCTTTTCTTGTCCTTGCAGCATGATGATAGATTTCATAATATGACCACCAACTCATTAAATATACGAAAATTCTACCGTACTTTTTGGATTGCCGATGTCTCACTTCTTCATCCCCGGAAGCAATCTGATATGTTGTCCGTAGTAATTCTTGTTTTGCTGTCAAAGTTGAGTTCCATAATAAATTGAGTTTTTCGTAATTCTCATTCCTTTTTGTTGTTCAAGAAACTCAATTACGGTGTCAATTATACAATTCGTAAGGTTAAGAAAGTAAATATACTTTGCTTTGTCAGTATCAGTACTAAAACCAAAATGATGAATTATCTGATGTCGCCTTTCAATTAGTTCTTCTAGCTCGGTAGCTAAGAAGGCATTTTTAGCAAGAACTTTCTTTTGAACCGATATTATTGCTCTAATGTCAATTTTTAAAAACCTTTTGAAAACTTCATTAATCCTGTCAAGATTTTGAAAGTTAAACCCTTTGGCAATTTCACGTTCTATTTTTGTCAATTCGCTTCTTACATTAAAAATATCTTCAATTGTGTTAAATTCTCGTGTGTCCTTGAGTTTGATTTTCCTTATTTCTTCCTTACCATATACATCAAATTCAGCTAAAACTACAAAAAGCTCTCTGAAAAAGTGTTCTAATGCAGAAATTAAAAATGGGACTAATGAATTATAAAGAGCTAAACTCGGTGAACTTTCTTTTATAAGTTTTACTATGTCTTTATGTGCGTTATTATTGTTTTCTAAGTAATCTAATTCTTTGTGATCATTGATTGCATTATTCAGTGTGGAAAGTTGTGATTTTACTTTTTCATAAACTTGAAAAATTCCACTTTCAGATGGTGTCAGAAATTCAGATGTGTCAATTTTAATGAACCTGTTTTTACCTTCTAAATCGTTATAAAAGTGTCCACCAAACTGTTTTCTTAATTTTTTTATTACTTCATTTTGTTTTTGTTTATCATAAGCACTTGCCCATACCCTTGTTCTTGTAAAAACACTCCAGCCATTGAGGGATTTTTCTTTGTCGGGATAGATTACGGCTTCAAGCCCATCAATGGACTTATAGTCTTTATGCTCAAACCAACTAAGATAAATTGCCCCTTTTGGAAATGGTTTTAAGAAATAATATTCGCACTTCTGAAAATTTTCCCGCTTGAAAAATTCAGTTAAGTCTTCTTTTGAAGCATTATCAGGGTAATATTCGATTACGATGCTCATTTTTATTACTGCCAACTCACAATAAATATACAAAAATCCTACCTTACTTTCTGCACTGCCAATGCCTCACTTCCTCACCCCCGGCATCACCATCTGATACCCGCCCCGCTCTTGTTTTGCCTTCGCAACCATCTGGCGCACATCTTCCAAGAGTTTCTTTGCATCGTAGATAATGCCGTCTTTTACGGTGTATTTCACGCCGCCCACGCGCAATGCCCTGTTCTCGTCATTGACCTTCAGCGCACCTGTGCCGTACAGCACTTTCAGGTTTTGGAGCGGGTTTTCCTCCACAATCACAAAATCTGCCAGTTTCCCCACTTCCACCGAGCCAATGTCCTTGTCCATGCCCAGTAACTGTGCGCCATGCAGCGTTGCCGAGCGAATGATTTCGAGCGGATGAAAACCCGCCTCGCGCAGCATTTCCAGTTCTCGCGGATAGGAAAATCCGTAGAGTTGAAAGATAAACCCCGCGTCCGTGCCGACCGTTACGCGCCCGCCGCGATTTTTGTACTCGTTCACAAACGTCATCCACAGCCGATAATTCTCCTTCCACGCCACTTCCTCCTCCGTTCCCCAATTAAACCAATACGAGCCGTGTGCGGCGCGGTTGGGTTGGAAAAATTCCCAGAGCGAGGGCAGCGTGTATTCGTCGTGCCATTCGTAGCGTGCAGCCGCCATCAAATCACGGCTGGCGGCGTAGATATTGAACGTGGGGTCGAGTGTAAAATCCAGTTTCAACATCTCGTTCATCACAGCGTTCCATTTGTCGGAATAGGGCTTTGCTGCTTGTTTCCAGAGTTTTCCGGCATTGGCGAAACGGTGCTGTTCGTTTTGGTAATTGTAATCAAGCGGATAATCCTGCACCGTCCTGTCCTCAAAAAGCGCCTCCGGCAGTCCGTACCAATGCTCCATCGAACTCAAGCCCCAACGCGCCGTTTGAAGGGCATTTGCACGGGCAACGTCCAACTGCGCGTGATGACACGCCGTGCGGAGATTTTGTTTTTTTGCTTCGTCGAGTGCTGCGGCAAAAACATCCGGCGCAGCACCGAAAAACTTAATACCGTCCGCACCTTTTTTCGCAACGCCTCGCACCCATGCGCGGGCTTGTTCGGGCGTGGCTATCGGGTCGTCGGAATCCTGCCCGAAGTACGGATAAACCTTGATGCGCGGTGCGGTGATGTCGTTTTTCGCGCTTTTGTCGCGGTGTTCCATTGTCCATTCCAAGCCGATTCCAGCCGATGGGTCGCGGACAGTCGTAATGCCGTGTGCAAGCCAAAGTTTGAAAACGTATTCCGCGCTCGTGCCTTGCGAAACACCGCCGCAATGCCCGTGCGTATCCACAAAGCCGGGTAACAAATACATTCCTTCGGCGTTCAGTTCTTTGTCGCCGGGCTGAGATTTGATGCGGCTTTCCGGCTTAACGGGTAGCCCCGGATAACCAACGGTTTTGACGGCGGCAATGCGATTTCCTTCCACCAAAATATCTACCGGACCGAGTGGCGGTGCGCCTGTACCGTTAATCAGCGTTATGCCGCGAATTATCAAGCGTTTGAAGGGTCCTTCGCCTTCCGCACGTGGTGGCGATTTGGGGACACTTGTGGGCTTGGTTTGTTGTGCAGAGGATTGGGCAAATGCCGGTAATGCAAGCATACAAGCGCTGTACAGGACTATCAACGCGATTGTTCTGAGTTGAGGAGTGTTCATCGGAAATTGTTCGGATAAGTTCGACAAAAAATAATCACCCTTATATCATGGATTGATAAGGCAATATAGCGTTTCCCGTAGAGAATACGGAAAAAATTTGTCGGATATTGCACGTGTTCACAACCACAACATTGTAGGGCTTCCGCAGGACACTCCGGTTTAGCGATAGTGGACACAGATTGAAGATGATGGAATTGATAAAGATGATGCAATAAAACCATGCTATCATTAGACAAAATTTAGAGATAACTAATTTTTTTCTCAATGGTTTACACCCAAAGCCCGATAAACTCAGGCTTGGTAGAGATACAACGAAGATTCGCA
>JALONG010000004.1 GCA_025455065.1 Candidatus Kapaibacterium sp. | reverse complement strand
TACAATCCTTCTCGTGATGTCATAGCTCTCTGCAAGTCTCTTAAAAACTGGGATTCTGGAATATGACGTTTGAGAAAGAAAAATCGTTAGGTACTAAATGGACAGTACATTAACAAGACTATTCTCAAGCATGATTATTACTGTTGTGAGTTTGTTTTTCAGCCCGGATATGATTGCTCAATATTCAATTAAAGGTACATTGCATCAACTCTGCCCGGTTTTCCCAATAAATCTCGAACTCTGGAAGGATAGTACGATAACAGCAACAGTGGCTGGTACGGTGAGGGGAAGCGGAAGGAGAGCAACAGATTTTCATTTTTTTAATCTGACCGAGGGGCGGTATGAATTAAGGCTTAATGCGGGTAGCCCGAATGTGATTCCTCGGGCAGCCTTAACCCCTACAACACAAACAATCGTATTATCGGCTACAAACCAAACCATTACTGGTGTTACGTTTGTCAATTCCGTTAATCCCCTTTGTGATGTTATCTGTGGTGGGCTAGACCTTTGCGAACCTGAAGTCCTTGTAGGGTTTAAAAATTCGCCCTCTGATACAAATCAACGTATTTTGGTCAATGTTATGACACCTTTGGGGACAAGAGGATTTTTCGTGAACACATTCGGAACTGTCGTGCTGCGTGGGTTTGGAAAAACCGTCATTACGCCACAATTGAGGGGTTATACCTTTGAACCACCCCGCTTAGAAATAGATTTCGGGCAAAGTTTTTCCAGCATCAATGCGTTTAATTTAGGGACTGCATTTTCAGTACAACAAGTGGTTTCGGTGTTGAGTGATAACTCCGTTAATACAGACCAAACATTCACATTGCGCCCCAATCCTATTCTTTCACAAACTGCTATGGTTGAATACCGCATTACAACGAGGAGTAGAGTGAAATTATCTGTTCTCACCATGCTTGGTGAAGAAGTGCTTTCAATAAGCAAAGTGCTATCTGATGGGCAATACACAGAAGAATTAGATGTATCAAACCTTGGTAATGGCGCATATCTGCTCGTTTTGCAGGTAGATAATGCCAGAAAATTTCTCAAATTTTTGAAAACGAATTAGAAGATGCTTTAAGCATAGAATGTGGCTCTACACCAAGATTCTGCCCTTATCCCTCCGCCCTCTTTCCCTATCCCTTATCCAACTCCTCATAAAATCGCGCATATTCTTTTCTGCCTTTTGCCGTGAGATAGGGAAACATCAAACCTGCCGCAATGTCCGCATAAAATCGCGGTTTATGTTGCTCTTCGCCGTCGTATAAAATCTCCGATTCCGACATCCAAAAATCACCCAAGAGATAATTCTGCAAAAGCAAGTATTCAAGCTGCTTGGGGGGAATATCCTTGCGCAAAACGCCTTGGTGCTGCATCATCACAAGCGCAAAGGCGAACTGTTCTTTGCGCACCGTAAAAATCTGCCGAAAATCTTCCCGAATTTCGGGAATGCGCCGCATGATATTGACAAAATCGACCATGAGAAATTTGTAGTGATATTGCAGCGCATAGCTTTGATGCAGTGCCGTGAGGATAAGCGCCAGCGACAAATCTTCCGGCTTCCACAGTGCGACCTGTGCGCTCATGCCCTCCACCACGCGCCTGTAAAGCGTAAAAATGATGTTTTCTTTGCGGGGAAAATGGTAGCAAAGATTACCATGACTGATGCCGATTTCTTGGGCAATGTGGCGCACGGTGATAGATTCTACGCCGTGCTGATTGAACAATACCCGTGCTGTTTCCAAAATCGTTTCTTTGGTGTTATTTTTTGTATTGTCCTGAGAAGCGGATTTCATCAGTATTTGAGAGAGTGGTGAGAAATTTTTTTATTTAGAACATTTGTTCTAATTAAGGAAAGTTTGTATGTTTGAGAAAAATAGTACAAATGTTCTAAATATCCATACAAAATTTTTCATCAAGGAGTTACGACCATGACAAACGCTCAAACTATCCTCGTTGCAGGTGCTGGCGGACACGCCGGAAAGTATATTGTTCCACTTTTGTTGGAGCGCGGCTATTGTGTTCGCTTGCTGACGCGCTCTATTGATCGTCTGGCGAAACTTTTTCCGCAAACGCAGTTCCCCAATGTCGAATTTGCAGAGGCAGACATAACCAATAAAGCCAGCCTACAAGCGGCTTGCGAAGGTGTTGCGGCAGTGATTTCGACTGTTGGCGCGTCGCTGGATATGAATGATTTTGGCGACAAGCGCTCATTTCACGAGGTTGATTACGAAGGCAATCATAACCTTCTTATTGCAGCAAAGGCGCATGGAGTCAGGAAGTTTGTGTATGTGTCGGCATTTGGCGGCGAAACAACCGACACGGCGTACACCAATGCACATGAGGCTTTTGTGCAGGAACTCCGTCAAAGCGGCTTGGAGTATAGCGTTGTGCGCCCGACAGGATTTTTCTACATCAATGCGGAGTTTGTCGCAATGGCACAAAAAGGCTTTGGGATGGTCATCGGTGATGGGGAATCGCGTACTAATCCCATACACGAGGCAGATGTAGCGAAGGTTTGTGTGGAGGCGTTAGAAGGCTCGGAGCGCGATATTCCTTGTGGTGGTGCGGAAGTGTTTACGCGCAAAGAAATTGTCCAAATGGCATTTCGTGCAGTCGGTAAAAAACCTCGCTTATCGCACATTCCTTTTCGTGTGATGCGCTTTGGGAGCAGGTTTGCAGGGCTTTTTAATCGCCGCATCGGAGAAATGATCGCTTTTGCTGCTGTCGTCGCAACCAAAGAATGTGTCGCGCCTACGGTCTCAACGGAATACCGTTTGGAGGAATATTTTCGGAATTTGGCGGGTAAGGAACTTGCGTACAAGGAATAGAGAAATTGAGTTCGGTCAAGGCTTTCCCGTTCTACCGCTCAGCCACATTTTCGGTGCGGCGGTAGAACGGGCTGCCAAGAAGTTTTCTTGCTTAGTATTGCTGCACGTCGTCTTTTTCCTTTTTGGGAACACTTTGTTCAGCACCTGAGCCGGTCTTTTTGGCTTCGCTTTCACGTCGTTGTTGTTCTTCGCGTCGTTGCTGCTCTTCACGCCTTTGCTGTTCTGCTTGGCGTTGTTGTTCTTCGCGTCGTTGCTGCTCTTCGCGCCTTTGCTGTTCTGCTTGGCGTTGTTGCTCTTCGCGTCGTTGCTGCTCTGCTTGGCGCTGCTGCTCACGCTGTTCTTCCATTTGTTTTTGATAGCGTTGCTGCTCCGCCTGACGTTGCTGCTCACGCTGTTCTGCTGCTTGTTTTTGGTAACGCTGTTGTTCTGCCTGACGCTGTTGTTCGCGCTGCTCTTCAACTTGCTTTTGGTAACGTTGTTGTTCTTCGCGTCGCTGTGCTTCGCGTTGTTGTTCTTCAACTTGTTTTTGGTAGCGTTGTTGCTCTGCTTGACGCTGTTGTTCGCGTTGTTGCTGTTCTTCTGCTTGTTTTTGGTAACGCTGTTGTTCTGCTTGACGCTGTTGTTCGCGCTGCTCTTCATCGCGTTGGTGCTGCATTGCGTCGTCGTTGCCACCTTTTTTGTAGGGTTGCGATTGTTCGGTATTTTTCTTTGGTGGCTCTGTCTGCTTCGGCGGCTCTGCTTGTGGTTGTGGCTTGGAGTATGGATTTCCTACGGGGCTGCTTTTTGCCGGAGGAATATCGCGTGGCTGTGCTTGTTCAACAGGTTTTGTGCGGGATTTTTCCACGCCGCCGCCATCAGAAGGCGCTGGCGAAGAAGGATTCCAAGGATTGCTTTTTCGGTCGTCCACAGGTGCGGGCATGGGGATAACTTTACCTCCCGAGCCTGATTCTTCGCCCATTCCGGCGGGTCTGGTTTTGCCTGTGGGCGGCGCTATCATTGGGTTATTCGCCTCACGATTCATATTCGGCGAAAGCGGGTTTGCCTTCGGAGAAGCGATATTATCGGCATTTTCCGGTGTTTCGTTGAGCAAAATCGCTGCTTTGCCCGTTTGGGCTTGATTTGCAGGGGTGGCAGTTGCAGGGCGGAAGGCGCTTGTTTGTGCTTTGCCGCTATTATCATCCACATCGGGGCGGTACATCGTTATCGTGTTGTCGTTGATGCCTGTGGCAGCGACTTTATTCAAGCCCCGTAATGCCATCGGTATCACTTTGCCCGAATACCGCTCCACATCGCTCATGGTCGGTCCGGTGTAATAGGTGGTATTGTTGATGACGGTGGTGTTGTTGATGAACGTGGTATTGCGAATGAAGCGATTGACTTGTGAGTATGGTAAACAGTGATTCCAAAGGCTGCCAGCCGTGAAAAATCTACACGGAACGACGTTCCATGCCGACCAATGGTAATCCGCGCCACGAAAACCTAAACCAAGATTGATGCCCGGTGCCAGAGGTGCCCAGCAATAATGCCCGTTCCAAAAGCGCCATTCTACCCATGCCGGACCCCAGACATTGCCCGGTTGCCAAACCCAGCCGTAAAAGGGGTCAAGTTGCCAACGTCCGTAATGGAAAGGTGCCCAACCCCAGACATAATCGGAAATCCACGTCCAACCGAAACTCGTAAATGCCCAGCGTCCGCCGTGCAGATATGGTCGCCAACCCGCATCAATGCCGTAAGGTCGCCAAACAAAGCCAAGTTGAGGCGTGTTAATCCACTCGCCGTAGGGTGCAAGTTCGTCGTAAAAATTTTGAAACGTAATCGGCGCGGCAGTGTTAAATTGTTGCGGATTATTCCACTGCCCGGGCTGTTGTCCAAACCCTTGCTGACCAAATCCTTGTTGACCTAAACCTTGTTGATTTGGGGTATAGTTTGGGTTATAGCCTTGATTATACGCCGTCGAGCCTTGATTGTTCGGCGTGTAATAGGGCTGTTGCTGCTGTTGCGGATAGTTGTTGTAACCGAAGCGGCGGTTCAGTGATGATTCATAACTTACGCAACTTGCTGTCAGTGTTACTAATGCAAGCAACAAACCAAACAGCGTGAGCGCCGAAAGAGGGGAATTTGCTTTGCGATTCATCACATCACCTTTTGGGAAAAAATAGAAAAGAATATGACCACAATTAGACACAAATCTACACAAATTGACAACATTTTGTGCGAGAAGGTTTAATACGGCATAAAAAAGCCGTAGAACGCTTGTGGGAAGCGGGTTCTGCGGCTTTTGGTTGAGCAAAAGCCTCGCCCCGAAGACGGTAAGCGAGAGTTTCGCATTTGCGGCAAGATTTGCTGCGACGTTTTTACTGAGGCATTTTTTTCAAGAACTGTTGTAATTCCTGCGAGGTGCGGATTGGCTCAAGTTCAGGCGCTTTTTCGAGCATTTGGCGCAGACCGCCCGTCGGAACTTTGTTGTCTTTGCAATGTTTGATGAGTTTGTCGAGGTACTCAACAGCAGATTTTGTTTGCTTGTCGCCGGCTTCGGCAAACGCGGTCATCAGAAAAATGCGGGCTTTGACTTGCGGCTCTTGCGCAAAGGTCAGGGATTTTTTGAAATTTTGCGACGCGCTTTTGAAATCTTTCACAAACACCATTTGTGTATTTGCTAAACCGCTGTGGAGCGCCAAAAGGTCTTGTTTGTCTTTCGGGTCCATATTGGCAACGTATTGGAAAATTTCAAGAGATTTTTTGTAATTCGCCGAATCGTTGTAATACTCCGCTAAATTCAGGCGGAAGCGAGGATTATTCGGGTCGCGCTCAATGTCTTGGTGGAGCATATACTCTTCCATACGCATTTTTTCGGTCTCATATTTTTTACTGACAATAAAACTCAGCATCGTGTTAAAACGGCTGAACTCAATGTACCCCGCAGGCGCATCAATCAAGGTTCCGTCGGGTTTTAGGAACGCTGTGGTGGGATAACCGTTTACGCCCATTCGTTTCGCAAATTCGGTCGCTTTGATTTTTTTGCCCTGAAACTCGAAATCAGCATTTTTTTCGGGATTAAATTTTGCCAGAACAAAGGACGATTGTAGGGTTTTGACCACTTCGTGATGTGCATAGGTTTTTTCGTCCATGACTTTGCACCACGAACACCAGTCGGTGTAAAAATCCACCAACAGTGGTTTTTTCTGTTCGGAAGCAAGTTTTAAGCCGTCGGTAATGGAGTTCCAAACCAGTGCTTTACTTTTGTTTTTTTCGGCATCGGATTTTTTTTCATCTCCGAGCATAAATTGTGCGGAAGTGTTCTGCGTCAGTGCTGCAAGACAAAGGAGGAATCCGGCAACTTTAAGCGCAACGAGAGGGGCGGTGCGGTTCATAACGGTATTGGTGATAGAATGAGAAAAGATAATAGTTTCCAGTGGTGGTTTGATTTGGAATAAGTTTTCGCAAAAGATGTGCCAGAAGGCGGTCTAATACTTCGCCTCTTCGTTTACTGATTCCATAAAAAGTAGAAAAAATCCGTGCAATTCCGTGAAATCTGCGCGTTCCGTGTCTCAATTCTCTACCGTCGTACTCTACCAAACATAAACGATAAGGCAGGTTCTAAGCGCTCTGACCATGCCGTTTCGCTGTGCGGGGCATTTTTTGCTTCCATGTACCCAAGATTGGCATTGAGTTTCCAGCCCTTTTCGATAAAGAGATTTTTCAGTTCTCGCGCACCCGCGACAGCTTCAACGCCTTCCGCATCGCCAATATCCACCCAAATACGGCACTGTGCGGGTTTGAGAGATGTTGGAATTGAATCGGCGATTGTTTGGCGAATGGATGCGAGTATCCATGAATTTGACCACCAGACCGAAGGCGACATCGCCATCACACGCCCGAAGACGCTTGGATAGGTCATGGCAGTATAAATGCTGATTAAGCCGCCGAGCGAAGAGCCACCAACAGCCGTATTGGCGCGGTCTTTCAGTGTTCGATAGGTGCTGTCAATAAAGGGTTTAATTTCTTCGGCAAGCATTTGTGCGTGCATTGAGCCTTTGCCCCCGATGTCGTCCGCTCTGCCAAGTCCATCTGCGCGGCGCATCGGTACAGGCGTGTATTCGTTAATGCGGTCTTCGCCGCGCACACTCACGCCAACGATAATGCAGGGCGGAAGTTTTTTACTTTTAATCAGCATTTCGGCGATTTCGTCTGCATACCACTCGCCGCTTGCGGCAGTCGCATCGTCGAAGATATTCTGCCCATCATGCAGATACAGCACGGGATAGCGCTGGGTGCTGTTGTCATATCCGGGCGGCACATAAACGGAAATAGTGCGCTGAAGCAAGGTTTTAGGCTGGAAGAACTCATGCACACGCACACTCGCTAAACGTGTCGGCGGTGTTGGGGCAAGTGATTGAACGTTAAAAGTGCGCTTTACTGTCTGTGGTTTGCCCGTCAGCAAGAGCGTGCTGTTTTGCACCGTTTCCCATGAGTTAGGACCAAGTCTTTGGCTGTTTTCTATTTTGAATTTATAAGCAAGTTTGCGTTTGCCGAAAAGTTGCGTATATTTTCCGCCGGATGACAGGGGTACGGTAAGGGTGTAGATACTATCGCGGTCGGGGTCAAAAGCGATAAGCGTGGAATCCCAGCGCAGAGGTGCAATAGAGCCGCGAACACCGACGTTTTCCCGCAGAGGGTCAAGCCACCGCTGTATGATTGCGCCGCGCATATCAATCGAAAAGGTGATGACATTTTGTGCAATGAGTTTTGGTGCGGCATAGAAGCTGTTGAGCGCGGTAAAAACTAATGTCGAAACAAGAAAAAATTGTAGAAGTCTCATTTTTTTCGTTTTTTTTGAAAGGGTCATTGACAGTGAAATAAGAATTGAGTATCTTACCTTGATTCCGATAGACGTAGTTGCCTCTCTTTTTCGGAATTACCTTTGCTTGCGGCAGTTTTGTCATACTTTTTTGCTGCGCAATCTTCGGCGGTGTATTGATTGTGGAACAATCCGTTGGATGTAATCACCTCTCGTCAGGTTTTATTACTTTTGGTCATAGTTCAAGATGACTTGTCGGTACTACGACGCAGATACAAAATTCGTTATATTTGCGCTAGAGTACAAACCTTTCGTGATGAAAAAATTGAGGACGTTTCAGATACAATCAATTTGACGCTCGCTAATATATTGTTTCATCGGCATATAGCGGGATTACATACTTAGGTAATAAAAAATAATAATTACTTTTTGATTCACTGTTTTACCAACCAGGCGTAGGTGCCGTTATGAAAACAATCCTTCTCATTGATGACGATATTCGCGTTAGCTCATTGCTCAAGCGCTTTTTGTATGAATCGAAATACAATGTTCTTGAGGCAAATAGCGGTTCAAAGGGTATCGAAATGGCGAAAGCGTCGAAGCCGGATATTATTCTTTGCGATATTATGATGCCTGAAATGGACGGTTACACCGTTCTGAAGCATATTCGCTCGGATAACGATACGAAAACGATTCCCTTTATTTTTCTGACGGCAAAAGACGGTACGTCAGACTTTTTAACTGGCATTTCCAAAGGTGCTGACGGGTATCTGGCGAAGCCTATTTCCCGCGAAGACCTCGTTGAAACTATTGAAACACATACGCTGTAAATCTGCATAAACCGCATAAATACTGCTGTGCGGTTAGTACTTACGGTTATTCTACGACGCTTTATGCGGACTGCTTTTGAGGTCTTGCGTAAAGCGTTTTTTTATTCTCTTATCCCTTATCCTTTTTCCCTTATCCCTTCCAACAATGTTTCCCACTCTCAACGAACAAATGGATTTGATTCGCTCCGGCGTTCACGAACTCTTGCCGGAGGAAGAACTTGCACAAAAAATTGAACGTTCACTAAAGACGCAGAAGCCTCTCCACATCAAGCTCGGATGCGACCCCAGCCGACCGGATTTGCACTTAGGACACGCCGTTGTCCTCAGCAAAATGCGGCAGTTTCAGGATTTGGGGCATTTAGCAATTTTGCTCATCGGTGATTTTACGGGTATGATTGGCGACCCCACAGGGCGCTCCAAAACTCGCCCCGCGCTCACGCTCGAAGAAACACGCGAAAACGGACAAAGTTACATCGAACAAGCCACACACGTTCTTTCCAAAGACCGCTTAAAATTGGTTTATAACTCGGAATGGCTTGGCACAATGAGTTTTACCGATGTTGTCGCACTTACGGCAAAATTCACCGTCGCACAAATGCTGGAGCGTGATGATTTTAGCAAACGCTACAAAGCTGGTGAGCCGATTAGTATTCACGAATTTCTCTACCCGCTTGCACAAGGCTACGACTCGGTTGCGCTGGAAGCAGACGTGGAATTGGGCGGCACTGACCAAAAATTCAACCTGCTTGTCGGGCGTGAATTGCAACGCGCCTACGGCAAAGAACCGCAGTGTATCTTGACGATGCCGATTTTGGAAGGTACCGACGGCGTTGAAAAAATGAGTAAATCGCTCGGGAATTACATCGGTCTGACCGATTCCCCCCGCGAAATGTTCGGCAAAACAATGTCCATTCCAGACACGCTGATTTCACGCTATTTTCGCTATGGCGCATTTGCGCTTGATGCCGCCGTAAAGCAGATGGAAAGCGGCTTACAAGACGGCACACTCCACCCGCGCAATGCGAAAGTGCAAACCGCAATGGCAATCGTGGCGCGGTATCACGGTGAAGCAGCCGGACAAGCGGCGTTCGAGGAATTTGAACGAATGTTCGTGAAAAAAGACCTGCCCGACGAAATTGAAAGCGTCGCACTGCCCTTGGAAGCAGTCGTTATGCCGATTGTGGATGTGTTGGCGCTGGCAAATCTTGCTCCCTCGAAAAGCGAGGCACGGCGCTTGATTCAAGGCGGTGGCGTGTCGGTGGACGGCGAGCGCGTGAGCGATGTTGCTGCGACGGCAGATTTTAGCACAGAACGCCTGCTCAAAGTCGGAAAACGGAAGTTTTTGAAGATTCGGAAAGATTGATTGAAATTGTTAGGTTGAGGTCTGCCTGTGAGGTGGGCTTCAACCTTCGGTGTACATTTACCTCTCGAAAATAATGAAATTACGCTATTCTATACTTTTGCTTCTGCTGAAATTGATGTGTAGCAGTTTTCTCAATGCCGCACCACATCAAGCATCGGAGGTCGTTCTTGTGCCGAATCTCAAAGAGCATCGGTTGGGAATGGTCGTGGAGTATTGCGAAGATGTGCAGCACCGTTTGACGGTTGAAGATTTTAGAGCAGACAGCGCAAAAACAAGTATTCATGCCCAATTTCATCGTTCTAAAGAACAGTTCCCCAATTTCAAATTCACCAAATCCGCATATTGGCTGCGCTTTACAGTGCGAAATTCCTTACCGACGGAAGAGGTGTTGTTGCTTGAGTATGCGTATCCGAACATTGATACACTGGATTTGTTTAGTGTCGCTGCAAACGGCATAGAGAAGCGGCTTTTGGTCGGCGATATGCGCTCATTTACCGCGAGGGAGATTTCACATCGCAACTATCTCTTTCGCTTACGCTTGAAGCCGGGTGAAGTGCAGACGGTCTATGTGCGGATTGCTTCGGCAGGACCGCTTATTGTGCCGATGACGCTTTGGCATACCGACGGGTTTATTGAGAAAGAAACGTGGGAAACCTCCTTCTTTGGGATGTTCTACGGCATTATGCTGGTGATGTTGTTTTACAATCTCTTTCTTGCTGTTGCCGTTAATGACAAGTCGTATCTCTTTTATATCGCCTATATTGCGATATTTGTCGCCTATCAAATGTGTTTAGACGGTACGGCAACGCAGTATTTGTGGGACTCTTCGCCTGTGTGGGCAAATAAAGCCTATTTATTTTTCGCATCGCTTTCCGCCTTGACCGCAACGCAATTTGCTCGATATTATCTCGCTTTGAAGCGTAATTCTCCTTTGCTTGACCGCATTATGCTTGGTGCAATGCTTGTGAGTTGCATTTTGGCATTACTTGTGTTTGTACTGCCATACAGGTCAATGATTACCGTCGTTTCATCGGTTGTTGCCGTTACGACTATTATCACACTTTGGTCGGGCATATACTGTGCCTGGCGGGGATTTACTCCGGCGTATTACTTCCTGATTGCTTGGACAGCGCTTATTGCTTCGGTGTTCCTTTTTACGCTCATTGGCTTTGGTGCGATACCGTATAATTATTGGACATGGTTTGGAAGTAGGATTTCATCGGTCTTGGAAGTCGTTTTGCTTTCGCTGGGCTTGGCATACCGCATCAATCTCCTGCGTAAAGAACAGGAACGCGCTGCGCTGCTCGCTACACAAAATCAAGAACTTGCAACACTTAATGCAACGCTGAATGATCACAATCACGCTTTGGAGGTAAGCAACGCAAAGTTGGACGCGGCAAACACCTTCAAAACCCGCATGGTGAGCGTCGTTTCGCATGATTTGAAAAACCCGCTTCAGACCATTCGCCTGCTTGCACAATCGCTCCGCAGCGAACTCCGTGAGGATTCCCACGAAGGCGCGGAAACACTCACAACGCTTATTGACGAGACGCGCCATTCCACGCACTTGGTGGAAGAACTCTTGGATATGGCAGCCTTGGATATGGGCAAAATCACGCTGAAGCGTGAGGAACTTGATATTACGGCACTTGTCAACGCTGTGGTGTTTATTCAATCCACTGCCGCCGAAAAAAAACAGCAAACGCTGAAACTCAGTGAACCCGGAGAATGTGTGATGTTTGGCGACGAAACACGCCTTCGGCAGGTTATGGAAAATCTTATTTCCAACGCCATTAAGTTTTCCCCGCAGGGTGCGGAGATTCTCATTCGCCTTGTCCTTACCGAACAAGATACGGTGCGGTTTTCCGTGCAGGATTTTGGTCCCGGCTTGAGCGATGACGACAAAAGCAAACTTTTCGGGCATTTTCAAAAACTCTCTGCCCGTCCGACAGGCGGCGAACACTCGTCCGGCATTGGTTTGGCGATTGTGAAGCAAATTGTGGAACTGCATGGCGGGAGAATCACCGTCGAAAGCGAACTTGGGAAAGGAGCCGTGTTTACGGTGGAATTGCCGCGTATGCCGATGCAAAGTTTGTGAGATATACCATTCACTACAACCCCTCACCTCTGCTGAAAACTCTCACCACTGCTTCGCAGCAAGGCAATAGTACAATCTCACCGCGCACTTTTTGCAGAAAATTCAGTATCTTTGCGCCTCACAAGGACGAGTATTTCTCACCATTCCCCGCACGATGAAACGCCTGCTTATTATTGACCGCGACGGCACAATTATCGCCGAGCCGCCCGATGAACAGATTGATTCCCTCGAAAAACTCCTGTTTTTGCCGCATTGCATCACCACACTTGCCCGCATTTGCGAGGAATTTGATGTTTCGCTTATCATGGCAACCAATCAAGACGGCTTGGGAACGGCTTCTTTCCCCGAAGAGACGTTTTATCCCGCACAAAACAAGATGTTGGAAATTTTGCGCAATGAAGGCGTAGAATTTGACGATATACTCATTGACCGCAGTTTTGCCCACGAGAACAAACCAACACGCAAGCCCGGAATCGGTATGTTTACTCGTTATTTGGAAGGTGCGGAAGCAAAGCAGATTGATTGGGAACATTCCTTCGTCATCGGCGACCGCCTGACGGACGCAAAACTCGCACAAAATCTGGGTGCAAAGGCAATAATGCTGCAATCGCCGCAATCAAAACTCCACGCTGCAAATCCTACCGATACAGCCGGATTACCGATTGCTCTGGAAGCCGCTTCATGGCTGGACGTTTACGGTTTTCTCCTCGCTCAGGAACGTCCGCAACGCAAGGCAAGTGTGCATCGCAAGACCAATGAAACCGATATTGCGATTGAACTCAATCTGGACGGAAGCGGGAAGGCGCATATTCACACGGGTTTGGGCTTTTTTGACCATATGCTTGACCAAGTTGCACGTCATTCCGGCTGCGATTTGACCATTCACACAAAGGGCGATTTGCATATTGACGAACATCACACTATCGAAGACACCGCATTGGCACTGGGCGAGGCGTTTTTGAAGGCGCTGGGAGACAAGCGTGGTATTGAGCGCTACGGCTATTGTTTGCTTCCAATGGACGAAGCGCTTGCGGAAGCGGAAGTGTCATTTGGCGATGTGGAGTTCAGCAAACGCCGTATTCATGCGGCATTGGACTTTTCGGGACGAAATTGGCTTGTGTGGGATGCGGAATTTCACCGCGAAAAAATTGGCGACGTTCCGACGGAAATGTTTCATCATTTTTTCAAATCCTTTACCGACACCGCCAAATGTACGCTGAATATCCGTGCGGAAGCGACAAATGAGCATCACAAAATCGAATCGGTCTTCAAAGCATTTGCACGGGCAATCAAAATTGCCGTGCGCCGCGACGCAAGCAATAATGCGATTCCCAGCACGAAAGGAGTGCTGTGATATTGCCTCAAAATTACATCTTCTCCCGTAGCATGGACATTCTTGTCTGTGCCATTAACGCCGTTAGGCGTAATTCCACAGAGCAACCTTCTTCTCGTAGCACAGACATTCTTGTCTGTGCCACCAACGCCGCAAGGCGTAAGCAACAGAAGACATCGCAAGTACGACCAACGCAAGACTATACGCTGCGCGTATGGATGGCACAGACATTTGAGCGCGGCGCTCAGTCTATGCTACGGTGGAAAACAGTTTTGTTGTTTGTGTTCATAGGAAGTGTTTGCCTATCAGCCTGTTCAAAAGCATGGACAAACGAAGACGAGCAGTTTGTCCAAACCTACACCGAAATTTTGATAGCACGAGAACAATTCGCAAGTGATTCCATGCAAGCAAATAAGCGGGTTCAAGAAATTTTTCGGCGGTACGGCATGAGTGAAATTGCCTTCCGTCAGCGTTTTAGCGAGCTGACGGGAAACCCCGAAAAACTGCGGCAGTTGTTGGACACCGCACGAAACCGCGCACGGCGCATCGGCGAGGAAGAAGGTGCAAAAGAAAATGCCGAGCGTGAACGCAAAAAAGCTGACAGCCTGAAAACAGCAAGCCCCAAAGCTGACAGCCTGAAAAGAGATAGCCTGAAAGGAGATAGCCTGAAAGCCGCTCCACAAGTGCCTCGGAAGGATTCACGACAACCGGAAATTCGCTAATTTTACCAATGCCGTATATGCCCCCCAAACCTCACCAAACATCATCGCGCAAGCAAGAACACGTTGAACTGTGCGTTCACAATCGCGTGAGTTTTCGCACTAAAACAAGCGGCTTCGATGCGGTCACGCTGCGCCATAACGCACTTCCCGAACTTGATTTGACTGATGTTTCCACCGAAACTCGTTTTTTGAACAAAGTCATCTCTCAACCCCTGATGATTTCGTGCATGACGGGCGGTTATGCCGATGCAGAGCGTATCAATCGTGAATTGGCGGAAGTGTGCGCGGAGTGCAATATCCCGATGGGCGTTGGTTCGCAGCGTCAGGCGCTCGAAAAAAGCGATTTTCACGAATCATTTCGCGTTGTCCGCAAAGCAGCGCCGACAATACCGATTACGGCAAACATCGGCGGTGCGGAAGTCGCAAAGCCCAGTGTTCGTGAGCAGTTGCGCCGGATTGTGGATATGATTGAGGCAGACGCGCTCACCATTCACCTCAACCCACTCCAAGAACTCTTGCAGCCGGAAGGTTCTCCGCGCTTTCGCAGTGTGCTTGTGGGGATTGAAGAGGTTTGCAAGACAATCGGTGTTCCTGTGATTGCAAAAGAAGTCGGTGCAGGCTTGGATGCAGACGTGATGCTGCGGCTTTTCAACGTTGGTGTACAGATTCTGGATGTGGCGGGTGCAGGTGGCACAAGTTGGGCAGGCGTAGAAATTCTGCGCTCCACAGGCGCAGCACCCGAAGACGCATACAAAGATGTATTTTGGGATTGGGGCTTGACAACGGTGGAATGTCTGGAAGCCGCTTCAAACCTACGCCAGCAGCACGACGATTTTCGGCGCGATGCTGTTGTGATTGCATCCGGCGGTGTGAGTTCGGGGCTGGATGTGGCTAAAGCGCTTGCGTTGGGGGCAAATATGGCTGCTGCGGCGCGTCCTTTTTTGCAAAAACAAATGGAAGAAGGTCAAAAAGCGCTTGCCGACATGATTCGCGGCTGGCAATTCCAATTACGCGGCGCAATGTTCCTGACGGGAAACGCTTCGGTAGAAACAATGCAGAACATGGCGGAATAACTGCAAGCACAAGAAAAAGTTTCGCTACAATCTTGATAAAACCGAAAAACTGCGTATCTTCGCGGACTGATATTTCCAACATCAACAATCAACCTTGTTTCACTAAAACCGATAACCATCATGGGTAGAGGCGATAGACGCTCACGGCGCGGCAAAGTCTGGAACGGTAGTTTCGGCAATCGTCGTCCGAAAAAGAGCAAAAAAAGAGTGCGTAAAATTAAAAATGCACAGGCGTAACAAAAAAACAAAGCCGCTTCCACACTAGGTTGGAAGCGGCTTTGGTGTTTTTTTGGGTGTCTTGTACCAAGTTTTAGTTGATAACTGTGCAAAAATCCGGCTTCAGTGGCACAGACATTCTTGTCTGTGCGAGTATTTTCGCT
Organism: Candidatus Kapaibacterium sp.; assembly: GCA_025455065.1. Taxonomy (GTDB): domain Bacteria; phylum Bacteroidota; class Ignavibacteria; order Kapaibacteriales; family UBA4661; genus PH2015. Next base: position 183,363 of record JALONG010000004.1, on the reverse strand, counting down.
ATTTCCAAACGAAAACAACCCCCAAAATATTGCACAATGCTCAACTCAAATTGATATTACGGACGATTATTTTTTCGGGTCGAGAATGTTGTCAATCGTTACCGCCAAATCGCGTAAATGTGCCTTCGTTACTGCATCCGCAGCTTTTCCGGCAGCGCTTGAACACGTTGCTTTTAAGCCCTCCAACTGCATACGCGCTAAACCGCGTACATCCGTGTTGGAAACGTCCGGCGTTGCAAATAAGGCGCGGAACTGCTCGAATCCCGGCGGAACAACAGGCGGCGGCGGGGGAACAAGTTTTTTCCCGAGTTCATCCACCAATGTCCGTTGCAAATTGCGGCGGTAATCATCGGTTTGCGGTTTTGCCTGCTTCACGTCGCTGAAGAGCGCATTTTCTACGTCGCTGAGAAGTTCACGCACCGAATATGCTTTCGCGCCTTCGAGGGATTCTTGCTCCAAAAGGCGCAAAAGTTTGTCATTGCTCAGAACCGTGCGTACAAGTCGTGCTTGGGCATCTTGCAGCAATTTTACCGAACCCGACGGATAAATTTTGCGAATGACATCCTCACGAAGCATGAATTTAGGCGCTTTCCAAGCATTATCGCTCAAAAACTGTACTGCACCTTTTTGGCGCTCACGCGGAAGACCGTTATACTGTGTGCCTTCGTCGCCATTGACTTTCAGCACAATATCCACGCCGCCCGGATAATTTGCAACGTGTCCCATTTCGCGGTTCCATTGTCCCAAGACTTCTTCGTACAAGCCGCGCAATTCATCGAAACTTTCGCCTGCTTTTGCGGAAGCCTCCGGCAAGTATCCCATAACGCGCTCCAGATTTTTCAAGCCGTAGGTCGTAGCTTTGACTGCATCATCGCCTAAATCTTCTGTTTGTGAGAGCGGGTCGGTAATGGCGAACTGCTGCGCACCAAAGCGGAGCATCTTGTCTTTTTGCGCTTCTTTCGCCCATGCGCGGGTCGTTGGGAGTTCATCTTCAGAGGTTTTTGCGCCTTGAATCAAACGGTAGCCCCACTTTGTGGCAAATTTGTCGTAGGGACCGACATTCGGCATCATTGCTGCGCCGTCACCGGGTTGAGCAATGTAGTTAAATCGCGCATAGTCCATGATGCTGGGCGCAGTGCCGTATTGCTGGGTGAAGGTCTTGGAACGCAGCGAATCAACGGGGTAAGCGTTGGAAGCCTTCATATTATGCGGGAAACCAAGCGTATGACCAACTTCGTGCGCAGAAACAAACGTGATAAGTTCGCTCATCAAACTGTCGGGAAGCGGCATTTTGTGTGAACGCGGGTCTGCGACTGCTTGCACGAAATACCACTCGCGCAAAAGGTTCATCACGTTGTGAAACCAGCCAATATCCGATTCGATAATTTCGCCGGAACGCGGGTCTGCAACGTTGGGACCGTAGGCATTTTCCACCGGAGAAGGGTAATAACGAATAACGGAATACCGCGCATCTTCGGGCGACCATTCGGGGTCTTCTTTCGGAGTCGGCGGGTCAATGCAGCGAATGGCATTTTTGAAGCCTGCTTGCTCAAAGGCGACATTCCACGCTTCTACGCCCTTTTTGAGCGCTCCGCGCCATTGTACGGGCGTTGCGGGGTCAATGTAGTAGGTGATAGGTTTTTTCGGTTCAACAAGTTCACCACGAAAATACGCAGCTTCGTCTTTCGGTTCTAAGCGCCAACGGCGAATAATGGAGCGGCGTTCAGCCTTTTGTGTGGGCATTCCGTAATCGGTGCGCGTGAAGGAAAACCAGCCGACTCGCGGGTCTGCATACCGCGCCAACATTGGTGTTTCGGGCAGTTTAATCATGGAATGGTGCATCGTGAACGACATTGTGCGCGAACTCGGATTTTGCGGGGCTGCTTCGGCGGAATAGGTCAGGACATTTTCCACTTCGATATTTTCGGGAAAACTCCGTGTGTATTCAACGAAAGAGCGGCTCGCATCCAAGCCGCCGATGCGATATTGGTCGCGTGTAGGTTTGGGAGGAGTGAGAATACCGATGTCGGTGGTGAACATCGAAGTAACCTCAATGACGACACCGTTGGAATCCTTCGCAAGCGCTTGGATTGGAAACGAAGCAATGATTTCCTCGAAATTAGCGCTTTTCACGGCTTTGGAAATGGGAAGCGAATCCGCCGCAACGTTCAGATACGTTACCGCACGAAGCAAAATGCGATTGTACTTACGTTCCCAGCGCACAACTTCTTCATTCGTTTCCTCGCCGCCATAGCCCACAGACGGCGTTTTTGCTTGGCGCGTAACCAAGAGCATCTCTTTGCCGAGGAGTTTGTTCGGAATTTCGTAAAACACTTTTTCATCAATGCGATGTACGGTAAACAAGCCGTCATCGCTCTTTGCCTGAGCCGTAATCACGTCTTTATATGCTTTTATCCCCGAAGCCGCTCCTGCTGCGCCGCCCGGAGGTGCGCCTGCGGGTGGTGTTGCGGGTGCTTGGGCAAAGGTTAGCATGGGGAATGTGGCGAATATCGTCAGCAACAAGGCGTTGCGCAGATTCTTCATAATGGTCTCTCCTAATAACACAGATGGGAAAAAAATGGGGGTAAATTTGCGGTGTACGGAAAGGCACGTAAAAAGTTGCAAAGAAATCTTACGGGAGAAAAGACGCGGAATTTCCTTGGTAAAAGCCGTATATTTGCTGCGGTTATTCCAACGTTTTTAGCGAGAGCCTCGCGCTTTGTGTTTTTTTTGTATGCACTAAATCATTTCATAATGGCTTCATTCCTTGTCTCACGAGCATCTTCCCGCAGCACAAATCAAGTGCTGCCCCAATCACATACATTGTCCTCAACGCTTGTCGTAATGCTGCTTACAGCACTTTTTACCGTACCTGTTTTTGCACAATCTTCCGCAAAGCCAGCACCCAAGCGCTCTTCAACGACATCAGAAAAAACGAAGGGAAAGTCCCAAGAAGAAAAGCAGCCGGAAAAAGCGGCTCAAATACCTGACGCAAAGCCGCTTTCAAGCACATCTCCAACGCTTGCTCAGCCTGCTTCCACAAGCGCAAGCGCTTCTACCGAACAGCCGCAAAGCACCATTCGACCAATGTTGCCGGACACTGCTGCCGTTGTCAAAATTCGTATCCTCACAACGGCTGGTGCGATTGAAGCAGACCTTTTTCGCCGCGCTGCGCCCGGAACAGTCGAAAATTTCCTGCATTACGTGATTGGCGGCTATTACACGGGCGGCTTTTTTCACCGCACCGTCAAGAAAGATAATCAGCCCGACAAGCCGGACAGCATCAAAATTGAAGTCATCCAATCCACTATCGGCAGCCTTTACGACCGCTACGCAATGCCGCCGATAGAGATTGAAACCACGAAGGAAACAGGCATCAAACACCTCGACGGAACGCTTTCTATGGCGCGAGATGAGCCAAATTCCGCGCAGTACGAATTTTTTATCTGCATCGGCGACCAACCGCAATTAGACTTTGGAGGGCATCGCAACCCCGACAGACAGGGCTTTGCGGCATTTGGGCGCGTTAGCAAAGGGATGGACATTGTGCGAAAAATCCATCAATCACGCGCCGCAGGGCAAGCGCTGACTCCGCCGATAATGATTATCAGCATTGCGCGGAAGTCGTAAGGAAATGTCTCAACGCCGCTCTGTGCCTAATCCAATGCCGAGGTGAAAGAAAATACCTCGTCGGGAAAACCAATTTGGGTCGGCATCTGCAAGATATTGCCTTCCTAATGTCCAGTTCTGCCCGAATTCAAAATTATAGCCAATTCTTGCCATGATATACAAATCTCCATATTCAAGAGCAAAGTTATAATCTGCTCCAACTGACAATTCGATAATACTTGCAGTACGCTGGATTGTGATAGAGTTTGGAGTGAACGTTTTGAGCGCATTACTCAACGTCGTTGGTTCTGTAAGAGTAATGCGTTGTATATCCCCACGAAAGCCAATAAAAGGATAAAGTCTAAAACGCTGAGAATTAACTACCGAATAACCAAAGCCGTAGAAAATCTCGTCATACTCAGTACCTGATATAAAACTTGAAACAGCTGTCCCCAAAGTTCCACTATACCCAGCCATGATAATCCATTTATTGTGATTCCACGAAAGGTAAAAAGGCGAAATGATAAATCGGTTTGAACCGAAGCGAGGAATAGAGCCTTGCCCCGCCAATTCCTGCGCAAGACGCGCATTAAAGGCATCTTCGGCGCTTCCGGGCTGGAAATTCGCTAAAATCTGCCAAATCCAAAACGGGCGCGAAGTCGTCTTGGGAACAGTGTCGCTGTGTTGCTCTTGTGCTTGCGAAGGCGCATAAACGCTTGCAGACAGGGCAAGATACAGGCAAAATGCCATCACGTTTTTTCGGGAAATCATAAAAGCCTCCTACCCCGCATCAATGCTTGTGCGGGAAACAGTGTAAAGAAAAGAGAATGTGTTTCGTGAAAATCTACTAAACCTTGCTCAACGCCGCTCTGTGCCTAATCCGATGCCTAGTTGAAAGAAAATACCGCGCCTTGAAACCCACGCACCCCTTTCGGGATAGTTTGGAGAATTGACCAGAGCTAAGGCAGGGTCAAAATTAAAGCCAACTTTCGCCATAATGTACATGTCAAAGTATGCAAGCGGCAAGCGATAATCAGCGCCGAGAGCAAATTCAAGCAGATGCCCGTAGAGTTCTACCGCAATAGGCGCGGGATGCGGTGCGGTGTACATCGAATCTCGTGTGGGCGCATACCGCAGCATAAAGTGGTCTAATGTCGAAGTAAACGCAACGTTAGGATACAAGCGGAATCGGGGCGTATTGATAACAGCATAGCCGATACCAAAAGTGAGTTCGTGGTAGGTGCGATTTACCCCATAATTACTCACGTTCACCACTCTTCCGGCAGTGCTGTAAAAGCCAAAAGGCTGGAGCAGACCAAGATTTGCGCTATATCCGCAGAATAAGACCAGTTTTTCGTATGTCAGCATGAGGTTAAAAGGCGATACAGCAAAGGATTCCGAAGGAAATGATGCAGCGCGAGACGGGATATTGAGTGTCCTTTGAAAATAATCCCCCAAGCCCGTGTTTACAGGCGTAGGCTGCACTTTGCCCATCGTTTGCCATATCCACAAAAACTTCGTTTTTGCCGAATCTTCTTGCGCTTCCTGTGCCGCAAGGCGCAGCGATGCAAACGTGATTCCCAAGACAACAAGAACGATTCTGCCCACAATTCGGTATTGCATAAAACATCTCCTTGACCGCATGAATACTCATGGGATGATGAAGTAAAAAACGAACACGGATTGTTTTTCCGACCTTAGCGGTCAGAAATGTGGTACTGCATCCCGATAGAGACTCCTGTTTTGCTTTGAAAATGCTGCTCTGCGTAGAATACAGGCATTTTAAGTTCTGCGGACAACGTGAACGACAGTTCCGGTGCGACATCGAAGCGAAAACCGCCCATGCCTTGAAGAGCGCCGCATCTGCCCATAACGCCGATGCCGCCTTGCACAAAAGGCACAAGCGCTTTATTGGGCAACAATGCGAAATTGGTAAAGGTATGCCGATAATACGCCGTGCCGGAAAATACCGATTCTTCGCTTGCGTTCAGCATACCGACTTCGCCGCTTCGAGCATTGCGGGTAAGCAACCGTGCGGCTTCTGTGCCTCCTTCAAAACCCACAGCCTGCTGTTTATTCAGCGCATACTGCACGATGCCGTGCAGCCCCAACGTTCCGCCGCCCAAAAGATGCCGCACCCCAAGTTGCACGGGGAACTGCTCTATCATGCTTGCGTCCCCAGTATTTTCATGCCGGAAAGCAGTGTGTGGACGCGGGTTTGTGCGAGAAAAAACCGTTGGTTGTGTTGTTTGTGTGAGGGCTTTTGTGGGCTGTAATGCAAGAGCCGATGAAATGCTTGGAGGAATCATCAATGCTTGTGTTGCATCTACATCACCCTTCGCGTCATCATTTGTCGGCACAGAGTTTTCGCCGAATATGGCTTCAGTAGTGTTGTTTGGCAAAAGTACCTGTGCCGCATACATCATACCGCCGGAAGGCTCACTATTACTTGCTTTCGGAGCATTGCTGCTAATATGTGATTCAATGCGCTCTTTGGGTACATCAATCGAAAAAACGGGAAGATGAATTGCTGAAAGTCCTGTTTTCAAGCTAGTTGCAGCCTCTTTTTTCCAAAGAGCATCGCTGCGAAGTCCCACCATGAGTGAAAGACTGCTGAGTAGCATGAATACGACGCTCTGCATGGCTGGCAAGACCGATGATATTGAGGATAGTGCCGTCATGCCTTCTGCACTGCTTACGAATGTGCCTGAAGAAAGCCCCAATTCTGCAAAAAGGGCATTTTTTTCGGCATCGGTGGGAGTTATGGAAGCCGCATCACGTCTTGCTGCGTGGGCAAGGTTGATTTGCGCTGCTAATTCTTTGCGCAGCGCCCCGTCGCGGCTCAGTTCTGCAAACAGAACATCCTCCAAAGGCTCTTCCAATCTGCCTTCGAGATAGGTGTGGATAAGGTAAGCGTAATTCATAGTGCGTGTGATTCAGGTGGTGTCATTCTTCGAGCGTAAGTGTTTATGTCCTAAATTTTTGACGCAGATTTTCATGATTCAACAGATTTTCATGATTATTCGTATGCTCACAAGAATCGAAAGGCTATTCTGAAATGCTCTGAAAATCTGCGCAATCAGTCTAATCATGAAAATCTGCGTCGAAGAGCTAAATAGTTACCTTCATACGTGAGTATTTGTCGGCTGCGGAGGCTATTCCGCAAATTCCTCAAGGTCCGCCAAGTAGGGTTTTAAGACAGTTTTGAGTTTGTCTTTTGCTCGCCAAATGCGGTTGGTTACGGTGGAAATGCTTGCACCCGTCAATTCGGCAATTTCTTCATAGCTGTACCCCTGATAAAACCTCAGTACAAAGGCTTCTCGGTAATCAAACTCCAAGTATTCCAGCGCTACGGCGATAAGATTCAGCAATTCTTCGCGCTCATAATTCGGGAAATCCGGCATGGCGCGTTCCCATTCGTCAATGGTCACGGTAGATTTTGTATCGCGTTTGTGATTGAGGCAAAGATTCCGCGCAATCCGCATCACATAGCCGCCGATATTGTCAATCGGTTTGTCCATCGTCTTTTCATGCGGCTCACGGAATGCGGCGCGGAAAAATCGTACAAATGTTTCTTGAAAAATATCGCTTCCGTCCTCCTCACTGCCCACAACTCGCACACAGTAGATCTTGATGCGCTGTGCATAACGGCGATAGATTTCGGAAAATACGCTTTCGCGCTGCCCGGGTGAGCAGTGAAAAAGCTGTATGAGTTCGGCATCACTACACGTTTCTAAGCGTTGTTGTTGCATTATTTCGGGCATTTGGTTGATGTGCAGTTTTGGCAAAAAAAGCATCTCGTTGAACATTCTTCCGGCTTTGTAAGAATGACACACGGTCTCAAAAAACCTTTCAGAAAAAGGCGGGAATTTTTTTGAAGGAATGACAAAAAAGCATAGAACACCGATAAAACCTTGCTTCCCCGAAGCAGCACGTTATTTGTCTTGTTATTCGTACCGCTCAATAAATTCTTGCACAACCTCATCCGTACTTGCGCGAAGCCCGTCTGCTGTACCGAAAAAGCGCACCGTTCCTTGCTCCAGCATAGCAACCGTCTTTGCGACTTTATAGACCGAAAACATATCGTGCGTGATGACGATAGAGGTAACGTTCAGCTTTTGTGCGAGTTCCAAGATGAGATTGTCAATTTGTTCAGAGGTAATCGGGTCAAGTCCTGTGGTGGGTTCGTCGTACAAAATATATTTCGGGCTGCCAACAAGCGCCCGCGCCACTCCCACGCGCTTACGCATACCTCCCGAAAGGTCGGAGGGTTTTTTGTGGCGCAAAATTGCATATTCTTTCTCGAAGGTCGCTGAAGTTGATGTTTCCTCATCCGGGAGCAATCCCACTGCGGCAAGAACGCGCCGCGCTTCGCCGTCCAGAACCTCATTGTGGCGTTCCCCATGTTCGTACAAGCCCAGCACGACATTTTCCCAAACGGTCATCGAATCAAACAGCGCTGCGCCTTGAAAGACATACCCGATGCCGCGCCGTAGTTCAAAAAGTTCGCGCCCACGCAGCGTTTGTACTTCTTTCCCATCCACAAACACCGTTCCGTCGTCCGGCGCAAGTAAGCCGACAATATGCTTCAAAAGGACGCTTTTTCCGCACCCGGAGCGCCCGATGACGCACATTGTTTCACCGGTTTGAATCGTTAAATCAACCCCGTTCAGAACGTTTTTTGCGCCGAAGGATTTGTGTAAACTGCGAATTTCAATCATCGAAATTGCAAAAATGGTAGTAACTGTCGAGGTTCATAAATTTTGGCGCAGATTATCATGATTTAACTGATTATCATGATTTTTTTGCAAACAAAAAGTGTGAGCAAGCCCATAAAGCTCCGGAAATCTGCGCAATCTGCTAAATCATGACAATCTGCGCCCAAAGACCTGAATAGTTACAAACAGTGATAGAAAAAAGCCTCACAGACCAGCAGTAATCAACGCCGGAAGCGAGGCTCACGCAAATATACGGAAAAATTTTACTCTTCTTCGCTTTCAGCATCTTTGCCGATATTGGCTGCATCAACCTTAGCGCGTTCCATCATGTAATTGTCCAACATAAACAGCCCGCCGGGGTTATCGGCTACCATTTTGACTTTTTGCAAAATGCGGTCTGCTTCTGCTTCTTCTTCAATTTGCTCCATCACAAACCAATGCAAAAACGCCTCAGTGGAGTGGTCTTTGTGCTGACGCGCAATGTCCATCACATTATGAATGGATGCCGACACTTTACACTCGTGCTTGTAAGCGTCTTCTGCTGCTACTTGCGGGGATTTCCATGTTTTAACAGCAAGAGGAATTTCCGTCAAATCGCGCTTCCCGCGCCTATCGCCGATGTAGGTGTAAATTTTCATCGCATGGAACATTTCTTCGTGTGCTTTGACTTTGAACCACTCGGAAAAGCCCTCCAAATCTATGCTTTCGTAATACGATGACATTGCCAAATACACATACGCCGAAGCAAATTCCATATTGAGTTGCTTGTTCAATCCTTCTAAAACTTGTTTATTCATATGAGTAGGATGATAGTGAGTGAAAGAGGTAAAAATTGATACGTTGTTGTTCAGAGGTAAAACAAAGGAACGAGGGGCATTTGTTCCCGCTTATTTCCTTGTCGGCAGCGTTTCGCGCAAACGGTTGAGTTTTGCCGCTTCCGCTTTTTCTTCCTTTTCGGCTTCTTCTTCCGCCATTGCTTGTTGAATATGGAAAATGTACTGCTGTGCAACCGTAGAGGAAGGATTCGCCTTGTACGCGGCTTGGAAAGCGGCAAGCGCCTGTTTGTAGTCTTTCTGACGACCGTAAATCATGCCAAGATTGATGTACGCATTATCGCTAGAAGGATTGAGTGCTAATGCGGCTTGGAGGTCATTTTTGCCGTCTTCTAAACGATCTTGGTTGATTGCCAAAGCAGCCCGTGAAACATAGACCGACGCAAGGTTTTGGCGGAAAATCGGTTTGCGGTGAATAGGCTTTCGCGTTGTGGAATCCAGCACCAGTGCTTGTGTTGCGAAGCGAATTGCTTCAGGAAAATTCCCGCGCTGGAGTGCAGAAAGCCCCAGAAGGTCGAATAAGGCGGGGTCTGCGGTGGAATCGGTCTGAAAGGCGCGTGAAATCACGGATTCTGCCTCATCCAGCAAAATTGTTCGCTCGGTATCATTTTGTGTTCGCCCTGCCCGCCGCACAAGTTGTGATGCGTAGTTCCGGGCAGTCATAATGCTTTCCGGCGTGGAGCGGTGGTCTGCTTGCAACAATTTGTAATCGGTTTGCCATTCGGGAACACGCATAAAACCTCGCACCGAGTAGGCTATCACAATGAGCGCGATAATTCCCAAAACGGGAGCAAGATGAAATTTTTTACTCTCTGCACCAAATACCGCAAAAAGCAAGGAAACAAGCGCCAAAGCCGCAAAAAGGCTCGGTGTATAAAGAAAACGGTCGCCAAACATACTTCCCGCATAAACAACGAGGTTTGAAGCAACAACCAGCGTCGCAAAAAAAGCAATCACGCCAAATGCCCACGTTTCGCGCTTTTTGAGGCGAAGAGCGGCAATAATCAACAGTGCAGCCGTTACCGCAAAACCCGACAACGCTCGCCAATCCGCCCAAGAGACAACAGGAAGCGCATTGTAGGTGTATCCTTCGGAGAGTGTCCATGGAAAAAGTGCTTTGAGAGTGTAAAGCCCAAGCGTCATAAAGCCTGTGGCAATGCGCTCTGCGAAGGATGTGCCAACAAAAGGATTGTGCAGTTTGTAGGCATACAAGCCCTCTTCCACGCGCCCGACAAGCCCAAACCACAGCCCCAGAAACACAAGTGTTACTGCGCCATACATTGCACTGAGGCGCAAAAGCCGCTTTGCATCAAGGTTTGCAAAGAAATATAGCGTCAAAGCGACTATCGGCAGCATCAGCACAGCACTTTCTTTGGAAAGCAATGCCAAAGCAAAGCAAGCAAGGCTGTAGGCGAGCAAGCGAGGATTTTCCGTGCGAAGATGTCGAAAAACCAGTAAAAGCGAACTCAATGCGAACAGCATCGCAAAAATTTCATCGCGGCTTTTGATATTCGCCACCACTGCCGTATGCGTCGGATGTGCGGCAAACACAAGCGTTGCGGCAAAAGGCAACCAACGATAATGCGCCTGCACATCGTTTGCTTTCCCATCCTGAGGCGCATCAGGAAACCATTCTCTAAGCAACGCAAGCAATATCGCTAGTGTCAAGGCGTACAATGCAATGTTGATACCGTGTGCGACGGCTGGATTATTATTAAATAGCTGCTTTTCAATCGCAAACGAAATAAACGACGCGGGGCGATAGGTTTTACGCTGCCCGGAGCGGTCATATGTTTCGTCGAATCCGGCAAACGAATCTTTGGTCAAAAGTGTGGGAATACCTGCAAAACCTTGCTGTACGGTCTTGTGGTCAGTAATGACCATATTATCGTCCATCACCAAACCAAAGCGCAGCGTTTGCCCATACAGCACCAGCGCGAACAGAGCAAGAATCAGCACTTGCAGACGATAATTGCGGGAAAGAGGCTGCGAAGCAGCACGTGAAGCAGTTGTGCGCGAAGCGGAAGAGCGTGAAGAAGAACGCGGAGATTTCGAGGAAGTTTTTGTCATAGTCAAAGAGAAAAATGAGCAGCAACACACGTGCCGCAACGATGCTTACTGCGCTTGAACATCAGTAATTACGCCATTTTGCAGCGTCATGATTTTTTGTTCAGCTGTTTGAAGAAACGAACTGCACGCTGTAACCAGCACCGTTCCTTCTTCGTAGAGCGCAAGCAATTCTTCCAACGGCGCTTCGCCTCTGTCAAGAAGAGAAACGATTTCTTCTAATCGCTCCAAACGCTCTTCAAATGTGGCTTTGCTGTTTTTTTTCATGAGTTGTGGTCAGATGATTTGTCTGATGTGATAATGGCAAAAAGTAACTGGTCAGCTATCCCGCGAGGGTCTGCCTTCTTTGGCAGGCTCTCGCTTACGCATGAGAGCGTTTGGCGTGAGGGCGAGTGCCGCAACCTCCTCACCATACTGCTGCACAGCAAGGCTTTCGTGGATGTCGTCGAAGATTTCTCTCGTGTCAATCATGGCGCGTACCGTGCTTATTGGCGGCGTTGAATGTCTTGAATCAGGTCAATCGGTAATTTCAATGCTTCGGCAATTTGCTGGACAGAAAGACCCAGATTCAGAAGGCTGGGAACACCTTCAAGTTTACCTTCAAGTTTGCCTTCAAGTTTACCTTCAAGTTTACCTTCAAGTTTACCTTCAAGTTTTGCTTTTGCCGCAACCTCCTCGCCATACTGCTGCACAGCAAGGCTTTCGTGGATGTCGTCGAAGATTTCTCTGGTATCAATCATGGCGCGTACCTCATCTATGGTTAGGGTTTTGTATTTGCTGACATACAAACTTACGAATAAATCTTTGAACATCTTGCGCATTGCGTCGCTTTTGGTGCGGGAAATTGTATCGCTGAGTTTGAGAAGCAAGGCATCATCCTGAGCGCGATTCGGCGGCGTTACGGTCAGGTGCATAAGCAGCATGGCGGCTTGTTCTGCGGGGTCTGTGGCGACGGTTTCCGCTTCGTCCGTTACCTCGTCTAAGTACACCACGTGGATTGCACCGCCCGTGCGCAGATGCGACCAAACTCCCGCATCGGTATCAATCGCACGGGAACGCAGCACCAAGACCATTTGAAAACGCGAGTATTGGGGCAGTTGCAAGTGCAGAAGCGCCGTTTCGCTCACAAGGCGCGTGTAGATGAGTTTGTCTGCCCAAAACTGAAATTCTGATACAATGACGGGAGCATCCGGCGGCGCACCGTCGTCGGGAAGCAAGATTCCATCAGTGCGCTGCGCTTTTTCCTTGAGTTCAATCGAATGAAAGCGGTACGGAATTGTCGTTAATTCGTGTAAGTCCGCCAACCGTAGAAGTAATGCGGGGTGCGCTTCGAGGAGTTTGTAAAAAAGTGTGTCGGTTTTCATTGGGAGAATTGTAAAATCAATAGCTGACAAGCGCTTTAATCCTGCATCCTTACTGCTTCGTCAAAAGCGACCACAGGAGTTTGTTTTTCAGCAAATCATAGTACGAATTTTCCACACGCTTGAGTAATTTCACTACTCGTTCCGATTTCCGAATCACAATTTTTTCTCCTTCTTCTTTGGAAGCAACTATCTGTCCGTCCGCAACAAGGCTTGTTGTGCCGCTTCCCGCGCCGGGTGTGAGAACGATTTCTACCGTGTCGGGGACAACAAGCGGACGCATATTCAGCGAGTGTGGCGAGACAGGCGTAAGCACCAGCACTGAACACGTCGGCGCGACAATCGGACCGCCACTCGACAGCGAATACGCCGTTGAACCGGTCGGCGTGGAAATAATGAGTCCGTCGGCATGATAGTCCGCAACAGGCACTCCGTCTATCGTTGCGGCAATCATCATCATCCGCGCAAAGTCTTTTTTGTGAATCACAAAATCGTTCATCGCATAGACCATTTCGCTCAGATTTTCTGTGCCTTCCACCGTGATGCTGCTTTCCAACATTCCTCGCTCTTCGATGATGTATTCCCCTTTTGCCAGCGCCGCAAACCCCGCGTCTAATTCGGCAACGGAGTATTCCGCCAAAAAGCCCAAACGCCCAAGATTTACGCCCATTATCGGCAGTTCAGCCGCTAAAAACTGCTTTGCTGCCGCGAGAATTGTCCCGTCGCCGCCGAATGATATGATAATATCGGCGTGTTTGTCGAAATTATCATACTCAACGGCATCCACCAGTGCTTGTGTTTCGGGGGCAAAGTGCGCGACCACTTCCGGTGCGGCACAGCAGCGCATACCATTCTCAAATGCTATGCGTGTTGCCATTTCCGTGCAGGAGATAGCATCGGGTTTGGTGGTGTTTACAAAAAGTCCGAGATGTTTCATAATGTGGGAGCAACAACTTCGTTGCGTAAATGCTTTGTTCAAATGACGCGCTTGTTGTAATTTTTGGCGACAACAATTTCTTACCGCCCAAGTTTGCGGAAAACGCCTCAAAATACACAAAAACCATGAAAATTCCAGTCTTGTTTGCAGCGCTCATGCTTCTGGCGGTATTTGCCGCACCCTCGCTTGTTGCACAACCCGCAAATGCCGCATATTATCTTGCCCCACGCCATGCGGAAGATATTCCGATTTCCCGTTTTCAAGAACGCAGACAAAAAGTCTTGGCTACAATGTCCCCGAAGTCGCTTGCTGTCTTTGTTGCAGCCGATGTGCGCAATCGGCAAAATGATGTCAATTTTGAATATCGGCAAAGCAGCGACTTCCTGTATTTATGTGGTTTCCCTGAGCCGGAAGCACGCTTGATGTTGATTCCGGGCGGCGTTATGTTGCCGAAAAGCATGGATTCAAGCGGTGTTCGGCACGAAGCGCTGCTGTTTGTCAAACAACGCGAGGCAAACCGCGAAATGTGGACGGGCGCAATCATAGGCGCAGAGCGGTCTGCCACGATGTTTGGCATCAAAGCGCTGGAAAGCGTAAACTTCGGTTCTGTGCTGAAAATGCTCATGCAGCCTGAAGATTCGACGCTGCGGCGAGACACGCTTTTTATCACCACATTCCCCACGCCAAACGTCACAGAGCCGCTTTCGGGCGACGTTATCAATGTGGAGCGCGAAGCGCGATTGCGCTTGCAAAAGCAATTTCCTTCGGCGCTTATTCGCTCGCAAAAGCGCTTGCTTGCTGATTTGCGGCAAATCAAAGATGCCGACGAACTGCGAATTTTGCGCAAAGCTATCGAAATCACGCTGGAGGGACACCGCGCCGCAATCGCCGCCACAAAGCCCGATGCCTACGAATACGAAGTGGAAGCAGCTATGGAAGGCACGTTCAAGCGGCTTGGCGCGGAAGATGTCGGCTACGGCTCTATTGTTGGCGCGGGTGGTAATTCCTGCATTCTGCATTACACCGCCAGCCGTCGTCAGGCAAAAGCGGGTGAAGTGCTGCTTATGGACTGCGGAGCCGAGTTTCTGGGCTATACGGCGGACATTACGCGGACAATTCCCGTGAACGGAAAATTTTCTCCCGAACAGCGCGAAATCTACAATCTCGTCTATGCCGCACAGGAAGCCGCTATCAAGGAATACCGCAAAGGCGTGGATTGGCGCTATCCGCATAGCCGCGCTGTAGATATTATTCGCGCCGGATTGCTCAAACTCGGCATTATTACGAATCCCGACGATTACAAACTGTATTTCCCGCACGGATCGGTGCATTATATCGGCTTGGATGTTCACGATGCCGGCTCGTACGCTACCTTTCAGCCGAATATGATTTTTACCTGTGAGCCGGGCATTTACATCCCCGAAGGTAGTCCGTGTGATAAAAAATGGTGGAATATCGGCGTGAGAATTGAAGATGACGTGCTTGTTACGGACGGCGAACCCGTGATTGTTTCTGCCGCGCTGCCCCGCAAAGCGGAAGAAATTGAGGCATTGATGAGTGCAGCATTGGTGCGCCCTACAAGCACGAAGCCTTCTGCAAGCACGAAGCCTTCTGCAAAAAAACGATAATCCTTGAGCGGCGTTGCGATAATCAAAATTTGACTTGTCCGTCTTGTGTGGAAGGCGTATTTTCGCGGTTTGTTGCAGTATTGGCAATCCTCGTGTGAAAAGCCCAAAGTAGTGGCTTCAAATCGCGGCATTTTGTGCTTTGCTTGTAAGTTTATTTTTTTTTCTATCAACTTGAAGAACTGCTACCATGACTGATTGGCGCTTATACATTCACTCAGACCCCGCAATTTTGCTTGGTAAACCAACAATCAAAGGGACGCGCATTTCTGTTGAACTTATCTTGGAATTGCTGGAAAGCGGTTGGTCGCAAGAAGCAATCATAGAAAGCTATCCGCATCTTTCAGAAGCAAGTATTCGTGCAGTTTTTGCGTACCTCCGAGAATGTATTGGCGAAGAGTTATATTTCCCTTTAGAAATCGAACACTGATAAAAAGAAACGATGAAAATACTTGCCAACGAGAACTTTCCTGCCCCAAGCATTCGTGTTCTACGATTAGCATCATGCCAGGTTAAGAGCATCAAAGAAGAAATGCCCGGCATCAGTGATGAAGAGGTTTTACGGATTGCTGTTCAAGAAGAGCGTGTTATTTTGACATTTGACCGTGATTACGGCGAGTTGCTTTTCCGATACCGTCTTGTCCCGCCTCCGGCAGTTGTGTATTTTCGATACAAAGGTCAATTACCCGAATCAGCCGGAAAAATTTTGCTGGAGCTTATTCAAGAACAGCAACTCAATATTGAGGGCTATTTTACGATTATTGATGCCAATGGCGTTCGGCAAAGAAAACTTCCCCACATTGCGTAAAAGCTATTCAACATTTATACATTATTCCTCGCATTGATACTTGCTTTCTTACTATTTCTACTCTAATTACCATGCACCAACCCTTCAAAACCGCGCTTGTGCAAATGTCCATGAGCGCCGATAAAACCGCAAACCTCGCAAAAGCCGCTACCATGATTGAGCAAGCCGCCGACGGCGGTGCGCGGCTCGTCTGCTTACCGGAAATGTTTATGACCCCTTATTTTTGCCAACGTGAAGATTCCGCACTTTTCGACCTTGCGGAAGAATTTCCGAACAGCGAGACCATAAGGGCGCTTCGGGCTGTGGCAAAAAAGACGAAGAGCGTCGTGATAGCGCCAATTTTCGAGCGTCGCGCTCCGGGCGTGTATCACAATAGCGCGGGAATCATTGATGCAGACGGCGAAATTGCTGGGTTTTACCGAAAAATGCACATTCCCGACGACCCTGCGTTTTATGAAAAGTATTATTTTACGCCCGGCGACTTAGGTTTTAAGGCGTTTGACACGAAAGTCGGACGCATCGCAACGCTGATTTGCTGGGACCAATGGTATCCCGAAGGCGCACGGTTAGCCGCGTTGCACGGTGCGGTGATATTGTTTTACCCAACGGCAATCGGCTGGCATCCCGACGAAAAATCGCGCTACGGAGCGGCGCAGCACGACGCATGGCGCACGGTGCAGCGCGGTCATGCCATTGCAAACGGCGTGTATGTGGCTGCAACAAACCGCACAGGGCTTGAAACTGACGACAAAACAGGCTCGAAACTGGAGTTTTGGGGGCAGTCGTTCATTGCAGACCCGCAAGGAGTCTTGCTTGCGGAGGCATCGGTCGAAAAGGAGGAAATTATCACGGCGGAGGTAGATGTGAAGCACCTCGAAACCATTCGCCGTAACTGGCCCTTTCTCCGCGACCGCCGCATTGATGCTTATGGCGAGATAACGAAGCGGTTTATTGAGTAAGTTTTTCCCTCAATTTCAAGCAATTTTCGCACATTTTTCACCACCACGTTCATGCACCAAACCCCCGCACAACAAGGTTTCTCCATGCCTGCCGAATGGGAGCGCCACAAAGCAACATGGCTGGGCTGGCCCCTCAATTCCGAAGATTGGCCCGGCAAATTTGTTCCCATTCGTTGGGTCTATGGCGAGATAGTCCGCACCATTACTCGCGGTGGCGAACTAGCCCGCATTGTCGTTGATAACGAGCGCCACGAAGAGCAGGCGCGTTTAGTGCTGGCAAAAGTTGGTGCGGACATGGACAATGTTGAGTTCTTCCAATGTCGTATGAATCGAGGTTGGATGCGGGATTGCCTCCCTGCCTTTGTGAAACGCACCGTCGCAAGCGCTTCGGGGCTTGTTTCGGAACACGCGGCGGTGAAATTTACCTTTAACGGTTGGGCAAAATACGATAATTGGCAATTCGACAATGCCCTTGCAAACCGCATCAGTCCTTTGACGGGCTGGCACATCATGGAAGCAACATTCGGCAAACGGCAAGTTGCCTTGGAAGGCGGCGGCATTGATGTAAACGGCTTGGGAACGCTCTTGACGACAGAGGAATGTTATCTCGACCCGCACGTGCAGGTGCGCAATCCAGGCATGGGCAAAGCAGAAATGGAACAGGCACTGAAAGATAATTTGGGCGTGAGCAACATTCTTTGGCTTGGCAAGGGCATTGCAGGCGACGATACGCACGGACACGTGGACGATTTATGTCGCTTTGTGAACCCTACGACGGTAGTGCTGGTGCAGGAGGACAACCCTTACGACGCGAATTACCGGGTCTTGGAAGAAAATCGTGAGCGCTTGGAAGGAATGCACCTCGAAAACGGCAGCAAGATAGATATGGTGCCGCTTCCGATGCCCTCGCCTGTGGTCTTTGACGGGATGCGGCTTCCGGCGAGTTATGCGAATTTTTACATTTGTAATCACGCCGTTCTCGTGCCGACCTTCAACGATGCAAACGACCGCAAAGCGCTTGGAATCTTGTCGGAACTGTTTCCCGACCGCACCGTCATCGGGATTCACGCGGTGGATTTGGTTTGGGGTTTGGGAACGCTGCATTGCCTGACGCATGAAGAACCTGCATAAGCGATGTTCACCGGTAAAAACTCACTACGCAAGCACTTGAAACAGCGCCGTGCCGCGCTTTCCTCTGAAGAGCGCATAAATGCTGCTGTGCGGATACTTGACTATATTCGCTCCGCCGAATGGTGGAAACAATCTTCGATGATTCACTGTTACTGTGCCAATGGAACGGAAGTACCTACACAAGCGCTCATTGAGGCTGCTTTCCGCGAGGGGAAACGTGTGCTAGTGCCGATTACGCCCGAACAAGGAACAACACTGCACCACGCAGAAATTTTCCCCGACACCCGCTTTACAACGGACAAATACGGTATTCCCATTCCAACACCGGAAACGTCGCGTCGGTGTGAAGAGCCGGTGCTTGTGCTTACGCCTGAAGATTGTGTGTTTGTGCCACTTTTGGGGTATGATGCCGCGCTGAATCGTATTGGATATGGCGGCGGATTTTATGACCGATTTTTAAGCACGTTTTTGCTGCAACGCTCCCAAAGACCTGTTTTTGTGGGGCTTGCATATAGTGTGCAGTTTGTAGAGGGGGGAGTAAATGCCGAAAAGCACGATATTATGCTGGATTGCGTTGTTACAGACCAAAGTGTAATAGCGCCTTGCTACGATATGTTTGTAACAACTCGTCCGGTTGCAGGGGAAATTCGACGATAAATTTTGCGCCGTGACCAAGTTCAGATTCGCACCAAACCTTGCCGTTCATCGAAGCCACCATCTTTTTGACGATAAACAATCCCAAGCCTGTCGAATCTTCGCCGGCGGTTGGCCGTGCAGAAAGTTTGGAAAAGCGAGCGAAAAGTTTTGTTTGGTCGCTTGCAGAAATTCCGGGACCTTCATCTTTGACGCTAAAGCGCACCATAACTTGCCCTGCTTCGTCTCTGTTGCTCATGCGAACCCAGATATTTTTGCCCGTAGGCGAGTATTTGACAGCGTTAGAGACGATATTCGCCAAAACCTGATATATCATCATTTCATCCGCCAATATCAAATCATGTTGGACTTCGATAAAGTGTAGTGTGATGTCTTTCACAGCAGCACGCGGGCGGTATTCGTCCACAACTGCCCGTGCAATCGTATTAACGTTCATGGGGATATTTCTGCTGACTATCGTGCCGGATTCTAAGGCATTCATATCCAGCAAATTTTTGAGCATCGTCATCATGCGCTCACCGGTTGTGGAAATTTGGGTGAGAATTTCTTGCGTCTGCTCATTGTTTAGCTGAAAACTGTCCGATTGCTGCAAGACATCTACAAAGCCCATGACCGCAGAAATAGGGTTCTTGAGGTCATGCGAGACAATGCCCATCACTTCCTGCATTTCTCTGTTCAGCGTAGAAAGCTGTTCGTTTGTTGTTTGTAGTTCTTGATTCGCCTGAATTATCTCCATCGTGCGAGTGTCCACCAGTGTTTGCAGTTCTTTGGCGCGAACTTCGATTCTTCGCACTCGCCAGCGCACAATAAGCAGTATCACTCCTGCTAAAGCAAGCACCAGAGCCACTCGCACAGACCAACGCTGCCACCAAGCAGGAACAACGATGAGTTTGAGCATAGACTCTGTGCGGCTCCAAACACCATCGGCATTGGCAACGCGCAATCGGAGAAGGTATTCGCCCGGTGCGAGGTGGCTGTAAATGGCTTCAGGAGTGCTTGTTGGGGCTGACCATGAAGTATCGAAACCATCTAATTGCCACGAATACAGATTTTTCTTTGGTTGAGTATATTCTAGCGCTGCAAAGTGGAGGGAAATATCGGTTTGCGGTGGAATTTCTACGTCAGAACGACCGGAAAGTGCGATAATATCAGCAAGCATCGTGCCTGACAAGGATTGAACTCTTGCCACAATCGGCTTCGGTGCCATGCCGTTTAACCGAATATTGCTTGGAAAAAAGCTGTTCAGTCCATCCACGCCACCAAAGAAGATTTCACCACGTTTGCTTTGGAATACCGCCAAACGGTTAAATTCTGTTCCCTGCAAGCCGTCTTCAACCCCAAAGCGGCGCACAGTCTTGGTTGTGGGAGAGTAGGCACAAATGCCGTTATCGGAACTAATCCACAATTCGCCTTGCGCATCTTCGAGGATGCCGTAGCAATTTTCATGCGGTAGTCCGTCTGCTGTGCCGATTTTGGCAAACGATTCGGTTTCGGGTAAAAATTTGCAGATACCGCCGCCTTTTGTGGCAATCCAAATGTCGCCGGAGCGTGTTTCAGTGATGTATGTTACAAACGAGTGTGGAAGTGCCGTAGAATCATTGATATTCGGCTGAAATTGCCGTATTACCTTGTGTTCAGGGGCGTAGAACATCAGCCCGTTGATAGAACCAATCCAAATTCTGCCGCGCCTATCTTCAATGATGCTTTGTGCGCCGGCTACTATGCCGGGGAATTGGCGTGAAGAGTGGACTTCTTCTACTGTTGTGCGGTCTGCCGAAAGCCTGTACAAGAGGGGTTCGCTCGTGGATGTGCTTATCCAAAGCGCACCGGAGCGGTCTTCATAAAAGCACTCCGCATGAATACCGTTTTTGATGAAATTTTGTGGTACAAAGCCACGTTCGGGGCGCTTTGTGTCAAGCGTACAGAGTAGGCCACCTCTGACTGCCACCCAAAGTATGCCGCGTCGGTCGCAATAGATACCGCGAACATGGTCAGAAGTAATGCTGCCCGTGCTTGTTGAATCATAGCGGAAGCGCTTCCACGCGCCGCTTTTGCGGTCAAGCATATTTAATCCGCCAAACTGCGTTCCCACCCAGACATTTCCCTGCTGGTCTTCGGTGATGCCGCGAATATAGCTGCTGCTGAGTGTTTGCGCATTAAAAGGATTGTTACGGTGGAGGCGGAATTTATACTGCAACGGTGCGTATTTGTGCAGCCCATAGACCGTTTCGCCTATCCACATCACGCCCGAACGGTCTTGATAGACGACATTGATGTCGTTGGTGGTCAAACTGCGCTCATCGAAGGAATTATGCCGAAACGCTTGTATTTGCGAGGTTTGAGGGTATATGATCGCAACACCGTCTGAACTTGCAACCCAAATTCGCCCTTGAGTATCCCGACAAATACGCCGAATTAAAACAAAGGATGATTGCTGGATGCTGCTTCTTGCTTGAAAACGCGGTGTGAGCGGGTATGCCGCAAGAATACGTTGTTCGCGGATGCTCCAAAGCATGACGGCATTATCCACACCCACCCAAAGCGAATCCTGGTGGGCAAATACCGCAGGATTGGTGTTTGCAAAGGGGAGTGACGCACCGATGCGAAATTCCAGTGAAGGATTGTCCAGCACAAAGACGTTGCCGGAATTCCAGCGTGTTACCCAAACACGCCCATTGCGCTCAATGTGTATGGCGTTGATGTTGTGTTTGCCTTCAATGGTCTGCTGAGGGAGACTGTAACGGCGCATAACACGAGATTCTACGGTATTAAAGTTCCATACTTCCTCGTTCATACAAAGCCAAAGATTGCCGGTTACACTATCGTTGCCGATTGCATAGATTTCCGCCGGAGTATGGAGCGAATAGGATGATGCGCCCAAACGTACACGGTCAAAGCAATCTCGCTGTGAATTGTAGCGCTGAATTCCTTGTGTGCCGCTTATCCACAGTCTGCCGTTGCTGTCCTCGCACAGTGCCGTGTAGTATGTCGGCAAAAGCGAGGTAGAATCTTGCTTGTTATGAGAATACCGTTTGAAGGTTTGACCGTCGTAGCGGTAGAGTGCTGCCAGTGTTAAAACCCACAGAAAGCCGTGCCTGTCTTGGAGAATATCTACTACTTCTTCATTGGCAAAGCCTTCTTTGCTGCTGAAATGTTCCAGATGAAATTCTTGTAGGATATTGGCGGGAAGCGCTTCAGAGTGCGTTGCGAGGGCTGTTTCCGTTATCATTTTGCCCAGAGGAAACGTCTGTTGTTGTACCGATAAAGCGTTCGGTTTCTTTGCGGACAGCACTGTTCCTTGCTTCTGCTGCGAAAAAGCAGAATGTATCGTTGCTGTGGTTACAAAACCATACAACGCAAAAAGTGTGGTGACAATGCTGCGAAAGCGCATAGAATCTGGTTTGAGGGCTGGTGTGTCAAGCGGAATGTTTATGGCTAATGGTTGTGCGCGGCGGTGTCGGCTCAGGGCGTTGCTGCACAGCAAGTGCTTTGGCAAAAACGGAATCAAGCTGCCCCATAGGAAGATGATGAACCGACTGAACGATATGCTCTTGCCAAGCGCTTGCAGCATCGCGGAAATCGTCTTTTTCGTAGCGATGCTCGACCATGGATTGCGTATTGAAGCGGTACAGCACCACATCAATCGGGTAGGAAACGTCGGTTGCGCTTTGGAATGTGGCATCAAATGCCAGAAAACCGACTTTGAGTGCAAAGTCCATCGGGGAATCATAGCGCAAAGCGCGGTCTAAAATGGGCTTGCCATACCGCGCAGAGCCGATGATGTGATACGGCGTACCTTCGGCGATTTCCACCCAATTTCCTTCGGGATAGAGTAGAAAAAGTTTGTGTTCTTTGTCGCGCTCCAACTGTCCGCCGATAAGCGCATGAATGTTGAAATCCAGCCCGCTTTTTTTGAGCGATTCCCCGTCTTCCTCCGCCACACGGCGTATTTGCTTGCCAAATTCATTGACGGCTTGATAGAGTTTTTCAAAACGGTTGTCGTCATCATCCAAGACTTCGCTGAAGTAGGTGAGCGCCTTGTCGCGCACCGAGCGCAAGCCCGAAGTCATCAGAAACATCGGGTATTGTCCGTACTCGTGCAGGCTCACTTTTTTGGCGGTAATGCACTCCGCGCCTGTGGTGATGCGGGTATCGGCTACACCGATTAAACCGTCTTTTACTTTGATGCCGAGACAAAAGGTCATAGTGTGCGGTGAAAGGGGCGAGAGAAGAGTGTTTATCGGGTCAAGCAGACAGTACTGCTCTGCAACTGCTATGCAATAGAGCGGAGTTCTTCTTCAAAGAGTTGAATCATTTCCTGCCGTTGTGCGGCTGTTATCAAACCTTGTTTGCAGGCAAATTCGGCAGTCGCAATGCCCAAATGACAATAGGGGCGAGTGATGTCGGCGGAATCAGGCGCAGAGCGGAAATGCGCCAAATGCTCACGCAGCGTTGCTGTGTCGCCGCGAGAAATTGGTCCGGTCAAAGGGAATTTCCCTGTGCCGATTTGCTTCAATCCCGCGAGAGAGTTCTCCAGCGCACGGCGTAAAATCTGGGGTAAAAATTCATTCGGGTCAATACCCGCTTCCTGTGCGGTCTGCGCGGCAAGACCAACAAGCGCGTTCAGATAATTCGCCGCAAAAACCGCCGAAGCGTGATAGATGGGCTTGTGTTCGAGGGTTTTGGGGGTAAGTTGGACGAGTTTCCCACCCAGTGTATAGACCATATCTTGCGCAAACTGCTCGGCAATCGTGCGGAACGGCTCTATGGGCGGGTATTCTGCACCCCAGACTATGTCCTTGAAATTTTTTGCCGTGGCGATGCTAAAGGTTTGGTAGGGGTGCAAACTCATCGTAATAGCGCCCTGCGCCTCGCAAGCGGCGAGTGCGGAACGGTTTTTTGCACCGGAGCAATGCACGATAACTAAATCGTTCAATGCACTACCAAAGTGCGCGGCGACGGCTTCAGAGACTTCTTCAATCGCATTATCGGCAATGGCAAGAATCATGCAGGAATTAGGCTTGGGAATGTTCGCAATGCTACTGTACATCGGCAAGGACGGCGACAGTTGGAACTTTGCTGCATTGCGCTGCTCTTGCCCGCGATTCATCGTCCACGCCAAGCGCCCTTGCGTGGAAAGCCCGACGGCAATGGACAAACCGAGTTTTCCAAGACCAATAACACTGAATGATTGCATAAATGCCGAAAAAAGTAGAAGGTAGCGAAGAGTTGTGTTGTGTGTTCGTGGGTGTTGCCGATTGAAGCCGCACAACAATAACCAATGATATTCCCACGAAGAAAGGAACTGCAATATGCAAAGGCAGACGCTCTTCTGCAAGTCTTGGTGAAAGAAATATCATGCGGGAAAACTTTTGCACCGAAAAATAAAAAAACGGCAGCAAAAGCATCATTACTCTTGCCGCCGTGAAGAATCATCCGAAAAACACCATTGAGGAAAACTTAGGTTCCGGCGTTGTAATCGTTGATATAAGAAAGTTGGTCTTTGGTGAGTTTATCCATCGCCATACCCATCGTGCGCAGTTTTGTTTCCGCGATAAACTCATCTTGTGCGGGGTCAATATCCAGAACTTGGTTCGGGAGTTTTTTACCCGCTTTGTATGCTGCTGCCAACTCCAAATGGCACATAAGCTGGTTCGAGAAGGACATATCCATTACTTCCGACGGATGCCCTTCAGCAGCAGCCAAGTTCACAAGGCGACCTTCGGCAAGAACGTAAATTTTGTTGCCGTTTTTGAGTGTGTACTCTTCGCAATTTTCGCGGATTGTACGCTTGCTCTTGGTAACTTCAGCAAGTTCTTTGAGGTTAATTTCTGCGTCGTAGTGTCCGGTATTGCAGACGATAGCGCCGTCTTTCATGGACAAGAAGTGTTTTTTGCGGATGATGTCTTTCACGCCCGTCGCGGTGCAGAAAATATCACCTTCTTTTGCTGCTTCGTCCATCGTCATAACGCGATAGCCTTCCAACACGCCTTTGATAGCCGATGTTGCTTTAACTTCAGTGATGATGATATTGGAACCCATGCCTTTAGCACGCTTCGCAACACCTTGACCGCAATGTCCGTGTCCTGCGACAACGAAGTTCTTTCCGGCAAACATGACCGATGTAGCGCGGAGAATACCGTCCAAGGTGGATTGACCTGTGCCGTACACGTTGTCGAAATCCCATTTGGTGATAGCATCGTTCACGGCATAAACCGGATAGAAGAGTCTTCCTGCGCCGGCGCGAGCGCGAAGACGCTGAACGCCTGTGGTTGTTTCTTCGGTGCCACCGATAACTTCTTTCCGAGCGTAATCAGCGTATTTTTCGTGAACGGTGTTGATGAGGTCGCAGCCGTCGTCAAGCGTCAAATTCGGCTTGAGGTCAATAGTGCGCTCAATGCACCAGTAGAAATCTTCGTGGTTGCCGTACCATGCAAAGATGGAAATGCCGCCTTTTGCCAATGCCGCCGCAACGGGGTCACTGGTCGAAAGCGGGTTGCAACCCGACCACGAAACTTCTGCGCCTAAAGCAGCGAATGTTTCAACCAAAACGGCTGTTTCTTTGGTTACGTGGAGCGAGCCTGCAAGGCGCAAGCCTTTAAGCGGTTGGGATTTTTTATACTTGTCGCGGAGGTGCATCAGCACGGGCATACGGGATTCTGCCCACTGAATGAGTTTGCGACCTTCTTCAGCAAGAGAAATGTCGCGGACGCAGTATTTACCCGGAACTTCGCTGAAGGAGCCTTTGCCTTTTTTCGGCGGGATAGCTGTTTTAGCGGCGGGTTTGCTTGCGCCATTTTTGTGAACACCGTTGGTGGTCGCACCATTGGTGCGAGTGCCGTTCTTATGAACGCCATTTTTTGCAGCAGGTTTTGCTGCTGCTTTTGCGACGGCTTTGGGAGCTGCTTTTGCCGCTTTTTTTGCCATTGCTTTTTTTGTTGCGGTTGCCATTGTTATACAATCAAAAAATTGAGATTATGTGAGTTAATTATTTTATCGAAAACGTGATGTTTACCCGACCCTCTTAAACGTCTCAACGAGGTCTAATTGTTCCCAAGGAAATTCAGGGCGACCAAAATGTCCATATGCCGCAGAAGCGCGGTAAATCGGACGACGGAGATTGAGACGGTTAATGATGCCTGCCGGAGTGAGGTCAATATTTTTACGAATAAATTCGCTGAGTGCCGCAGAAGCGACTTTTCCGGTGTTGTGCGTATTGACAAGCACCGAAACAGGCTGTGCAACGCCGATAGCGTAGGAAACTTGAATGGTACACTCTTTTGCCAAGCCCGCCGCAACGATGTTTTTCGCCAAATGGCGTGCAGCGTAAGCAGCCGAGCGATCTACTTTGGTCGGGTCTTTGCCGGAGAATGCGCCGCCGCCATGCGGTGCTTTGCCGCCGTAGGTGTCCACAATGATTTTGCGTCCGGTGAGTCCTGTGTCGCCGTGCGGTCCACCGATAACAAATTTGCCTGTCGGATTGATGTGGTATTGTGTCTGAGCATCCAGCAAATGTGCGGGAATGACGTGCTTGATGACGTGGTTAATAACATCATCGCTGATTTGCTTCTGCTCTGCTTCGGGGTCGTGCTGCGTGGAAACAACGATAGCATCAACGCGCTTGATGGTATTGTCGTCGTTGTATTCGAGCGTTACCTGTGATTTTGCATCGGGGCGCAAATACGGCATGAGCGAAGGATGATTTTTGCGGATGTCCGCAAGTTTCTGCACGATATGGTGTGCGTAGGTGATTGCTGCAGGCATAAGTTCGGGAGTTTCGTCACACGCATAACCGAACATCATACCTTGGTCGCCCGCGCCGCCTGTGTCCACGCCTTGTGCAATGTCGGGGGATTGGCGGTTAATGACGTTTACCACAGCACATGAATCGCAATCAAAGCGGTATTCAGCGCGGGTGTAGCCGATGTCGCGGATAACGCCGCGCACAAGGTCGGGCAGGTCAATGTAGGTGGTGGTAGTAATTTCGCCGCCGACAACAATTAAACCTGTTGTGGCAAAGGATTCACACGCCACGCGCCCTTTGGGGTCTTGAGCAAGAACGGCATCAAGCACCGCGTCAGACACTTGGTCGCAAACTTTGTCGGGATGTCCTTCGGAAACTGATTCGGAAGTGAAAAAATAAGACATAGCGAAAAAAAGAATGATAAAATGTTGATACTTACGATTACATTGTTCGTTTTTGGTTGTTCATCTTTAGCTCTCACAATGCCTACGCACCAAGAAACTAAGCTACTAAGTAACCAATGCCTAACGACCTCTCAAGGCGTACTAAAATCTACTTCACTGGAATCACCGACATTGATGCGGCGGAAATTCCCGCGTACTTGGGCGTTATTGCCAACGATAGAGCGGTCAAGCATGGATTGATCCACCGTTGCGTAATCGCTGATAATGGAATCGCGGACGATGGAGTTAAGGACGATAGCGCCTTCGGCGACGGTTGCAAATGGACCAACAACAGAGCGTTCCACCACTGCGCTTGGGGCGATATACACTGGTGGAATAACAATAGTGTCCGTACATTCGCGGGAATGGGGCTTGCGTTCAAGCAGATAGCGGTTTGTCGCAAGCATCGTTTCGGGTTTGCCACAATCATACCAGCCTTCCACAGGAAAGGTGGTAAACTTCTCGCCTTTGTCAATCATGCGTTGAAGCGCGTCGGTGAGTTGGTATTCGCCGCGTGTGCGGATGTCGTTGTTTACGATTTCTTCTAAACATTCCGCTAAAAGACGCGGTTTTTGGATGAAGTAGAGTCCGACAATAGCAAGGTTTGTGGGTGGTATTTCCGGTTTTTCAACGAGTTTCGCCACTGTTTTTCCGTCTGTACTCATTTCGATAACTCCAAAGCGGCGCGGGTCTTCAACAGTTTTTACGCCGAGCGAACTATGTTCGGACTTTAGGACGTTGCCCAAAGCAACATCGAAAATTGTATCACCCAAAATGATAAACAGAGGCTCATCGGTAAAGGTGTGTCGCGCAAGCCAAATAGCGTGTCCTAAGCCTTTTAACTCGGACTGCTGGACAAAATCACATTTGAGGGAATAGTTCTTGGTAACATATTCTTCAACGAGTTCTTTCATGTAACCCGTGATAATCGTTGCTTCTTGAAAGCCTTGTTGCACGAGTTCGTCAAGAATATGACCTAAAATAGGCTTGCCTGCTACATTGAGCAGCACTTTGGGGAGAGTGTATGTATGAGGACGTAAACGGCTGCCAACTCCGGCAACGGGGATTATTGCTCGCATTGAAGTCTTTCTGGGCAAGTGCCATACAACAGTGCAAAACACGGTTATACAGACCTACTAAACTGTTCTTTTGAAAAGAGAGTTTTTGACAAATAAAGCCTCAAAGATACAGATTTTTTTACTCTTTAACTAATTCTTCGACAAATAATTTTCTTGGAAGCCGTATTCTGCTCGAACATTTCAGAATAGGCGTACACGCTGGTACACGTCGAAAATTCGTCAATAATGTCGGTTTATCTTGGCATAGTGCCGTGTTTTTCGTAGAATTGCTGTTTACGAGGAAATGTACACGTCAATCTTCTTTCGCCTCACGGTTTTTTAGAAATGGACAAACGCATGAAAACAACATTGCTGAAAGCATATCGCAGCGCATCGGTGATGCCGAGACTTGGGGCTTCTATGAGCCTGAATGTCAGTGCATTGGAGCGTTTGGAAGAACTCTGTGATGAGCGTTATGCGCAGTGCGACGCGATTATTATTCGTGGTTTTATACGCACTTCAAGTACGGATTTCCCTAACGAAGACATGGTAACAATGGATGTCCGTTTGGTGCTGCGTGACATTGATAATTGCGAGATAATGAACGATTATTCGCTTCTGTGCCGCTTCCCTGCTCATGGGCGAGGCTTTGAGGTGATGACGATTGCGTGAAGCATTGATATTTTTTTTACTATTGGCGTATTTCAGCCTGTTGAGATTATGATTGCACAGCTACGCGGAACACTGATTCAAAAAACACCCGTTGAGGTCATTATTGACTGTGGCGGTGTGGGCTATTCGGTGTCAGTTTCAACGATAACCTCCGAAAAACTACCCGAAACAGGAGCATCTATCACGCTTCTCACGATGCTCATTATCCGCGAGGATGCGCATCAACTCTTTGGTTTTTTGAGTGAAGCAGAGCGCGATATTTTCAAGCTGCTTATTTCTATTAGCGGTATCGGTCCGAAAACCGCAATTACGATACTTTCCGCAGGAAATCTTGCGGATTTGCAAGATACCATCATGCGTGGCGACCTTTCGCGCTTGCAAAAACTGCCCGGTGTCGGCAAAAAAACGGCAGAGCGAATCATCGTTGAACTTCGAGATAAAATCGGGAAAGTCGAAGGCTTTGAGGAGTCTGCCGACGAAGCCATTGCAAGCGCCACACAGCGCGATGTCCGCGATGAGACGCTTGCTGCAATGGTTAAACTTGGCTACCAACGCGCCGCCGCCGACAAAGCTATCAAAGCCGCTTTGCAAGCCGAACCCACAGCGCAGTTTACCGTCGAACAGCTTCTGCGCAAAGCACTCCGAAACGTTCTCCGATGAAGTTTTTCGGCTATTTTTCCATCTTTTGCTCATCTCTCCTTTTAGTATTTTCATGGTCTTATCGTTTTTTTTGCGCTCAAGCGCTTGGAATCTCTGTTTTGTCGGGGTGCTTCTCAGCCACATTGCGCTGTACGCTCAGAATGAATCCGCTACACAAAACACCCCGCAAAGCAGCGTCAAACCTGACAAAATGCGTGAAGCTGTTAAAGCCACGTCCGAAGGGCGCGAGTTTTGGGTATGTTTTCAGAAAAACGGCTTAGAATCTGACCCCGCGAAACGTAATTCCCGTAGCGCCCAGAAAGAACAACTCTTTTTGGAACTATTCATCACCTCAAACGAAGACACAAAATATAAAGTCGAAATTGACGGCTTGCTTTTTAAGCAAGAAGGACGCATTCGTGGTGGAACTGTTGTGAGTGTGCGCGTTGATACGGCTGCCCAGTTGCGTTCCAGCGAAATCCGTGAGCGTTTGGCAGTGCATATCACCGCCGAAAAGCCTGTCAGCGTCTATGGTCTCAGCCACCGCTTTCAAACAACGGATAGTTACATGGGATTGCCTGTGGAAGCGCTTGGCAAGGAATACCGCGTCATTTCGTATTACAAGTTGAACGAAGAACTTATTTCCCAATTCGCTGTTATTGCAACTGAGGACAGCACCGAAGTAACAATTACGCCGAAATCTCCGACCTTTGCCGGACGCGAACCCGAAGTGCCGTTTACGGTGAAACTCCGCAAAGGCGATGTGTATCAAGTGATAGGCGCATCACCGGGCAAAAACAAGCCTTCAGACCTGACGGGAAGCCTTGTGCAGTCGAATAAACCTATTTCCCTCTTTAGCGGACACAACGGCGCATACATTCCCAGCCGCGAAAAAGGCTACAACCAGCTTGTGGAGCAGCTTCCGCCTATTTCGGCATGGGGGCGGCACTATTACGTCGGAAAGCTCTTTGGGCGCACCAAATCTACCGTCCGGGTAGTTGCTGCGGAAAATGACACAAAGGTTTTTGCCAACGGGCAACTTGTCGCGTTTTTGGCTGCGGGTGATTATTACGAAGACGGAAACCTCAGCGAACACACGCAAATCACGGGTGACAAGCGGATTATGGTAGCGCAGTATTCACACGGTTTTGAAAATTCGCTGGATTCCATTGGCGACCCGATGATGATTTTGCTTACGCCGACGCAGCAATTTTTGAAGTCCTACCGTATGGCTACGCCGATTCGGGGCGAGTGGCGGCATTACGTGAATATCGTTGTTCCCCGCGAAGCCTCTTCCACACTGCGTATTGACGGCAAACCCGTCAGTGAGCAAGCGTTTACGCCGTTTGGCGACAGTCGGTATGTGATTGCGCAAATAAGCCTTGCTTTTGGTACGCACACCTTTGATTGTACCGAACCGTTTGGTTTGTACAGTTACGGTTTTGGTTATGGACAAGACAGCTACGATGCTTATGGGAACATGGTCGGGCAATCATTTTTGGAACTTCGTCCTGTGCCGGATTTGCTCCCGCCAACGATGGATATTTCCTATACAAACGTTTCCAACGCCAAGAACGACGAGGTTTTGCGGCAAACAAGCGGCGCAGAAACAGCGCAAAATCGCATTAAACGCTCCGCCGCAGACACACTTTCTGCCGAAGAGCAGTTCGAGATACTTATTCGCCGCAGAGCGCTTGCACGCTTGCAAGCGGAAGAGCAGGATTTTGGGAAACGTCTTTTGAAGCCGATTACCGACGCAATCGGCGGCAAAGCAAAAGTGCTGGTGCGTGATGACCGTGAGGATGACAAAGGGATTCAGGCAATTCGCATCATCAATTCCGGCGGATTGACCATTGCCGAACCCACGTTCACCGCAGGTGCGCCGCAAGCCGAGATAATATTCGACGAAGCACGTCAAGGCGCAAGCGGCAGAGCGCTTTTGGAAGTGAGCGATTTGGCAGGAAATAAAGCCGTGTACACACTTTGTTTCAGCAAAGACCCGATTGGTACGGATAACCTCACAACGCTTACGCAAGGCGAAACCGATTATTGCCCCAAGCGCACACTTTGGTATGCAGGTATTTTGGGTTTTGGCGGGATAAGTTCTCACGAAGCACGGTTTAATCAGCCTGCGGGGATTGCTGCTTTCCAGAGCATAGCAGCGCCCGGTGCATTTGCGAATGACCCCAGCGCAAGCATTTTGCCGCTTGGTGCGGGTGTGGTCGTGGGGCATAGGATTTCTCCGCTTTTCGGAGCATCGGCGCGCATAGCGTGGGAGCGCTTTCCGGCAACGCTTCGTGCGCCGGATATCGCTTCGTCGGGGTTTGTACGAAATTTCGACGGTACACTTGCTCCACTGTGGCTTGCTCAGACGCTTTCCTTGCAAAATTCCTACGCTTCGTTGTCGCTCATGGGCGAAGTGTTTATCACCAACGGCTTGTACGCTCTTGTGGGAGCAAAAGGCGCATTTGCTCTCAGTAAAACGGTCGAAACCCGCGCCGTTGTGGTAACACCGGACAATTTTCGTTTGCTTGACCGCCCCGAAAATGCAGTGCGCTCCTTCACCGGCGAACTACCCGCATTGCAAGCATTTGTGCCGTTTGCGGTGGGAGGTTTTGGCGTGAGCATTCCCGTTTGGCGGAGTTTGGCGTTGAGCGCTGAGGCGCTGTACTCGCACCCGCTTGGAAGCCTTCTGGACGGCGCAGAATGGCGTGTTTCACAGTTCACTCTCAGTATCGGAGCGCGAGTGCGATTATGACGAGTTTTTCGATGATTCTTCGTGCGCTGTGGGCGGTGTTTCTGAAAGATGTTCGCAGCGAAGTAAAAACGCGCTATGCGCTGAACGCGGTGATGATGTTTGTACTAACAGCAGTCGCCGTTATTGCGTTCAGCTCTGCGGGAGAAAAAATTTCCAACGGTATTGCGGCTTCAATGCTTTGGATAGTGCTGTTTTTCAGCGCAATGACGGGTTTGCAAAAAAGTTTTGTGAGCGAAGAAGAGCGCGGAACATCACTTTTGCTCAGTCTACATGCGCCTTCGACGGCGATTTATTTCGGAAAATTATTGTTCAATATGGTGCTCACGCTGCTTCTTTACGGGCTTGCAACGATAGCATTTTTCGTGTTTGTCAATGACGTAGAAATCCGTTCACCACTCCTTTTTTGGACAAGCTTCGTTCTGGGAAGCCTCGCCACAGCAAGCGCAACAACCATTATTGCTGCTATTATTGCAAAAGCCAATACGAAAGCCGCACTCTTTCCCGTGTTGTCCTTTCCCGCGATTTTACCGCTTATTCTTTCCGGCGTAGAAACCACGTACCAAGCGCTTTCCGGCGTTGCCTTTGCTGAAGCGCGGAATAATTTTCAAATTGTCGGTGCATATACCGTCGTCGTCATTGCCGTGTCGTTTATGCTGTTTGATTTTGTCTGGAAAGATTAACTCATTTTTTAAGAAAATATCGGAGCGGAAAAACTCCCGTCACAACCCCTCCTCACTCCGTATGTCTCAATCCCTCCAAACCCTCGCTGAATCGCTCCTTACAGGCAAACGCCGTGCTTTAGCAAAGGCAATTACCCTTGTCGAAAGCAGCCGCACGGAGGACACTGCCAGAGCGCAAGAACTCTTGAATATCATTTTACCACAAACAGGGAAAGCCCGAAGAATCGGTATTACGGGCGTGCCGGGCGTGGGAAAAAGTACATTTATTGAGGCATTCGGCTTGATGCTGATTGAGCAAGGCTTGAAGGTGGCGGTTTTGGCGATTGACCCATCAAGTGAGCGCACAGGCGGCAGCATTTTGGGTGACAAAACGCGGATGTTGGAGCTTTCACGCTCGGAAGCCGCATTTATTCGCCCTTCTCCGGCAGGAAAGACCTTGGGTGGGGTTGCGCGGCGAACCCGCGAAACGATGCTCCTGTGTGAGGCGGCGGGTTTTGATGTGGTGTTGGTGGAGACCGTCGGCGTGGGGCAATCGGAAACAGCCGTTGCTGCAATGGTAGATTTTTTCCTCGTTCTGGCGCTTGCCGGCGCGGGCGATGAGCTACAAGGCATGAAGCGGGGAATTATGGAACTTGCCGACGCAATCGCTATCAACAAAGCCGAAGAACCATACTTGCAAGCAGCAGAGCGGGCTGCGCAGCAAATTCGGAATGCACTGCATTTTTCCGCCCCGAAATATGACGATTGGCAAGTTCCCGTTTTGTTGTGCAGCGCCTTGACGCAGAGTGGTTTGGCAGAAATTTGGACGATGATTCAGCAATTTGCATCGGAGCGACCTGAGCGAATACGCGGCTTGCGGCGTTCTCAGTCGGTGCGGTGGATGCAGGAAACCGTGAGCGACGGTCTTCGGCGCTTGGTGGAGAAAAACGAGGAATTACGCGCTTTGCGCAAGGATTTGGAACAACAGGTTTTTGCCGAAGAACTACCGCCGACGCTTGCTGCAATGCGCTTTTTGGAGGCATTTGAACGCCGAACATAGTCATGGTGCTTGTTTTCGGTATCGAAGGCTATGCGCGAATTTTTTTGGTCAATGTGCTGATTCTGTGTAATTTTGTGGCTTGCTTAGTTTTAAGAAAATCATATATTTCGCTGTAAAAGCGGTTCGTATCTTTTGCTTTTTTTGCTTTTGCCGCGAAGTTCTTTTGTCATTTTTTAGTCAAAGTGTTGTCTCGTGTCTGAGTTAGGTCGCATCAATTCACGCTTGGCGGGTACTTCTCTTTCGGGGGAGTCGCCGCTTTTGACTGTGCGCGACGTTGAGCGCCTACACGAGATGAAGCGCCGTCAGCGTTTCGTGGAATATGCGTCGCTCACGGCGTTGCAAGGTTTTCTCGCTGCGGGGCTTTTGCACTCAACCGCATTAACACTGTCGTTTTCAGCGATGCCGATTGTTTTTGCCGCAGCGTGGCTTTTGGCACAAATCCGTGAAAAACGGCGCACAATGGGGCAGCACGATACCAAGCGGCTTTTGGGCGACACCGTAGAATCTTTCAGTATTGCGCTGCTTATGGCTCTGGCGCTGATTGCGGCGCGGTGGTTCACCGTTGGTGTGGCGGTGATGATGA
Source organism: Candidatus Kapaibacterium sp. (assembly GCA_025455065.1). Classification (GTDB taxonomy): domain Bacteria; phylum Bacteroidota; class Ignavibacteria; order Kapaibacteriales; family UBA4661; genus PH2015. Next base: position 149,045 of record JALONG010000004.1, on the reverse strand, counting down.
CGTATCTTTCCATGACGATTTTGGCGTATTTTCTAGGTTCGTTTATTGGTGAAATGTGGTGGGCAAGCCGCGTCTTTCCTCGTTACGACCTCGAACACAAAGTAAACTACGTCATTAACCTGAATCGTTCGGTAATTTTTCCGTATAACGTGCGCTATTTGCGCAGCATTTTTCGTAATTCACCCTCAAAACCTGTTGTCGTACCGCGCTCGCCCAATAACGATTCTTCCTCCAACGAAGCATAAAGACAGGCGTAGCGGCTTAACGTTGCAACAATTTTTTCGGTGAATCTCCCTTGGATAGGATGAGAACTATGAAGCATTTTACCACTCTCCGCGTCATTGCAAGTCTTCTGTGCGGTTCACTTCTGAGCGCTGATGCTCTGGAAGCCGCTCAGAATCTTCTGTCTGCTTCTCCTGCCGTATGGCGGCTGCCGAAAACTGCTTCGTATTCTGCTATCAAAACAGCATCCAAACCCGCATCCAAGGCTTCTTCCAAGCAAACTTCATCCAAACAGACTTCCTCCAAACGGACTCCTTCCTCGAAACCTGCTTCCAAACAAGCACTTTCAAAAACAACGTCGAGTAAAAAGCGCACGACAAGCCGTTATCGCTCATATCGTTCAAGCAAAAAATACGCTTATTCCGCAGCAAAAAAACGCTCTTCGCGCAAGTATTACAGTCGTTATCATCGTCGCTCGAAATCGAAGCGCTATTATGCTTCGTCACGGCGCTCTTCTTCTCGCAAAGCACGGGTGGAAGCCGCTCCGAAGCCGATAAAATCCTTCGCTGAAACATGGCACGAAACCTTGCGCGACGAAGAACTCATGCCCGGTGTGCGCTACAAACATTACATCATCAGCACCGGAAGTAAACACTCCATTCATGTTTTGGAAGTGGACCGCACCAAACCTGATGTTGCCGTTGGTCTTTGGAAAGCACAGAACGCTTCCAACGGCTTGGAATCACTGCCGACAATGGCAAATCGCGTAGATTCCGCAAAAACAGGCACGTTGCAGGGAATGGTGAATGCAAATTTCTGGCGCTCCTATTACAACACACCGCTTGGTCATGCGGTGGTGAACGGCGAAGTTGTCGAAATGGGGCAGTACAAAAGCTGGTCGTCATGCTTTTTTGACCGTCAAAACAGGATGTACATTGAGCGATTTACCATGAGCGCAACGCTCCGCACCCGTGAAACAAGTTTCCCCGTTGAAACCGTCAATTCCCGCACCAATGCTAATGGTGTCGTGTTGTACAATCGCTACGGCGGTAAAGAAGTTCCCGTGCAGCCGATGGTGCCTGTGGAGAATATTGAAATGGGAACAGCAGGAATAAAAACCTCCAAAACCAAGAACAATAGTGTTAATGCGGCTTCCACGCTTCCCACCGACGAAGCACCGTCGCAAACACAAATCCAGCGCACACAGGATATGCAGCGCCGCATGGCAGATGCAGAGCGCCCGCTTTACAAAGCGACCTTGCTTTACGCTTCACCGCCGATGATTAACGAAGAAGTTGTTTGTCGGGTGGTAGAGGTAGATACAGGCGCAGTGGCAATGCCGCAAAACGGCGTGGTTATCTCGTTTGGGCGAAATATTGACGAAAGTGAACTGCCCCGCCCGGGCGACAAAGTGACGCTGATGTTCAAAACGAATGTGTATTCGAGTGTGCCGTTTGTTCATGCCGTTGGAGGTACGCCGCGCCTTGTGCGGAGCGGTATTCCGAAGCACGAAGCAACGCAGGAAGGCACAACGGGGCGGAATTTTATTTCGCAAAAACTCCCCCGCACGGCTATCGGCACAAACTCTAACGGAACAATGCTCTATTTCGTTACCACAGACCCAACGGACAATGAAGCCGGAACAACAGGAATGACACTGCAAGAATTGGCGGAAGGTATGCGGCAAATTGGCGCGTATCATGCGTTAAATCTGGATGGCGGCGCTTCGTCGTCAATGGTTGTGCGGGGTGATGTGAACGCCTCTATCGGCAGTATGCGCCCGATTTCGTTGGCGTTAGGAATTATCCAGCAAGACCCGGGCGAGCGCTTCTCTACGCCCAAACGTAAACTTATCACCAAACCAAGTGCGAAGCCCTCTTCCCGACCCGACCAGCAACAAAGCCAGCCGCAAGGCGCACCTCGCCAAGAACCGAGCGCTTCCGGCGGCAACGATGCGGGAGCAGCTTCGGGTGTGCCGGAATTTCGACCGGAAGACCGGAAGTAATCGGAAGACCGAAGGTAATCGGAAAACCGGAAGTAATTGGAATATCGAAAGTAATTCGCGGATTTTTAGCATGGAATCTTGTTTTTATCGTGCTTGTAAAGCAAGTTATTTGCCAAACAAAATTTGCTCGTCAAACAAGTAAAGACTCTTGTTCCATTTATTTTTTAATTTTGAAATAACTCTATGAATTTCCTTTTCGCAATGTCTCCCACGCAAGGCGGAGACCCGACCAGCCTTTTTACCACAGTTTTGACCTTTGGCTCGGTTATTCTGATTTTTTACTTCATGATTTTGCGCCCCCAAAAAAAGCGCGAAGACGAACACAAAAAATTGATGGAAAGCCTGAAGCAAGGTGATAAAATTGTACTCTCCTCCGGTATTCATGGCACAGTTTCAGGTGTTGAAGCAGATGTGATTGTGGTGCAGATTGCCGACAACGTGCGTGTTCGCGTTAATCGTGTTGCTGTGGCAAATATCGTCCCCAAAGCAGAGAAAAGCGAGAAGAGTGAGAAGAGTGAGAAATAATCGGCTCGTTTTTCCGTCTTTGATATTGCGTATTTTTCTAATGTTGTAGAAATGCCGCACACAAACAAATCACTTTTCCCCGTGCGGTTTTATTCTTTTTCCACCAAACCAAAGGACTTGTATGGCATACGACCCTCTGCTTGTAAAGCCGATGCGCGAAGAACTTACCCGCATTGGTTTTCAGGAAATGCTGACACCGGAGGCTGTTGATAGCGCACTTTCGCAGCAGGGAACAACCTTTGTCGTTGTGAACTCTGTTTGTGGTTGTGCTGCCGGCAGCGCTCGTCCGGCTGTGGCTCAGGCACTCAAAAACGAAGCACTCCCCGACCGCCTTGTTACGGTATTTGCTGGTCAAGACACTGCCGCAACGCAGCATCTTCGCGCTCAGTATTTGCAAGGCATCCCACCGTCATCGCCCTCAATGGCGCTCTTCCGCGACGGGCAGCCTGTGGCGGTAATTCACCGTCATCATATCGAAGGCAGAATGCCGGAAACGATTGCGGACGCAATTCAAGGTATGTTCGATGAATTTTGCGTGAAAGAAGCAGTCGCGTAAGCGCTGGCATCAGATTGCCTCTTCGATTATATGCGGCGTTGCAGAGAGAGTTCTTTGCAGCGCCGCATTTTTTTGCTTTGCTGCAATGTGCTATCACTCATTTCATCCCAATAAACGCAACCATGCGCCCCGCAGCCGAACCGTCCCGCCTGTGCGAGTGATACCGCTCTTCGCTGATAGTGCAACCGGGCGCAACTTCGCAATGTTCCGGTAAAACGCCACATTCCAAGAGTTGTTCTTTGATGCGCAGACGGTTGTCAAACGTGTATTCTTGAGCATTGATGCGGCTAAGAGCGGGTGCGGTGAAAAACTGTGCGACATCTTCCCGCACAATATACCGCTCACCCGAAGCACAGGGCGAGATATACGCAAGCAATGATGCGGCGTTTGTGCCAAATCGCTTGTGCATTTCTTCAATGCCGCCACGCACGATATTTCCGTGTGTGCCTTTCCACCCCGAATGTAAGCCGGCAATAGCCCCATTCTCTGCGTCATAGAGCAGCACTCCCGCACAATCGGCAATGCCCACACACAGCACAAAACCTCGCGTTGCGGTCATCATGCCGTCGGATTCATTGAAGGGTTCGTAGGTATTGCGCTCGTGATTATCGTTTGCGAGAAAGCGTAGTTCTGTGCCATGCACTTGGCGTTGGAATTTAAGCGCATCGCGCTCCACGCCTATTGCTTTGGCGAGGTGAAAGCGGTGTTGTTCGGCTTCTTCGCCAGTGAGAATCTGTGCTTTCAGCAAAGACAAGCCTGTTTCGGGAAAAAGTTCGGTATTGCGCTCGGTGACTCCGGCGACGATGTTGTGCGGAAAGATGTGGGGTTGTTCGATGCGGAGGGTCATGGGCGTATTTCCTTTCCTTCGGGCGTTCCCCAGTCTGTTTCCGTATGCAAATTTTCCGATGTGATTCGGGCTAGCAATTTTTCAAATGTCTCTTGTTTAGGGCTTTCTATCAAGCGTTCAACAGAATCCGCCCGCGTAATGAGGTCATTTACTTCCTCATCGCTAAAATCAAAGATTGCCTCTCCCCGCCGCGATAATTCTTCAATAAATGCCATTCGGCTGTATTCGGCGAGTTTAGCAGCTTTTCCTAAACTGAGTTTATGTTGGCGGTAAAGGGCAAGCGCTCCCGCAAAGAGTATTTGTCGGGCAAATTCCTCACGCGAAAGTCGAAGCGAAAGCAATAATGCGCTATCTACGGGAATGGTGATGGTTGTCGTCATAGTCAAAAATTAGAAGAGTAAATCATGAAAGACTTCCGGGCGGATTACCGTACAACGAGGAAAATCAAGGGAACTAAGTGTATCAAAGTGCCTGTCATTGCTAATGATATATGCAGCATTGCCGTTAATTGCACAATCAACAAACTTATTGTCATCAACATCTTCTGCAATCAGATTCCACCAGTAATATACTGTAACGAAGCGGGTTTGAGGAAGTCTTGTTATTGCTTGGAGAATATTATTTGCAACAAAAGCATTCGTTTTTCTGCCAATAATTTCTTCGTATTCAAGCAGAATATCTGTTGTAACAAGCATAGACAAACGACCAGCCAAAACTGTATCCCAAAGCCATCTGTAGGGTGCTGCCGCGCCAATACTACTCAGCAGAATGTTTGTGTCAATCACTATTTGCATGGGATAAGCGATTAGTTGTGTAGGGTGTACGCAAATGCTCACTCGCCCATGTCGCATAGATCTCTTCCGGCGTTGCCTCCTGCTCGGCGATAAATGCGTCCATTGCCGCGTGTGCTTTGTTTGCGTAGTATTGGGCTAACAGTTGCTGAATGTCCCGTAATTCCTCGTCGGAGGGTTCGTGTGCGTAGAGTTTCAGCAATTCCATTTGGAGCCGAGAAAAATGTGTTGGTTGCATGATAGTATTCCTTGAAAAGTTGTTGTTACTGCCCTATCGTCGTGCTGACACCAAAGCGCACTCCGTCGTAGCCCAGAATCCAATTCCGCCCGGGAATGTAGGAAACAAGCGGCACGTACGCCGTCAGCGACACTTCGTTTTTGAACGTCCACAACAGACGGCTCTCCGGTGCGATGTCTGCGAGATTGATGCCGAGTGAGATGCCGGAGTCGAAGTTGAAGTCAAAAGAACTTTGGGTACGTATGGGCGCAAACGCTGCTGAAATCCATGCACCGGGCTTTAGCACTTCAATTCCAAAAATATTTACGCCCATTGATCTAAGTGTTTTGTTCCCCAAAAAGAGATTGACAGCCGCAATAGCGCTTGTCGCCTCGTTTGCAGAATTTACGAACCCACCGCCTCCTTGTGTGAAAACAGGGAGATTAAAATTGTAAGCCGCGAAACGTGTATAGCGTGCCGGTATATTTTCAAAACGCTCTAGTGAAGTACCACTTTGAAGGGAATATTGTAAGAAGCGCGGCGTTCCGATAGTTGCCAAATACACGAAAGCACGAGGTTTTATGCTGAAATACGGTGATTCAAAAAAAGTGTCTGACCATTCAAATCGAACTTGTCCGTCGATAAAAATAAAACCGTCAGACGAAATATTTGCCTCTAATTGCACATAGCCATTTCGCCAGCGTTGTTCACTGATTGCACCCAACCGCATCATTGCACCTCTGAAGGTTGTACTGGATATTTCGGGCAGTAGATAACTATCATCTCCGAAGTCTAAAAAGTCAATCATTATCGAACTCAGCCCGAATGACTCACGGGCATATCGCGTTGGGCGAATGTCGTTCAATGCCCGCAAAGAAACCCCACGAACTCCATCCATACTAAAGATTTTCGCGTCAAAAGTGTTAATAACCCCATTCCCGCCAAGCGTCTGCTGAAGCCCCACCTGCCAATCAAACCGCCGATTCCCCAAATTGTAATACGCCCCAGCCGTGATTTTTGGCGTATTGTAGCCGCCAACACCATCCGCCCTTACCCCAAGTTGCAAGCCCCCAAGCGGGTCAAACCACACCGACGGGCGCACCGACACACCATAATAATCAAGCGGCATAGCTTCGTCGAAGCGCGTCATAAAGCCGAATTTGACATCCGGCATGGCAGGAAACAATCCGCCCGCTTGAATGCTATTTTTCGTGAGGTCTTGGCGAAGCAGATTTCCTGCGGTGTCCAGCCGAACTTCACGGAGTGGGGTTTGGGTGATAAATTCTGCGGTGTAATCGCCTGCTGCCCAGAACCAAGGCGCAAGGCGGCTTGTGTCGTTGTTTGGCGCATTCAGCATATCGCTGGGAATCGTCAAAATGCTGCGCTGACCGCCCACATCCGTTGCAAAGAGGCGAAGCGGCACGTGAGCGCGTTCGCGTTTGGTCATTTGCAGCGTGTTTTTGAATTTTCCGTCGCTTGTCGGCTCAGAACGCAAGGATTGAAGCGTGTAATCGGGAAGTTCCGTGCCGCGCAAAAAGGTGTCAAACACTTCATCCATGCGCTGCCCAAAAGTTTCGCTTGCCAATTTCTCGAAATCCGGCGGATATGGGTGACGGAAACGCCACTGAGCCTGATAATTCCTCAGTAGTTCATCAACCTTGTCCTTGCCAAACGAATACTCAAATTGCCGCATCCACGCCGAACCTTTGCGGTAAACCATCACGGCGGTCATGTCCTCGTTAAAGCGGTCATGCGGGATAGAGAGCGGTTCATCGTAGCCAAGCGCATACACCCGCAAAAACGCCCGATTCGATTCTAAAGCGTCCTTGCGGCGCGGAATGAGCGTCTGCTCTAGCCACGTGGAGCGCTGCTGCTCATCAATCTTAAACTCCTCAGCCATAATGCGGTCGGTGAGGTAATCGGTGATGCCTTCGTCCATCCAAGCGTGTTTGGTTTCGTTATTCGCCGCCATGCCGTAAAACCACTGGTGTATTGCCTCGTGCGCGACTGTGCCAAGCGTCCCGTTGTAATCACCGCTCCGAATCATCACCAAATTTGGGTACTCCATACCGCCGTCGCCCGCTTGTGTGCAGGTAAATTGCTTGTAAGGATATGGCAAATACTTCTCGCCCATAAAGCGAAAGACACGCGGCAGCCAATCCACAGCGTTCTTCCAAACCGCGTCGTACTTGGGTTTGGTGAGAATGTGAAAGGTCATTCCTGCCGAAACTGGCGAAGAAACTGGCATTTTGACGACGCGGTGAATATAGTCCGCATCGGCAACCCACGCGAAATCATGCACGGGAAATGCCACAAAGTGCCATGTTTTCGTGCCTTGTGGCTTTTGTGCATCGGGAAGCGGCATAACGGTTGTGTCGCTTGCGGCGCTTCCGGTGAAGGGATAGCCGAAGCCGCATTCTTGCGGGTTTTGGAGGTCGCCGGAAGCGCCAACGACGTACTTTGCGGGAAGCGTAATTTTCACATCATATTTACCCCACACGCCGTAAAATTCTCGCAAAACAAATTGGTTATTTTGCCAGCCGTGTTGGTCGTATTGACATAATTTCGGAAACCATTGCGCCATCGAATAGCGCACACCTTGAGCATTATTGCGCCCTGAGCGCCGCACCTGCACGGGAACTTGTCCCTCAAAGGCAAACTCAAGCGTGGTGCGCTCTTCGGGCAGAAGCGGTTTTGCAAGGTCTAAGCGGATAATCGTTCCCAAGCGCTCTACCGTGAAAGGCGCTCCATTACTTGTGCCGGGCAGAATGTCAAGTTTGCCGATTTCGTTTGGTTTGAGATTAGCAAAGGTTTCAGGTTTTAAGCGGTTCGGACCGATTGCCGCAACGCGCTTATGCGTGAGGCTGTTCGGCTGAAAGGCGTTGAAATGGGCGTGGAAGAAGATTTGGCGCAGCGTGTCAGGCGTGTTATTGGTGAACTCCACGCGGGACGTGCCTTTGAAGGTGTAATCATCATCATTAACCGTAACGTTCATCGTGTGGACAAGCCCCGCGAGGCGCTCTTGTTTGAGGCGTTCTTCGAGGTTTTGCGGGAAGCCGCTTGTGGGCTGGGCTTGGAGGGATAGTGCGGCAAGCATCAGAAGTAACACAATGACACCCGTAGCACAGACATTCTTGTCTGTGCCACTAATACGCGAAGCGTATAATCTTGAAAAGGTTGTTGTTACGATACTTTCGGTATTATGCCTTTCAGCGTTAGAAACACAGACAAGAATGTCTTCTCCCCCCGTAGCACGGGCATTCTTGTCTGTGTCACTAATACGCGAAGCGTATAATCTTGAAAAGGTTGTTGTTACGATGATTTTGGTATTATGCCTTTCGGAATTACGCCTGACGGCGTTAGGGGCACAGACAGGAATGTCTGTGCTACGGGAAGAATTTTCACCCATTGCTGTTCTTTTGGAATTACGCCTAACGGCGTTAGGGGCACAGACAGGAATGTCTGTGCTACGGGAAGAATTTTCACCCATTGCTGTCCTTTCGGAATTACGCCTAACGGCGTTAGGGACACAGACAGGAATGTCTGTGCTACGAAGAAGATTATTTGAAGCGTGTTTTCGAGAATGGCGCTTTGTCGCCTGAAGGAAATTTCGCATATTAGCAGCCTTAAAGTTCATCAAATGTTGAATACATCGTGTTTTCTATGACTCGTGGTCAGCGAATCGCCGTTATTATCGGGCTTCCGATAGTTATCATTGCAAGCCTTGCCGGGTACAGTTTTGTCCAGCTTGTTAAGCCTGTGGAGACTGCTACGCCGATGGAGTTTTATGTCAGCCCCAAAATGAGCATCAATACTGCCATAACGCAGCTTGAAAACCGCTCCATTATTACCTCGCCGACTATTGCGCGGCTCTTTGCCCGTGCTGTGGCGTGGCAGCAAGAGCGAGCGATTCAGCGCGGCATTTTTACCATTGAGCCGAATATGCCTCAATTTATGGTAATTATGCGGCTTTTTTCCAAGCGTAATTTACAAACGGCAACCGTTACCTTCCAAGAAGGAATCACGCTTCGCAAATATGCAGAAATTGCGGCGGAAAAAATAGGCTGTGATAAAGGAGAATTTTTACGGATTGCCTATTCCGACTCGCTGCGTAAAGCGCGTGGAATCACGACGGCGACTATTGAAGGGTATTTGATGCCAAACACCTACGAATTTTACAAAAAAACTCCCGCAAACGAAGTGCTGGACAAACTTTTGGATGAACAAGACGAATTTTGGCGCGAAGTCTCCAGCACTGCCACAACGGGCATTGACCGTCACCAAACGCTGACGCTGGCTTCCATCGTCGAGGCAGAAACACCTGTGGATGACGAAAAACCGCGTGTTTCGGGGGTGTATTGGAATCGGTATAAAATCGGGATGAAGTTGGAAGCAGACCCGACCGTGCAGTATGTCTATGACATTAAAAACCCCAATCGCACAAGTCGCCGCCTGCTTTTTGCGGATTTAGAAATTGACAGCCCCTTCAATACCTACAAATACGCCGGATTGCCACCCGCGCCGATTAACTCCCCCGGACGCGCCGCAATCAAAGCTGCACTTGCTCCCGAAGCGCATGGATTCTATTACTTCGTGGCAAAATTGGACGGTACAAATACGCACACCTTCACCCGCAACGGTGCGGAGCATCAGCAAGCTGTGGCGATATTCCGCGCAAGGCGTAGAGCGGGGAAGATTAACATTTAGAGGTGGTGAAAAAAATAGCGTGTCCAAAATCATAGGCTTCATCCAAGTTAAGCATCAAGGAATTTCTTCGTGGCACAGACACTCTTGTCTGTGTCTTTAACGCCGATAGGCGTAATGCCGTATCTTACTGAAATTACCCTGCTTGAAGATTATTCGCTTTGCTCATTTCGGACACAGACAGGAATGTCTGTGCTACGGAAGCCTGTATTTTTGCACAGGTATTAACGTACATCGGCATCACATTACATCGCATCGGCAATCATAGATTCTACGGGCATTTCCGGTGCTTCTTGGGCGGCGAGTTTTGCCGTCAGCCAATCGTTGAAGAACATCATCATACTTGCCATAATCGGAACCGCCATAAGCAAGCCTGCAATTCCCCAAAAATGCCCAAAAAGCAAGAGTGAAGCAATCATCACAAGCGGGTGCAATCCCACACGCTGCCCGACAATACGCGGCTGCAAGACATAATTGTCCACTAAATGCAGCCCCAAGACTGTCGTCGTAATAACCGCCAGCGAAAACATAATCGCATCGCCCGAACCCACCACCACGACTGTTATCAAGCCGATAATGATGCTCGAAAACATCCCGATATACGGAATCGGATTGAGCAAACCGCACACCGTGCCGATAACGCCGGAATAAGGAATCCCAAAAGCAAAGAAAATGAGGCTGGAAGCCGTGCCTATCATCACCGCCGCGATTGCCTGCCCGCTAATGTATGCTTTCACGATGCCGTTGATGCGGTACAAATCAAACAGCAATTTCGACTGCTGACCGCTTAAAACCTTGACGATGAAGGCTTTTACTTTGTCGAAATCTTTGGTGAAATAAAACATCAAAATCGGCGTGAGGATGATGTTCACCACTTGCGTAACCACATCCGAAAGGCTGCTCAAAAATGTGAGCAACGTGCGCAAAATGAGGTTGAATGAGCCTTCCAAGCGCGGCACAAGTTCACGCTGAATCAATTCGCGGGTTTGTGGGGAATTTAAGCCGTAACTGGAAAGCAAACGGAAAAACTGTCTGCTTTCTAAGTACGCCGTTGCGCGGGTAATGAGCGAGGACATTTCCCTGATAATGTCGTTGAGTTGTGCCAAAATAATCGGGAATACAAAGACCACAATAGAGGCTACAAGGCTGATAAATGCTAGCACCAACAGCCCTGCCGAAAGCCAGCGCGGGAATTTTCTGCGCTGTAAAAACTGCACCACCGGCTCGAACAAATACGCAAAGGCAAATGCCACAAAAAACGGTGCAAAGAGGCTTCCCACCTCGCGGAAAAGCCATGCCGCAAAGGTCAAACACAGCAAAACCATCATGCGTTTGACATGAACGGATTCATTGCGAAAGGGAAAGAGCAAAAATACCGACGAAACAAAGAGAACAAACGGGCTTGCGGCAAGCTGTGTCATCACCAAAAATGAGCCGTAGGCAACAAAAAAAGCTGCCGCAATAACAAACACCAAAAATGGCGATGAAGGGAAATTTTTCAGAAGATTCATACCGAAAAAAAAGCGTGAAAACAAGTATTTGAGAGGCTGTTTGAGAGGCTTGCCGTCTATCGTTGTTTGCCGTGAGAGGCAATCACGATTGTTGAATGACGCAAGGACGAAAGCAATGCTGTATGCCCTATTCAGCAGGATGTGGAAATATGGTGCTGAGGTGCAGCGCGTTACCCGCCGCAAATGGCACAGTAATTGACTCGTTGAATGCCAAAATTGTGCAATGAGTGTACACGCCTTGCTCCGGCGTAGAGTATGCTTCCAAGCGCATTTCAACGCCATTGACCAGCCAATAATGCGGAATGTCCGCTTCCGCGTACAGTTCTGCTTTTTTTCGGTCAAGCGCCAATGACGAAAGGGCTACTTCGCAGACGAGGACTGTTTCTGAGCCGGAGGGGTGATTTTGAGCGTACTGTTCTGCCGAGCCGATGACAAGTGCCAAATCCGGCTCCGGCTCTGAGTTTTGCAGGGCGAGAGGCTCTTCTTTGCGCACAAAATAATTCGTGGGCAGAAGCCCGACTAATGCTGCTTGCAATCGTGTGACAAGCAAGGTATGAAGCGGTGATTTGGGCATTTTTTTGACAATAAAACCACGAATAAGTTCTACGTTGTTTTCCAACAAGCCCGATTCTCCCATAAAACGGTACTGTTCCGATGTCATCGGCAGAACACAGTTGCGAATAGCTGGTTCATCTAAAACAAAATTTGTCATGATTTTGTGGGAACTGTGTCAAAAATAAATCACTATTTGAATTGCCATTTTCACATCAAAACAGCATAATACCAATTTGAGTTGATAACTGTGCAAAAAAATCCGGCTTCAGTGGCACAGACATTCTTGTCTGTGCGAGTATTTATGTCAGTGGCACAGACATTCTTGTCTGTGCGAGTATTTATGCTGCTTCCAGAGAAAAGCATTGAAAAAATAATGCACAATCCTCAGCGTAAATTGGTATAAAACCTTACGCCGCAGCAAAACCAATCTTCCTCAAGGTACGCTCCAAAACCCTTGCAAAAAGCAGCGCCAAGACCGTTACTACCGCTCCGGCAAGCAAATCCACCACGTAGTGATAGCGCAGATAAATCGTCGAAACAATAATGCCGCAACCAATAACGAAATACCCCCAGCGAAAACGCGACTTCCACCGAAAAGCAATCATCATATTCAGCAGCGTTACCATCGTGTGACCGCTTGGCATACAGTTGCGGTGCGCGGTCAGATGCGGTGTCGCCGTGCCTGCGCCGGAGCCGTTATTGACAATAGCGCGGAGCGGTTCGGCAAAAACGATGCCCGGAAGTTCGGCGTTCCACTGCGAAAAATCATGCAGCGTGAAGCAAGGACCGATTGCCGGCATAAAAAAATATCCCAGATACAGCGCATAACTCACACACGCCACGTAAAGCGCATAGCGCGTGTAGTAAATCGTCGGGCGCGACGTGTAAAATTCAGCCCCCAAGCCAACGGGAATCCAGAAATAGAGGAAATAACAAATTTGCAAGAACTCCGTCAAAAGCGGGTGTGCGAATTGATATATCCAGCGCGTCGGATACACGCCAAAGAGCGCAACGTCCCATTCTGCCAGCAATGCGTCGTAATCATGCGGGTTGATGTGCGTGATATACAGGTGGGATTGGGAGTAAATGAAATAAATCGCCGGAAGCAGGAAAAATCGCCGCGCAATGAGCAATGACCGAAAGATACGCCCCGTTTCGTTCTCCGACACGCTTACCGCTAAGGCGCATTGCATCCACATAAAACAGCAATTTACCACGATGTACATGAGCGTATTTTCCACGACCGTCGCAAAAATACAGCCCAAAACCGTATAAAACGTAAGCATCGTCAGTGTCAGTATTTCTGCCGTTGTGAGCGATTCTTTCAACCGACGGGGCGTAATGCGGATTTGCTGCAAGACCTGTAAACCGCTTGGAGAATGCTTTTCTGACTGCTCATGCGAATTTGGCGAGGGCGCAGAGTGTTCTTGCGCTCCGAAGCGAGTACGGGCGCGGGTTCGCGGGGTGGTTGAGGATGAAGGGGGAGTTTTCATGGGAATGTTGCGGACTGGTGCGCGGCAGAGAGGCTTTCAAGCAGATGACCTTTCAAGCAGAGGAGAGAAGGTGTTAGCGAAATTCTGCAATAAGCTCATGCAAGCGCATAAAATCGTGCGGCGTGAGTTCCTCCGCACGAGAGCGAAAATACGAAATTTTCCGCATTTCCGCAGCAGCAAGAAGTTCGGGCAAGCGTTCTTTTGGCAAAACGCCGGAAAGCGCATTGGAAAGCACTTTGCGGCGTTGGTTGAAAGCAACCCGCACAAGAGGATGTACCGCCCGAAACTGTGCGGAGGCTTCTGCGCCTGCTTTCATGCGGAACTCCACGACCGATGAGGTTACTTTCGGCGGCGGAAAAAAACATTGCGGCGGAACATGAAAAAGAATTTTCGGCTCAGAAACAAGCAGCGATGCGACACTCAAGATACCGTATTCTTTTGTGCGCGGTTTTGCCGTGATGCGCTCTGCGACTTCTTTTTGCATCATAATTACCGCTTTGCGGAGCGTGATTTTTTTCCAAGCGTGTTGCTGTGAGGCTTTTGAAACTATTTCTGCGCTGTGTTTTGCCCATTCGTCAAAAATCCAAAAGAGAATATCGCTGGTGATATAATACGGGATATTACCAACAATTGAGATTTCATCGGGCGTTGCGGAGTTTTCTGCAAAAATTTTGTCGAAGGTAAGTTTAAGAACGTCGCTGTGAATAATCCGCAAGCGTCCTGCCGTGATTGCCGCATGAAATCGTGTTTGCAGGAGTTCTACCGCCCGTGCATCGTATTCAATGGCGATAACGTTTCTGACGTTGGTTTCCATGAGCAAGGACGTAAGAGCGCCCTCGCCGGGACCAATTTCTATCACGGTTTCCCGTTCATGGAGTTCTAATGCTTTGACGATATTGTGAGCAATATTGCGGTCTTTGAGGAAGTTCTGCCCTAAGTCCTTGCGGGGTTTTAGGCGCTCCGGGGCGCTTGGTTGCTGTGGTTTCATGGTGTATTCATTCCTCAATGACATAACATTGTTTTGTGCAATAACAAACTACTGCTTTGTTTTCTTGCCACCTTTGCCCCCGGATGCGCTCTGCGGCTTGGTTTTGAGCGATTTTAGTGCTTTGCGCGTGATACCTGCTTTGGTGCTTGATTTCTGCGATGATTGTTTTTTGCCGCCGCCGGAAGCGCTTCGTTGTGAGGTTTGAGCCGATGCGCTTTTTGGGGTAGTACCTTTTGGAGTGTTACTTTTCGGAGCGCTACTTTTTTGAGTGCCGCTTTTCGGAGTGCTGCTTTTTTGAGCATTTGCTTTTTGCTCGTGGTGCTTTTGTGCTTTTTTCTCTTTGCGCCGCACGGTTTTGAGAACGCTCTCAAGGCTTGGTGTGTCCTCGTCGCCGTCGCCTGCGGTTTTGTCCAGCAAGGAAGCATTTGCGCGGCGTGCGTTCAGTGCGGCGAGAGCCTCTGCGTCGAGTGTATTTCCGGTGTAGAGGAAATCCAACTCGCGTTTTTGCATATTCACCTTCGCAATCCGCACCCGCACTCGCATTCCCATTTGGAATTTTTTCTTGGTGTAGCGCCCCACGAGTGAAAATTCACGTTCATTGTGGTAATAATAATCCGTCGGCAAGTCCAGAACCCGCACCAATCCTTCTGCGTAGATGTCGTCCACCATCACAAAAATTCCGAAGTGCGTAACGCCCGTAATCGTGCCGTTGAACTCCTCGCCGAGATGCTTCATCGCAAGCGCTGTTTGGGTGAGTTTGTTGGATGCGCGTTCTGCTTCGACCGAAAGGCGCTCCGTTGTGGAACAGTGCGTACTGACTTCGGGCAAAAGTTCCGCCAACTCCCGAAGCCGCTTGTCATCAGGCTTCGCAATGGCGAACTCCTTCAACAGACGATGAATCACCAAATCGGGATAACGACGAATCGGCGAGGTAAAATGCGAATAATACTCAAACCCCAAGCCGTAATGCCCGATATTGTATTCCGCATAGACCGCTTTTGCCATAGACCGCAGCAGGACTTGATTCAGAACACTTTGCGCGGGGTGTTCGTTCAAGCCTTGCAAAAATTCGTTGATGTCCCGTGAGGAAATGCGCTCTCCGTGCGGTGCCGGAATACCAAACGAGCGCACGAGGCTAAATGCCATGCTGAGTTTGCCTTGGTCGGGTTGGTCGTGGATGCGGTAAAGGAAAGGCAGCGTTTTTTTGAGGCGGTATTTGGTGGAAAGTTTTTTCACGTGTTCCGCCACAACGCGGTTCGCTGCGAGCATATACTCTTCCACCAGCGACGTAGCATCGGTGCGGGTTTTGAGTAATGCCTTGACGGGCTGTTTGTATTCATCCAGCATAAAACGGATTTCGCTGGTAACAAAGTCAATACCACCGGAAGCATAGCGTTTTTTGCGCAGAACATCGGCAAAACGGTTTAGCTCGAAAACCAAGTCTTGATGGGGGTCTTGAGCTTTGCCGTCAATAATGTCCTGCACTTCTTCGTAGGTAAAACGGCGTTTGCTGTGCATGACAATTTCGCGGATTTCATAGGATTTCAGCGCTCCGCGTGGTGAAAAATCCATAATCACCGAATACGCCAAACGGTCTTCGTGTGGCACAAGCGAACACATATTGCTCGACAAGGTGTGTGGGAGCATAGGAACTACGCCATCCACAAGGTATGTGCTGTTACCGCGTTTGAGTGCTTCTTCGTCCAACGCGCCTTTTTCCTGCACGTAATGGCTCACATCGGCGATGTGGACACCGATGCGGATGTTACCGTTGTCCAGATGCTCCAGTGACAGCGCGTCGTCAAAATCCTTCGCGTCAATGGGGTCAATGGTGATGATAGTTTGCTTGCGCAAATCCAAACGTCGTGCGATTTCTTTCTTGGAAATCGGCACAGCGACTGCCTTTGCTTCCGCTTCGACTTTTGGCGCAAAATCACGCACCAGCTTAAATTCCCGCAAGACCGATGAATACTCAACGCTCGCCATGCCTGCGCGTCCTAAAATTTCGACAACACGAGCTTCGGGCGATTTCATCGGGTCATCCCAACGGTGCAGTTCTACGACGACTTTATCGCCGTCACCTGCACCAGCCATGCGGTTAGGATGCACGAGAAAATCAACGTGAATGTGGTCGTCGTCGGGAATGAAAAACGTGAAATCGCCGTTGCTTTCTAATTTGCCCACAAAGCGCGTGGGAGCGCGTTCCAGAATTTCAATCACTTCGCCGGAAACTTTCCCTTCTTTGCGCAAGGCAAGTAATTTGAGGCGCACACGGTCACCGTTGAAGGCAGTACCGAGATTGGGGCGTTTGACGGTGATGTGCGGAAATTCCTCGGAATCCGTTGCCACAACGCCATTGTAGCCGTCAATCGTCAAAATGCCTTCAAATGTAGCAGCAGCCACTTGGACTTCGCGGAGTGCTTGTTTTTTCTTGACGGTTGTGGCTCCGGTGGGAATTTCAATACCGTATTTGCGGCGTGTGGAGCGGTAAATCACCTTTTCATCGGCAAGTTGCGTTAGCATAATGCGCAACTGCTCGTAATCGGTAGAATCAGAGCGGAGATGAAAATGTTTGGCAATGTCGTGCAGCCTGAGTGTGGCAGGTGCAGTTTTTTTCAGGAGGTCAAGAATTTGTATGCGGTCAGGAATCATAGCAGGAAATTGTAGTGTATGCACAAACGTTATCGGCGCTCAGTGGTTCAACATATCCTCAGAAGGCAGAATTGAAGCGCCCGAATAGCAAAATAAAAACGTTGAATTGATGAGAGGTTGGAAATGCAAAATTACAGGACAAAATAATGGTTGTTGTTCGGTAGCGAAGTAATGTAGCAAGGTGATTTAGCGTAGTAATTGCCGAATTTCCTCTAGCGAAGATACCGTAAAAAGCGCATGAAGGATGCCGTTCAAGCGCTCGGAATCCGTGATTGTATCAATTTCTGCAATGAGATGTGCGGCGGCATCGCCAAATCGTGCTTGTAAGCCGAAGGTGATATTTTCACGAAGCATCTGTAAACCAAGTTGCATTCCTTGTTGCATTCCTTGTTGCATTCCTTGTTGCATTCCTTGTTCTAAGCCCTGCTCAATTCCTCGCAACATTGCTTCGCGCTCAAACGTTGATAAATACGGCATATTGCGTTTCTCCAGTATGTCAATAGTGGTACGAAATTGTTGTTGTAGCTCGGTCGGCAGTGTGATGAGCCAGTCCAAAAATCCCAAAATCTTGATAATATCGCTTTTAGCGGTATTTTTCCGATAGAGCGCCGAGGCAATCAACACCTTCCATTTCATGCGATCTTCCGGCGACAAGCCTTTTTCGATGGCTTTCAAATGCGCCATGACAATCACCGCAAACGGATTCGCACTTTCTTCAAGCAGCGCCCACTGTTCCGCAAAATCCAACATCTTTGCAATGGGGAATGTCAGGCGCATTTCCGAGCCGAGAGAAGAATACGAGTATTCATGCGGTCTCCATGTTTGAGAACTATCGGTCAAAACGGCTAAACTCGCTACCGGATGCTCATAACGGTCGAAAATTCGGTAATTGTAGATAAACATTCGTTTGGCAAAATCGCTTTCCTGCTGCCCTTGAATTTCAATATGCACCAGCAGCCACGATTCTTCGCCAGTGCGTAAATGCACACGCACGAGTTTATCGGCATAGCGCTTTCCAATTTCGCTTTCACGCATGATTGCTTGCAGTTCTTTATCCAAAAATTCGTAGCCTTTGTTCCAGTCAATCTGCGTGGCGGCTTCGGCAAAGAAAAACTCCATAAACTCTTGAAAGTAGATTTCAAGCGCTTCTTTCCACGGTGTGTCGAAATCATTATGGAATCGTCCGAGAATTTCAAGAGCGAGTGTCTTCATAACGGTAAGTTACGAAAAAATTCGATACCCTGCCTGTGCTTTATGGCAAGTTTACCGTGAATTATCGGAAGAAAATGCGGCGTGTAACTTGACGTAGGTTTCTTCGAGGCGCTCCGAAATAACCTTCACTTCCGCCAACACAGGCATGAAATTCACATCCCCGTTCCAGCGCGGCACTAAATGCACGTGCAGATGCCCCGGTACGCCTGCTCCGGCTGCGCTGCCAAGGTTGATGCCGACGTTGATTCCATGCGGCTTCAAAATGCGGTGCAGCACATCTTCTGCTTCGCGCACCGTGCGGAAAAGATTCGTTACTTCGTCATCCGTCAGTAAACGCAGTTCTCCACAGTGACGATTTGGCGCAACCATGATGTGACCTGCATTGTAGGGGAATCGGTTCATTATCACAAAACATTCCTTTCGCCGCGCTACAACGAGCAGTTCCGCATCGCGTTCCGGTGTGGAGGGAAGTTCTGCGGCTGCGCATAAAAAACAGTCGTTGTCGGCTTCCGTTGAACTTGCAACGGATTGGATATAGTGTGAGCGCCAAGGTGACCAGAGGTTTTGCATGGTGTACAATATCAAATTGTTGGAGGAATATAGTGCTGAAGCAAAAAATATTGTCATCAAACACCTACCGATGCACTATAACTCTTGATTGCGCGACTTCATTATCCGTTTGCAAAATAAGCCGATATTCAGCCTGCTGTAAATCTGTAATGGAAAATTTTTCGGTATAAACACCGCTTAACCGTAATGTTCTTGGCAAAAGTGTCTGTACGATGTTTCCTTGAATATCGTATAGTCGGATGGAAATGAAACTATCGTTAGGCAGCGAGTAGGATAAAGAAATATCGTTCTGTACGGGATTGGGTGCGAGACTGATAATGCTGGGACGAGCCGCAGTATCGGCTGTTCGTGCGAGTTGTGGTTGGGGGCTGCGAACACGCAGAAAAGCGGCGTTCCCAAATACTTCAAAATCGGCGACATTAGGAATAGCTTTGAGGTCGGTTAATGCTAACGGCACGCTAACGCTGGCTGTTGTGAAAATTCGCACCTGAGCAAACGCTGAAGCAGAATTGGTATTGGTGGACAAAACAAACTCCATCGGAATCATTGCGTACCCATTTATGGTAGCAACCGTTGTCAAAGGTTGTGCCACAGTAAGAGGCATCGGCACGGTTGCCTGAATGCGCGTAATTCCAAATTCCGCAATATCTCTGGTTCCGGTAAGATACGCTCCAATTCTTGCTGTATCGCCGTATTTGTAGGATGAATCTACTGCCAAAAAGCGAAAAATCGAAGATTGTTTACGTGGCGCAAACACTATCCGTCCGGCTTGTGGTAGTACGAAAGCTAATGTTTTTGTAGCCTTTGATTCTAGTGACACATCTACGGTGGTCTCTGATAATTCCGCCGTTGGATTCATCCGAAATTGCAACGTTGCGAGTGTGCTTCTGTTCAAGGGTGGAGTAATGAAGACACGCACGGTGTCATTTTGAGCCGTTGAATCTGCCGAATATCCTTGAGGCACATTGTACAGTTGAAGTGTTTTCTTGTTAAAAAGCACTGTTAATCGAGGCGCAGCCGCAAAGACCTCACCCAAACTGTCAAGACCTGAAAGCCTAATGGGAACAGTAACAATGTTGTTTGGTGATAATTGCGTTATGGGCGGAGGAGCAAGTGTCGCAATTTTGGGATTAGGCACTTCATTTAAGGTATCTTTACCGACAATTGCGCCTGATAATGTCATGCTAGTACTTGATCTTAAACCACCGAGTGCTGAACAGCCATATTGTGAAGTGTAAAAACCAAGAGTTTGAATGTGGATTTCTTGCACTGGTCTGCAAATCGGAATTGTGAAGGCCCCATACTCATATCGCGGTAGTTTTTTGCCAAATAGTTCTGTTGAGGTTGTTGAGATTAGTCGTAAATCAGAAGCAAGTGGGGACGAAAATCTTCCACCAACATTAAACACACTTCGTTCAGAGCGCGATGTTGTGTCAAAAACATAAATTGATGCGCTATCGGAGCGTTGGAGAGTCGTGTATAATGTTGTGCGTACATCGCCCCAATTTAGTGTGCTTACAAGTGCATACTTTTTGCCATCCCTCAAGACTGTATCAAGAACTCTTTCTAGAGTATAGCGAGTACCGCCATTTCTATTTATGTAGGGACCTTGCTGAGGGTTAAAGCCAGTCATAATTGATTCATAGGAATAAACATAATAAAAACGATTTCCAATGCTTAAATCCTTAATTGGCAATGTCTGTGCAAAGACGGATTGAACAATGCACAGGAGCATAAAAGCACAGGCGGAAAGTAGTCTGGTTCGCATAGAATATTCAAAAAATGTTGCACAACTTTGTTTTCACAATTTTTTGTGGGATTCGGCAGCGCTACAACGCACGTTTAATGCTCATCCTGAACAAGCATCGTCATCGCGGCGGCAATAAGCATCGAAACACCGCCCAAAATCAAGGCAAACACGGCTTGATTGCCAAAAAGTGAGCGCATAAAAAAGCCTAAAATTCCGGCTGCGGTAATTTGCGGAATAACGATAAAAAAGTTGAAAATGCCCATATAGACACCCATTTTCTCCGGCGGCAAGGCTCCCGCCAAAATTGCGTAGGGCATCGAAAGAATACTCGCCCACGCAAAACCGATACCCAACATAGAAACCAACAGCATCTGCGGGCTGGAAATCACATACACCGACGCAAGCCCCACAGCGCCCGCTACAAGTGCAATCGCATGAACGGCTTTGCGGCTTGTTTTTGCGGCAATAATCGGGATGATAAACGCAAAAATTGCCGCCGCACCATTATACACGGCAAAGCACACGCCAACCCAGTCTGCACCTTGATTGTAGGCAAGGGAATTTGTGTCGCTTGTGCCGTAAATGCGGCTTGTAACGGCGCTTGTGGTGTAAATCCACATCGAAAAAAGTGCAAACCATGAAAAATACTGCACCACTGCAAGTTGCACCATCGTTTTCGGCATTTTGCCAAAGGAATCCAGAATTTCCCGTAAACCATGCGTAAGACTTGCAAATAAGCCGCTTTGCTGCTGTTTTTCCCGTTCAAATTCCGCGAGATTCTCCGGCGGATATTCCCGCGTTGTGGCAACTGTCCACGTTACCGCCGCGATAAACGCTATTGCGCCTAAATAAAATGACCACACCACCGACGGCGGAATCGCCCCGGCAGCCGCAGTATTCGCCACGCCAAACCAATTTGTGAGCATATAAGGCAGCGCTGACGCAATAACCGCCCCTGTACCGATGAAAAAACTTTGCAGCGCGAAGCCCGTTGTACGCTGCTCCGAAGGCAGCATATCGCCAACCAGCGCACGAAACGGCTCCATCGAAACATTGATAGAAGCGTCCATAATCCACAGCAAGCCCGCAGCAATCCAGAGCGCGGGGGAGTTTGGCATAGCAATAAGCGCCAGCGAAGCCAATATCGCCCCGATAAGAAAATACGGTCTGCGCCGCCCTAAACGCCCCCACGTGCGGTCGCTCATGTAGCCGATAATGGGCTGTACCAAAAGCCCCGTCGTAGGTGCGGCTATCCAGAGAATCGGGATTTCATCAGGGTTTGCGCCGAGCGTAGCAAAAATGCGGCTCACATTGGCATTTTGCAGCGCAAAACCAAATTGGATGCCGAGAAATCCAAAACTCATGTTCCAGATTTGCCAAAAGCTGAGGCGAGGGCGTGTGGTCATTATGATGTTGCGAAATTGTTGTAAACGATTTGCCCCAAAAGGGTGTTACTTTTTCGGAGGTTCTTTTTTGGTCGAATCTTGTGGTGGTGCGGGTGGTGGCGTTACTTTTTTGCTTGTGTCTTGTTTCTGCCCTAAGTTCAGGTCTTTCGTTGCGTCTTTAAATTCCTTCTCGGCTTCTTTTATCGTGTCTTCAGCCACTTTTTTCGCATCTTCCGCCATTCTACTGAGGCGGCGGCGAATGCTGGAAGGTGAAAGCTCCTGCCGAGCTTTGTTAATCTCCCGTTCAATTTTGTCAATCGCTTCGTTCAATTTTGCCTTAATGTCGTCAGTAAATAAGCCGAGTTTGTCCATCACTTTTGCGGTAACGTCGAAACGCGGATTGGCATAGAGAAGCGGCTGCGAACTTTTGTCCCAAACATAATCGTAATTTTCGGTAATCGCCACTTCTTGAATCGCCGCAGCAATTTTCGCCTCCACAGGGCGCATGAGATTTGCAGCCTCAGTGTCGAATGAACCGCCGGAATTGAAGGTTTTGCGGATAAATTCCTCGCGGTCTTGGCGGCGCTTTTGCAAGAGCAATTCGCGGTCTTTGAGTTCGGCTTCGCTCCAAATTAGGCGTTTTTTCTGAATTTCCGCTTCCAGCGTTTGAATTTGCGAAAGCTGGTCTTCCGATTGGCGCTTCCAATCCGCAACAAGAGATTCCAAGCGCTGTTTGGCGGTTTGGTAATCGGGGAAACGCTCACGAATGGTGTTAGAATTGACAAACGCGACTTTCGGTACTTGCGCCCAAAGCACACCATTACTTGCCCCGACAACACCCCAAAGAGTAGTGCTTCCAAGCACCATACCAAGCGCTCTGCACCGTACTGCCTTGCATAATACGATAAAGCCGCGCATTTTCCAAGAATTCTTCATCATAACGAATCGCAAAAAAGTGAAACAAAACCCGTAACGACAGAAAAGCCAAAGCGCGGCAATAGTCATTGCATCGGCTTTGGCTTTGAACTGTGTAGCAGGTGTTTCGATATACACTGAAACCGTTCTACAAATTACGACTTTTTTAATGGTTTGTTTCGGGTGTATTACCACTCAAAACTCAACACTTAAAACTCAACATTTCGTCTTACTTATTGCGTTTGAGTTTATCCAAAACGCGGAAGGTGATATCCAATTCTTCATCGAAATAGACAAAAGCGGGTGTTTCCATTACTGCGGAGAGTTTTTCGCCTTTAGCAACTTCTTTGATTGCCGCTTGAACGCGCTTGCGAATAGGAGCGAGAAGCTCTTCCTGCAACTGCGCGAGTTCGCCTTGATTACCGAGTTTTTCTTCGCGGTAGCGGAGGAAGCGCTCTTGGATTGCCTTCAAACGCTCTTCTTCTTTGGTTTTCGCGTCGGCAGACATCATGCCTTTTTGTTTGTCATATCCTTCGAGAGCCTGAACGTAGTCTTTTTGAATGGTTTCGAGGGTATCGCGGTATTTTTTACCGGATTCTTGAAGTTTTTCTTGTGCTTCTTTTGCTTCGGGAAGTTGTGCGACGATTTTTTGCGAATCAACAACACCGATTTTTACGCCGCCGGATGCAGCACCGGAGGCTGCTTTTTGTGCGTAAGCGGGGCTAACAAATGCCACAGCAGCTAAAAGTGCTGCGCTGAGGAAATATTTCATAGTGCTATGAAAACAGTGAACAATGAATGAAGAAAGTAAGAATTATCAAAGACTTCTAATTTACGATTTCAAAAGCGCTTTGCCAAATAATTCCGTACAATTTTATTCCTTTGATACTGCCGACGGCGGGAAAAGTTTAATATGCGACCACGTTTGAAGCGATGTTGTCCGATGTTCGGTATTTTAACGCAGGACGATGCGAGCGACCTTTTTATGCCATATAGATATTGCAAACGTTTCTCATCCCCGCTTTGCCGCAATACGTTCCCGTGCCAGCGCCAAAATACGCTCTGTTTGAGCATCAATACTGAGCGCGGAAGTATCAATTTCAACGGCATCGTCCGCTTTGCGCAAGGGGCTGACAAGGCGCTCTGTGTCTTGCTTGTCGCGTTCACTGATTTGCTTGCACATTTCTTCCAGCGAAACAGAACTGTCCTTTAGTTCCGCCAATCGGCGTTTAGCGCGTTCTTCGAGCGATGCTATAAGAAAAATTTTCAGTTCGGCTTCGGGGAACACGACCGTTCCAATGTCCCGCCCGTCCATGACAACACCACCGTTTTTGCCCATTTCGCGCTGCCGTTTTGACATTGCTTCGCGCACCGACGGCAAAGCGCTAACAGCGCTTACAAGTTTTGTCACTTCCGGCGAGCGAATTTCTTCGGTAACATCCTCGCGCCCCAAGATTGTACGCTGTCCGTCGGGTGAAATGGTGAGTTGTAATTGATACTCTTTGACAATGGGAAGCAAGTCGGAGTTCGTAATGGAGCGTTCTTCCCGCAAGGCAGCAAGCGTGATTGCGCGGTACATAGCGCCGGTGTCAATGTACACATAGCCCAGCGCTTCCGCCACACGGCGAGCTGTGGTGCTTTTGCCCGAACCTGCCGGACCGTCAAGGGCAATGATGATATTGGGAGAAGTCAGTGGCACAGACATTCTTGTCTGTGCGAGTATTTATGCTGCTTCCAGAGAAAAGCATTGAAAAAACAATGCACAATCTTCAACGTAAATTGGTATAATACCTGAGCGGTAAAACTCATTGAGCGGTCATACCTGAGCGGTAAAACTCAAAAATTCGTCGCAATATCCGTAATTGCTTGCATATCCGCAAAATTTTCCACAACAAATTCCGCACCTGCTTCGCGGAGTGTTCCCATGCCAACTGTACCAGTAGCTACAGCTAAGGTCTTGATTCCATGAGCCTTGGCGCAGGCAATGTCGTTCAGTGTATCGCCAATGATAAGCGTGTTTTTTGCCTCGAAATTGATATGGAAACCGTGCTGTGTTTTGTAATGGGCATTTGCACGTTTGAGCGCAATCGGCGGAAGCATGGTGCGGTCAATATGGTCAGAACCAAACGCCCCCACCGGAAAGTGCCTATCTAAGCCATGCGGACGGAGTTTGAGCAGAGCCGTTGTTTCGAGATTTCCTGTGAGAAGCGCTAAGGCAACATCGTTGCGCGAAGCCAGATGCTCAACTAAATGCTTCACACCCTCCAAAATGCGCATAGTTTCGGGGTTCGAGAGTGTTGCCGTGTGTTGTGTCAAAACATCCTGAATCTGCTCACGCTTTTCTTCCACGAGCTTTGTCGGTAAATCCAGCATTTGTGCGGTTTCGGTCATAATTTGGTAATCGGTCTTTCCGCCAAGTTGAAACTCGAAATGTGGTGGTAACTCAATGGCGAAAATTTCTTCAACAACGCGGCGAAGCATCATCCGCGAAGCACTGCGCTCGACGGAAACGAGAGTGCCATCAATATCAAACAACAGAAGTCTCATAGATGATCGTGGTGAGTGGGGGATACTTTAGAATGTAAGGGGTGAAATTATGCAAAACCGAGATTGTACAAAAGAATGAGTTAAAAATACAAGTTTTTGGGCTACAAATTGCTAGAAATTGTGGCTGATGCTGTCCGTAAAAGGTTTGTGAATGCAACATTTTACATCGGTCAGCAAACACTTCAATCATTATGGGGATAATTTCCGCTTTTACGGTACAGCGCAAAATGGTATATTTGCTGGTTGAAACCATTTTTTTGAAAGGAATGATTATGCGCTCACTACCCCTCAGCATGGTCAGCATCTGCACCTTTGCGTTATCCGTTGCTTGGTACGGTTGTACTTCGTCATCAAAAGAAGCTGCGCAACAGGATCAGGCACAGCCCCAACAAGCACAATCTTCCGCTACGGGAGGCACATCGGCAAATAATCAGTCTTTATCCGCAAATCATGCGCTTCAGTCCTTGCGTATCAATGACGCGATAGTTGTATTAGCATTTTCCAAATCCCAACCCGAAAAAATTTGCGGACGCTTTTTGCCGACAGACCTTATCATCACGCTCTACGCGAATGAAATTAAGCCCGATGACAAAAGTACATTTACGATAACCGATATTCAAGTAACGCAGTTAAACACGAATGCGCAGACGTATATGGCTGTTGTAAAGCGCGAGAATGGTGATGGCTGCCTTTTCGATGTCTTTGCGTTCCGTGACAGTACGCAAAGCAATCCTGTTTTGGCACATACAACCTATAAGCCGGAATTTGATAATGCCGAAATTACGTCGGTGCAACAGAAAAAATATCAAATTACCGACGAAGAATACGCTCTCGCATTTGAGTGGACTGCGACGCAGCAAACCGACGGAAAGCAACAAACAACCTCCATGCTCTGTCTTTTCCGTGTGCAAAACGAGATTATGCAAAACATTTTTGAACTTTGCACCTACTCCAATGTCGGCGATGATGCCGAAACCGAAGGCGGTCAGTACGAAACAGCCTTGGAAGACCGCGCAACGCTGGAAACGATGAAAACATGGGGCAAAGATTTATATTCGTTGCTTGTAACCCGCACACAAACACGCAAAAGCAGTTCCGCCGAACCAGGCAGCCGCACTGAAACACGAAAAACAAAAATGCTGTATCAATGGGATGGGATGCAATACATTCAAACAAATCAACTGCTCTAACCTCCCCAATGGACAAATGACACTTGCAGTAATGAAAACACAACAAGCCTGAAACTTGTTCGTCTTCTTCTGCGTCATACAACTTGCTAAAACTGTTTTCAGAAAACTGTTTCCAATGTTTGACAAGAATTTTTCTAAGGATTTTTACCAATGAATGACCAAACAGCAACACTTCAAGAAGAAGCACCTTTGACTCCCGAAGCTGCTTCCAATGGCAATTCGCAGGCTTCCGATACTGACCTTGAGCAGTTACGCCGTGAGCGCGATGAGTTCCGAGAAATTTCGCTGCGCAAAGTTGCCGAATTAGAGAATTTTCGTCGCCGCACCGAGCAGGAACGCCAAGAACTTATCATTCACGCCAATACGAAACTTTTGCAAAAACTACTCCCCGTGCTGGACGATATGCAGCGTGCGGTAGAAAGCGGCAAAAACAGCACCGATTACAAAGCGCTTCTTGACGGCGTAGAATTGGTGTTTAACAAAGCTTTGCAGACCTTCAAAGATGCAGGTGTAGAGCCGATTCCGTCGGTTGGTCAGGATTTTGATATTAATCTCCACGAAGCACTGATGCAAATGCCTTCCGAAGCACCGGAAGGACAAATCGTTCAAGAGGCACAGCGCGGTTATACGCTTGGAAACAAGGTTTTACGCCATGCGAAAGTGATTATTTCTGCCGGAATGCCCTCTGCATCAGGCGCAGAAGAAAAAAGTGCTGAATAACCATTACTTTTGAAGCAAATTTACCATGTCAAAACGCGATTATTACGAAATTTTAGGTGTCGGTAAAACCTCGTCGAAGGACGAAATCAAGGCTTCGTACCGCAAACTCGCTTTGCAGTACCACCCCGACCGCAATCCCGACAACAAAGAAGCCGAAGACAAATTCAAAGAAGCCACCGAAGCGTATGAAGTTCTCAGCGACGAGACAAAACGCAAGCGGTATGACCAATTCGGTCATCAAGGATTGCGCGGTGGTGCGGACTTTGGGCAATACTCCAATATTAACGACATTTTTAGTCATTTCGGCGATATTTTCGGCAATGCCGGAGCAGGCGGTAGCGGCAGTATTTTCGATGAAATCTTCGGAAATATGGGTGGTGCGCGTGGTGGACGCGGCGGTGCGCGGCGGCAGACTGGTGAGCGCGGCTCAGATATTAAAATCCGTATGCCTTTGACGTTGGAAGAAATTGCCAAAGGCGTAGAAAAAACCGTCCGTGTGAAAAAGATGCAAAAATGCGACACGTGTAACGGCTCCGGTGCAAAGCCCGGAACAGGCTTGACGACGTGTGGCACGTGTAACGGCACGGGCGAAATTCGTCAAGTGTCACGCTCCATGTTTGGGCAGTTTATCAACGTTTCGACCTGTCAAACCTGTGGCGGAACGGGACAAATCGTTAAAGACCCGTGTCAAACCTGCGAAGGTGAAGGGCGCGTGAAAGTCGAAGCAACTATCAAAGTTAATTTCCCCGCCGGAGTGAGCGAAGGAAATTACATTCCGATGCGCGGACAAGGCAATGCCGGACGGCGTGGTGGTGAAGCCGGAGATGCACTAATAATCATCGAAGAGAAAAAGCACGATTATTTTGTGCGCAACGGGAATGACATTCTGTACAACCTGACTATCAGTTACCCCGACGCAGCGCTTGGCGGCGAAGTTACCGTGCCGACGCTGGAAGGTTCGACAGTGATTTCGATTGAAGCGGGAACGCAGCCCGGTACGAAAATTACCTTGCGAAACAAAGGTATTCCGCAACTGAACAGCTACGAAAAAGGCAACCAGACAATTCTTGTGAATGTGTACGTGCCGACGAAACTCAACGCCAAAGAAAAGACCACGCTGAAAGAATTGTCGAAAAGCCCGAATATTGCACCAAAGCCTGATGAAAACAAGGATTCTAAGGATTTTTTCGATAAAGTTCGGGAAGTATTTTCCTAATCGGTTTGCTATGCAACCTTCACGTTCTGTTATTTCCTCTCAATAACTCACGGCTTTCTTCATCTGGTTCAATCCCGTTACAACGAGGTTTTCATGTACAAGCGTCTCGAAGAATTTACGACACGTGAGTTAGTAGAACGACGCACGATTCAAGAATTGCTGCATACGGCACTGCTCGAACTCAAAAATGCTCTGGATGCGCGTGAATACAACGTTGCGCTCTTTCTGAACATCACCGGAACGCGCCTTCTGAATATCCTCATTGACAACAATCTTGCTTTGGAAGATGAAGCTGAAATGCTGGAAACGCTCAGAAACAACGTTACAAGCATTCTCCGATTGCAGAATCGCTTGCAGTAAACGATGCTCACAACCTTTCCGCCTTACAGACGGCGATTGTTGGACACGGATACCAATTAACACTACCCTCTTCTGCACTCACCTTCATTTTCCGAACTCAAGGTTTTTTTCTATGGACTTTCAATCAATCATTTCCAATTTGCTGGTAACAATGCCGATTTTTCTGCTGTCGCTCTCGGTTCACGAAGCGGCACACGCTCTGTCGGCATATTATCTGGGTGACACAACCGCACGAGATTTGGGGCGGGTTACGCTGAATCCTGTGCCGCATATTGATTTTTTGGGAACAATCGTTATGCCCGTGCTGTCAGCATTTACGGGCGGTGCAGCGCTTATCGGTTGGGCAAAACCTGTTCCGGTGGATTGGCGTAATTTGCGGAACATTCGCCGCGATGATACGCTGATTGCGCTTGCCGGACCGGCTTCCAACATCGTGCTTTCGGTGCTGTTTTTTGCGGGATTGGTCGTTGCCACAAACGGCACGATTGACGTTTCCACAGGTACACCGGGCGAACTTTTTTACCGTTTTATGCGCTATGGGTTGATTATCAACATTGCGCTGGCGGTGTTTAATATGATTCCCATTCCGCCGCTTGACGGCTCACACGTTGTTGCAAACACGCTTCCCGACGATATGGCGGACAAGTACCGTTCTATGGGCTTATACGGCATGATAATTTTACTGCTTTTGCTCAATTTTACGCCCTTGCGCGGCTTATTGAGCAGCGTTATTGTGGGAATTTACTATTGGTACATGGACGTTGCACGGCTTTGGTTTTCGTAAATTGAAGAGAAGTACAACAACAAAACCGCCCGCATCACGACGTGTGTTGCGGGCGGTTTTTATTATCGATGTGTGAGCAGTATCAATAGTTATCAATCTGCGCACGCTGAAGTTTGCTGGAGAAATCCACATACACCGATTTCCACTCCGTGAAAATCTCGAATGCCGTCCAACCGCCTTCGCGGTGTCCATTGCCTGTGCCTTTTACGCCGCCAAAAGGCATATGCGCCTCCGCACCAATCGTGGGCGCGTTGATGTAGGTAATTCCGGCTTCGATGTCGCGGATAGCGCGGAAGGCGCGGTTTACATCGGATGTAAACACGCTTGACGACAAGCCGTAGGCACAATCATTGATAAGTTCAATAGCGTGGTCAAAGGATTCTGCTTTTGTTACCGACAACACAGGACCGAAAATTTCTTCGCGGAAAATGCGCATTTGTGGCGTTACATCAAGGAAAATCGTGGGTTTGACGAATAAGCCCATGCCGAGTTTCGGACCGTCATCGCGTCCACCGCCCAGAGCAAGTTTAGCACCTTGTTCGCGCCCGATTTCGATATATTTTTCGATTTTGTCTAATTGGCGCTCGTTAATCACGGGACCAACTTGCGTATCTTCTTCCAAGCCCGGTCCCAAGCGGAGTTTCGAGGCTTTGGTGATAAGTTTGTTCGTAAATTCTTCGTAAATGTCTTTGTGAACGATAAGCCGGGAAGTTGCTGTGCAGCGCTGCCCTGTTGTGCCAAACGCACCCCAAAGTACGCCTTCCAATGCAAGTTCTTGGTCGGCATCTTCCATGACGGCAAGAGCGTTTTTACCGCCCATTTCGAGGGAGCATTTTTTGTTCATTTCGCCGCACTTTGCCGCGATTTTTTTGCCTGTGTCGGTCGAACCTGTAAAACCAATAAGTTTCACATCGGGATGTTCCACCAGTGCCGCGCCGCTTGCACCTTTGCCATGCACCACATTGAACACACCGGCAGGAACACCCGCTTCTTCCAAAATCTCCGCAAAAATAACGGCAGAATGAGGGGAATCATCCGACGGCTTAAAAATGACGGTATTACCGCAAACCAGCGCCGGAATTATCTTCCACGACGGCACGGCAATAGGGAAATTCCACGCGGTAATGATGCCACAAATGCCAATCGGCATCCGAAACGACATATTCATCTTGTTTTCCATTTCACTCGGCGTATTGTAACCGAATAAACGGCGACCTTCGGTAGCCGCATAATAACACGTGTCTATGGCTTCCTGCACATCTCCTGCGGTCTCGAAGGTGGGTTTGCCCATTTCGCGGGTCATAATGCGCGAAAGTTCGGCTTTGCGGCGCGAAAAAATATCGCCCGCTTTGCGAAGAATGTCCCCGCGCTTTGGCGCAGGCATAAGCATCCATGCGCGTTCTGCGGCTTTTGCTGCCTTGACAGCAGCGTCAATATCGGCAGCGTCGGATTCGGGAAATTCACCGATAACATCGCGCTGGTCAGCAGGATTCAGGTTTTGGAAGGTTTTGCCTGAAGCGGCAGCAACCCATTTGCCATTGATGTAATTTTTGAATTGTTCCATAGAACGTGTTTCAACCTTTCTGAACGACTAAAAAAACGAGTGTTTATTTTTTTGAACACAAATTTACGAATAATTCCCCAAACAAGCAGCGTCGTGGCGAATGGTTCTATCTGAGAATGACGTTTATTTACCGCAAGACCGAAAAATTTCTGCAAGAAAAATGTGCAAGTGAAACTCTTTTGTACGTTTTGCGTTGGAAGAAGCAGAGAATCTTTTGTAAATTACCAACACATTGTCGGAGCGGACAAAATGAATAGGTATCAACAATCCCCTCACCCGCACGATACCATGCCTTTCGCAAGGAATAGCGTTATGAGTAGTTTTTCCAATAATAATTGGGACAAATACAACACCGGAAGCGGTGCCGGAAACGGTAATCGCGGTCGGCAGCAACACGATTGGCAAGAAGAATTTGCCGATATGCGTGATAAAATGCGCCGTCGTCGTCGTGAGCGCTTTGAACGTGATTTTGAGCGCGGCAAAGAATACCGTACCAAAGCCGGCGAAATTGTCGGTGAAATCATTGACAGCGTTATGGATGCTGTGGATGCGGCAATGGAAACCTCCAAAAGCCACCGTGCGCGAGTGGAACAGCAACGCGGAAGTTCTCCAACTGCTGTGGACAGATACCGAGAAGAAACTTACAAACGTCTCGTTAAAAAACTCCAGCAAGCAGAGCGCAAACTCGAAAGCAGCAAGCGCGGTGTCGTGTTTAGCACGATAATGTCAGCGTGTTTTACCATCGGGATGATTTTTGCCGATGGCGATTTAGGTGTTCCGGCGTTAGTGTTTGGCGGTATGGCTGCAATGTCCGCATACAGCGTCCGCGAAAATCGTCAGAAATTTTATCGCCTTCAAGATGAACACCGCGAGTTTCTTGCCTTGGGTCCGGCTTCTCCGTCAGCACCGATGCCGCCTTCGGCTCCGGCAAATTTTGTGATGATGGAAAAATCCGTTTTGCGGTATGCTTACCAGCATCAAGGTAAGGTGTATCCTGAGTTGCTGGTCATTGAATCTGATTTTTCCCTTGCAGAAATTGAGCAGTTTTTGAAACACGCCGTTGAAAAGCGCATCGCGGTTGTGGAAATTGATGCTAACGGGCGCACATTCTACTATTTCAGCAGTCTGGATAATTCCGACCCGTATTCGGCACTGAATCAAACGCTGCCGCCGACCTAAAATACTCGCAATCACGCAAACACTCACGACAATTACGGTCTGTGCTACTCAAGAATTATTCGGTAGCACAGACTTTTTGTTTTTTGGTGATGTTTTTCCTCGTAGTTTTGTGAAGGTTTTACGGCAATGTAACCTTCTCAATAACCACGTAATTTCCACACCGCGAACCGTTTCTTTACCAAGCACACCACCGTTACTATGGCTACACATCCCGCATTTAACACTATCCCCGAAGCACTTGACGAACTAAAAAATGGTAGAATGATTATCGTTTTAGACGATGAAGACCGCGAAAATGAGGGCGATTTGATTTGCGCATCCGAACTTTGCACACCGGAGATGATTAACTTTATGGCAAGCGAAGGACGCGGCTTAGTCTGCGTGTCGATAACGCCGGAAAGGGCGCAGGAACTTGAACTCGACAGCATGGTTCGCTCTAACACAGCGCT
Source organism: Candidatus Kapaibacterium sp. (assembly GCA_025455065.1). Lineage (GTDB taxonomy): Bacteria > Bacteroidota > Ignavibacteria > Kapaibacteriales > UBA4661 > PH2015. Next base: position 116,138 of record JALONG010000004.1, on the reverse strand, counting down.
GCACGGCACGAAATTTACGGTCTCGGTGGACTATCTCCACAACACGAGTTCCGGCATCTCAACCTTCGACCGCGCAGCAACGGTGCGCTCTTTGGCAGACCCCGCAACGAAGCCTTCCGATTTGGGCAGACCGGGGCATATTTTCCCGCTTGTCGCTGCGGCGGAAGGCGTATTGCGCCGCGCAGGGCATACCGAAGCAACCGTAGATTTGATGCGCCTTGCAGGATTGAAACCCTGCGGCGTATTGTGTGAAATTTTGGACGACGACGGCACAATGAAACGCCGCGATGCGCTTATTGAGTTTGCGAACAAACATTCGATGAAGATTATCACCGTTAAAGACCTGATTGGATACCGCTTGCAGACTGACCGCCTTGTCCGCAAAATTGCCGAAGCGGAAATGCCGACGGAATTTGGCGAGTTCAAAATTGTCGGTTTTGAGAATGTGGTGGATGGCAAAGAACACGTTGCCCTCGTCAAAGGCGCATGGACACAGGACGAAGCGGTGCTTGTGCGCGTTCATTCGGAATGTCTGACGGGTGATGTGTTTCATTCGATGCGCTGTGATTGCGGCTTGCAGCTGGACGCAGCGATGAAGCAAATCAATGAAGCAGAAAAAGGCGTACTGCTCTATATGCGCCAAGAAGGGCGTGGAATCGGGCTTTTGAACAAAATTCGTGCGTATGCTTTGCAAGAACAAGGCATGGACACCGTGCAGGCAAACGAAGCACTGGGTTTTCAACCCGACGCGCGTGATTACGGCATCGGCGCACAAATTCTTGTGGATTTGGGTGTGCGCAAAATGCGCCTTTTGACGAACAACCCCACAAAGCGCGTCGGCATTGAAAGTTTCGGTTTGGAGGTCATTGAGCGCATACCGATTGAAGTGCCGCATAATGACCGTAACATTGATTATTTGCGCACCAAAAAGACGAAAATGGGGCATTTGCTTCAGCATTTGTAATCGTCCGATGGCACCGTATGGAAAATTTTACACTTAGGACTTTCGCAAACACAAGTCGCAAGGGGCTAAAGCCCCTTGTTAAACAATGACTTACGCAACAAGGGGTTTCAACCCCTTGCCTCACAAGTATGGTTTTGCGAAAGTCCTAACACTAAGAAGTGTTACACCAATTTGAGTTGATAATTGTGCATAAAAACAGGCTTCAGTGGCACAGACATTTTTGTCTGTGCGAGTATTGGTGCGGCTCATGGAATAAAAGGCTCAATAACAATAAAGTACAATTATCAATCCACAATGGCAGTACATCAAGACCCCATCAAACCTCACTTTCACACTGTTGTCATTTTTCGACTTCTATTCTGTTTTGAAGAACAACGTTTATGAGCAACGATATTCAGCATGAAATCAAGCGCCGACGCACTTTGGCAATCATTTCTCACCCCGACGCGGGAAAAACCACGCTAACCGAAAAACTGCTGCTCTATTCCGGCGCAATACGCTCTGCCGGAAATGTGATGGTCGGCAAGCACAAAGCAACCGTGTCTGATTGGATGTCCATTGAGCAGCAGCGTGGTATTTCGGTGTCGTCCAGCGCAGCGCGGGTGGAATACGACGAATTCATTTTGAACATTCTCGACACTCCCGGACACCAAGATTTTAGCGAAGACACATACAGAACGTTGATGGCTGTGGACAGCGCAATTATGCTTCTTGATGCGGGCAAAGGTGTGGAAGAGCAGACCGTTAAACTCTTCAAAGTCTGCCGCGATAGAGGCATCCCGATTATCACGTTTATCAACAAAATGGATCGTCCGGCGCTGAATCCGTTTGAGCTTTTGGATAACGTCGAAAAAGTGCTTGGAATCACGGCTGTACCGATGACGTGGCCCGTCGGCGACGGCACGGATTTTCGCGGTGTGTATGAACGCGAAGGAAAACGCTTTCACTTTTTTGAGCGCACTACCGGCGGCGCATACAAAGCCCCCGTGCGGCTTGCAGACGTTCACGATGAGCAGATACGCGCTTCCTTGGGCGAGACGGCACACGCGAAATTGATTGAAGATTTGGAAATGGTCGAAGTGGTGCTGCCGCAATTCACGCAGGAAGATTTCCTTGCAGAGCGCATCACACCTGTCTTTTTCGGCAGTGCGATTACCAATTTCGGCGTAGAAACATTTTTGCAGCGCCTTATTGACCTTGCTCCCGAACCGCAAGGAATGAAGACTTCGGGCGGCATTGTCGCGCCGGAAAGCGGTTTCTTTTCGGGCTTCATGTACAAAATGCAAGCAAACATGAACAAAGCGCACCGCGACCGCATTGCGTTTTTTCGCATTGTTTCGGGGAAATTTGAGCGTGGGATGACGGCGAAACACTTCCGTTCCGGCAAAGAAGTGAAACTCAATTACCCGTTCCAAATTTTCGGTCAAGACCGCGAAATCATTGATGAAGCCTACCCGGGCGATGTTATCGGCTTGTCGAATCCGGGCGTGTTTCGCGTTGGCGACGCGCTTTCGACGGGTGCAGATTTTACGATTCCTCAGTTCCCACGCTTTGCACCGGAGATTTATGCGAAAGTTGTTCCCAAAACAGGCTCATTCTCAAAGTCCTTCCGCAAAGGCGTGGAGCAGCTTGGCGAGGAGGGCGTTGTGCAGATTTTTGGTGATATGCAAGGCAGCCCGATTCCGCTTATCGCGGCAGTGGGAGAACTACAATTACAAGTCTTTCAATCCCGCATGGAATCGGAGTACAACGAGATAATCATCTTGGAACGCCTTCCTTTCACGCGCACACGCTGGATTGGCAGCGACGTAATGCCTGCCTCGTCCACGCTCACCTACGCACTGGACGACCAAGGGCGCAAAGTGGTACTGTTCCGCAGCGAATGGGAAATGAACTATCACGTGGAACAAACCAAAGGTTTAATTTTGCTGGAAAAACCGCCGGAGGATGTTGCGGTGTAATCCTTTGTGTAAGGCTTCAAACCTCATTTTCTCATTTTTCCCGTACTCATTATGAACTCCTTTTCACAACGTGCAATGCCGATGCAAAGCCGTCCGCAGGGTAAATCGCTGGGGCTGAGATTGCTTATCGGGCTTGGAATGGCGGCGTTTTCGCTTATTTCTTATTTTAGTTCAAGTTCGGTGAATACTGTTACCGGAGAGAAGCAATACATCAAAATTTCGGCGCAGCAGGAAATCGCTATGGGCTTGCAAGCCGCTCCACAAATGGCGCAGCAATACGGCGGTCTGACACGTGATGCGAATGCCGATGCGCTGGTGAAGAGGGTTTGCGCGAAACTCGCTGCACTACCGCAAGTCCGCGAAGCAGGATATCCACTTGAGTTTCACGTTCTCGCCGATGAACGTACCGTCAATGCCTTTGCACTTCCGGGCGGACAAACCTTTATCACTATGGCTCTGCTACGCCGTTTGCAGACTGAAGGGCAGATTGCGGGAGTAATGGGGCATGAAATCGGACACGTTTTGGCACGGCACGGCGCGGAGCGTATGGCAAAGCAACAATTAACACAAGGCTTGAGCGGCGCAGCGGTGCTGGCGACATATGACCCTTCTGACCCAAAAACGATGGGAACATCGCAAGTAGCGATGATGATTGGTAATTTGGTAACAATGAAATTTGGGCGTGAAGATGAGTTGGAATCGGATTATCTCGGTGTGCGGTTTATGGCGGAAGCAGGCTACGACCCGCGTGCAATGATTCGTGTCATGGAAGTCCTTGCCGAAGCGGGCGGCGGTGGACAGCGCCAACCGGAATTTTTCTCAACGCATCCGAACCCCGACAATCGCATTGGGAAAATCAAAGCAGCGATTGATAAACTCTATCCGAATGGCGTTCCGGCGGACTTGTTGCCCTAAAAGTGTTCCAGAGGGTTTGCCAATGTCTAGCTACTGATACCGTTATCCGCCTAACGGTACGGTTCATGCCGTGGCTGTTCACTCCACCAAACGCAAGAGCAAACCGTCACGCATTTTGGTCGCAACAAGGCGATATTGCTTACCTTCGACGGGGTGCGGGAGGCTTAATTTTTGATGCTGCTCGACAATCATTGTGCATTGATCGAAAAGTGGTAGAAAGTCAGGCAGGCTTGATTTCATCTGCTTTCCGGTGAAATAGTCCGCTGAACGCCTGTACGCCATGTTCCATGTGTTATTTGCCATTTGGCACTCAAAATCGGTTATCTGCCCGTAACCGTTGCGCACGGCTCTCCAGACCGCAATTCCCTCCGTTGTCGCATGAACGATGTCCGCATACACATCTTCTGACTGCCGCGTCTTTCCTTGCATAGATTGTAAACGCTCACCCAAGGTATTCACCGCAGAAATAATGGGCTTCACATCGGCAGTTTTTCCGGGCGGAATACGATAGTAAACATCCCCCAAAGCAAGTTTTTCCGCGCCTTCTATGACAGGCTTCAAAGCGCTGCGCTGTGCCAGCATTGCCCATGCAGTCGCAAGCAGAATGACTACCACCATACCACCCACGCCATAAAGCAGGAAATACGCCGTTTCGCGGTACTGCACGGGAACAGATTCGTATTGCTTGATATGCGCCGCTCGCGTTTCCTCCTGAAGGCGCTGAATAAGCGTCGTGAGCGTGTCTGCTTGGTTTGCGGCTTTGCCTTTGATGATGACGTACGCCGCAATTTTTATTCCCTGTTCGCGCCGCATGGCGATTGCTTGGTTCGCTTCAATAATTTTTTTATCTAACGCAATATCAATAAAATCCAGCACTGATGCGCTTTCGGGGGAAAGCGGCTGCATCATTGTTCGGAGCTGCTTCGCTGTCAGAGCCACTTCGCCGACGGTGCGGGCGTACAACATGAGGTGCGTGGAATCTCCGGTGATGATGTAACTCCTCGCCCCTGTTTCCATGCCGATAAACTGCGCCAGCAAGCGGTCTGCTGCTGCTTGCACCTGCTCTGTGCGTTCATTGCGCTGCACCGATGCTTGTATTGCGTCAATACGCAACCACACAAAATATACCGTGCCGCCTGCAATCAAGCAAACAAGCACTATGCCGAGGAATAGTCGTTGGAAAAAGGACATAGAATTGAGCAAAAATCAAGTGAACAAAAGTACAAGAGAAAAGGGACAAAAGCCGCAGTTACGAGGTTCTGAGCCTTTATCCCTTTATTTTAAATCTTCTACAACAGTTTGCAATTCGTGGACTTTTTTGCGGAACGCCAATACTCGTTTTACTGAATCAACTTACCAAAACGATTAAAGCGAATCGTGGCAAATTTCTCGAAAATGCTCGGCAGATTTGTTTCCCACGACCAATAGACCACAAGCGGCGTTCCGACGACATCATCCACCGGAACAAATCCCCAATAGCGGCTGTCCAAGCTGTTATCGCGGTTGTCGCCCATGCCGAAGCAATAATCGCGCTTTACGGTGTATTGGGTTGTTTCTTTGCCATCTATCAAAATTTTACCGTCATTCGTCGTGATTTCATGCCCTTCGCGGCGGATGAAAATTTCCCATTGCGCTAAATTCATCGGCGTAAGTTCGACAACATCGCCCTGCTTGGGAATACGAATCGGACCGTAGTTGTCGCGTGTGAAGCCCGCACCAATCGGGAAGGTGTGATAGCGGTCGTCGGATTCGGGTGAGGCGATAAAATTGCTCAAACGCCCGTCCTGCGGCAGTGGCTGTGCCGCGCCGTTGATGAAGATTTGTTTATTGCGAATGGTCAAAGTGTCGCCTGCTGTTGCCACGCAGCGCTTCAGGTAATACTGAAACTCCTGCGGCTTGGCTTCATCGCGGTTTCCGGGAAAAATAAACACAATCACATCGCCTTTTTCCGGCTTGCGCACACCCGGAAAACGGTAATACGGAAGCGGGATATTGAAAATCGGAATCATCTGCGGCGTAGAAGGACCGTAAAGGAACTTGTTCACGAAAAGGAAATCGCCTGTCATGACCGTGCCTTCCATAGAACCGGTCGGAACAACAAACGATGCGACGAGAACACCGTTCAGAATCATCACCATCAAAAACGCACCGACAATCGTGCGTGTCCACGAAAGCGCGATTTCACCGAAGGTCTGGGGGAATTCTCCTTCAGAGCCGTTTTGCGAAGCGGGCTGCGAAGTTTTTTTGAGGTCAATAGCTCCGGTTTTACCTTTAGCTTTGCCGTTTTTCTTGCGGTCGGCATCACGCTTGGCTTCAGCGCGGATTTGGTCGAGGGATTTTGCCATAATTGAAATGATGAGTAAAGAAGGTTGAGTGCTTGGAAAAGTCTCAAAAGTAATGGTTCGGAATTACGATACCTTTGTTTGTATGAGAATTGGCTCGAACACAAAATGGTAAGTTTGACAATCAGTGGCACAGACATTCCTGTCTGTGCGAGATTTGGTAACATTTGTAGGCTGTTTCGCACAGGTAAAAATGCCTATGCTACTCGCTAAATGCCTCTTGTGCTATGTCCTATTACGGCGCTTTCATCAAGAAGATTCAGAAGCGTCTAATCATCATCAATGCTCAAGACCGCGAGGAATGCCTCTTGCGGCACTTCCACGCGCCCGATTTGCTTCATCCGTTTTTTGCCTTCTTTTTGCTTGTCCAAAAGTTTGCGCTTGCGGGAAATATCGCCGCCGTAGCACTTCGCAAGAACGTTTTTGCGAATGGCGCTGATGTTGTCGCGGGCGATGATTTTCGCGCCGATTGCGGCTTGGATAGCCACTTCAAACATCTGACGCGGGATAAGTTCTTTCAGTTTGCTGCAGAGTTTCCGCCCCCAATCGTATGCTTTTTGGCGGTGAACAATGCTGGAAAGCGCATCAACAGGCTCTCCGTTGAGAAGAATGTCGAGTTTAATAAGGTCGCCCGGGCGCATATCTATCGGCTCGTAATCAAGCGACGCATAGCCGCGTGTGCCGGATTTGAGCTTGTCGAAAAAGTCAAAAATCACTTCTGACAAGGGCAGTTCAAAGAGCATTTCGACGCGGGTTTCGGTCAAATAATTCGTTGCCAAAAATATACCGCGCCTGTCCATGCAAAGTTTCATTATCACACCGATATACTCCGCAGGCGTGATAATCTGTGCTTTGATGAAGGGTTCGTAAATTTCGTTAATCGAACTGACATTTTCGGGCATTTGTGCCGGCGATTCAATCCACGATTCTTCGCCATTGGTGAGTTCCAATCGGTAGCGCACCGTCGGAACGGTCGTCACAATCGTTTGCGCAAACTCCCGTTCCAAACGCTCTTGCACGATTTCCATATGCAAAAGCCCCAGGAAGCCGCATCGGAAGCCGAATCCCAGCGCAACGGAACTTTCGGGTTCAAACGTAATCGCCGAATCGTTCAACGACAATTTTTGCAGTGCTTCGCGTAAATCCTCGAAATCATCGCTGTCGGCGGGGTAAATCCCGCTAAAAACCATCGGTTTCACTTCTTTGAAGCCCGAAATACGCTCGCCTTTGTTGTCGGCATGAGTGATAGTGTCGCCGACTCGCGTATCATGGAGGTTTTTGATACTTGCGGTGATGTAGCCTACGTTGCCGGCACCGATTTCGCCTGTGCGGACGCGGTTCATTTTCATATAACCACATTCTTCCACTTCGTAGGTTTTGTCGGTTGCGTAGAAGTAGATTTTGTCCTTCTCGCGGAGCGTTCCGTCAATCACACGAGCATTCACGACAACGCCCAAATAGGGGTCGAAGTGCGAATCGTAAATCAGCGCACGGAGCGGTGCTGCGGGGTCTCCTTTGGGTGCAGGAATACGCGCTACCACTGCCTCCAAAATATCCTCAATCCCAATCCCCGTCTTGCCTGAAGCAAGCACCATGTCTTCTTCTTTGCAACCAATCAAATCCATTACCTGCTGCTTTACCGAATCAATCGTCGTTACAGCGCTGGGAAGGTCAATTTTGTTGATGACGGGAATAATCTCCAAACCCGCGTCAATAGCCAAATAGAGGTTACTAATAGTTTGCGCTTCTACGCCTTGGGTAGCATCCACCACGAGCAAAGCGCCTTCGCAGGCAGCAAGTGAGCGCGAGACTTCGTAAGAAAAATCAACGTGTCCGGGAGTATCAATGAGGTTCAGGATATAATCTTCTTTGGCACGAGATGTATAGCGCATCTGAATTGCGTGCAGTTTAATCGTGATGCCGCGCTCTTGCTCAAGCGGGTTACTGTCGAGCATCTGATTCATCGTCATCTCGCGCTTTTGCAGTGTGCCGGTATGCTCCAGCAAACGGTCTGCAAGCGTGGATTTTCCGTGGTCAATGTGGGCGATAATACAAAAATTGCGGAAGTGATTCATGGTGAAAGGAATGTGATGGTTTCTTTTGGTCGTGGTTGGAAGTATGTGCTGAGGTTTTGTGTGGGAGAACGCGGATTGTGAGGATTTGGAAGATGCAGAGGATTGGTTAGACAACATTGCTTTTAAACCGCATCATTACTCTTCTTCATCCTTGCTATCCTCTTTATCCTCAAAATCCGCGTTCTTTACTTTGTGTTCGGACAAAGAATTGCAATTTACAACTTCTCCCAACGTTGTACAACCTTTCACGCTTTGAAGACAAAATTTACCCTTGATGATTGGGTAATAACTTTGACGCAGATTCTTATGATTCAACAGATTGTCATGATTTTTCAACGACAAACCACTTGGATTCACGCCATTTGCAAATACTCAACAACAAGCCTCAAAGCCGCTTAAACTCTGTGTAATCTGTTCAATCATGAAAATCTGCGCCCAAAACCTACGAACTCAAATACTGTAAACTATCCACTTCGGCGATAGAATCACGCTTCTTTGAAAAAGCGCACAATCTCTCGGACGTGATTCACAATCGCCGCATCCGCCATTGCTTGCGCCATTGCGTTTTGCGCATCGCGGGAAATTTTCTCGTGGTCGAGTTTATTGGTTTCGAGGGCATCGTCTATTCTGTGCCGCATCAAATCAAGTTTAGTGCGGAGCGCTTCCATATTCTGTTCTTGTTTTGCTGCCCACGAATCGGAATCGCTTGCATCCAAACGCTTTTCGAGCATTTCGAGCGTCGCTTTCATATCTTCTACCTGCGCTTTCAGCGAAACAACATCCTCACGTGGATAAGTGATTTCTTCCCGAATTGTGGCGAGGCGCTTACGCACATACTCATACCCACGCACAATAGGGCGCACAAACGTCAGCATAAGCGCCGCTCCCGCGCCGAAATACCCGATAAAACTCACACCAAACGCCGCTAAAAAATACATTCCCAGCGCCGTAGCCAAATGCAGCACCAACGCCAGTACCAACGCGCGTTCCGACCAACGTTTTGCGTAGGTGATTTTGTCCTCTTCGACCGAAATATCGCGCTTTTTCGATTCTTCGGCTTCGACCAAAATTGCCCGTGTTTGAAAATAGATATTCCAAGGCACGGTAACAATGCCGATGAGCCACAGCAGCGTCAAAAGCGCAATAATCCAATCCAACGGCGCAACCGTGCCAAAACCGTGAATAAGAATCCATGCAACGCCGCCAAGCAGCATGAGAACGATGATGCCGAAGATTTCACGCATAACTGTACTCCCAAATAGTGATTGAATAAATAATTATCGAATCAGCGATTGCGCCATTTCCAGTAATTCATCGCGTGACCACTGCACAGCACCGAAAGCGTGCCACAGCCCGCCCACCACATTACCGCCCACAAAGTTTACCACCGACACCGCCGTTGACCACGCCGTCGCGCCCCAGAAGGCGGGGAGGAGTGTCCAGTTCGTCATGCCGGCAATATGTATGCTTCTGCTCATCGTGCTGCTCTGTAACAGTAGAGGTTGAGAAACGAGCGGGCATAGATTTTGCCGTTCGCACCTGTAACGATACCATCAAACGAAGACCCAGAACGACCGTTATCGTCAGGAGAATCAAAAGCCCAAATTTTATCGCCTGTTTTTGCATCAAACGCATATAATTTTCCATCCCCAACACCAACGATGTAAACGACACCATTCATATAAAAAGGTCTGCGTGAAGTTCCAGAAGCCTTAACTCTCCATAATAATTTCCCTGTTTGACTTTCAAAAGCATGAAGAAACCCATCTGGGTTATTCCCAATAATTATTCCATCAGCTTCAATTATACCAGAGACGTTAAAATCCCACTCCGTTTTTGTCCTCCAAAGGAGTTTTCCTGTTTCGATATCATTAGCTTGAACACTGCGCCCAATAGCACTATAAATAGTTTTGTTACGGATTAAAGGAACGCCGCCAGTAAGAACATTGGCATTTTCGGGTGAACTTGTGTCTTGAAGAAGAGTATAGATTTCTTGGCGTTTACTGACATTGTAGAGACTGATGTAGGTTCTGTTCCGAAAATTTGTTGCTGGTTCTCCGTAGGTGGAGAAATAGACCAGCATTGTATCGCCGTTTTGGGCTACAAACGGTGTTGAGTGTTTTGCGCCTGTTCCGCGAGGTAAGGAAACAAGAACTCTCTCATCATCTCGGTATATATTGCCTTGCATCAGATAATTTTCTGTCACGGAAATATAAGTACCAAAAAAATATAATTGTCCTATTCCGCTTGCTCCCTGTGAGCCTGATTCTCTATTCTTTATGTCATTGCTCCAGATTGTTTTTCCTGTACGAGTATCAATGCCATAATTCGGTCCTCTGTTACAAATAACAAGCACGTTATCAAAAGTATGCACATAATCCACTAAAATGCTTCTATCACTCAAAAACCAATCTGACCATCGCCAGCGAGGTTCTCCACTACTTGCATCAAAAGCATAGAGTGTTCGTTTACCACCACTCATACCTAGTGAAATAATAGTGCCATTATACAGAATATTAGGCAACTCACCTTCGATAAGTTTTCCGTCAGAAAGTGATTGTTTCCAAAGAAATTGTTCTCTGGAACTTGTTAAAGGGTCGCAAGCAGAAGCATTCAGGCTTGCAATGCACAGACAGAAGAAATACAGTCGAAGAATTAGGCGTTTCATAAATTATCTCCTTTTGGGTGCGTAAAATGGGATATTCGGGTTATCAAACGCTCTCTCAAACTGCTGTTTGGATTTTGGATGATTCGAGGACACATTATGGCTCATACCTTCGGCTTCGTATAAACCAATAGAGTTAGTTCCTCTATATTTCTGCGCCTCCTCCCCAAAGAGTCCATCGCCGTCAGTATCTTCAACGACATCCAGCAGTACGTTGCCCGCAAAAACCCATGGGAAATTGAACTGGGTGCGGATGACAAAGACTTGCTTTTGTACCGTACGCTGTGCGCCTATGAGCTTATTCCAGTCGTGTTTCGCTGTCCACGTCAGGTATGTTGCCCCACGTGACCACTGCACCGCGCCGAAGGCGTGCCAGATGCCGCCGAGAATATCACCCCCTATAAAACTGACCACCGACACCGCCGTTGACCACGCCGTACCGCCCCAGTAGATGGGAAGGAGTGTCCAGTTCGTCATGTCGGCAACAAAGTTATCATAGTTTTCGCCCGTTTGATAACGGTTCGGAATGGAAGAAAAATCTTTTTCAAATTGGGGCTGGAGGTCGTTATAGCCGTAAAAATTGAGTACGCTGCCGAGTGCTATTCTTGTGGGGTCATTGGTTTGTCTTCGGTTTTGGAGAAACGTACTCGCAATGCGCCAATGCGGGTTATCATTTTGCGCATTGAGTGCTTTCGGCAAAAAAAGCAGCAACGATGCGGCAAAGGGTAAAAAATATAGATTCATAATGTTTGTGATTGGTCGCAATATTCGCCATCGTTTTCCCATTGGCGTTCCACAAATATCTTGGTATGTTTGTGCTTTGCAAAATACTTTTTTTCCGCAAGCACGAAAGAACGCACCAAGTATGGCGTTTTCACACCACAACACAGCACCAAATCCACATCAAACCGACACTGCAAGCGACGTAAGCGGTATCGGTGGGCATCCACGTGGGCTGACGACGCTGTTTTTTACCGAACTGTGGGAGCGCTTCAGCTATTACGGAATGAGGGCAATTCTCATTCTCTACATGGTTGCACCGCTCACCGAAGGCGGTTTGGCGCTGGATGTAAAAACTGCAACGGCAATTTACGGCACTTATACGATGTGGGTGTATCTTTTGGCGCTGCCGGGGGGCTTTGTTGCGGACAGGTGGCTCGGCGCACGGCGGGCAGTTATAGCCGGAGGCGGAATCATTGCGCTGGGACATTTTTTGATTGCGCTTGTTGCCGCAAGTACGCAAATACTCTGGTTCTATGCGGGTTTGGCGTGTATCACGCTTGGAACGGGTTTGCTCAAACCCAGCATCAGTGCGATGGTCGGGGAACTCTACCCCGACGGCGACGAAAGGCGTGATGCGGGGTTTTCGCTGTTTTTTATGGGCATCAATGTTGGTGCGGCGTGTGCGCCTATTGTCTGCGGATTTTTAGCGCAACATCCGCTCTTCAAAGAACTGCTGCTTGTTTGGGGATTGAACCCGCTTCATTCGTGGCATTGGGGATTTGGTGCAGCCGCAGTGGGCATGATGATTGGGCTGTGGCAGTTTCTCGCGTCGCAAGACCGTTTTCAAGCCGTTGGTGAACGTAAACACGCCCCAATGCAGAAACAATCGCTATCGCTCCCAGCCCTCAGCCGGGAAGAATGGCAGCGTGTGGGCGTGATTGGTATTTTGTTCGTCTTTACGGTGCTGTTCGGTATTGTTTCCGAGCAGGCAGGTTCCAGCATGAATCTCTTTGCAGACCGCCTAACCCGTACCACTATTGGCTCGTGGGAATTTCCGTCGAGTTGGTTTCAATCGGTGATTCCGATTTACGTCATCATTCTTGCACCTTTGCTGTCGCGCCTCTGGATTAGCTTGGGGGAGCGGCAGCCTTCCTCACCGACGAAATTTGCGCTCAGTCTGCTCTTTGTCGGTTTGGCGTTCAGCGTCATGGTTGCGGCTTCCTTGGCTGCACGGCACGGGGAAGTAAGCCCGTTCTGGCTTTTGGGTGCATTTTTCTTGCAGGAAATTGGTGCGGTGCTGCTGAACCCGACGGGGCTGAGTGTTGTAACAAAACTCGCACCGGTGAGGCTTGTGGGGATGATGATGGGCGTGTGGTTTTTGGCGAGTGCCGTTGCTAGTCGCATTGCAGGCTATTTAGCGGGCTTTTTCGATGAACGAAATACGGAATTTTTGGTACAGTATTTCGGCGTATTATCTGCCGTGATGATGCTTGCTGCGCTGATTCTTGCCTTGCTCACGCCGCATATTCGCAGGATGATGGGTGGTGTGAAATAAGACTTTGGGAGGAACAGTTCATTGTTGTTGGTGTGTGGTTTTGTCTTCAATGCAGGTTGTGTGCGGTTTCTGAATATTCATTCGATGGCTTCGGATTGTCTTCACCTCATTGGTGAATTTTTTCATACGTCATAAACTTCATCGTAGCGAAATTCCGCATTACATACACGGCACATAATCCTGCCGGAAGCAGCAGCAAAAGCGGCATCCAGACGGAAATTGTCGAGAGCAAACTTATGACAACAAAGATACCCAAAACGCCCCACATTCCTACGGGGGAATTGATGCCGCGGAAACTCATCCATGCACTTGCGGTGAGTTTTTCGACTTTAATCGGCATCCGTACCGCGACAAAAAGCCCCCAGCCTAAGAGCGCTCCCGTAGAAGCAAGATAGTTTATCACTAAATGCGTCTGCATTCGCCGCATCAACAGTAGTGCACTCAAGGTAATAAGAGCATCGAACAGCAGTGGAAATGCGGCATACAGGAAATACAATCGCAAAACATCCCGCCCGCGTTGATGCTGAAATGATTGCCACATCTGCCAATTCATACCGAAACTGTTGTTCAAAACGTAGGTGAACATACCCATTGGAGCGGTATAAAGCCACAAAACATAGTGGAGAATGAAGCGCTCGAAACCATCGTCAATGTTCCGAGTTCTAAATTTCCAAAAGTACAGCAGCATCCCAATTTTTACCAATGTCGCAGTCCCAAAGAGCGTATAAACGTGCTTGCTGCCGAAAAATGCTTTGAAAATCAAGGAAATAAGCGATTGCGGAGCAGTACTATCGCCAATGCTGCGTGTCGGCACAGTGGAAACGCGCTCTGTGTGAGGCGAAACCGCCGCAAGAGCCATAGCGCCCTGCACCGCACAAGCACTCACAAAAAGCGGAAACACGATAATAAGAGGCGAAATATGCTTCAACCATTCCACAACATTGTACCCAAATAACACAACGCCAAGCGCAACTGCAAGCGTCATATACCCAATTCGCTTGGGAATATTGTACTCCAACATCAGCCGCAATGCGCGGTCTAGCACAAGTGCCGTCAAAAAGAAAACCAACGAGACAAGCATTTGTGGGGCACTCAAGACAGGGAATGCGATGGCAAAGACAACGCCGTAAAAAAACAGTACTGTCAAGGGAAATACCGAACACGAATCCAGCAAAGCACCAAGCAATGAGCGTTGCAGACGGCTCATCGGGAAAAATGCGGCGATAGGTTGGGTGGTGGATTGGTACGCGGGGAAATAACTTTTCAGAAAAGTCATCGCGGCAAGTGTAATGTTGATGCCGAGTAAAACAGCATCCTTATTCATCTCCAAGCGATTTGCAAAGCGTAACACAAGACCAAAACCTATCGCATACACAAGCGCCGTAATGAGCAAAATCACTCGCCCCGCAATAGAAAGCCCATGTCCGCCTTGAACAAGCTCATTCATCTGCGCACGCAGCACAAAACCGAGTGTTCTGAGGAAGGTCATTACAAAAGCCAGTTGAGTTCTTGGATATTGGATTCTTGCGGTTGGAGAATCTGCAAAATGGACTCTTCGAGTGTGTGTTTGGAGGAGGCAAATTCTTCCGCCGAACCGACAAATTGGAGCGTGCCACCTTCCAAAATGCCGATGTGCGTCATAATTTTCTGTGCATAGCCAAGGTCGTGCGACGACAGGAAAATACAGCGTTCCGGCGAAAGATACGATTGCAAAAACCGCACAAGTTTTGCTGCCGACACTGGGTCTAATCCTGCGAATGGTTCATCCAATATCAAATACTGCGGGCGGTGTAGCAATGCGGCACACAAGCCGATTTTCTTCGTCATGCCGTGCGAGTATGTTCCGATGCGTTTGTAAGCATCATCGGTCTCATCGAAAAAATACTCCACAAGGCTTTTTACACGGCGTAAACACTCGTCCGTCTGCAATTCATGGAGCAGTCCGACAAACTGCAAATATTCCCAGCCCGTAAGTTGAGGAATTGCAGGGTTTTTGTCCGGCAAAACACCGAGATTGCGCTTGATGGCAAGTTCATCATCTTCGTAGCGTAATCCACCGAAGTTCACTACGCCGGAATCAGGTGCAATGAGGTCTGCGAGGATGTTGATGAGTGTTGTTTTGCCTGCACCGTTTCTGCCCACGAGCCAGAAACACTGCCCTGCGTCAATACGGCAGGAAATCGTGTGGAGGACGGTCTTATGCGCATAGCGCTTGGTGACGGAAGAAAGTTCGAGCATCTGTTTTGGAAAGATGAGTTTGCTGAAAATAGTCAGGAAACTGCCCAGACAAGATGAGGCTGTGTCTGTGCCATAAAAGGTTGTTTATTCGTCAATCACTCCTTTCTTAAAAGCAGAGGCTTCTCAGTCCAGCCCCTCAACGGGGAATCACTTCTTGCGCACAAACCGTGCCGCAAACGCGCCGTCGGTTTGGTGAAGGTGCGGAAAGGTCTGCAAAAAGCCGTTGTTGCAGACTTCTTGGGGTAAATACTGTTCGGCGCGGTCAAGTTCGTAGTTGGGAAAATGCTCCAAAAACCACGCTATCTGCTCCGTGTTTTCTTCCGGTTCAATCGTGCAAGTGCTGTACACAAGCGCTCCGCCGGGTTTGACAAGTTTTGCGGCATTTTTCAAAATTTCACGCTGCGTGCGCACAAGCGGCGTAAAATCAGTCGTCTCAAACTTCCACTTAATATCCGGCTTTTTGGCAAGCGTTCCCAAGCCCGAACAGGGTGCATCCACAAGCACGATGTCGGCAAGTTCCTTCGGCGCAAAGTGCCGTGCGTCCTGTGCCTGCGTGGAAATGCAGGTCAGTTGCAAACGTTCTGCATTTTCTTGAATTGTGGTCAGTTTTCCTGCGTATTTGTCCAGCGCAATGATTGTGCCTTCGTTGCCGATGAGTTCCGCCATGTAGGTTGATTTTCCGCCCGGTGCCGCACAAAGGTCATAAATACGCTGTCCGCGCTGAGGATTGGCGAGTTTCACCACCATCGAAGCGCTCAAATCCTGCACCGAAAACCACCCGTCGCGGAAGGGCTTCCACTCTCGCACCGACGACAGCGAACCGACAAGTGTAAATCGCTCTGTGTCAAAGGGAGCATCCCAGCGCTTCACATCTTGGATTTGGAGGAACGTATAAAATTCCTCGACATTGCAACGCAGCATATTCATCCTGAGCGAAATTTTCGGACGCTCGTTATTCACCTTCAACAGCGCCTCTGCGCCTTCTTCGCCGAAACGCTCCAGCCAACGCTTCACAAGCCAAAACGGGTGCGAATGGAGAATCGAAAAATGCCGTGCAACATCTTCATTGCGAATCGGGTAACGGATATTGTTGATATTGTTCAAGATATTCCGCAAAATCGCATTGACCAAATTCCCCGACCGTGCGCCCTTCAAACGCTTGATAAATTCGACCGATTCGCTCACTGCCGCAAAGGGCGGAATACGCTGTAAAAACATGATTTGGTAGAGTGCAATGCGCATTGCATTTTTCACTGGAACGATACATTTGACAAATTCGCCGTGATAAAATCCCGTCAAAATCCAGTCCAGACGCGCTTGCCAGCGCGTAACGCCATGCACAAGTTCTGTCAAAAGCGCTCTATCAACGGGCTTCAAATCGCAGTGTGCGAGTTCGTATTCCACAAGTTTGTCCAAATACGAATCGCTCTGGTCGAGACGTGATAAAATCTTGATTGCAAGCCCACGAGCCGTTGTATAAAGCGGATTAAAATCCTTGTAAAAAATGTTGTCGCTGCCCTTTGCGGGTTTGTCGGGAACGTAAGGCGGGTCGTCGTAGCGGAGCGCCTCAGGAATACCGCGCTTGCGCAGTTCTTCCAACTGTTCGGGGCGTTCTATGCCGCTATGCGTGGGGATGAACTCCGGCGTGTAGGGATTCGGTTGCCGCTCAAAGCGTGGACGGTACTCGCGTTGCGAATTGTCGTTGTTGCCGTCGTGTCGCTCTTGACCGCGCCGGTCTTGGTGCTGCGGACGGTCATGTCTCTGAGGACGCTGGTTGTCGTTTTGGCGTTGAAAGTCATTTGGACGTTGGTTATCATTTGGGCGCTGGTTATCATTTGGGCGCTGGTTATCATTTGGGCGCTGGTTGTCACGCTGATGTTGATATGGACGCTGCGGACGCTCTTCTCCCGAAGGCGCATTATGACTGGGTTTGTGAGCATTGTGGGGTTGATGCTCGCGCTGTTGTTTGTCGTTGTTGTGTCGGTTGTGCTGCGCACGTTCCTGTTGAGGTCGGTTTTGAGGGGTTTTCCCTTGCTGCTGCTTATCGTGCTGGTGTTTTTGATGCGGCTGTTTATCGTGTTGCTGGTTGTCGTGTTGCTGGTTGTCGCGCTGCTTTGGGTGAGATTGTTGATGCGCTCCGGCATTGGGTTTGCCTTGGGAATGGCGTTCTTGCTGTTGCGGAGAAGTTTGCGATTCTTGGGAGCGGGGCTGCGATTGGTCGTGATTGGACATGATGAAACCAAAAAGAGTGAACAAAAGTGCTACGGAAAATATTCGGAACAATGTTTCGGCGTTCAAAAATTGCACGGAAAATACTATCTTTGAAGTGTTGCGGTCAATGTTGCGATAAGCAAATCCGCAGAAACACCGAAGCCTTGCAAAATACGTGTTTTTTCGTAATTTTTGATAACCGATTTTCTCCACATTTTATTCGCCCTCAATATGAACATCTTCAAACGTTTTTTTTATACGCTCTACCGCCCCGTAGATTGGAAACGCAGCAGCCATGAGAACTTTGAGCATTGGAAAGGCATCAAAGCGGGCGATATTGTCGAAGCTGCCGTTGAAAGCCCGAATGGTATTCGTTACCGCGTGGAAGAACTGAACCAAAGCGCTCAGGAGGCTCTTGTGGCAGTGCTGGATACATCGGGCGCACCGCAAGAACGTTACACGTTATCACTCAAAATGATTCGACCGCTTGCGAAGTAGCGTGGTTTGGTGAGGCTTTGCGTCAAGTTTGACACGCAAAACGCGGAACTCAGCACTCAACATTTAGCACTCAACATTTAGCACTCAACACTGTTTTTCTTGTTGTCCTATGAATTTTCAAAAACTCACGCTCAAAGCGCAGGAAGCACTGCAACGCGCACAGGAAATTGCCTCGGCGAATAATCACCAATCTATCGAAGCAGTCCATTTGATGCTGGTTTTGCTGGAAGATTCGGGTGGAATTATTCCGCCGATGCTGCTCAAACTTGGTGCGAATGTGGATTATTTGAAATCCAAAGCGCAACAGGAAATAGACGCGCTGCCCAAAGTAAGCGGAACGGTTGTGGGAAGCCAGTTTTTAAGCCGTGATTTGGGTGCGGTGCTGGAAATAGCGCTCAAAGAAGCACAGCAACTCCACGATGAATACGTCAGCACCGAGCATCTGCTTATGGCGCTTGCCGAACACAAATCCCCAGCAGCACAGCTTTTACGCGACCAAGGCGTTACCAAAGATGCGGTGGTGAAAATTCTCAAGGATTTTCGCGGTTCGCAGCGCGTTACCGACCAAAATCCCGAAGACAAATATCAAGCACTGAAGCGCTACGGACGTT
Organism: Candidatus Kapaibacterium sp.; assembly: GCA_025455065.1. Lineage (GTDB taxonomy): Bacteria > Bacteroidota > Ignavibacteria > Kapaibacteriales > UBA4661 > PH2015. Next base: position 97,380 of record JALONG010000004.1, on the reverse strand, counting down.
CACTTAATGACGATGCTCGCAAAGGCAAAATTGACCCGATTATCGGGCGCGAAGACGAGATTCGGCGCGTCTTGCAAGTGCTTTCGCGCCGCACGAAGAATAATCCCGTGTTAATCGGTGAGCCGGGCGTTGGTAAAACCGCTATTGCTGAAGGCATTGCGCAGCGCATCGTTTCGGGCGATGTTCCGGAAACGCTCAAAACCAAGACGATTATTGCGCTTGATATGGGCGCTCTTGTTGCGGGAACAAGTTTTCGCGGACAGTTTGAAGAGCGCTTAAAAGCAGTCGTGCGTGAGGTTTCGGAGTCCGACGGCGAAATTATTTTGTTCATTGACGAACTGCATACGCTCGTGGGCGCAGGCGCAACCAATCAAGGCAGCATGGATGCGGCAAACATCCTGAAACCCGCATTGGCACGCGGCGAATTGCGCTGCATCGGCGCAACAACGCTGGACGAATACCAAAAATACATCGAAAAAGATGCTGCATTGGAGCGCCGTTTTCAAAAAGTTCTCATCGAAGAACCAACAGTGGAGGACACAATTTCGATTTTGCGCGGCATCAAAGAGCGGTACGAAGTGCATCACGGAGTGCGCATTACGGATGCAGCCCTTATTGCTGCGGCGCAGCTTTCGCACAGATACATCGCTGACCGCTTTTTGCCGGATAAAGCCATTGACCTCATAGACGAATCCGCCTCGAAACTGCGCATAGAGATTGACTCCATGCCGGAGGAATTGGATTCGATTGAGCGAAAAATTCGCCAGTTGGAAATTGAGCGCGAAGCACTCACGCGGGAATTGGGGCAGACAGCATAATTTTTTTACAAAAAACACAAAAGCAGAACCCGTGAATTCAAGCTACATAAGTACGTTGTTACGTAAGTGCGTTAAAAAAATAAAATATTGAGCATTGGAAAAATTGTTTTTGCCGTATTGAGAAAAAAAGGTAGTTTTGTCCCCATTAGAATTTTGTCAATCTTAAATTTTACTGTCCATAAAAAAGAAGTGCAGATTTTTTCTCTTCTATTTCTCTTAAACGTGGTCATTCATGGTCATATTGTAACTCCTTGGTAAGTTCATTCTTCATTCTTCATTCTTCATTCTTCATTCTTCATTCTTCATTCTGCTTTTGTGGAAATGTGGATGGAGAGCGATGCTCTTGCGTTTTTGCGAGTATTCTGTCAATGTTGCGATATCTTCTCGTGCATTTGTCGTATGCTTGTAGAGAGTAATGAGGTGTATTTTGCCTGTTTTGGGGATCTCATGTCCCGCTCAGCGCTTTATATGTCCCGCTCAGCGCTTTTTGGCTTCCAAAATTTTTTTTTCTGTTTTGAACAGCATAACTTTGCACTTGTTCAATTATTGTTAGGCTAAGGTGCTGTGGACATCAATGTCACGCACCGTAAAAAATATAAAAAGCCCGTCGGATTCCTCACGCCAATGAATCATCTGACAGGCTCCATTTCTCGGATTGCTCGCACACTGCTTGTGAGCATAGTACGCTGCTTTGCTTTGTACTATGCTGCAAACGGGCTTTGCAATGTTCCGTGGTGTCCGCCAAAAGACGATGACACGGGGAATTTGTTGCAAATGTTGTGCCAGTGCTGATTTTCGTTGTAACAAATCATGCTCCGCTTGTGGCGGGGAGTTTTTTTATTCTTTTTGGAGTTTTTATGAATCGTTTGTTGAATAACAAACTTGTCTGGATACTGGTTTGTACTTTAGCTTTAGTGCTGCCTTTAATGCAAGCGAGGGCGCAAGATGGGAGTGTTGGTTTTTGTTTTCCCATTGTAACAGGTTTTAACGGAGATGTAACGAGTATAGTCAAGCAAGCGGACGGTAAGATTGTGGTAGGTGGCTTATTTACTCGATATAATAATGTTGAACGGTCTGTATTGGCACGGTTTAATTCAGATGGAACACTTGATAGTACAAAATTTGTCGGCATATCAGGGGTTGTTTATGCGGTAGCTATCCAAACTGACGGCAAAATACTTGTTGGTGGTGACATAGTTAGTAATGGAGGTATTGATCAAAAAGGAGTTTATCGATTTAACCCTGATGGTACGTTGGATCCGAGTTTTTCAAGCGGTATTACCCTAGCAGCTGGTCCCACACCTGTGCAAGCGTTAGCGATCCAAGCTGATGGCAAAATTTTGATTGGTGGCGGTTTCCAGGGATATGGAGGTGATAATTCAAGAAAGTTCCTTGTACGTGTCAATTCTGACGGTTCTCTTGATAATACTTTTGGCAATAACTATCCTTCAGATGATGGCTTTGGTAATACTCTTCCGAATATCCATTCTATTGCTTTACAGCCTGATGGTAAAATCATCGTTGGCGGGAGTTACAAATTATATCTGGCTACAAATCCTCCTCCTGGTGGAACTTCTAGTCATCCAGGAAGTATAACACGTTTATTGTCAAATGGAGATATTGATCCGACATTTAACGGTCCATTGACTAGCTTGGGTACATCCAGTATTCGTGTACAGCCTGATGGTAAAATTCTCGCTTTACGGCATTCATATTTAAGCGCAGCTTTCGGCTTTCTTGCATTCCAGAATGCAGATATCATACGTCTCAATAGCGATGGCACAAATGACGGATCATTTGTACCTTGGACTATGAGCGCCAATGGAGATAGACCTTCCCGTACATGGATGGAGGTACAATCGGATGGGAAAATCTTGGTCAGTGGGCGTAGTGGGGATAATCAAGGTGGTATAGTTGCACGTCTTAACTCAAACGGAAATTTAGATTTAACGTTCAATCGTGTGCAATCGTACGGCGGTTATGTTGGTAGTTTTACAACACTTTCCGATGGTAGAATTGTTGTTGGTGGTAGTTTCACTTCATATGATTGGTATCAACAGCAAAGAATTACTTGTTTGAATGGTACTCCTGCGCCATCTCCCACAGCTAACTACAGTGGAACGATGTTCTCTGAAGCAGTAGCAAATAATGGTACAATCACCACAACGCAAACAATTACACTTGGTGGAACAGCATGGGCAAGCAGCATAGCCAATGGCAGCACACTCACGGCCGGCACTCACTACACCGTGACGAATGTTCCTGCTGGTTTGACGATGGTGCTAACCAAAACCTCTTCCACACAAGTACAAATCAGTTTCACAGGTGCGGCAGCGGCTCATGCTAACGCAAACGATGTGAATAATGTGCAAATTACATTCCTCAATGCTGCTGTGCAAAACGGTAATGTGGCGGTGATTGGTGGTTTGAACGGGCAAAATTTGAGTATTGATTTTGCGAACCCGGCTATTTTGCCTCCCACGCTCACTTGCACGGCTCTTACTTCCACGGGTGGCAATGTCGTTGTGTTGAACGGTACAAACTTCACAGGTGCAACATCGGTGCGATTTGGCGGCGTGAATGCAAGCGCATTTACGGTTGTTTCTTCCACACAAATTAGCGCAACGGTTGCCTTCGGCTCCACAAGCGGCACATACACCGTTACCACGCCGGGCGGCACTGCGAGTTGCCCGAACTTTACCTACGTTCCCACACCGCCGATTATCAACAGTTTCACACCTGCTTTTGGTGTCAGCCCGCAGACGGTAACGATTCGTGGTGCGAACTTCCTTGGCACAACCCAAGTAACCTTTGGCGGCGTTCCGGCAACGATTGTATCGGTGAGCAATTCGCGTATTGTGGTTACCTTGGGCGTTGGCACGGTGTCACTCACTCCGGTAAACGTTTCGGTAACAAAGCCCGACGGCACAGCAACAGTTGGTGGTTTTGTCTATTCCAATGTTCCGCCGATTCCGAATGTGGCTAACTTCACGCCGCAATGCGGAACAACCGGAACGGTCGTAACCATCAACGGTACAGGCTTCTCCGGTGCATCATCGGTAAAATTCGGCGGCACTCCGGCATCGTTTACGATTGTGAATGATTCGCAGATTTTGGCAACGGTCAAAGCAGGTGCAACAGGCGCTGTAACGGTAACTTCGCTTTCGGGTTCGCACTCGCTTCCGGGCTTCACGTATCTTGCTCTCCCGACTATCACGAACTTCACACCGACAAACACTGCTGCCGGAACGCTTGTCACCATCACGGGAACGAACTTCACGGCAGGCTGCGGCATCACGACACAAGGCGTATGGTTTGGCGGCGTTCCTGCGACAAGTTTCACGGTTGTTTCGCCGACCCAGATTCAAGCCACAATCGGTGCTGGCGGCACCAACGGCACGGTGCAGATTGTCCGCACCGATGCAGCCGTAGCACGCCGCACGGGTCTGCTCTTTGATGCACCCACCATCACGGGCGTAAGTCCTGCTGCCGGAACAACAGGCACGGCAGTAACCATCACCGGAACGAACTTCTTGAAAGTCTATGGTACAAACGGCGTACAAATCAACGGCGCGAATGCTGCTTCCTACACGGTTGTTTCCGACACACAAATCATCGCTCGTCCGGCAGCAAACGCCCAACCGGGCTTGGGTAATGTTGTCGTCCGCAGTGGCACACAGACCGCTACGCAGGTGAATGCGTTTACCTTCACACCGCCGCCGACTATACAAGGCTTCTACGCTTCATATGGTACGACGGGAGCAACAATTACCATCTACGGACAATACTTCACGGGCGCGTTTCAAGTAAAATTTGGCAATATGTTGGGGAATATTGTCAGTGTTGGTCCCAATCAAGTTGTGGCAACTGTTGGTGCTGGAATAACAGTAATAAACAGTAATGCCATCATTACCACTCCAGGCGGTGTCGGTTCACGCGGCACATTCCGCTTTGCCACCAACGCAACGGCAACCGCACCGACAATCACTACCGTAGCGCCACAGCCTGTTTCACGGCAAGATTCTACCCTGACCATTAACGGTACAAATCTCAGCACAACCACAGGCGTTCTTTTGAACGGTGTACCGCTTCAGATTATCAGTGCTGCGCCAACTCAGGTGCAGGTTCGTATTCCTTCCGCTTCTGCTTCGGGTACATTGACGCTGTATGCACATGGCGGCACAACAACAACGCCTGTCACCGTGCATCCTTTGCCGACCATTACCAGCTTTTCTGCCACATCGGGCGGACCGGGAACAATGGTAACGATTATTGGTTCGGGATTTATAGGAACAAAAGGTCCTTTGGGTGTTGTTGCTACCGGAGTGCGATTCGGTAATACCAATGCAGCAAGTTATACGGTTGTCAATGATAATACCATTATTGCTACCGTTGGAACAGGAGCAACAGGACCAATCCGCGTGATAGCACCGGGCGGCACAGTCTTTAGTTCCACGAACTTCACGTATATTCCGCCGACGCCTCCGCCGACCATAACCAACATCTCCACCGATATTGGCACAACAGGCACAGTGGTAACGATTACAGGCACGAACTTCGTTTCGGGTTCGACAAACGTCAGCTTTGGCGGTGTTCCGGCATCGGGCGTAACGTTTGTTTCCGCTACACAAATTCGCGCTACGGTTGCCGCAGGCAATTCCGGTAATATCGTGGTAACAACACCCAATGGCAGCGCAAACACGAATGCCGCATTGGGCGTGAACTTCACCTATTTGCCGCATCCGCTTCCGGTGATTACGAGTTTCAACCCGACAAGCCGCATGGAAGGTCAGACGGTGACGATTGTGGGTAACTATCTTGCAGGTACATCGGTTATTACTATCGGTGGCGCTGCTGTTACGTCGTTTGTTGTTAATGGCGACGGTTCAATCACGGCAACCGTTCCTTCAGGCGCAGTAACAGGAAAAATCAAGATATTCAAAAATGTTACCTCGCCGACAAACACGCTTATCGCTGAGTCCACAACGGATTTGACGATTATTCCTCTTTTGGCATTCTTGAAAGAAGGCAGCCTTACCAGTGGCGAATCCCATACCGCAAAAGCAGGAGAGGAAATCACACCATCGTTTAATGGTGCGCAGGTATTCCCCAATCCGGCGCAGACAAGCGTAACGATACAAACAGCGCTTCAAACCTCAGGTTTGGTGCGGTTAAATCTTCGCAATGCTCTTGGTTCGGTGGTGTGGACATCGGATGTACAAAGCAACGGCGGCGCATTTGAGCAACACATCCATGTTGGTCATCTTCCGCCTGGATACTACACGATTGAATTGAATGATGGAGTAAAACGCATCGTTCAACGCTTTGTGAAGCAATAAGCGATACACATCACTGCGCCATATTATTGTAATTCAAAGCCCTGCAATCAAGCATTCATGATGGTTGCAGGGCTTTTTATTTGTTATTGAAATTGGAAGAATTTCCGTTGTATTTCAGCGACCACGCCGACAAACGTTTGTATGGGATGATAGCAGCAGTGGACGCTCCCCGCGATTTGCAGGAGCGCGTGTGGCGCGAGGGGATATATTTGGTCTTGGTACATGGAGAAACGGCAGAACTGACAGTGCCGGAAGGATTTGTAGCGAAAAATTACGGGAAGTGAAAAAGAACTACAAAGAAAAAGCCCCGCAAAGAGCATCATTGCTTGTTTGCGGGGCTTTTTTATTTGCTGTCTTCTGCCGTTTACGCAGTCTCTTTCGAGCGGCGGCGACCTTTTGTCGGTGGCGGCGGAGGCGGAATCGTGAGACGTTCCGGCAAGTTGAGTTGGTATTCTTCGTGGTCGAAGATGTTGCCGACTTCCGTGTGAATGACAATATCTTGGCAACGACGCAAGCCCGTTCCGGCAGGAATAAGCTGCCCCAAGATGATGTTTTCTTTCAATCCTACGAGATTATCCGCTTTCGCAGCAATCGCCGCTTCGGTCAAAACGCGCGTGGTTTCTTGGAAGGATGCTGCGGAAATGAAGCTCTCGGTATTCAGCGCTGCTTGCGTGATGCCGAGCAAAATCGGCTCTGCAATCGCAGGTTCGCCCGGACGCGAGACAGCAAGCGCTTTGTCCTTCTTCTTCAATTCAGCATTGACTTCGCGGAAACGCTTTTTGTGAACGATTTGATTGATATTGAATTTCGTATCGCCCTTGTCCTCCACAACAACCATTTCTTTCAAACGGTCGTTTTCGTCCAAGAACTTGATGCGGTCAATCTGGTCGCCTTCGAGGAACTGCGAATCACCCGGGTCAATGACGCGGCTCTTTTGGAGCATCTGGCGCACGATAACCTCAATGTGTTTGTCGTTCAATTTCACGCCCTGCATACGGTACACCTCTTGAATCTCGTTCACGAGGTATTCCTGCACGGCTGCCGGACCTTTGATACGCAAGATGTCATGCGGGTCAATCGAACCGTCGGTGAGGCGGTCGCCTGCACGCACGGTGTCGCCGTCTTGCACAACTACATATTTGTTCAGCGAAACGGCATATGTCTTTTCGGTAACGCCGTCGAAACTGATAACACGGATAGAACGTGAGCCGCGTTTCATCTTGCTTTCAAAGGCTACCGTACCGTCAATTTCCGATACCACAGCCGATTTTTGCGGTGAACGTGCCTCGAAAAGTTCCGTTACGCGGGGCAGACCGCCCGTAATATCGCGGGTTTTGCCGGAATCTCTCGGAATTTTTGCCAGCGACATACCAACATTCACGTAGTCGTTTTCCTCAACCGTCAGCTGCGCATTGGTTGGCAAGCTGTACGACTTGAGTTCTTCGCCTTTTTCGTTGGTGATGACAAGCTGCGGTGAACGGGTACGGTCGCGGGATTCCATAATCGTTTTGGAGATGTGCCCTGTCTGCTCGTCAATTTCCTCGCGGAAGGTAACGTTTTCAATCATATCGCGGTAGCGCACATAACCCTCACGCTCGGTGATAATGACGGCATTGTAGGGATCCCACTCGTAAATAAGTTCGCCTTTTTTCACCAACTGACCGTCTTTGACGTGCATTTGTGCGCCGTACATGGTTTCGTACTTCGTCAAAATGCGGTTAGAATCCGGCTCAATGATGTTGATGATACCACCACGATTGACAACAAGTTCTTTGCTGACCGTCATGCCGGAATCATCTTCTGTCTCAGCGTTAATGGTCTTCACACGGTCAAATTGAATAAGACCATCGAACTTCGCGGTGATATTGCTTTGTGCTGTGATAAGCGATGCCGTACCGCCGGTGTGGAAAGTGCGGAGCGTAAGCTGTGTACCCGGCTCACCGATAGACTGCGCTGCAATCGTACCGACTGCCTCACCTGTGTCCACCATACGCGCCGTTGCGAGGTTGCGACCATAACATTTCGCACAAATACCTTGACGAGATTCGCAGGAAAGCACCGAGCGCACAAAGACGCTTTCAATAGCCGTATCTTCGATTTTGCGCGAAACAACTTCATCCAACAAATCGCCTTTTTTCGCAATGAGTTCGCCGGAAAGCGGGTCGGTTACGTCGTAGAGCGACACCCGTCCCAAAATGCGTTCATAGAGCGATTCTTTCACTTCCTCACCGTCTTTGAGAGCGCGAAGTTCCATACCGCGAATCGTACCGCAATCATCTTCCGAAATGATAACGTCCTGCGCCACATCGTGCAGACGGCGTGTGAGGTAGCCCGCATCGGCGGTTTTAAGCGCTGTGTCGGCAAGACCTTTCCGCGCACCGTGCGTGGAGATGAAGTATTCCAAAATCGAAAGACCTTCTTTGAAGTTCGAGATAATCGGGTTTTCGATAAGTTCACCCGTCGAACCGGTAACGGATTTTTTCGGTTTCGCCATAAGACCGCGCATACCGGCAAGCTGGCGAATCTGCTCTTTCGAGCCGCGAGCCTGCGAATCCATCATCATCCAGAAGGTGTTGAAACCTTGCTTGTGCTTTTGAAGTTCGTTGTAAAGTTTGTCCGCAATACGGTTTGTCGCCGATGACCAAATATCCACGATTTTGTTGTAGCGCTCGCCGCTTGTAATCACGCCCGCTTGGTAGTAGCTTTCGATTTTATCTACTTCCGCTTGTGCCGATTCAATGAGTTTTACTTTTTCGTCGGGGATAATCAAATCTTGGATGCTTACCGACAAACCGCCGCGTGTAGCGGTGCGGAAGCCTGTTTCTTTCAGCGCGTCCAAGAACTCAACCGTTTTTGCCATACCTGCTTTTTGGAAGCACAGACCGATAATTTGGCGCAAACGTCCTTTACCAAGCGCTTCATTCAAGAAGCCGACTTCTTTCGGAACGATTTGGTTGAAGATAACACGACCAACGGTTGTTTCGATGATTTGACCGTCCAAGCGCACTTTGATTTTCGCGTGCATTTCGGCAATACCGTTGTTGAATGCCATGATCACATCTTCAGTGCCGTAGAAAATCATGCCCTCACCTTTAACTTTGTCATCATCGTTGCTGGAGCGACGCATTTTGGTCAAGTAGTAGCAACCCAACACCATGTCCTGGGACGGTACGGTAATCGGAGCGCCGTTTTGGGTGTGCAGAATATTGTGTGACGCAAGCATGAGCAAGATAGCTTCCAACTGCGCTTCGTGCGAAAGCGGTACGTGAACAGCCATCTGGTCGCCGTCGAAATCCGCGTTGAATGCCGTACAAACGAGCGGGTGCAGGCGGATCGCTTTACCTTCAATCAAACGCGGCTGGAATGCCTGAATACCTAGGCGGTGCAGCGTGGGAGCGCGGTTCAGCAAGACGGGGTGTCCTTGAATCACGTGTTCCAAAATGTCCCATACTTCAGTGGTTTTGCGTTCCACCATTTTCTTGGCGCTTTTCACGGTTTTGACGTGCCCGCGCTCAATCAAACGACGAATAATGAACGGCTTGAAGAGTTCCACAGCCATATCTTTCGGCAGACCGCATTCCCAGATTTTGAGTGTCGGACCGACCACGATAACCGAGCGACCGGAATAATCCACGCGCTTACCCAAAAGGTTCTGGCGGAAGCGTCCGGTTTTGCCTTTGAGCATATCGGAAAGCGACTTCAGTGTACGCTGTGATTCTGCGCGGGCTGTAGAGCGGCGGCTGTTATCAAAAAGCGAATCCACTGCTTCTTGCAACATACGCTTTTCGTTGCGCAAAATTACTTCCGGCGCTTTGATGTCAATAAGGCGCTTGAGGCGGTTATTGCGGATAATCACACGGCGGTACAGGTCGTTCAAATCGGACGTAGCGAAGCGTCCGCCTTCGAGCGGTACAAGCGGGCGAAGTTCCGGCGGAATGACGGGAACAACGTCCAAGACCATCCATGAAGGGTCATTCGGCAAACGTCCGTCGCCTCGGTCGCGGAATGCTTCCAAGATGCGGAGGCGCTTCAATTGGTCGGCTTTTTTCTGCTGCGACGTTTCAACTTTGACCATTTCGCGGAGTTCACCCGCGTCTTTGTCAGGATTGACGCGCTTGAGCAGTTCTTTCACTGCCTCGCCGCCGATAAGAGCGATGAATTTTTTCGGGTCGTCATCGTCCAAATTGCGCTCTTCGGGTTTGAGCGAATCCATGATGCGCAGGTATTCTTCCTCGGTGAGCAAATCCTTCATCTGCAAACCCGTTGTACCGGGCTGCACGACGATATAGGATTCGTAATAGACAATGCGTTCAATATCTTTTGCCGGAAGTCCGATGACAGCCGCAATTTTGCTGGGCTGTGAGCGCAAGAACCATACGTGAACGACAGGCACGGCAAGCGTGATGTGTCCCATGCGTTCGCGGCGGACGGATTTCTGCGTAACTTCTACGCCGCAGCGGTCGCAGACGATACCTTTGTAGCGAATGCGCTTGTATTTTCCGCAAGCACATTCCCAATCCCGCACGGGACCGAAAATTTTCTCGCAGAAAAGACCGTCTTTTTCGGGACGGAAAGAACGGTAGTTAATCGTTTCGGGCTTGGTGACTTCACCTTTCGACCAGTGTAAAATCTCGTCGGAAGATGCGATGCGGATGGAAACCCGCGAAAAGCCTTTACGTGGAATGGAGCGTGATTGCATAATGCGTATGCCCTCTGCTTGTTTGAAAGTGGAAATTGTGATTGTTCGGTTTTATGCCTTACGGCGATATTCGGTAAACTCTTGTTTTCTCAAATTGCTTCAACTGTGCTTTGAATTTTGGGATAAGCTCTACAAGATTCTGAATTTTGCTTCTTTTAACATCCAGAACAACTATCGTAATCTCGTGTTGAAGCGTATTTTGCTGATACGGAAGATTCTTGTCAATTGTGAGCAATATGTCAAATTGTTGCTTAATAGCGGCTTTGAGAAGATTGCCGTTTTTCAAGCCGTTCCAGCCCATTTCATTCAGTGTATAAACTTCAAACTCCTGCAAATGTGCTTTGATTTTTTTTGTAACACACTCATCAAGCAAAATCTTCATGGAGTAAAGCGGTTGAAGCAAGAATAATTTTCTGTGAAATTTCCAGCAATCCAACAACTTGCTCACGTTGTACCGAAGGAAAATCTTCTAAAAATTCATTGACGGATTCACCTGTTTCGAGGTAATCGAAGAGATTTTGAATTGGGACGCGAGTGCCGTTGAACACAGGCGTACCGCTCATAATTTCACTATCAATATTGACGATTTTCATGGTTTTCAATGCGACAATTTTTCATCAAATTGTGAACAATGTTTACAATATCGCTTTATAATAATCCAAAATGTACTGGAATGCTGCCAAAAGTTCACCAATCTGACCGAGATAGTATTTGCGCGTGTCCACAAAAATTTCTTTTCCGGTCAGGCGGAGAAAAAGCCAGTCGTCGCCCGTGGTAACGCACCCGTAAATGGTTTCAAGCGGTGTGCCGTTGTTTTCGTTGTACATCTTTGCGCCCAGCATTTGCGCGGCACACTGACCGAGCCAAGATTCAATGCCGTCTTTTTTTACCTCAACAAGTTGTACGGCAGGAGTGCTAATGACCAGCGAGCCAGTATCTTTCGCAAAAATAAAATCACATTCGCCGCTCAAACCCTGCTCCGGGTCAGCCGTCAAGGTATCGCCAGAATAAAACGTAAACACGGAACGGTTTCGTTCCCATATTTCGAGAATAATCGGAAAAACAATTGCTTCCGATTTGAATTTTTCGGAGCGGCTCGGCAAACCTTCGACAAGGCGCAACGCCGCTTGGAGTTTTTCGCTCGGTGCTATGCTTGGTAACGAAGGAAGCAGCGTGTGATACCGTACAGAAACGCCAAACGTTTTTGTAATATCTGATAAGGAAAAACTGCTGTACGCCATCGTTGCTACGGTATTGATGTGTTCTGCTGTTGTGGTAATCTCTTTTGCCGAAGCACCACTTTTCGCAAGGTCAAACGACTTCTGCCAAACCTTCTGCGCTAATTCCACACGCTTTTGCGCCGGACGCAAATACTCTTGAATATCATCGTTGCTGTTCCACCCGCATTTGTCCACCAAATCCGTTACCGCAGCGTCGTACTCTGCGGCGACGATACGCAGCGCGTCCAGCGTGGATGCGGCTTGTGGTATGGGTTGTGGTGTGGACATAAAATTTTGTTCAATGTTTAGAAGCCCCAGCCGAGGCTGATGCCGCCCCATGGCGAAACTCGTGGTAGCCAGAAGTTACTTCCAACGTCCCAAAAGGGCGTGAAAGTAGCAGCAAAGTTAAATCCACCACGAAGAGGCTGGTATCTATAACCAATTCGTAGAGCCAGAAAAAATGCAGGTGTAATTTCTCCTTTTAGTGTACCAACAGTTGCCGGAACTCCACCGCCGCCAATTTCAAAGCGATGTTCTCCTTGCCCAATAAAATAACTTGCAGTTATCGGCAGGAAGTAGAGATACAGAGGCAATGCCATAAACCCAATTCTACATGAGTATAGTGAATCTAAAGCCCATTCGTAATTCACAGAATATACGATGCCATTACCGAGTAATTCTGCAAAAATGTCTTTTTTTGCCGTGCGCTCAACTTGTACACTCGCTTGCGTGGACGGCTCCATTTGAACAGAATTCTTCGCTGTCGTCTGAGCCGCTAAACCGCTCAAACACACAAAAAACACGAGAATATGACAAAGAACGCGGTATTTCGGAGTTTTCACTTTCATTCCGTCCAATCCTCTAATCGAATTCCTCTAATGCGCTTGAAATGGTTTGTATTGTTCGTAACCATTGTTAAAGCGTGAGTTATAGAAGTTACGCCAATGAGAAGGTCAAAATCATCAATGGGAGTTCCTGCTTTTTGCAGCCGTGCTTTTTCTTTTGCATACAAGTCTAACGAATGGAAAATAGGGAGTATTTGTATGCCTGTTAAAAAGTTGTCTAACACTTTTTTGTTTTTTTCAGGCTTTTCACTTTTCTCAACACCAAATTTGAGTTCAGCCAACGTTATCTCGGAAATAAAACAATTCTCCGTTGTTACGTTGTCAAACTTTACATCAAGGTCAAACTTGCCTTTCATGTAAAATATGGCAATGTTGGTGTCAATAAGGTACTTTTTCAAAACGATTCGATTTGTCTGGTTGAAACTCTGCTGCTACGGATTTCTTCAATAATTTCTTCAGCAGTTTTTTGTGAATCAAATGCGCCAAAAGCCTTTTTTAACGACGATTTTTTACTCGACAAATCAGTCTTAACAGAAGCAGTGAGCTTTGTTATGAGGTCAAGTTTGTTGCTGGTACTTAGATTGTCTAAAAGACCAACGTAGCCATCAACAATGGTGGTATTTCCTTCTGCAACTTTCATCTGTTTTTTATGATAGATGCGGATAAAAATGAGTGTTGAGCCTCGAAAGAACCATTCAAAACTCAACACTCATCACTCAAAACTTATTCCTCCACGCGCACTTCCAGTGCCAGACCTTGCAACTCACGAATAAGAACGTTGAAAGATTCCGGCAAGTGCGGCTGCGGCATATTTTCGCCTTTGACGACCGCCTCATATGCTTTGGCACGACCTTGTACGTCGTCGGATTTCAGCGTGAGGATTTCTTGGAGCGTGTGCGCTGCGCCGTAAGCCTCAAGCGCCCACACTTCCATCTCCCCGAAACGCTGACCGCCAAATTGCGCTTTACCGCCGAGCGGCTGCTGCGTAATAAGCGAGTACGGTCCAATGGAGCGTGCATGAATTTTATCATCAACCAAGTGCGACAGTTTGAGCATATAAATCACGCCCACCGTTACGCGGTTGTCGAAGGTTTCTCCGGTTCGCCCGTCGTACATAACGGTTTTTCCATCACGCGGTAATCCTGCTTTTTCGAGGTAATCACCGACTTCATCCCACGAAGCACCGTCGAAAATCGGTGAGGCGAACTTCGTGCCGAGTTTCTGTGCTGCCCAGCCGAGTGCTGTTTCGTAAAGCTGTCCCAAATTCATACGCGACGGTACGCCAAGCGGGTTCAAGACAATATCCACCGGTGTTCCGTCAGGCAAAAACGGCATATCTTCCGCCGGAACGATATTTGCCACGATGCCCTTGTTTCCGTGACGACCTGCCATTTTATCGCCGACTTGGAGTTTACGTTTTTTCGCAACATAGACTTTCGCCATTTTCATAATGCCGGGCTGCAATTCATCGCCCGTCATGACTTTTTGGCGCTCAATGCGGATGTCGTCTTTGATGCGGGCAACTTTTTGTTTGTAGCCTTCAATCAAACGCTGCAACAAAGGCATTTTGGTTTTGCTCTCAATGCAGCGCTCCGATGCGTCAAACTCTGCGAAATACTGCGGGTTTTCGGTGAATTTTTTCATCACTTCTTCGCTTTTGAGTGCTGTTCCGGCACGGAAAATTACCTCACCCGACAACGTGCGCATACCGCCCATGACTTTTTCACCGTCCAAAAGTTGCGCAATACGCTTTGCCGAATCGTGGTTGTGTTCGTTGATTTGAACATTTTCGCGGGTGTTCAGGTCGTCTTGACGCTCTTTTTCCTGACGGCGCAAATCCTGTTCGCGTGTCATCAAGCGGCGTGTGAAAAGTTTCGTATTGATAACCACGCCCTTCAAGCCTGGAGGCGACTTCATCGAAGCATCTTTCACATCGCCGGCTTTATCACCGAAAATCGCACGGAGCAGTTTTTCTTCCGGTGTCGGGTCGGTTTCACCTTTCGGGGTGATTTTACCAATCAGAATATCGCCCTCGCGCACATTTGCGCCGACGCGGACGATACCGTCTTCATCAAGGTCTTTGGTGGCTTCCTCGCTCACGTTGGGAATTTCTTTCGTGAGTTCTTCCTCGCCGCGTTTGGTATCGCGGACTTGGAGCGAAAATTCTTCGATGTGAATCGAAGTAAACACATCTTCGGCAACAACTTTTTCCGAGATAACAATAGCGTCCTCGAAGTTGTACCCGCTCCAAGGCATGAACGCTACAAGAACGTTGCGCCCAAGCGCCAATTCGCCAAACTCAGTGGAAGAGCTGTCCGCCAACACATCACCTTTTTTCACGCGCTGACCGGAAATAACGCTGGGGCGCTGATTAACGCACGTGTCTTGATTGGTGCGGAAAAACTTGATAAGCGGATAGTTCACAACGGGGTTGTAATCGTATGTTACGAGGCGTTCTTCTTCGGGAAGTTGGTCATCATAGCGGACGCGGATGTAATCCGCGCAGGAATACTCGACAACGCCGTCGTATTCGGCAACGATAATTGCACGGGAGTCTTTCGCCACGAGGTGTTCCATCCCCGTACCGACAACAGGCGATTTCGGGCGCAAAAGCGGTACTGCTTGGCGTTGCATATTCGACCCCATGAGCGCACGGTTCGCGTCGTCATGCTCCAAGAAAGGAATAAGCGAAGCCGCAACGCTGGCAATCTGATTCGTCGCAACGTCAAGATATTCAACATCTTCCGGCGTAACAATCACGAAGTCGCCGGAACGACGCGCTTTAATACGCTCACCGACAAGACGATTTTTTGCGTCCATCTGTGTTGAAGAAGGCGCAATGATGCGGTCTTCCTCGCGTTCTGCGGTCAAAAATTCGAGTTCATTGGTAACAACACCGTTTTTCACTTTCAAATACGGCGTTTCGATAAAACCAAACGCATCAATTCGCGCATGAATCGAAAGCGAAGAAATAAGACCGATGTTCGGACCTTCCGGCGTTTCAATCGGGCAAAGACGACCGTAGTGCGTATAGTGAACGTCGCGCACCTCGAAGCCTGCACGTTCACGGGTAAGACCGCCCGGACCAAGCGCCGACATACGACGTTTGTGCGTCATCTCGGACAGAGGATTGGTCTGGTCCATGAACTGCGAAAGCTGGTTCGTGCCAAAAAATTGGTTAATGACGCTCGAAATCGTGCGGGCATTGACCAAATCTGCCGGAGTGAGGGTTTCGGTGTCGTGAATGTTGAGGCGCTCTTTGATTGTCCGTGCCATACGCGCCAAACCAACATTTAACTGTGCGCCAAGCTGCTCACCGACCGTGCGCACACGGCGATTGCCCAAGTGGTCAATGTCGTCCACCGGTTTTTTGCCTGCGCGAAGGTCAATCAAATACTTGATGATAGCGATAATATCGTCAATCGTCAGCGTCGTGGTTTCGGGGTCAATACCGATGCCGAGTTTGTTGTTCATGCGGTAACGACCGACCAAGCCCAAATCGTAACGTTTCGGGTTGAAGAAAAGTTTGTCCAAAAGCGCTACTGCCGTGTCGAGGTCAGGCGCTTCACCGGAGCGGAGTTGGCGGTAAATACCTTCCAACGCATCTTCTTTGGTGCGCGAAGGGTCTTTCGCCAAGGTGCGGGCGATAATTGGTTCGTCGCTTGCACCGGTGTACTTGAAGAGTTTCACTTCTTGGATGCCTTTGGAAGCGCGAATGGACAAAATCATGCTTTCGTCCAAGATGGTATCACGTCCGGCAACGATTTCACCAGTGGTGAAATCCACAATATCCGCAGCCACGCGGCGACCTTGGCACTCGTCGTTTACTTCTTTCGCTTTGAGCGTTTCGGTAAGGCTGAAAAGGTCGAGAATCTGCTCATCGGAAGAGTATCCGAGAGCGCGTAAAAGCATAGTTACGGGAAATTTTTTCTTGCGGTCAATATACACGTACATCACTTGATGAATGTCCGTCGTAAATTCCACCCACGAACCACGAAACGGGATAATCCGCGCCGAATAAACGCGCGTTCCGTTCGGGTGCATAGCATCGGAGAAAAACACACCCGGAGAGCGGTGTAACTGCGATACAATCACGCGCTCCGCACCATTGATAATAAACGTGCCGCGTGGTGTCATCGCCGGAACGTTGCCCAAATACACGTCTTGCTCAATGGTTTCGATATAATCTTCCGACTTCGGGTCTGCTTTGGAGGACAGGCGGAGTTTGGCTTTGAGCGGACGTGCGTAGGTGAGTTCGCGCTCGCGGCACTCATTTTCCGTGTATTTCGGGCGCTCAATGTAATACTCAATAAATTCCAACTCGTAAATTTCCCGTGCATCGGTGATGGGGAAATTGGTCAGGAAAGCCTGCTGCAAGCCTGTATTTTTGCGCTTGGAAGCCTCTGAGTGATCTTGCAAAAATTCTTCGTAGGATTGCATCTGCACTGACAAAAGGTCAGCCGGGCTGTTGCGCGTCGGAAACTCCGCGAAGGAGATACGCTCAATCGCTTGACCGATACCGAGATGACCATTTGTGCCGTTTTTACCGTTCATCGAACTCATGGCGGAACACCTTTGAAATTGGGTTAAAAATTTATGTGTGATAGACTTGCGTTGAGGTCTAAACTTGCCGGAATTTCAGAATACATTTCGGACAGGTTTAGACAAAGAGAGGATTTCCCGAATTATGCCGGAGTTCGGAACAATTCGGGAAATCCTTCAAGAAAGTTGTGTGTAACAATGTGCATTGCTCGTGCAGGAGTGGCAAATGCTTCAGTATGCAGGCTTCAGATACGGCAGTTGCGTATGTTCCTTGCACACGGGATGAGCGTTGAAATGCTGTGGAAAGTTCGTTGGAATGTCGAGAAGTACCGAGAATTTTACCAAAGCATTTACGACGTTGTGTAACCAGCAAAAGTAGCACTCTTTTCTGAGAAAAACAAAAAATTCTTTCTCGTTTTTTTACCGCACTTCCGGCAACAGCGTATAATCAGGGAAATTGCCATGCAATTGCTCGCCCGGCATCCCGACCGTTACGGCTTCCACGAGGTATTTCCCGCCCACAAAGCAGCCTTTCCACGATTGCCCAATGCCGCCAAAAACTTCGTCGTTGTCGCCCCGTGAGCGCACTTTGTTATGCCCGACTTTGAAGCCGCGAAGTTCAGGCGCAATGCGCTTTACAAAGGCTTCATCATCCGTTGCAACCGAACACACCAGCGACCCGTTGGAAATGTTCATTTCTTCAACAAGTTCTTCGGGCGTATCTACAACGACGATGCTGTCCATTGGTCCAAACGGTTCGTTTTGGTAAAGTTTCGCTTTGCGCGGCAGATTCATTAAGGCACGCGGCGCGAAGTACGAGGAAATATCTTGTCCGGGCAAAAAGCGCGATTCATCCAACTTGCCTTGATACACACACACCGCGCCATTTGCCAGCGCATCGCTGAACATCACTTGCAATTCTCCTACTTTGCGGCTGTTGATAACGGGTCCGAAATCCATCTTTGGTGGCGCATCGTCAGCATTTTCCACCAAAAGTGGATGCCCAAATGTGAGCGATTTTACGACGGACAAATACGTGTCCAGAAAATCCGGCACAAGCGACCGTTGCACAACAAAGCGCGGGTACGCCGTACAGCGCTGTTTGCCGTATTCGTAGCCTTTTTTGAGTTGTGCCGCAAGAGTGTCCCACTGCGAAAAATTCCACACACCGTAAGCATTTAAGCCCTCCATTTCGAGCATATACCGCTTGTTGCGGTCATAAAACGCGGCTGCAATGTCGCGTCCGTTGGACTTCCCGCCCACAAACGCCAAACAATCAACGTTATCATTCCGCACCAGCGCTTCGCTCAGTTCTCCGCCCGAACCGGAAATCAGCGAAATCGGTAATCCAACACGTCGCCCCAGCGCAAACGCAAGCGTCAGCGTAAATAAACCACCGTCGGACGGCGTTTTGGCAATAACGGAATTTCCCGCCAGCGCTTGGACAAGCACCGCGTGAAACAATACGGACATCGGATAATTCCACGATGCAATGTTGGAAATCAGCCCCAAAGGCTTGCGGGCGCGTCCATGCAGCATGACTTCGATGTTGTCAATATACCACTGCACACCGGAGATACAGCGCTCAACGCTGACCATTGCTTGCTGGAAGGGTTTTCCGATTTCCCACACAAGCAAATACGCCAACAGTTCGTGGTGCTTTTTGAGTTCATCCAAACAAGCACTGACGCGGGCTTTGCGGGTATCAAGGTCGGTTTTTGACCATTGCGTAAATTCTTCTTTTGCGGCTTGTGTAGCTTTTTTTCCTGCTTCAAGGTCGAGCATCGGGTAATAGCCAAGCGGAGAGCCGTCCACAGGGGATAAAAAGAGTTTGCCGTTGCCGGGATTCCGCCACTCTCCGCACTTGAGATTAAGCGGGTTACCGTTGGAAGCAAAGGCTTCAGGGGCGAGGGATTTTATTTGGGAAAGAAGGTGTTGCCATTCGGCTTCAGGCTTCAAAACAGGCATAATAACTCCAAGAATATGAAGAAGATACGAATTTTACCCCAAAAATTAGGTGCAAGTAAGAATTTGCAAAAAATCTCGCGCTTTTGCAAGTGGAAACATTCTTATCAAATCCTGTTTGTCGGTGTCATCGAAAACCTTGTGTAGAAGCCTTACAGGATATTGCGTTGTAGCGTTTTGTCGCTGAAATGTATGAGTGTGAAATTTTTCCAGAACGTTCAGAAAGTGTATTTTTGAACTCTGCCTGATGCAATACGGCATAATTGCCATATTTCTTTCACCAAACGCTTATTCTTCAATGACCTCATTCTCCCTCAAAACCCAACTCGGACGGCTTCGCATCATCGGTTATGCCGAAGGTGTATCATTCCTTGTCCTGCTCTTTATCGCTATGCCTATCAAATACATCGGCGGAAACCCTCAACCTGTGCGCGTTACAGGCATGATACACGGGCTGCTTTTTGTGCTGTATGTGTTGCAAGTGATTCAGGCAAAAATCGAATATGAGTGGAGTATAAAAACGCTCATGCTTGGTCTATTGGCTTCCGTGCTGCCGTTTGGACCCTTTATTGCGGATGCGAAAATTTTTCGGGAAGCCGCCTCTGCCTCTTCATCTGCTCACGTAAATTGATAAGGTTGTGGACGCGAAAAGAGTTGCAACCAAAACTCTTGAGCAGATGCAGGTACTGAAAAGACTTGAATTCACGAGATTATCAAATCTCATGCTTAACACTGAATCTGCTCGAAGTATTGTTAATGCACGAATGGCGGTAGCTTGTTTTTTCTCAAACATTGAAGCGAAAATACATAATATCCCCATCTTGGGTAACGTACTCCTTGCCTTCCACGCGGTAAAGTCCGGCTTCTTTCACCGCCGCTTCGCTGCCAAGCCGCATCAAATCTGCATACTTCATTACTTCCGCACGAATAAAACCTTTCTCGAAATCGGTGTGAATCGCAGCCGCAGCTTTCGGGGCTTTTACGTCGCGCTCCACCGTCCAAGCGCGTACTTCCTTCTTTCCGGCGGTGAAATAAGTGATGAGATTGAGTAGTTTGTAGCCTTCGCGGATAACGCGGTGCAGACCCGGTTCTGTCATGCCCATATCCGTCAAAAACGCCTCGCGGTCGGCTTCGTCCAATTCCGCAATTTCCGCTTCGATGTTCGCGCAAATCGGCACCACAAGTGAGCCGTCGCGTTTGGCGATTTCCCGCACAGCATCAATGTATTTGTTGCCGTTTTTCATACCGTCTTCGTCGGTGTTGGTGATGAACATGACGGGTTTGTCGGTGATAAGATAAAGTTGCGAAAGCACCGCCGCATTTTCATCCGAGTGCGGGAAGTTTTTCGCTAATTTTCCCGAATCCAAATGCGCACGAAGTTCCTGCAAAATCTTGATTTCGGCAAGTGCTTCTTTGTCGCCGGAGCGAGATTTTTTCTCAACAGTCTGGATGCGCTTTTCAACGGAATCCAAATCTTTCAAGACAAGTTCTGTTTCGATAATTTCAATATCCCGCGCCGGATCTACGTCGCCTTGAACGTGAATGACGTTATCGTTTTGGAAGCAGCGCACCACGTGGGCAATGGCGCTCACCTGACGGATATGCGATAAAAACTGATTCCCCAAGCCCTCGCCCGAAGCTGCACCTTTGACCAAACCCGCAATATCAACGAATTCAATCGTTGTCGGGACGGTACTGTCGGTGTCGTACATTGCCGAGAGCTTGTTTAGGCGCTCGTCCGGGACGTTCACGATGCCTACATTAGGGTCAATCGTGCAAAAAGGGTAGTTTGATGCTTCCACACCGCTTGCGGTGAGTGCGTTGAAAAGCGTTGATTTGCCGACGTTGGGAAGTCCGACAATGCCACAATTAAAGCCCATAGTTGTTTGAAAAATAGAGGTGAAAAAATGATGTTCTACATAAAAAAACGGCGGCAGAGCGCACAAAATCTCACTCTACCGCCGCTCGTCGTTTTGCACAAATTTTATCGTGCAATGTCTAAAATTTCATAATCCGTCGTGCCTGCCGGAACTTTGACCGTCGCAATTTCGCCGACGGTTTTGCCAAGAAGCGCACGACCAAGCGGAGAATTAACGGCGATTTTGTTTTTCTCAAAATCCGCTTCTTCTTCGCTAACGAGGATGTATTCAAGCATCGCGTTATTTTTCTTGTTTTTGAGTTTCACTTTCGCAAGAATATAGACTTTATCCGCAGGATAATCACCCGGCTCAACCGTGCGGGCGCGTCCCAGCGTTGCTTGGATTTTGTTAATGCGCAATTCCAGCAATCCTTGCTCTTCTTTAGCGGCATCATAATCGCCGTTTTCCTTCAAATCCCCGTGTGAACGCGCTTCGGCGATTTTACGCGCAATTTCGGCGCGACCTTTGGTTGTCAGTTCGTTTAATTCGGACTCCAATTCAGACAAACGCTCTTTGCTGAGGTAAATCGGTTGTGTACTCATTGTGTTGTGTGAAAAATCAGGTTGAAATCGTCGAAGGAACACTGTCCGGTCAAAGTGCGAAACCGGTTGAAAAATTCCCAAAAACAACAAAAAAAACAAAGCCATAACCGCGTCGGGGAAATGGCTTTGCCGTTAAAAATGGACTACTAATATACGAAAAAGTGCAGATTTGGCAAGGAATTTTTTTTGCCGTTTACGGTTGTGGCTTTTGCGGACGCTGCATGACCGTTCCACAGGCTTTGCAGGTGCAGTGCGCCGGAGTGCCGTAAAAGCGCTCAAAGATAGGCGGCAACTGCTCGACGATATTCGAGATATAATGATATTCCTCGTACAATTTCGTGCCGCAATTTTCGCAAAACCACAAAAAGCCGTCCAATTCTTGCGTGGCGCGTTTGCGTTCCATCACCAAGCCGACGGTGTTCGCCTTACGCTGCGGCGAATGGGGAGTTTTCGGGGGGAGTAAAAAAATCTCTCCTTCCCGAATCGGCATATCGAGGACCTTTTCGCCGTCGTGCAGTTTCAGCACCATATCGCCTTCCAGTTGATAGAAAAATTCCTCGCCTTCGTTGTAGTGAAAATCCTTCCGCGCATTAGGTCCACCAACGACCATAACGATAAAATCATCGGTTTCGTCATAGACCACAGCATTTCCCACAGGCGGTTTGAGCAAATGACGGTGTTCGTCAATCCACGTGCGGAAGTTAAAAGGTTTGGTGATGCGGGTAGCCATGGGAATCTCACAAAAAAATAGTAGAAAATTGCACAAAAATTACCGCCGAACAAGCAACGGCGCTGTATTTACGCCTTCTTTCGATTGAACACGGCAGAAATACACACCATTTGGCAGTGCATCAAGCGGAAGTACGATTTCATGCGTCCCTGCGCTTGCAATGACGTGCAAAAAGCGCAAATGCTCATTCCCCAGCACATCCGTCAGCGAAACCGTGATTTCTTGCGCTGTCTGTACCTGCACACCCAAACGAATTTCATCGGAAGCGGGTTGTGGGGCAATGGTGATGCGTAATGGCGTTATTCCTTGCGTTGTCTGTGCGAGTGACTGTGCAACCGAAGAAACTTGCAGCGTACAAAATGCTCTGCGGGGATTCGTTTGGTTCTCGCATTGGAACTGCGCTCTGGGGGCGGTCGGAATGGGGGCTGGGCGGTCTGTTACCCCAAGCGGCTTCAGGATGCGCCCTGCTGCACTGCCCATAAACACTTGCTCTGCGCTGCCATTGCCCAGAGCAACGTTTTTCGCTGCCGCGTTGGTATTGTCAAAAGTGTACTGCATAAGCGCATCCAACAAGCGGAAAACTGCGTAGTAATCGTATCCGTCGAATGTTCCACCGCCTGCAAGTCCACCCGTTGTACACAATCCGTGTCCCGCGCCATACACGTAATTCTGCACCGTGTCGGCAAAAACTGTGACAAAATCTTTCTCCGCAGCCGGAATAGCAATATTCAAAAACATATCCATCGCTAAACGGTGGTCATTCGTGGCATCGTCGGCGTAAATTTGCATGATGAGTTTGGTGTCACGGGGAAAGGTGCGAAGCTGCTCTTGCGAGGTTTCAAGCGCATACCAAGGAGCCATTGGAAAGAGAAATTTTCCGTTTGCCCCCCAACGGCGCTGCGTAAAGGCTTTGTGAGCGATTCCGGGAATTGCCCCTGCACCAAACGAATGTCCTGCAAAACCGATGCGTGTGGAATCAATCAGATTCGGGAACCGCCGCACCGCTTCGGCAAAACCACTATCAAGTGTTCGGTAAAGCGACGGAAAATTGATAGAAATCGGATACGGCACAAACACAACGGTATAACCACGCGAAACGCAGTTCCCCAAAAGTTCGCCGTAAAATCGTGCGTCGTTGCCGCCAAAACCATGAGCAAACAAGAGCGTCGGGCGCGGGGAAGTCGTTCCACGCGGGAAAAAGACTTCCACCGAGCGGCTGCTGTTAATCGGAAGTCCTGTTGATGCGCTGTCCCAGCCGACTGCGGGAAAACGCACCGTATCTACCTGAAATCTGCCGCTCGCTCCAAAGCCTGTGGTGATGCGAGGTACAGGACCGCGATAGGTGGTTTGTGCGAAAAATTCCGTCGTGGAGAACACGACAACAATCAAAAAAACGAAGAAAAAGCGCATAGAAACACGAGAAGCGTGGTGGTGAACAGAAAAAACTGCATTTGAGCAGATTGTTTAGAATTGGCAAAAGAATAACGGATGAAGGGGGGAATACGAGTGTCGCAAACTGTTTTAACACTACGTTCTTTTTTTTTACTGCTGTTCTATCAAGCGTTATATGCAGGAGTTTTATAGTTCGCAGGAAAGTGAACTATAGTGAGCGTTGTAAACCCATACAGACCGTTGTTGTGCATTTATACGTAACAATACTAATACAAAACAACACTCCGTCATTTCTCATTCATCGTTTCCTTCTTTCGCCTTCTTGCGAGACTAGGTTCTTTCACATCGGCACAAGAACGATATCAATCTGTAAGGTGTTTGATTGTTTGCTTGTGGGTACTGATACGATGCGTTGTACTTCTTTGAATCCGGGAGCGCTGATAGTTTGCCGATAGGTTGTTCCAATGTTCAACACCGCAGAATAGGTTCCGTCCGCATGAGCGCTAATTTCTTCGACATCGCTCTCGGGGAGCGCGTTTATTGCGCGGAGAGTGATTTTTGCTTGCACGGGCGTTCCTGTTATTTTGTTACGTACTGTACCTGTGAGAACCGATACAGGAAATGGTTTCAGGGCGTTCATGCTGGAAGAAAGTTTTGCCATATAAATATCACCGTTTCGTACAAAATATGCCTCGTCGCCTTTGGCACTGACAACAAAGCCGTAATCGTTTGCTTTGGTATTAAACGGTTCTCCGATATTAACAACATTTGTTACTTTGCCGTCATCGCTGAGGGTAGCTTTGAAAATATCCATTCCTCCAAATCCACCCAAACCGTCCGACGCAAAATATAAAGTCTTACCGTCTGCTGCGAGGAAAACAGACCGTTCATTACCGTCAGTGCTGATGTCGAGTTTTTGACAATAGAGCCAGCCTGCTTTTCCTGCTTTTCGGCTAAAGTACAAGTCCATTGGTCCGTCGTAATCGGGTCCACAAGCAACGACGAAGAGCTTCCCGTTGGCGGAAAATGCCGAACCGTCTGTGCCATATTGGTCATTGGTCTGTTTCCGCATTTGTGTGAAAAAGAGGGTAATTCCGCCGCCCAAGCCAATGGGTTTTTCCCACGATGTTCCCTTTACGGTAGCGCTGTAGTAAGGTCCGCCGCTATTTTGCCAGCCGGGTTGCCAACTTTGGAACAGCACTGTTTGACCATCAGGCATGATGTTTGGCTCATCTTCGCCCCGCTCGGTATTAACCGTCGCATCAAGGCATTGTGCCGCTTGCCATTCACCGTTCACTCGCTGGGATGTCCAGATATCACCGTCAAAACGGTCGGTAGTGTCAGGGCGACGCGACCATACTTGTCCGCCCCTGTCTGAAAGAAAGTACATCCGCTTCCCGTCAGGAGTCAGTGAAAGATTTGCCTCTTGGAACGCTGAATTTATCTGGTTTAGCCGTGTAATGGTAACCGTACCTTGGAACTTTAGCGCAGGGATTTTTGCAGGTGTTTGTGCAACGAGGCTTTGGGTAGGGGCTACTACTATGAGCCAGCATCCCAAACAGAGTAGTATTGCAGGGATACGGTGATTAGTTATCAAGAAGCAAAAACTGTTCATAACGTGAAAATGCAGGAAAAACAAGGGTAAACAACATTTGAAAGACAGCATTGACAAATGCGATGCGGCAATCGTACTCCGCCAAATTTTCACCACAAAATGAAAACGCTTCGCAAAATACGCATTTTTCACGTTCTTCGCACTTTTTTCGCGCATTTTTTTACCTGATAACTGAAAGGTTTCCGGAAAAATATTAGGACAGTATTGAGAACACACTTCACAGCATCGGAACGACGGAAAAACAACATAACAATGAAGAAAAAGAGCGGTCTGACAACAACAAAACATACAAAACTTCACAAAATCACAGGAAAATTCACAGACTTTTGGTATTTTCGTTTGCTTATGGTGTTTCGGCTTCACAAAACAGATATTCATGGCAACAGCGTATCATCCCGAATCCTACTGGTCTGACGTTGCAAAGCGCATCGGAGAGCGCTCCGGAACAAATGTTATTGCCGGAGACGACGAGCCGTATTATCGCTACAAACGAGAGCGCTTTTTGGAAATGTTACGCACCTTGGATGTGGAAGGAAAGTCAGTGTTGGAACTTGGTCCCGGTCCGGGCGGGAATTTGCGGGAACTCTGGGCGAAAAAACCTGCGCGGCTTGTCGGAGCGGATATTTCCGCCGATATGGTCGCTTTGGCGCGAAAAAATAATGCGCCGGAAGTGGAACTCGTGAAAATTGACGGTACGACGCTGCCGTTTGCAGACCAAGAATTTGATGTTGTTTTTACGGCGACGGTACTTCAACACAACACGGATGACGCAATGATGCGCTCTATCTTGCGGGAAGTCTGTCGCGTGAGCAAACGAAAGGTTGTTCTGTTTGAGCGCGTTGATGACCGCATTACGGGTGATGATTTGTGCTTGGCGCGTCCGATTGCGTATTATGCAGAGCGCTGTGCAGATAATGGTTTTGTGTTGCACCAAAACGAATTTATCAATATCCGCGTGAGTTATTATCTTGCCGGAATTGTCCGCAAAGGCTTGAATCCTGCTTCGCGTCAAGAAGGAGAGCCGCTTAATCCTTTGTCGCTCTGGATACAGCAAGCTGCAATGCCGCTCACCAAGCGCTTGGATAAGGTGTTCACTTCCGCTAAAGACCTCGCTAAACTTGAATTTGTCAGAAAAGGGTAATCACACGTGTATATTTTTGGTCGAAACACTGTTTTGGAGGCGCTTGCCGCCGGAAAACAGATTGAAAAAATTTTTTGTCAATACGGCACCGAAGGCGCTGCAATTACCGCGCTGCGTATTCAAGCCGAAAAAGCGAATATTCCTTTTGCCCAAATGGACAAACGGAAATTTCAAACCTTAGAGCGCGAAGTTTGCGGCGAAAATGCTCATTCGCAAGGTATTATTGCTCTCATGCAATCGGTCAAAACCTTCAGTATTGGCGAACTCATTGACAAAAGTTTTGCCGCGCTGGATAATCCCTTGTTTGTTGCACTGGACAGCATTACCGACCCGCATAACTTGGGTGCTATTGCGCGTTCTGCCGAATGTGCCGGATTTCACGGTTTAATTTTGCCGGATTTGAAAGCAGCACCGCTCGGTGGCACAGCAATGAAGGCTTCCGCAGGCGCATTACAGCATATTCCCGTTGCAAAAACAGGTTCGCTCACCAAAGCGTTGGAAGACTGCCGCAATGCGGGTTTCAGGATTCTTGCGTTGGAAGCAGAAGCGAAGGGCGATTACAACACGATTCTTGACACAGACGGACTTGCCGAAGAGCCGCTTGTGTTGGTTGTCGGGAGTGAAGGTGGAGGCATTCAACCTGCTGTGCGCCGCATCTGCACCGACGCGCTAGCAATTCCTCTGCACGGCAAAATATCTTCGCTAAACGCATCGGTGGCTGCGGGAATTTTGATGTTTGAAATTGCGCGGCTTCGGCGGGAAACGTGAGAAATGTTGGTAGTTTTTGGTTTCTGGTTTTTAGTGTTAAGCGTGTAACCCGTAAATTTTTGTTTTTCAAGAATTGAAATTCACTTATTATTCACCATGAAACACTGTCCAAGTGCCTTTTTTTTCCGTGCCTTCAAAACCACTACCAAACAACTACCAACAAACAACCAGCAACTAAAAACCAACAACTAACAACTAAACGTTCATCACATTTTCAATCGTAGTATCTCGTGGAACAACCTACTCGCCCCGTTTTGCACCTTACTGCCTTGCTCGTTGAGGATTCGGCGTTGGATGCCGATGTACTGATTCGTTTTTTGCGGTATCACGACATCGAAATCGTTTATGAGCGCGTTGATACAATCCCGCAACTGCAAGCCGCACTCAACAAAGAGTGGGATGTAATCTTCTGCGATTACAATATCCACACCGGATTTACGGGAATGGATGCGTTGAACATTATCCGCAAAACCGAGCAAGAGCGCGGCGTTCTGCCCGGCAAACCTGATGTGAAAATTCCGGTCATCATGATTTCAAGTATTTTGAACGAAAACGCCGTTGTTACCGCAATGAATGCCGGAGCATCGGATTTTATTATCAAAGGCTATTTGGAGCGCCTTGTGCCGATGTTGCACAGAGAAATTGGCTATGTGCGCAAAATTCAAGAGTATTTTGCTGCTTGGCAAGCCGCTCAAGCACAGAAATAAGTCAGCGAAATAATTTGGGAAATAATTAGCGAAATAACTTGCCAAACTTCCGCACACCAGCATTTATCGGCTATGTACATTGATGTACCGAATACCACGACTGATTTTCCGCACGAAACCTTTGAAATGGCTTCGCGTGAGAGTCTTCGCGTGTTGCTTGCCGTGCAGTCTTTTGGGGAAGGCTACGCACTGATGCGGGAATTGGAATATGATGACGAGTATGTGCCGGATTTTCGCATGGTCTTTACTGGGGAGCATCTAACAGCAGCTTTAACGGCAGAAGCGTGGGACGTGCTTATATGCCGCGTGGATGCACCTTCTTTTAGCATGGATAATACGTTGAGCCTTATGCGTACCCTTCGCGCAGAACGCTTGGAGCAAGCCCCCATGCTGCTTTTTGCCATTACTCCCGATGATTTTCCCCTTGAACATGGCGTTGATTTGATTAAATCCGGCGTTACCGATATTGTCCCCCAAAGCAACAAAGCCCGCTTGCGCACCAGCCTACGCCGCGAACAAGCTACTCGGACGCTTCCAAACAGCAATCTACCGACTACGCTTTCTCATTCCTTGAACGGCTCTTTACAACCAAGCGGCAATCTGCCCATCAAGCAAGGTGCAGAGCGAGATACAGAGCGCTTTGCAGAATTGATTAAGTATTCGCGGGATATTGTGACGCTTTTGGACAAGGACGGAAATGTGAGCTATCACAGTCCGGCGTTTTATACGCTTTTGGGGTATGAGCCGTCAGATATTCTGGGTCGCCATGCACTGTATCTTGTTCATCCTGAAGAGCATACCGCGATTAGTGCTGTTTTGACTGAGGTCTATTCTGCGCCTGATGCTCAGGCAACCTCTATTTTCCGTGCGCGGTCCGCATCGGGTGAATACCGTGTTATGGAGGGCATTGCGACAAATCGTCTGCATATTCCCGAAATTCAGGCGGTTATTGTCAATTCTCGTGATATTACTGAGCGTTCCGGCATTGAAGACGCGCTGCGTGAAAGTGAACAGCAGTACAAAACGCTGGTGGATAGTCTGTCCGAAGGAATTATTATTACGGACGCAGATGACAAAGTTACCTTTGCCAATCCTGCCGCAGAAGATGCTTTCGGTGTTGGGCGAGGGCAACTTGCAGGCAGATATATCAAAGAATTTATCAGTGCCGGTTCGACAGAACTTGTCGAACAGCAAAACATTGAGCGGCGCAATGGAAAATCCGGACGCTATGAATTGGAAATCATCCGCCCCAACGGAACAAAACGCTGGCAGGCTATCAACTCCGCACCACGCCTTGATGAACAGGGAACTTTCGCAGGTTCGTTTGTGATTATCAATGACATTACCGAGCGAAAAAATAACGAAGAAGCCAATGTGCTGTTCAGTCAATTTTTGGAGCGCCGTATTGATGAGCGCACCGAAGCACTCAAGCGAGCAAACGCCGAACTCAAGCACGAAATCGCCGAGCGCAAACGCATTGAGGAAATGCTCTTGCAAAGCGGTGAGCGCTTGAATAGTTTGCTGAAAAATTCGTCGGATGTGATTACGATTGTCGAAGAGGAAGGCGAAATCAGCTACGAATCGCCGGCAACCGAAAAAATCTTTGGTTTTGAGCCGTTTGAGCGCATTGGGCAGAATTTCCTTCACCGTGTGCATCCCGACTATCAAGAAATGGTGCGGGTTTTCTTGTACAATATCATTCACGAGCCGGACACTATTCGCACGATTGAATTTTTGCACCAGTCCGACATTAAACACGATTACGAGTGGATTGAGGTAACGGCGAGTAATCAGCTTCAGAACCTTGCTGTGGGCGGGATTGTGCTTAATTCCCGTGATATTGCGGCACGAAAAGCTGCCGAACAAGAACTGAAGCGGGCTTTGCAACAGGAAAAAGAACTGAACGACCTCAAAAGCCGCTTTATTACGATGGTTTCCCACGAATTTAGAACGCCGCTCACGGTTATCAATTCCTCGGCGGAAATTCTGCACTTGGGAGCGGGGAAAATGCCGTCGGAGAAGCAAACAGCGCATATAGAGCGTATTATGTCGTCGTCGGGGCGCATTGAGCAAATGCTGAACGATGTGCTGGTCTTGGCGCGTGGCGAAGCGGGCAAGACCCGTGCTGTTTTTGCGCAAATGAACCTCAAAGATTTTTGCCAAGAAATTATTCACGAACTTGCCGTTGCAAACGGCGGCGTGGAGCGGATTCGCTTCACATACACCAGCGCGACGAAAGATTTGCCGCGTTTGGATGCAAAACTTATGCGCTCAATCGTTACCAACCTTCTTTCCAACGCGCTTAAATACTCGAAGGACGAGGTTGAGTTTGTTGTGGAATGTACGGATGAAGAAATAATGATGAGCGTCAGCGACAAAGGCATCGGTATTCCGCAGGAAGACCAAAAGCACGTATTTGAGGCGTTCCACCGCGCTCAGAACGTCGAAAATATCAAGGGGACAGGTGTGGGAATGTCTATTGTCAAGTATGCCGTTGATGCGCACGACGGCATGATTAGCTTCAGTAGTGTCGAAAATCAAGGCACAACCTTTACGGTGAAGTTGCCTTTCCGCGCTGATATTCAAAATTCCGTCATTGACCGTATCTGAGAAAGGCTTGGAATGTCAGTAATGATACGGTATCAAGAGCAAGTGTTTGTGAATTGCAAGGAGAAGTTTGCTGAAACTTCTGCGCTGATGTGTTGTCATGATGAAGAGTGCTGCAAATATCGTGAGCGAGGAGTTATACACAAGGCTGATAAAGGCTTCATCTCCCGTTCCCCCTTTGTCAAGGTTGCAAAAACGTGCTTCTCACTTGTGTTGCTTGCAATATCCTTTTTCCTGCCAAACACCGCGTTCCCCCAAACACCGCTTCCAATCTATCCTTCAAACGCTTCCGCACTAGAGCGCCGCGACAACGACATCGTTTTTCGCCGTTTCAATACCGAACAGGGCTTGTCGCAGAGCAATGTGTACGGGATTGTACAAGATTACATCGGCTTTATTTGGATTGCCACAGCAGACGGTTTGAACCGTTTTGACGGTACGTCCTTCAAAGTCTATAAGCGTGTTCCTTCTGATAAAACCTCGCTTTCGGACAATTTTACGACCTGTCTTTTAGAAGACCGCTCCGGCACGTTGTGGATAGGCACACGCGACGGTGGTTTGAACAAATTCGACCGCAAAAACGGCACATTTACAGCGTTTAAGCACAATCCGCAGGACAACAACAGCCTTGCGAGCAATCACGTAAAAACGCTTTTTCAAGACAGCAAGGGCATTATCTGGGTGGGGACGGAAAATGGCATCAACCGTTTTAATCCTCAATCCGGCATCAACACGACGTTCCGTCATACTTCCACCGAAGGAAAATCGCTTGGTGCGAATGTTATAAAGACGATTACGGAGGATAAGGCAGGAAATATCTGGGTTGGAACAGAAGACGGCATAGAAATTATTCGCGCCGAAACGGGGGAGTGTCTGCTCAAAGAGCCGTACCAGCGCTATCTTGCGGGGATGAGAAGTCACGATGTGAACGCAATTTTGGCAGATGTGGACGGCATAATGTGGCTCGGAACAGAAACAACAGGGCTTTACAAGGTGCATCCCACAGAACGTAAGGTTTTACGGCACTTTCCGGGTGGTACATTGGTGAACGATGCTGCAAAAGGAATGCAAGACGGACGACTACCCTCAAACGACGTTATTGCCATGAGGCTCGACAGCAAGCAGCGCTTGTGGATTTGTACGGGTGGCGGTGGACTTGTGCTGTACAACCGCGTAACGGAGACCTTTTCGCACTATTCCTACGACCCGTCCAACGGGCGCTCGTTGAGTGGAAACATTGTCTTTGCTTTTTGTGAAGACCGCTCTGGTGCGTATTGGGTGGGAACATTTGGTAATGGTTTGAACGTTTTTCATGGTCAAGCGAATGTGTTTCAAACAACCGTTTGTTTCCCGCAAAATCCCAATGATTTGCTCTCCAATGCGGTGTATGCGCTTTTGGAAGACCGCACTCAAACACTGTGGATAGGCACCGAAGAGGGCTTGCTTCGGATGAATCCTCTCACACGGCGCGTTGAGCGTGTGCCGCCGCCTGATGCCTTGCGCGAAAAAATTCGTGACAAATCCGTTTCAGGTTTTGTTCGGCATATCATGGAAGCGCGGGACGGTACAATCTGGCTGGCGACCGATGCGGGGTTGCAGCGTATGAACTCAAAGACGACGGAGCGCACAGTCTTTGCGGGAACGGTCAAAACGCCGGACAGCGCATTAACACGTGCTTTTCGCGCATTAGATGTGCGCTTGATTGACCAAACATTTGTGACGCTGGAAAGCCGCGACAGTCTTATTTGGGTGGGAACACGCGGTGGTGGGT
Organism: Candidatus Kapaibacterium sp.; assembly: GCA_025455065.1. GTDB lineage: Bacteria > Bacteroidota > Ignavibacteria > Kapaibacteriales > UBA4661 > PH2015. Next base: position 64,760 of record JALONG010000004.1, on the reverse strand, counting down.
TGAAGGTCTTTAATCCCCACACCAAGACGTACATTGCGCACTATGTGAAACAGCAGGGAGCGCCGTCATTGGGTCATAATTTCGTGCGGGCGCTGAAGGAAGATTCTAAGGGAAGAATATGGATTGGAACACGCGGCGGCGGTCTCAGCCGTTTCAATCCTCGCACGGGGGAATGGAAAACCTATCGTCACGACGACGCGAACCCTAACTCTCTCAGCCATGACGGTATTTTTTCGCTGCATTTTTCGGGTGATTCGGTGCTGTGGATTGGTACGCAGGGCGGTGGTATATGCCGCATGGATGTTCGCACGGAGCAGTTTATCGCCTGGAAAGAAGAGCATGGTTTGGCGAATAACGTGGTGTATGCAGTCTTGGAGGATATGCAGGGCGATTTGTGGATGAGTACGCACCAAGGCTTGTCGCGGATGACCCCGCCAAGTGCTGAGAATATTGTCCGCAAGCCGCTTACAACCGACGTTGCGAAGGCATATACGCCATTTCGGAATTACGATGTGAATGACGGGCTGCAAAATAACGAATTTAACGCCGGAGCGTATTCGCAAGGAGCAAGCGGACGCTTGTATTTTGGCGGGTTGCAGGGCTTCAGCACCTTTTTCCCGGACAGTGTGCGAGTGAATAGTTTTATTCCGCCGATTGTTCTAACGGCGCTGCGCCGTTTCGGGGAAGAAGTGCCGTTGGAAGAGGATATTTCCTTGTTAGACACGCTCACGGTTTCCTACAAAGACAATGTGTTTTCCTTGGAGTTTTCCGCGCTGAGTTTTGTTCAGTCCGACGAAAACCGCTTCAAATATATGTTGGAAGGCTTCGACGCAAAATGGATAAGCGCCGGAAAACGCCATGAAGCCCGTTATACCAATCTTTCAGGCGGTACATACATTTTTCGCGTGAAAGCCTGCAACAACGATGGCATCTGGAACGAAGTCGGGAAGCGGCTTGTCGTGCAGGTTATTCCGCCATTTTGGGAACGGTGGTGGTTTCGGGTCTTGGTGGCGTGTGGTATCGGTTTTATCGGTGTTATTGCCTATCGTGCCAGAGTCCGCATCATTGAGCGCCGCGCAAATGAATTGGAGAGGCAAGTAGAGGAGCGCACGGCGGAACTCCGCGAAAGCAACGACCGATTGCACAATGCCAACGAGGAAATCCAGCGCCAAATCGCACTGTTGGACGAGCAAACCCGCGAAATTGAGGTGGCGAACGCGACCTTGCAAGAAAAAAATCTGGAACTCGAAGATGAGCGCCATACATCGGAGCGGCTTATTTTGAATGTGTTGCCACCTTCGATTGCAAGCCGTCTTCGTGCAGGCGAGGAGCGTATTGCCGACGGCTTCGATGCTGTAACGGTGATGTTTGCCGATATTGTCGGTTTTACCGAACTTGCCGCGAAGCAATCTCCGCATGAAGTGGTGGATGTCTTGAACACGGTGTTTTCCGCGTTTGATATTTTTTCGGAGCGCTACGGATTAGAGAAAATCAAGACGATTGGTGATGCCTACATGATTGTCGGGGGTGTTCCCGAACCCAAAGAAGACCATGCCTCAGCGATTGCGGGAATGGCGATAGAAATGCTCCAAACGCTTGAAATTCTGCGCTATACGATGAAGATACCGCTTGAAGTGCGCATCGGCATTCACACGGGTCCGGTGGTTGCAGGAATTATCGGGCAGAAGAAATTTTCTTACGACCTGTGGGGCGATACGGTAAACACTGCAAGCCGCATGGAATCTCACGGCGAGACGGGAAAAATTCATTGCAGCCGCGAAGTGTATTTGGCGCTCAAGGAAGAATACGATTTTGAGCCGCCGCGCATGATTGATGTGAAGGGCAAAGGCACGATGGAGACGTATTTTCTGGTGGGGAAGAGGAAGTGAGATTTTGTCAGCTCTTCAGGTCATCTAATGCAAGTATCTCAGGCAATACCGTACTTCTGAAGTTTGCGGTAGAGCGTTGCAGGGCTGATACCAAGCAATTTTGCAGTCTTTTCGCGGTGTCCGCCGGAGGCTTGCAGTGCAGCGATAATTTCCTGACGGGCGCGTTCATCTTCGGCGCGTCGAAGTGAAAACTGTGCGTCGTCGCTTTGTTCGTCGCTCGTAGAACCGTTTTCGGAGGCAGCACCGTTAGGGATATACGTTTGATAGGGCTGTTGAGGGTAGGGAGCGTTGTAACCGTTCCCATTGGGATTTGCCATGGGATTTCCATTCGGCATCCCATTTGGGATGTAGGCACTAGGAGTTCCGGCGGGGTATTGCCCTGCATAATTGGGAAAGCCCATTGCAGGGTATGCTACAGGATAAGGCTGCATAGGCAGCCCATTTGGGATGCCTACCTGTGCGGGATAACCCACATTATACACCGCTTGTGGCAAATGGCTTTGGAACTGTAAATCTTCAAGTTCCGGCGACAGCAAATCCGGCGAAAGAACCGTGCCGGAACACAGGACAATAGCGCGTTCCATGGAATTACGCAGTTCCCGAACATTTCCTTTCCAACGGCGGGCATTGATAGCACGAATGAACTCGGGACTCATACTAAGCACGTTTTTCTGGTACTTCGCGGCAAACATGGTGAGGAAGTATTGCGCCAAAATTTCGATGTCGCCGCGTCTGTCGCGGAGTGCGGGAAGCACAATGGTAAAGCCTTCCAATCGGTAGTACAAATCAGCACGGAAGCGCCCTGAGGCGATTTCTTCTTGCGGATTGGCATTCGTGGCGGCAATAATCCGAAAATCCACATCAATCAGTTCCGTTGAGCCGACACGAGCAAATTTGCGGGTTTCCAGCACACGGAGAAGTTTTGATTGCAAGGCAAGCGGCATTTCGCCGATTTCATCCAAAAAGAGCGTTCCTTCGTGTGCTTCTTCGATGAGTCCTCGTTTGTCGCGCACTGCACCGGAGAACGCACCTTTTTGATAGCCGAACAGTTCTGATTCCAAGAGGTCTGCGGGAATGGCGCTGCAATTCAGGGCTACAAAGGCTTTTTTTACCCGTGTGCTGGAATTGTGGACTGCGCGGGCAAAAACTTCTTTGCCTGTTCCGGTTTCACCCAAAAGCAAGGTGGGAATATCTGTGTGCGCCGCATGGCGAGCCATTTTGACGGCTTCTTGCAAAGCTGGCGCAACGCCGATAATCGTTCCAAAGGCATCTTGCGAAACGAGTTGTTTTTGGAGTTCTTTGACGGCGAGTTGGAGTTGCGATTTTTCGGCAGCACGGGCGATAGTAAGCATGAGTTGTTCATGGTCGCCGGTTTTGAGGGCGTAGTCAAAAGCACCGTTTTTCATGGCTTCCACGCCATCTTTGACTTCGGCGTGGGCAGTCAGCACAATAACTTCCGTTGCGGGAGCCACTTCTTTGAGCAGTCGTACAAGTTCAATACCATGCGTATCCGGCAAATGCACATCGGCGATAGCAACGGCAAAAGCGGATTTTTGGGCGAGTTCTAAGCCTTCTTTTCCTGTTTGGGCAATCGTAACGGCATACCCGTCCAAATCAAACAAATCAGCAAGAAGATGGGATAAACGCTCGTCATCATCAATAAGCAAGATTGATTTATTCATAGTCTCCTCTGTGTCACTAACCACCACATCGGCGGCTGTGTCATAAAAAACATCCACATTCATAGGCTATTGAAAAATTTGGTTTTGCGGTAAACAAACGAAGCACCGATGCTTGGCTGCTCACACACGAAACAGCATCACCACGCGAAAGGTATGACACTGTACAAACATAAAAAAAAAATTGCTAATTCATGCCATTATTCGGACATTCACCACAGATTAAACGTAATTTTGCGAAAAATGTTCCCAGACACGCACAGAATCTTTGTCAATAGTCCGAATTTCAGTATCTTAATGTAATTCCTTTTTTTGCACGGCATCAGTAACGTAAACACCTAGGTTTGGCAAGTGGGATTCTATCAAATCTGGTGTCCGTTCACGCTGTCATTTACCACTTTACTCTTGGTCTTTTCCACCACTGACACCTCGCCGAGTAAAGTGCTTCCCAAAACACTTTTGAATAACGTTGATTTTTCTAAGGCCTGAAGTATGGAAACCAAAACGCAACGAATTGTTATTCGCAAAACATTGTTTGCCGCTTTGTGGAGCGTTGTTTTTTTTCTGCTGACTTCCGTTTGTTGTTTGGTCTATTTTTCGGCAACGGCGTACGATTTTGCTGATTTTGCGATGATGGAAACCGTCCTCACCGAAGACGGTAAGCCGAAAGCAGCGCAGTCCGCGTATAGCAATCCCGGTGCGAAACTTGCCTATGGAATTGTCACGATGCACGAATCGGATATTTTTCTGGGATTGCTGCTCTTTAGCATTGTCGTATCGGGGTTTGGGGCGTATGTTGGAATCCTGCCCGGCACGGATGATGAAAGTATTACCGAGATGTTCCATCGGGCGGAACTAAACAACGTTACGATTTTTTCCCTCTTCCCGGGCTGTCCGAATTGTAGTGCGCCAATGGAAAAGGATTGGCAGTATTGCTCAAAGTGTGGGCAATCCCGCGACGCTGCCGCAGAACTCACTTTGGGGAACTTCGCCCGCCATGCTATTCCTGAAATTTTGAATATTGACGGAAAGTTTTTTCGCTCCCTCAAACTTTTGCTTATCAAGCCGGGCTTTTTAACGATGGAATATCTACAGTTTCGCCACCAATCCTATACGCTTCCCACGCAGTTGTACTTCGTTACCGCAGCAGTATTTTTCTTTGTGAGTATTAACCTCGACATCAATACTGAAGCGCTTTTGAAGCAGCCGCAGTTTGCCGAAGCTATCAAACAAAAAGCACAAGAGGTGAAAGTTCCGGTGGAACTTATTCAGCAACGGCTTGATGACACGGTGCAGAACTATATTCCCTTTTACACCTTTATGATTGTGCTACTTTTCGCACTGTTTCTGAAGGTGTTGTATCCGAGTTGGTATTATGTCGAACATCTTATTTTTTCACTGCATTTTATCACGTATTTTCTGGTGCTGTGGATGGTACTGATTGTCGTCGCGCTCAAGTTCTCGTGGCTGGGGGCATTTGGTCCGCTTCTTCCTTTGCCGTATTTGTATTTTGCGCTCAAAAGGGTGCATTTAGGGCATATCGGTTGGAAAGTCATTCCTGCATCGTTGGCGTTTTTACTGCTCTTTGCTATCTATGAACTACTTTCGCTGGCGCTCGGTTTTTATTTGATTTAATGTTCGACAAATTTCACATCCAACTATCTTTCTCAACACCGCACAGGCACTCACAATTTCTACCTCCGCTATGAAAAATCGCATCCTTATTTTTTCGTTTTTTGTCTTTTCCGTCATTGCTTTGGCAATCATCGGTTCGTTACTCAAAGCGCGTTCCGACCAAGCAAAAAAATTGGAGGTGCAAAGCCGAGAATTGTCCCAGTTCTCCGACGAAAAAGATAGTATTGCTCAGGTCTTGGGGTCGGCGACCAATTCCATTGCCAATATCTACAACCAAGTTTCTAACGTTGCCGGAGCGGTTGCCGTTACAAAAACGCTGGAAAACATTGACAACCTGAATTACAAAAACCAAGTCGCAGGCAAACTTGCTGCTATTAGCGAGGTCGTAACGGGATACAAACAACAAATGAAAACCGCCGAAGACCGCATCAATACGCTCAAGCAGCGGAATGCAGGTTTTTCGCAAAAACTTACCGTGCTGGAAGAAACTATTAAAAAACTGAAAGGTACGATTGAAGAGCAGGAAATACGCATCGCCCAACTTAATTCCGAATTAGACCTCACCCGTGCGGAGCGCGATAAATTCAAGGCGGAAGCTCTTTCAAAAGCGAAAAAACTTCTCGAAAAAGAAGAAGAACTTGCTGTCCGTAAACAAGAACTCAGTGACACGCAAGATGAACTCTACACCGCATATTACATCATCGGTACAACGGACGAACTCAACAAAAAAGGCTACATTGAGAAAAAAGGTTCAGTGCTGGTCTTTGGTGGTACGTGGAAGGCTACGGATTCGCTACGTGTGGATGAAAATTTTACAAAAATTGACATACGAAAAATAGTGGAAATACCGATGAAATCAAAGTTCTACCGTGTTGTGTCGGTGCATGACCCGAAACTTCTCAGCCCCAAACCTTACGAAGCAAATACCACGCCCTACACGCTCAAAATTGGCGGTGGAAACCGTTTTTGGGCGCAATCGAAAGTGCTGATAATTACGGAAGATTAAGGAATAACGCTACTTTATGGGTGCAAAACGAGTGTTTGCACCCTTTTTTTTGCTATCGTTCACTCGTTCACATTATCTTCGCATCGTGCTATGCCTGAAACTGCCTCTACGCCGCTTCACATCTTGCGTTCAGTCTTTGGATACGAGAACTTCCGTCTTGAGCAGGAACGCGCCATTGCGACCGTGCTGCGCGGGGAAGATGCCTTTGTGCTTATGCCCACAGGTGGCGGAAAATCCCTCTGTTATCAAATTCCGGCGCTGTGTTTGCAAGGGCTGACCGTCGTTGTTTCGCCGCTTATTGCTCTTATGAAAGACCAAGTGGATGCACTGCGTTTGAACGGCATCGAAGCGGCATATCTCAATTCTACGCTGGATGAATACGAACAGCGCTTACTTGCAAGCCGCTTACGCTCCGGTTCGGTGAAAATTCTGTACGTTGCACCTGAGCGATTAGTAACAGAGCGCTTTCTGGCGTTTTTGGCAACGTTGAATCCTGTGCTGTTTGCCATTGACGAAGCGCATTGTATCTCGCAATGGGGACACGATTTTCGCCCCGAATACCGCGAATTAACTCGCCTCAAGCACCTTTTCCCTAACGTTCCCCGCATTGCTCTCACTGCCACTGCCGACGAGCAAACACGCCGCGACATCGCACAGCAACTTGCGATTCCCTCCAAAAACACGTTTGTTTCGTCCTTCAACCGTGCGAACATTCGCTATTTTGTCGAACCCAAACGCGATGCGTATCGGCGTATTGTTCAGCATTTACGCCAGCGCAAAGGCGAAAGCGGCATCATCTACACGCTTTCCCGTGCCGGTGCGGAAGACCTTGCCGAAAGTCTGAACACGGACGGTTTTTCGGCACTGCCCTATCATGCGGGTTTGGAGCGGGAAACCCGCGCACGGCATCAGGACTTGTTTTTGCGGGATGAAGTGCAGATTATTTGCGCTACGATTGCCTTCGGCATGGGCATTGACAAATCAAATGTGCGCTTTGTCATTCACCACGATTTGCCGAAAAATATCGAAAGTTATTACCAAGAAACCGGACGCGCTGGGCGCGATGGAGTGCAGAGCGACGCGATTTTGCTCTATTCTCCGGGCGATGTAACGAAAATGCGGCGAATGCTCACGATTGAGGATAATCCCGAACAGACGCGCATTTTGAACCGAAAATTGCAGGAAATGGCGAATTATGCGGAATCGCGCACGTGCCGACGGGAGTATTTGCTGCGGTATTTTGGCGAAAACTTCGTTGAAAACGAGGGTTCATGCGGTACGTGTGACATTTGTCTGAATCCTCCCGCACCGCTTGAAACCTACGACGCGACCTTGCTTGCGCAGAAATTCCTTTCGGCAATGGTGCGCACGGGAGAGCGCTTTGGAGCGGGGTATCTTATCGAAATTTTGCGCGGCAACAAAGACAAAGTGCGCATGGAGCATCTGAATTTGAAAACCTTCGGTGTGGGCGCGGATTTGAGCGTGGCGGAATGGCGCAATGTGGCTCAGGAACTCATCCGCGAGGGATGGTGCGACCGCGAAGAAGGCGAATATCCAATTTTGAAATTGAACGAGCGCAGTAAAGCTGTTCTCTACCAAAACGCAAGTGTTCTCCTGCCCAAAAAGCAAGCATCCAAGCGCCCTTCACGCGAAGAGCGTACTGCCAGCGCTTCCGCACGAAACGATGCTGCTACGCCGCATAACCAAGGACTTTTCGAGCGTTTGCGGGTGCTTCGGCGCAATATTGCCGAGCGTGAAAACGTCGCACCGTTTATGGTGCTGTCTGATGCAACGCTTATTCAACTCGCAACCTACATTCCGCTTTCGCTTGAGGATATACGCCATGTTTCAGGCTTTGGTGAAGTCAAAACGCAGCGCTACGGAACGCTCTTCATCAAGGAAATACGCACCTTTGCCGACGAAAACGGGCTTTGGTCCAAAATGCAGGATATTCCGCAAAAACGGGAGCGACTTTTGCAATCGGAGTATTCTTCCGATAACTTCTCGCCAAGCCGCTCTGCGTCTCGCTCCGTAAATTCTTCCGGCGACACATTCCAAGAAACGCTTCGTCTGTGGGAGGCGGGAAAAAGTGTTGCAGAGATAGCATCTATGAGGGGGCTTGCGGCTTCAACGATTGCCGGACACGTTGCGCGATTTGTGCAAGCAGGAAAAATCCCCCTGCACGAGTTTGTTTCGGAAGAAAAAGAAGAGGTGATTATTCAAGCGCTGCGCGACGCGGATTGGCGCGAAGGACAGCCGCTCAAGCCGATAAAAGAAGCGCTCGGCGAAGCGTACAGTTATGACGAAATTAAGTGTGTCATCGCGGCGTATCCGAAGTAATGTTCAAATTGCTGTAACCCTCATTACAACACGCTTTCTGCATATTCCCGAAATTACAACCATGACTACATCACACGACATCGAAATACTTCTGCACAAAATCATCACCGAAAAACGCCTTGCAAAGCGCATGGCACTTGCCCGTGCGCTGAATGTGGCGATGAGAAACCGCACTACGCCCGTTATTCACGGTAACAAAGTGATTTTTCTTTGGGAAGGCGCATCAAAACACGTGAATATCATTGGCGATTGGACGCATTGGCGGCAGCAAATCCCGATGAAGCGGATTCGCTGCACATCGTGGTTTTATCACACCGAAGAGTTCAAAGACGATGCGCGTTTGCAGTACAAATTTGTGATTGACGGCGCGGCGTGGGAGAACGACCCGCGCAATCCCCACGCTTCCCAAGAAGGCTTCGGGACAAATTCGGAACTCATCATGCCGACCTACAAGGATGAATCGTGGTTAAAGCCGCTACACATTGATGGGAAGCCGCTTCAGCACGGGGAAATCGTTAAATGTGAGGTGGAAAGTGCTGCGCTCGGCGACAAACGTGAGGTGATGCTCTATCTGCCGCACGAATACTCGCTTTCAGCCGATACGACGACAAAAAAATCGCTCCCGCTTTTGGTTATGCACGACGGCGCGGAATCACTTTCGCTGGGAAGATTTCATCTTATTCTCGACCATCTCATTCACGCAGAGCGCATTCCGCCTTGTGTTGCGGTCTTTATTGCGCCAAATCTTCCCAAACGCAACGAAGAATACACGCTGAATCCGGCATATTTGAAATTCTGCACCGAAGAGGCATTACCGAAGGCATTGGAAGAGGCAACAAAACGCGGTCTTGTAATTTCCGACAAACCGCATGAACGCTGCATCGGTGGTGCTTCGTTGGGTGGGCTTTTGGCAACGTATATGGCGTTTCACGCACCGGAATCTTTCGGCGTTTTTTTTGCGCAATCGCCAGCCTATTGGTGGGGCAAAGGTGTGATTTTTAGCGCGGAAAACTTGACCAACGCCGCCCGTGTTCACGGCATTTTGCAGACCGGCACCGTCGCCGACGCACACGCGCTTACGGTGCGCATGAAGCAAGAATTGGAGCGGCTTGGCGCAGCGCCCACATACCGCGAATTTACACAGGGACACACATGGGGAAATTGGCGAGCGGGCTTTGCGCGGGGTGTGATGGATTGGTTTGAGTATAACCAAAAATTGTAGCAAAAATTTCAGCGAGAGTAGGAATAATGCTACTTCTAGCCCAGAGTTCGTCGCAGAGGTCATTTTCAAAACTGCTGCTTCTTTTGTACTTTTGCTATCGTTCTGTTCTCAGAAAAAATATCTTCTCAGGCAATCACCATGACGACCACACAGCCCAAACCCTCATCAAAACACGCAATCAAAGGTTTGCTTCCCGGCGAACTTGCCGAATTTTTCGTGTCCATAGGCGAACCGAAATACCGTGCTGCGCAAGTATTCAAGCGGCTTTACGCACAGCAAGCGGATTCGTTTGAAGCGATGACCGAACTTCCCGCCGCGCTCCGCAAGCATTTGGCGGAGACCGCAGAATTCCGCCCGCTTGAACTGGCGCATTTGCAGCAATCCGCCGACGGTACGAAAAAATTTCTTTTTCGGCTTGCTGACGGGCGCGAAATCGAAACGGTCTTGATTCCGAGTGAATCCGTCGAAGAGGACTGCGCTCCAAAGCGGCTTACAATCTGCGTTTCCACGCAAGTCGGTTGTGCGCTGAATTGTAAATTTTGTGCGACGGCATCGCTCAAAATGAAGCGGAATTTGACTGCCGGAGAAATCGTCGAGCAGTTGTTGCAAGCGCAACATCATTCCGACAAACCTATCACAAACCTCGTATTTATGGGCATGGGTGAGCCGATGCTCAATTACGACAACGTGATGAAAGCCGTCGAAATTTTTACGCACCCCGACGTGCAGCTTTTGGGAGCGCGTCGTATAACGCTTTCCACCGCAGGTATGGTCGAAGGAATACGAAAAATGGCAGATGAGAACCGCGCTATTAAACTTGCGCTGTCGCTTCATGCCACCACAGACGGCTTGCGCACTGAGCTTATGCCGATAAACAAAAAACACAGTCTGCGCGAACTCGGCGACGCGCTTGAATACTACTACCGAAAAACGGGCAGCCCCGTAACCTACGAATACATTTTGTTCGAGGGTTTGAACGACAAAGACGAGGATGCACGGCGTTTGCAGCGCATTACGCGCCGTGTGCCATCGAAAGTGAATGTGATTCCCTTTCATCCGATTGATTTTACCAATCCAAGCGGCATTTCTGCACAACTGCGCCCCACGTCGGCAGACGCATTTCACGATTTTATCAAGCGTTTACGGGAATTGGACGTTACGGTGATGATTCGTTCTTCGAGCGGGAAGGATATTCATGCGGCGTGTGGGCAGTTGGCACTGTCTCATGGCGTGGAAGGCGCATAGTTATACCAACTTGAGTTGATAACTGTGCAAAAAAATCCGGCTTCAGTGGCACAGACATTCTTGTCTGTGCGAGTATTTATACTGCTTCCAGAGAAAAGCATTGAAAAAACAATGCACAATCTTCAACGTAAATTGGTATTACTTGTCGTGTATCCATTTTTTTGCTGTTTCGATATTCCCGAATTGTGCAATCGTGATGCCCGGAATATCGTGTATTTCCGTGATTTCTTCAGGTTCAGGCGTGGTTTTGAGCGATAAACGCGGCACTACGTCTGCCCAATATTGCAAGACCGTGCCTGCAACACGTGGCAACCACTCTTTCGCAAGGTATTGTGCGGCTTGGCGGTCAATAACACGCATCGGGACGGAGTAGGTAACAAGTTTGGTGGTTTTGTATTCGCGCAGCACGTTTTCAATATCTTCCGACGACGCTTTCAGATCCTGCCCCGTTACATTCCCCTGCCACAGCGCAAATGCCGCGTATAATTCATACGAATAATAAATCGAAAGCGTCGGTGTTTTTTTGTACAGAATCATAGCGTATATGCGGCTTACGGGTTGTCATTGCGTACTTGATGTGGAATGATTTGCCAAAACAATATACGGCTTTCAAAGACTCTTTGCAAGTGCCTGAAAAAGTGCTTAAAACGGTGTCCACGCAAAACTCACAAATGGTATTGCCAGAGGCTGCGGCGTAACTGCTACACCAAAATCCATCGAAATTGCTGTGTTACAAAGCCGCAAACCCACCAAAAGTGCGCTGTTGCTTGGACGCAGCACATCGGCGTTCCACAGTTCTCCAATAAAATGCACATCGTGGCGGTCTGACAGGCGAGAATCTAAGCCAAGTCCCAGACCAAATGTGCCTTGCGCGTAATTCGCATTAAACGCGAACAAGTTTCCGCCGCGAATTGCGTAAAAGTTTGGTGCATTTACTTTGTAGAAAACCTGCCCTGTGAGGCTTGTTCGTGAGCCTTTGAGGGTCGCTCCGGCAAAGACGTGTCCAACGATATTATTTTCATTCAGCAGCGCGATATTCCCCCCAACGCACGTAAATATGCGTGTTCCACTGCCGTCAATCGGTGTTGCGTAGGGGGTGATTTTCAGATTTGCCAATGTCGCTTGTTCATTTGGCAAAATGCCCGGAATGAGGCTGCGTCCGGCGGTAATGGAGACGTAATCCGTGATTCCAACGCCCGCGTAGGCAAAAAGCAACTCCCAAATCCCGATAAAAGCGTTGCCCGAAATCGGCTCTGCCGTTGGCATGATGTACAAACGGTGATTGTGCCTGTACAGTCCGTTTCGCGGCGTAATTTCAACGATTTCCGAAGCAAAAATTGTCAGCACACCCAGCGCATTTTCTAAACGAATTGCTTCATCATCCGCCTTGGAAGCCGCTTTGTCACTTGATTTATCGCTTGTTTTTTCACTTGTTTGTAATTCTTTCGCAACAAGGTCTTTGCTGAGAATTTCGATAATTTTTCCACTCAGAATGTCCCCGTTGATGAGGCGTACAAGATATTCAGTGTCGGTGTTTGCACTGATTCCTTTCAAGACGGGCGAAGTGATGCGGTCTTGCGGGGAGGATGAAGGCAATGGCGCTTGAGGCGAGGCAGGAAGCGGCGTTTGGGCGAATATCGTCGGAAGGGTGGTCGAAAAAGGTGAAAACACAAGGGTAATAAGCGAGGAGCAGATAGCCAATCGCATCGCTAAGAACGATGCTCTGAAGCGGGTTTGGGGCATGAAGGGTTCTCGCAGAACGTGAAACAAAGGAGTTGTTGCAAAAATACAAAGATTTTTGGAATCGTTGGGCAGCACCACAAGGAAAAACAGGAAATTTTTTCGCTGAACGTGAAAACCTTTGCGCAAATTTCTGAAAAAGCACGTAACTTGCGCTTCTGTAATCAAACAGCAATAAAACCGCAACTCACTCTCTTCCTTTCACTCACCGAATTTTTCAAAGGTTTGCTATGAAAATCACCGTTATCGGCGCAGGAAACGTGGGCGCAACTGCCGCTCAGAAAATCGCTTACGATGAGCTTGCTCACGAAGTCGTTATTGTGGATGTCGTAGAAGATTTGCCGCAGGGCAAGGGTTTGGATATGTTCCAAGCAATGCCTGTGATTGGCTCCGACACTCGCGTTATCGGCACGAACACCTACGATGCAACGGCAAACTCCGACATCGTGATTATGACCGCCGGACTTGCCCGCAAGCCCGGAATGAGCCGCGACGACTTATTGTTCAAAAACGCGGAAATCGTCAAATCCTGCATCGAACAAGCGTTCGCAAAATCGCCGAATGCGTTTTTTATCATCGTTTCCAACCCGCTTGACGTAATGACTTACGTTGCGCTCAAAGCAACGGGTCTGCCGCGCCACAAAGTTCTCGGCATGGCTGGTGTGCTTGATTCTGCGCGGTATCGCACGTTTATCGCTATGGAACTTGGCGTTTCGGTGGAAGACATCAACGCTTTCGTTTTGGGCGGACACGGTGACACGATGGTTCCCCTGCCGCGCTTCACCACCGTTGCCGGTGTGCCGCTTGCGGAACTTATGCCCCAAGACCGCATAGATGCTATCGTCAAGCGCACAGCCAATGGCGGTGCGGAAATTGTCGGTTTGCTCAAAACAGGCAGCGCGTACTATGCGCCGTCGGCTTCGGCAGTCGAAATGGCAGAATGTATCATCAAAGACAAACGCCGCATTTTGCCTTGCGCAGTGTGGTTGGAAGGTGAGTACGGACAGCGTGATGTGGTCTGCGGTGTACCGATTGTCATTGGCAAAAACGGTATGGAGCGCATCTTTGAAATCAAACTTTCCGCCGACGAACAAGCCGCACTCACAAAATCGGCGGACGATGTGCGTCAAAATATGGCAAAATTGACCAATGTGTAAGTTGTAGTCTCCAGCCTTGCAAGAATCGTGCTTTTGTGCGGCTTGCAAGGCTTTTTTCTCATTCATTTTTTTAGTATTATGAAGTTCTCCAAAATTCTTGGCTTTGCCGCTTTGCTTGTTGTTCTCGTGCTGCAATCGTGCGATCCTAATGCAGGCGGTGAAAAATTCGGTTACAAAGCAGGCGATTATTCCGTGTACGAAACTGTTGCGATTGACTCCGCAGGTCGTCAGCAAGGCACTCCAACCCGCTCTACAACAACTGTCTTACGCACAAATGTCAGCGTCGGCGGACAAAGTGATGCTGCGGAGCTTGTTGATTCCACATTCGGCGCGGGTGGTCCGACGGTAACGCGCACGTTTTACCGTGTTTCCAACGATGAAGTGTTCTATTATTTGGATACGGCGGGTATCGGCGCGGTTGTCGGCGCATTAGGCATGGGCGCTACGGCTCCGCGACTCACGGGTTTTACGCCGCGTTGGGTGAAATCGGCAGAACTGAAGGATGCCGCCGGAACGATGGATTTTCCCGAAATTTCGTTTTCTGTTTCTACCGAGCAACCGCCTTTGGGAACAGTGATGGTTACAGCGAAAATCGTTGGACGGAATCAAGGTAAAACTGCCGTGATGATTAACAGCAGCACGACGCACCAAACACACCGCCAGTCGCAAACTGTTACCGCCAGTTCAACAATTCCGCTTGTCGGCAATATTAGCATTCCCGTTACAACGGACACGTATTTCGGCATCCCTTCGACAGGGGCACCGCGTACAATCGTGCGTACCGAAAGCAAAGCAACTTCCATCAATATCCCTATTTTGGGACCGCTTGCTCTGCCGGGTAGCCGCAGAACGCTTGTTTCCTTCACGCCCGGAAAATAATCCCAAGCATTGCAACGATGATGATTGTATTCTCCAAAAGAAATTCTCATCGCTTCGTGCAAATAGTTTGAATATCCGCGCCAAGACTTGTAAATTTGCAAGTCTTGGCGGTTTTTTTTAGGGTGTGGTTTGTGCCGATGTATTTCCCTCAAAATGCCGTCATCCCTTGTGTTCAGCAAACAAAAGAGCAGAAAATTTCGCAACCAATTCTCATATTTTTCACTCAAACATTTACCCAAACTATGAATATTCACGAGTACCAAGCCAAAGCGCTTTTGCGTCAGTATGGCGTTCCCGTGCCGACGGGCTTTGCGGTCTTTTCGCCGGAACAAGCCGGAGAAATTGCGTACAAAGAATTCGTTCAAAACGGTCACAAAGTGATTGTTCTCAAATCACAGGTTCACGCAGGCGGACGCGGCAAAGGCGTTGTGCATGATGTGGCTTCCGGTGCGGCTATGGAAGTAGATGGCAAGCAAGTACGCGGCGTTTCGGTTTTAGCGGACGGCAATCTTTCCGACCGCGCATATAAACTAGCCAAAGCAACATTCAATAATAAACTCATTACGATTCAAACCGGCGCGGAAGGCAGAATCGTCAAACGGATGTTTATTGAGCAAGGCGTGAGCATTGCAAAAGAATACTATCTCAGCATTTTGCTTGACCGCAATACCTCGCAAAACCTCATCATGGCTTCCACCGAAGGCGGTATGGAGATTGAGGAAGTAGCAGAGCATCATCCCGAAAAAATCCTCCGCGAACACATTGACCCCGTTACGGGCTTTCGCGGTTTCCAAGCGCGTCGTTTGGGTATGGGCTTGGGTTTGTCGGGCGATGCCCTGAAAAGTTTCGTGGATTTCATCCAAAAACTCTACCGCGCTTACGAGGAAATGGACTGCTCCATGCTTGAAGTAAACCCGCTTGTGCGCACAACCGATGACAAATTCATCGCGTTGGACGCAAAAGTAAACTTCGACGACAATGCGCTTTATCGCCACCCCGAATACGCCGACCTCCGCGACCTCGACGAAGAAGAACCGCTTGAAATCGAGGCTTCCAAGTATGATTTGAACTACATCAAACTCGACGGCAACGTCGGTTGTATGGTAAACGGGGCAGGTTTGGCAATGGCGACAATGGACGTTATCCAGCTAGCAGGCGGCAAACCCGCAAACTTCCTTGATGTAGGCGGCGGAGCAAACGTTCACCGCATTTCCAACGCCTTCCGTATCATGCTTTCCGACCCGAATGTGAAAGCCGTTTTTATCAACATTTTCGGTGGTATCGTGCGCTGCGACCGCGTTGCAAACGGTATCATTCAAGCCTCGCAGCAAGTGAGCCTGAATGTGCCGTGTATCATCCGTTTGGACGGCACAAACGCCAAAGAAGCACGTGAAATCTTGGAGAAATCCGGTTTGACGTTCTCCGTCGGCTCAACGCTCGAAGAAGCGGCTGCGAAAGTAAAACAAACAGTGGATAAACTCTAATCCGCTTTAGAAATTAGATAGTATCAAAATCAGCAATGCAAATCTCTTCTTCGTAGCACAGACATTCTTGTCTGTGTCCGAAATGAGCGAAGCGAATAATCTTCAAGTGGAGTAATTTCAGCACTTTATGGTATTACGCCTTGCGGCGTTAAGGACACAGACAGGAATGTCTGTGCTACGAAGAAATGCTGTGGTTCTTTACCTTGGATAAGTTCAATTATAGATGTAGCCCGTTTTTATGCGGGCTGCATCGTTTTTATGGGTTATTCTGTTGTCTCCCCAAAGCTACAAACCGCATCACGGCTTGGGTTCTCAAACGTTGCCGTGTGCTTTTTTCTTCATTTTTTAGGACTTCGTATATGATGTTCACACGTGCAGTAATGGCTTGTTTCCTTGTTGTGGCGTTTGTTGCGCCAATGTTGGCACTCCCCGTTTCGGCTCAGGAACTTCCTCAATCTTCTCCCAACATCACCGAACAACGCTGGACACCGCAAAACCGCTTGAGTACAGGTGTTGGGGTGATGGGTATTGTGGGTGGTAATAAGGGTGCATTATCGCTTTCTGCGATGTATTCTCGTACGCTTTTACCATTGTTGGAAGTGGAAATAGCATTTCAAAAAGCTGGTTCTTCCTCGTTTTATCAGTATATTAGCCCTTCACCCAATTCGATTGACCAATACAATCTCAGCTTTTGGGACGCAACGGTCTATGATGCTACGCTACTGTTTTCTCCATTTCGCTCAGGCATACTGTCAGGCTTGCGCATTGGAGCAGGTGCAACAGTGCAGAATTTGCAGCGAGGTATGGTGAGGGAATATCCCTATTCATCGGGTGCGCAATCGCTTAATCCCACGATAAAAACCTATCCGCCGTCGTATTACAGCTATGAGGAACGCTTATCCCTCGGCGGCAATCTCAAACTTGATTATGTCTTTCCTTTGACACAAATGCTGGACTTGGGCATTAGAACACAAGCACAGGTTCTTTTGTATCGCCTGAATGATGAACCTGTGCGGGTGTTTGCTGACGGTGCAGCTTCTATTGGTGTTTTCCTCAGTGTCAAATTTTAATCATCCTTTCTCACAGAATCAACCAGCATGAACCCTTGATAAAAGCGACGTTCTTCAGCGAAATAATGCCGAAGAAATCCAATTCATGTTTATCATTTATTTGAGGTCGTTTTTTATGCAAATACGTGCAATAGCGCTTATCATCGCTTCCGTCGCCATGGTCTCTTCGCTCCGTGCGCAGCAAATATCAGACATGGCGCAAACATCAGACATGAGACAGACATTACCCAATCGTTTAGGTGTGGGCTTGGGTTTATGGCTTTCCGGCTCACCAATGCTGTCCGTACAGTACGGGCGCACATTAGAATCGGGTAACGTGGAATTAGAGGCTTCTGTGCATAGTGCAAATTTTTCAGCAATGCGAGAGAACACCTTTACTCCGGCAATCCCCGGAGTAAGGCAGCAAATCATCTCGTACAGTCATTGGACAACAATGGACGCAACAGCACTATTTATGCCCTTCAGCAACCTTCCACGTCTGAAAATTGGCGGAGGATTGACGCTTCTGAGAGTTCAATCAGGCTCAGGCGCTGTCTATCGTTCTGCTTCCGGCGGTTTTCCGAGTGATTCTTTGTTGATACGCCCGGTGCCGTTTTTGGGGCAGTTTGACATTTGGTTGTACGGTCTCAACGGGAAAATTGAGTATTCCTTTCCACTTGCAAATGCGCTTGAATTGGGTGGGCGAGTGCAAGGATATGCGCTCATGAATATGCCTGTACCCAACGGCATAACATCTTTTTTTAGTGCTGCCGCAGGTATCTTCTGTAATGTGCGATTCTAATCACTTTTTTCTTCCTTCAACCAGCATGACCCTTGATAAAAGCGACGTTCTTCAGCCAGCGAACAGCGCTGAAGTCTCAACCCCGTTTTTTTATCTCATTTTCAAGGAGAAATGTATGCTACGACCAGTATTAACGGCGCTTGCGCTGGTGGTTATTGGTGTTTCTACCGTCGTTGCGCAAGGCGTAGAGCCGTTTGCACAATCACCCGTCAGCAGTCTGCCAAAGAGCCGTTTTAGCGGTGGTGTCGGTGTGATGACAATGCCGACCGATAGGCTTGTTGCGGGTTTTATGATGTCGCTCTTGTATTCGTCTGCTCTCAGCGAACATAGCGAGTTGGAATTTGCCCTGAGCAATCACTTTGGCGTTCAGCAATCGTTGTTCTCTCAGTCTCTTTCGCCAATGCCGATGCCGCCAAGCACACAACTTATGCGGAATCAGTATTCTTGGAATTACACGACCGCCGACGCAACGGTATTTTTTACGCCGCCCACAAGCCGTTTTCGCGTGGGTGGCGGTGCTTCAGTACAATATCGGCAACAAACATATTTCGTAACGAATGAAAACCTGCAAGGCAGAAATGCGTATCTGAGCGCTCACGAAGGTCTTATGATGGGCGCAAACCTCAAAGCAGATTATCTGCTGCCTCTGACGGCAACGCTCGACCTTGGTTTTCGGGCGCAGGCGCATGGTTTGTTCCTGTACGTGAGCAGCAACGAACTCTATCG
The DNA here is from genome assembly GCA_025455065.1 of Candidatus Kapaibacterium sp. Taxonomy (GTDB): domain Bacteria; phylum Bacteroidota; class Ignavibacteria; order Kapaibacteriales; family UBA4661; genus PH2015. Next base: position 45,907 of record JALONG010000004.1, on the reverse strand, counting down.
CCTCCTTCCCGATGTACAACTGTCAGGGCTGGTCTTTTTCAGTGCGCGACTCTGACAACATAAAGATTCTGAACTATCTCCAAGCCCGTATCGCCGCTCAAGCAATACGGGCTTTTACGTGATACAACATTCGCAAAACCTTGATAAAACCTTGAGAAAACCGTGTTTTTTGTGTATATTCCGACAATATTTTCGGCAATATCAACACCTTCACTATTCCCGAAATCACTATGGAAACGATGACCGTTCTCGAACCTGCATTGCAGCCCACTGTACACGAGGAAACATTCGATGAATCCTACAAAGGCAAGCGTCGGTATTGGGCTGAAATAGGAGATTATTACCCGCCAACAGAAGATGAATTACCTTACGACGACGGAGAACCAATGGAATCAGACCGCCACGCCCTGCAATTAGACCTGCTCATAGAGACGCTGACGCTCGCTTGGGCGGAAAAAGATGATGTGTGTATCGCCGGAAATATGGGCGTGTACTATGGTTTGGAGCAGGCGGAGAAACTGAATTTTCGCGCACCTGATTTTTTTATTTCCCACAATGTTCCAAAACGCTTCAGGAAAAGCTACATTATTTGGGTTGAGGAAAAAGCGCCTGATTTGGTGATTGAACTGCTCTCCGAAGGCACTGTTGATGCCGATAGAGGCATCAAAAAGGAAATTTACCAAGACAAAATGCGTGTCCACGAATACATCCTTTTTGACGTAGAAACCGCAGAAATAGAGGCGTACCGCTTAGGGTTTTCTGCTTCTCATTCGCGGCGCGAATATCAGCCCGTAACGGTGGGAAAAGACAACACGCTCGCTTGCGAAGCCACACCGGGACTGGGTTTAATGACATGGGAAGGCGAATACCGCAATAAATGGAGCGTTTGGCTGCGCTGGTACGACCTTGCGACAGGCGAAGTGCTGCCCACAGGCGCAGAGATGGCAAAGACAGAACGCAAACGTGCTGATGAACTTTCCGCAGAACTCCAAGCAGAGCGAGAAAAAGCCTTGAAGTTAGCAGAAAAACTGCGTGCATTGGGTATGAACCCCGATGACCTGTGATATATTCGCAGCTATGGCAATTTTTCTCACGATTATTTCCCCAAAAGCCCGTATTTTCGCCAGAGTACGGGCTTTATTACGCCCATTTTGATATTGCACCATTCGCAGCTCATGAGTTCAAACGCTAACGATAGTTCCTCTGAAACCGCATCAGTGCTTGATGTCCAGCACTTCAACGCTTACACGTATTGTCGTGTTGCGGAAGAGCATTTTACGCTGCTTCATGCAAAAACGCTTGAACCCGCATTGCAACAGCTTTTTGCCGATGTCGAAGCGGCGAAACATCTCCGTTTGACGCTTGATTTTGGGGCATTGACGGAATATGATTCCTACTTGGTTGTTTGGTTGCAAGCCGTGAAGCGCTTTTGTCAGGAGCGAGGAATAACGCTGGATGTACAAAACCTCACCGACCAAATGCGTGATTTTATCGCGCTTCTGGAAAAGCCGCTCACAAAAAAACCTGTGGAAGCGGAAGTAGAAACCTCGTGGCACCGCTACGTGGAAAGCATCGGCGAGGCGACGCTGCAAGTCTGGGCAGATGCACGATTTTTTATAGAGTTTTTGGGTGAGTTCTTTATCAATGTGACGTATCTCATTCGAGCGCCGCGCAGCATTCGGTGGAGCGAGTTCCCGACGCAAATTACCAAGTCAGGCGTAGGCGCAGTGCCGATTGTGGCGCTTGTGGGCTTTCTTATGGGCGTTATTGTCGGGTATCAAGGTGCGATGCAACTTGCGCAGTTTGGCGCGGAGATTTATCTTGCCGATATGGTGGCAATTTCGCTGGCACGGGAATTAGCACCGCTTATGACGGCAATTATCGTTGCAGGGCGCTCTGGTGCTGCCTTTGCAGCGGAAATCGGCACAATGCAAGTTGCCGAAGAACTCGACGCACTAACAACGATGGGCTTCAACCCGATGCGTTTTTTGGTGATGCCGCGTGTGTTGGCTGTTACGTGCGTCATGCCATTTTTGGTGCTGTTTGCAGACATTGCCGGTATGTTTGGCGGCTTGCTTATTGGTGTTGGAACCTTGCAACTCAGCGTGAGCGGGTATTTGAACGAAACGAAAGTTGCTTTGACCGTCGCACACCTTTCGAGTGGTTTGATAAAAAGCCTTGTTTTGGGAGCAGTTGTGGCGTTGGTCGGCTGTATGCGCGGCTTTCAGGTGCGTGGCGGCGCTGAGAGCGTCGGGCATTTCACCACATCGGCAGTGGTGAGCGGAATTTTCTTAATTATCTTGCTGGATGCCGTTTTTACTGTTATTTTTCAGGCAATCGGATTGTAATTACGCCGAAAGCGAGACCCTCGCAAAAAAATAGCCTCATTGAACATCATTTTTCGTCACTGTTTCGGTCATAAATTTTTGACACAGATTTTCATGATTCAACAGATTTTTATGATTGTTCAAACACAAATGACAATTTGAAAACTCTCCCCAAAATCGCTTAGAAACAGCGCAATCAGTTTAATCCTGAGAATCTGCGTCGAAGAGCGAAATAGTTACCATTTTTCAAGGATTGATTTTTAAGGATTGAGCATGAAATCACCATTACGAATTTTCCTGATTTGTAGCACGATACTTACTCTGCAAAGCTCTTCACTACGCGCTTTGCCGCAATTCTCCCTGATGACCGGCAATCGCTGTTTGACTTGTCACGTAAATGCACAAGGGGGAGGTATCCGCAACGAACTCGGCTGGTACGCAGCCAAAGATGCGAGCATGATTAACACAAAAGATGTGCCGCTTCTCAAGGATTTATACGCTCTGGACGGTGAATCGAACAGCTACATTGACGGGCAATTAACTATCGGTATGGATTTGCGCGGACAGATGACGCGCTCACCTGCTTCCGACTTGTCGCAACGCCGATTTTTCCCGATGCAACTTGCGCTCTACGGCGCATTAAAACTAAACGGAGCAGAATGGCTCACGCTGGAAGGCGGCTTCGATGCGGCTTCACTGTGGCAATCGGCGCGGGGTTCGTATTCCGGGCAATCCGGCTGGACGGCTTCGGCGCTTATTCAGCCCGGACTGACGCTTCCACTCTTGCGTGTGGGGCATTTTCAGCCGACCGTCGGCGTTCGGTACGATGACCACACTATGCTCATTCGCCAAATTGCCGGCGCGTTCAGTCGTCCGCTTCTGCCGCCGATGTATGCGGATTGGGGCGCGGAACTGCAATACGACGGGCTTCAGTGGCTGTCGCTTTCGGCGGGTGTATTTTTGCCGCGCAATATCTCGGCAATCAATGTTCCTTTTGCGAATGGCGAATTTAACTCCATCATTAACGGCATCACTCCCGATGCGCCGTTGAATCAACTTCTTTCATCACCAACAATCACGGGGCGAGTAAAATTCTGGCTTCGCACCGAAGACCACGTGTTGAACAGTTATCTTGGCGCGTCAATCCTGAATAACGGCAACTTTCGTATGCTGAACGCTTTTGTTGGTGCGGGTTTGACGGATAGGCTTTCACTCATGGGGGAATACATGACGGCAAATCTGCCGAATGCCTTTACGCTGCAAAATTGGACGGTTGAACTCACCTATCGCCCTTTCGCATGGCTCTATCCCTACGTGCGCTATGAGCAAGGGCGCTCGGCTGTGCTGGACGGCAGCACAACGCCGACGAATAATTTCGCTAATAATCTGACCGTCGGCGTACAGTGGTTTCCGCTACCGTACCTCGAACTCCGCCCCGAATGGCGCTTTTACGACACGGAGCGGTTTACTTCCACGCGCTGGAATTTGCAAGTGCATCTGTTTTATTGATACTTTGCATTTCCTCAAACTCAGATGACAATTTTTTTTACGTTTTAAGAAAGCACTGCAACTATGCCACGTCCACAACGCCCCACCACTTCACGCTCCGCTGGAGGCACGTCATCACGTAAGCCTTCGGGCGGCTCTTCATCGGGGAAATCTTCATCAGGGAAATTCGGCTCATCGGCAAAACCAAGCCATTTCGGTGGGGCAACATCTAATTCTCGCTCGGAAAATCGTTCCGGCGGACGCTCGGAAAGCCGCTCAGGAAGTCGCTCGGAAAGCCGTGCGGGAAGCCGTTCTGAAGGACGCTCCGAAAGCCGCACACCTTCTCGCTCCGGAGATTCTTCGCGCACACGTACATCGTCGTCATCAGGTGCTTCAGGCTACGGTGCGGCTTCGTCAAAACGCTACGGCTCGTCGTCATCAAGCCCCTCCCGCAAAAGCGCAAGTTTTCGTAGAGAAGAAGGCGCAAAACGGTATGGAATCTCATCGGAACGCAGCGATACTACACCCAAACGCTCGTTTGACAAAAGCCGTTCCGAAGATACCAAACGCTCGTTTGGGAAAAAGTCTTTTGATGATACCAAACGACCGTTTGGGAAAAGTTCGGAAAAACGCCCTTACGGTGAACGTAGTGGATCATCGGCACGTAGCGGAACATCAGAGCGGAAGCCATATTCCAAGACTTCTTCCCGCTCCGGTGAGCGTTTTGGAGAGCGCTCCGGTGAGCGTTCAAGCGAAAGAACATACTCAGAAAAGAAACCGTATTCCGACAAGAAGTTTGGTGATAGAAAGTCTGGCGAAAAGAAGTTCGGTGATAAAAAATTCAGCGATAAACCTTACGGCGAAAAGAAGTTCGGCGATAAAAAATTCAGCGATAAACCTTACGGCGAAAAGAAGTTCGGTGAGAAAAAATTTGCATCAGAACCTTCCAGAGAAAAGCGCTTTACGAGCGAAAAACCTGCCTCGAAATATGGCGCAAAAAGCGCTTCGGCAAGTGCAGGAAAAGCACGGAAAGAAACTGTTTTCCAGCCTTTGCGTCAATCGTCCGCTATCGTTCGCTTGAACAAATTCCTCGCCGATAGCGGTATTTGCTCACGCCGTCAGGCAGATGAACTTGTTGAACAAGGTTTAGTGCGGGTAAACGGGAAGGTTGTTACCGAACACGGTTCGCGTGTTCACCTCTCCGACCTAGTAACGGTGCGGGGTGAGCCGGTGAATGCGGAAAAACACCTCACGTACATCGTGCTGAATAAGCCGAAAGATTACATCACGACCACAAGCGACGAAAAAGGGCGTAAAACCGTGATGGATTTGATTCCGATTCATTCCCGCGTTTATCCTATCGGGCGTTTAGACCGCCACACCACAGGCGTTTTGCTTTTAACTAACGACGGCGACATGGCACACAGACTCATGCACCCCAGCTACCGCGTGTCGAGAATTTACATGGCATATCTCGACAAACGCCTTACGGCAGCAGACGGGAAGCGCATTTCAACGGGTGTTGAAATTACAGGCGAAGACGATGAAATCTACGTGAGCGGCGAGTGTAATGTTCTCATTGAACCCAATGACCCGCGTTCAGTGCTGGTGGAACTCGCCGAAGGCAAAAACCGCGAAGTACGGCGTATTTTCGAGACCTTGGGCTATGAAGTCGAAAAACTTGACCGCCGCGAATATGCAAGTATTACGACACGTGGGCTGGAACGCGGGGAGTATCGCCATTTGACACTGGCAGAAATTCGCGCTTTGGAAAAACTTGTCGGCTTAGACACACGCTACGAAAAAGAAACCACTGCCCCGAAACCCCGCATCAAAGAACGTTCTAAAGAACGTTCCGAACCATCCTCCGAAAAGCGAGGAACAGGGCGCTCTTCGGCGCATTCACCGAAAAGTGCGAGAAAGGATGCGGACGGTGGCAAATCCGCACCAAAACGCAAAACTTCCGCAAAAGCAAGCACCGAAGGCAAAGAAAAAACTACAAAACCGCGTATTTCCAAGCGCCCTTCGGTGAAAAATCTTCTTGAGCGATAAGAACACTATCATCCATTAAGGCAATTTTTATTCACGTTAGGATTGAACGAAAAATAAGTAGGTAAACTTTCCTTCGTGGCACAGACATTCTTGTCTGTGTCCAAAATGAGCGAAGCGAATAATCTTTTAAGCCAATCTTTACGCTGCTTTCGATAAATACGCCTATCGGCGTTGGGGACACAGACAAGAATATCTGCGCTACGGAAGATTGTCCACTTATTTTTTGCTCATTCCTTATAGCAGGGAGAACGATTATGGTACGCACCATATTAGCCGTCATTGCAGGATTTATTGCCGCTTCCGCGACATTTCTGCTTGTGGAATCTTTGGGACATCAACTGTTCCCGTTTCCGGCAGATTTAGAATTGACCAACAAAGAAGCCATGAAAGCATACATGGATTCACAGCCGATAGCCGCATATTTGCTGGTTTGGGGCGGTTGGCTCTTGGGTTCGTTGGAAGCAGGAGCGATTGCACAATTCATCGCCAAAGCCCGCACGAATACTGTTCCGGCAATCATTGGCGGTCTTTTGACGGCTGCCGCAATTGTTAATTTTGTCATGCTTCCACACGCCATCTGGTTTATTGTTTTGGGGCTTGTCACCTTCATTCCTGCGGTGTTTGCGGGATGGAAATTTGCTCAACGGTTCACAATGCCATAACACATCTTGATACAATCCTGATACAATTCTGATACAATTCTGATACAACATTTTGATACCATGATGAAAGCAGAACTCAGCACAAATCTCGAATCCCTCTTAGCAAGCGCACAAAAGCAGGAACGGCGTATTATCGGGCTTATGAGCGGTACATCACTGGACGGTTTGGACATTGCATTGTGCCGTATTTCCGGCTCTGGCGGCGATACGAAAGTCGCGGTGGAGCGCTTTACAACGGTTTCGTATTCTGACGAGATAAAAAACGCGATTCGTGCGGTGTTTGCCAAAGAGCAGGTAGATTTTCAATATCTGACATTGCTCAACGCTTGGATTGGTAGGCTTCACGGGCAGATGGTCGCAGATAGCCTGAAAGAATGGGGAATTGAAGCCGATGAGGTTGATTGTATCGCTTCGCACGGGCAGACGGTTATGCACGCTCCCAAGTCGCTCCACAAGCCGCATCCATTCCCTGAAGGCGGTTTTCCGAATGGAACGCTGCAAATCGGTGACGGTGACCACGTTGCGGTAACAAGCAGCATTATCACGCTTAGTGATTTTCGACAAAAACACGTCGCAGCAGGCGGCGAAGGCGCACCATTGGCTGTGTATGGGGATTATTTCATGTTTTCCGCCCGCACGGAAAACCGCATTATGCTGAATCTTGGCGGTATTGCAAATTTTACCTATCTTCCCGCTTCGTTGGATGCAAGCGCTGTTTTTACGACTGATACCGGTCCGGGCAATACGATGTTGGATGCTTACGCACGGCGAATGTACGGTAAGGCATTCGACACAAATGGCTCTATTGCTCTCGCGGGGCGCTTCAGCGAGCATCTGCTCCGTGCGCTGAAAGACCACCCGTTCTTTGATGCCCCTTTTCCGAAAACAACCGGTCCGGAACTCTTCAATATGGCGTATTTAGACCAAGTTGCGCAGGAACACCGCGTGTTTTTAAGCGCCATGCCTGCGGAAGATGTCATGGCGACGCTTGTGCGTTTCAGCGCCGAAACCGTTACCGATGCGATTAAGCGGTCGTTTCCGAAAGGGGAAAATTTTACGGTCTATATGAGCGGCGGCGGAGCGCACAACCCAGCGCTGGTGGCTGCACTCAAGGAATATCTGCCCACCATGCGCTTCAGCACAACGGATGAACTGAACATCCCGGGTGATGCGAAAGAAGCCGTTCTTTTTGCCGTTCTTGCCAATGAAACACTCGTCGGCGGACGCACGAAATTTGGCGGTCGTGAAGGTGTTCCGACAATTTCGATGGGGAAAATTTCCTTTCCTGAGTAACGATGCGAATTGAAGGTTCGCTCTGATAACGAATTTAGACACGGGTTACACAGATTACACGGATTTTTTTGGAGTATTTGACCGACAATAACGAATATTATTCTGAAACACTCTTTGCTTCCGTGTAGTCCGTGTAATCTGTTAAATCCGTGTCAAAATATTCTGAACATTTAATTCGCATTAACGCTGCAAAGCGCATTATTGCCTCAATACTCAAATCTCTTCTTCACCGTTTCTCACAAATAGTATGTACCAAGCACCATTTTTACGCACCGCACATCGTGTATTGATGCCGCTTTGCGCACTTTTTTTGACGGTGAGCAGTGTTTATACAGCTTCGGGGAGAGAAATGCCCGATTCGACAACAACGGCGCAGCCTGACGAGCGCATGGATTTTCGCTTTGGTGCTTACGTGGGTGGCGCATACACACGGGCGCGGGTGAACTTTTTTGAGTTGTTCGATTTAAGCGGAAACAAAACGCCGTTCACCGAAGGCGATGGTTTGGGCGGTACAGCGGGTTTGATGGCGGAATTTCCCTTGCTGCCTTGGCTGCATCTGGACGCACGGGCAAACGTGATTCAGCAATTTCACCAGCTACGCGCAACACCTGAATTTGTACCTGTTGGCACAATGAGCGGGGCTTCGGATATTGGAAAATTTCAGCGCACTATGGATGCGAATATCGCATCGGCAGGATTGCAACTGTTTCTCACGCTTTCGCCCATTCAAAACCTCAACATTTTTCTGGGTGCGCGGGCAAATCTCATCTTTTGGAAACAGTATTATCAAGTCGAGCGGCTTTTGGAGCCGAGTTACGGGCGCTTTGAAGACGGCTTGGAATCAGGGCTTTTTCGTACACGCAATGAACGGTTCGGAGAAATTCCGATTGTTCGCGCACTTGGTGTGGCGAATTTGAATCTTGCGCTTATGGCGGGTATCGGTTACGAACTTCCCATGAACGCCGCACAATCACTCACCATTGCGCCCGAAGTCTTTGTAGCGCGAGGTTTGACGGACGTTGCGATTTGGTACACCGAAAAAGACCGCAATGCCACGTGGCAAATTGACAATCTGCAAGCAAATATCGCCCTTCGGTGGTATCCCGCCCGTGCAGCCCGCTTTAATGCTGAGACATATCAACTGAAAAAATTGCAAACGCTCGAAAAAGAAATTGCGCAAGAACGCAGGAAAATTCAAGCGGAACTCCGTGAATTGCGGGTGTCGGGGATTTCGGTGAAGTTTGCCGATGTGAAAGGTATTTTGGCGGACGGAAAAACCGAGATTTTGAATCCTATTGTGCGCGTTGAGGAATTTAGCGGCGAGAAAAGCGTTCAACTGCTGCCGTACATCTTTTTTAATGAAAATTCTTCCGTCCTGCCCGGTCGTTACAAGCGCCTTACCGCGAATGAGCGTCTGAATTTCCGCGTTGAATCGTTTGAACGCCAAAAGCCGATTGATATGTATTATTCGCTGCTGAATATCGTCGGAAAGCGTATGGAATTGAATCCGGCTGCGGTATTGTTTGTCACGGGCTGCAACAGCAATACTGCCGCAGAGCAAGGAAATCAGCGCCTTTCCGAGCAGCGAGCGCAAGCGGTGAGCGATTATTTGCAAGATGTGTGGAAAATTCCCGCAAAGCGCATCGTGATTCAAAAGCGCGACTTACCGGAAAAACCTTCGCAAGCCTCATCAAACCTCACAAGTGAAGAAGCACTTGCGGAAAATCGCCGTGTAGAACTCAGTTCGACAACGCCGGAAATCCTTGCTCCTGTGTCGCTTTCGGTAACGCAGTTTACTGTCAATCCGCCGACGGTCGTATTCGGACTCAACATCGCAACCGGACCCGGCTTAAAACAATGGTCGCTGGACATTATCAGTTTTGAAGGGCGCGAAGAACGGACGTTGCACTCTGCCATTGGCGCAAACACGTACCCTGAGCGGTATGTGTGGAACATAGACGCAGACCAGCGCAATATCCCGCTTTCGCCCGGAAGCATGGATATACGCTTGGCAGCAACGGACGTGGACAACCGCGAAGCAGATGCGCCGATTGTTTCGATTCCGGTGGAAGTGCGCCGTTTTGCCGACAAAAAACGCGACAAAACGCCTGACAAGCGCATAAACACCTACACGCTGGGGTACATTGACAACGATGCACAAACGGAACAAATACTACAAACGCTTAAATCACGTTTCACGCAGCAAACAGTCGTTGCTCTGGAATCGGTCTCAAACACGGCGCGGGTGCTTGCTTTTACGCAAAAATTGGGTGTGAATAACGCACGGTTACAGTATTCCAAAGAAACGCAAGAACGCCTCATTTCGATTATGAAAAACGATGCGACGCTTCCCGAAGGGCGATTTTTCAACCGCGCTGTGCGCTTGGAAGTACAGGAGGCGGGGAATTAGTGCGGCGGCAAATTAACTCTTTAGCCTTTGCTCAAAAGCCGCTCCACAAGCGCTTTTTGAGCCTCGTGTTCGTGTGGGCGAAGATGCTCGGAAAGCGTTGAAAATTCATCCTGAGTAAAGCGGCGTATATCCTGCCTTCCCGCAAGCCACGTGATACTTTCGCATTGCGGCAAAAGTGGCTCGACGATGTGCGAACTGAGAAGTACTGTCGTTCCGTGCTTGGCGAGGATTTGTAGCGTGTCCATAAGAATATAGCTTGTGTCAAAATCCAAGCTGTTGAGCGGTTCGTCGAGCAGCATCAGACGCGGCTTCAAACCGATAATTCCCATGAGTGCCAACTTTTTCTTCATTCCTGCCGAATAACTCAAAATCTCGTCTTGAAGCGGTAACTGAAAAACACGATTCCATTCCTCACCGTCAAACTGCGGGTTTTTGAACGAAAACAGCCGCAAATACTCGCTTCCCGTAATGCGCGGATAGAAAAAAGGATCAATATCCAAGAGCGCAACATCATTGGTTTGAAGCGCCTCCCCGTTCAACGTGATTGTTCCTGTGCGCAAAGGAAGCCTGTGAGCAAGCGCTTTGAAGAGTGTTGTTTTTCCCGCTCCATTACTGCCGATGATTCCGTGAACCTCACCAACACTGAATTGCAAGGACAGGTCGCTGAAAATATAGCTGTCGCCGTAAGCAATAGAGCAGTTGTTGAGTTGAAGCATAGCAAAAAAAACAAGGTGAGAGTGTTATGAACCGAGCAAACGTAAGCGTTTATGCGCTTTTGAAGTGAGTATCGAAAAACTTGTGCCAAGTCCGATAATAGAAATAAACGGATGCCAAAGCGTTAAAAGCGATAGGACGACAACCGTCGAAACGGCAAATGAAAACGGTAATCCTTCCGCATAAAACGCATATTTCGCCAAAACACATAATGCGGAAAGAATCAAGCAAACAAGGCACGAAGCACCGAAGGCGGCAATGATGAATAATACTTGCTGTGAAATGTGAATTGTTGCGACATTCTTTACCAAGTACACACCCATACCCAAGCAAACAAGCGGTGTGAGCAGAAACGAATACCCCAGAAAGCCTTGCTTGATTTTGAGCCGAAGAAACTGCGAAGGCGAGATACAGAGCGCTTGAAGCATGGTGCGATGTTCGCCTATGCCGTAAAATTCCACCGGAACCAGCGCTAAAATCACAAGAAGCACACTCAGCAAAAACGGCTGCCAAGCCAGCAATAATGAGCCTATCCAGAGTATTCCCACCATAACCTTTCGCTGCCGCAAGCCTCCCTGCCACTCAAACGCCATACTCGGCAAGAATGTGATAAAACCTTGCTTTGTGAGGTGTTGAAAGGATATTTTTTGCCCTTGTGCGGCTGAAGATTGGTGTAGCCTGAAGATTGAGGAAAACTGTTCGGGCAAAATAACAGCAAAGGCGCATGAAATCAGGAGTGGTAGCACGAATAGCCAAGGAAATGGCGTAAACAAGAGTGCGATTATGCCGGGAACAGCAAGGATGCTATATTCCACACAAAAAACTTTTCGGGGCGGAACACCCAACCACGCAAGGAATGGTGCGTCTTTGCGCAGGCTGTGAAGAAAACTCAGCAGTGCGCCGTGGAGCGTGATAATAAAAACAACGCTGATTTCTCGGTGGATATTTTTTGCAACGATTACCCCAAACACAAGGCACAGAGCCATGACCAAGAATATCCCGAAAGCATCACGTTTGACCAAATATCGCAAACTGCGCACCAATGCTCGCCAGCGCAGCGTAATAAGAAATAGCAAAAGAGAATTTGTCATGCCTTCGTTGTGAATATTGTGGCTACCAAAAAAATACTCTGTACCTAAAAGCAGTATTCATGAGGCTTTCAGAGTACAGAGTATTATTGTTTACCAAACCTTAAAACGCATTTTGTCCAATCGGCAGACCGGGAAGGTCAATGATTGGAATAAGCGGGATGTTGGCGCTGTATGTGGAGTTGATGAGTTTGAGCATCTCATTCGCCACAGCACCGTAGCCGCGTGATGAGGGGTGTACGCCGTCCAAACTGAAAAATCCGCCCGAAACAAAATCAAAACGCAGTACGTTACCGACGACGTTGTTAGTGCCGGGAATTGCGCCTTGTCCTTGGAACGGATAGCCATTGGTGCGAATGCTCTCAACAAGCGTATTAGCGTTGAACAGCACAGCACGGTTGTTTGCGGTGTGCCGTGCGACGGCTGCCGCAATGGCTTGGTTAAATTCCATTACAGAGGTGCGCACACGAGCTTGTTCGGCTTCGTCTAACACCAAAGCGTTTGGCATAGGATTTTGCGCAAGAGCTTGTTGTACAAGTGCCGGAGCCATAGCGGGATTTGCAACAATTTGTGGTGCAAGCATTCCGAAAATGCCGAGCAGACGTTGAACGTATGCCGTAGCGCCTGCGGGAGAAGTAAGGACAAAAAGATCTCCTGCTGCTAGGGGCTTGATTCCGCCTGGTGCAGCAGAACTTTGTACGGGAATGCCGTTGGGGAAATTCGGCAAGAACATCCGAATCAAACCTGCAAGTTGCGCCGGAACAATAGCCGTGTTATTCAGCGTAGCAACAAGCCCTGCGCGTAATTGCGGTCCGGCAGTCGTGAAATACGGTGCAGCCAAGACATCGGGAATATTGCTGACAACAAACCGTGCATTGGGCATACGGCGTACGCACGAATCCATAAGCGCGTTAAACTGTGCCGTAAACACAGGTGTTTCTGTGGGTGCGGGAGGTGCAGTCGGCATTGTTGCTTGCGTTACGAAGTTTGTGCCTGCTGTGCCGCCGGAACTTGCATACCCAAGCACATCGTTATTACCGATAAAAATCGTTACCAAATTCGGATTGAGCCGTGCCGCTTGATCCACACACGTTCTGCCCAGTGCCGCAGGATTCCGCAAGACAGCACCGAAAAACGGGTTGAAAAGCGGGTTTCCGGTTGCAGGTGCAAAACGGCGGTCATAAAGCGGGTCGCCCACAGGCGGGTTCATATCACGCAAAAGAGCGCCCGGAATGCCGAGATTGTTGTACGGACGCGCCAGCGTAGCATTTTCAGGTGCGGTCGAAAGCGCAACGCCCGCAAATTGTGGCGTTCCCGTCGCGTCAAAGGACGTGATGCGGTTGCGTGAGCCGATACCGCCATTTGCCGGAAATTTCATGTATTGATACTGCCCCGGCTCATCGCCAAAGGGCAAGCCCATTTGAACTGCCATCATTGTTGGGTAAGCGTACTGCGTCTCGCTTGCAACGACTGCGCCGGATTGGAAGCCTGCTGTGAGGCTGTTTCCAAGTGCCACGTAGCGAATGGGCGTACCGTCGCCGCTTGCCAGCATTCCCAGTGAACCGGTGCCGGGTGTTGTCGGTGAAAAAACAGGGCTGCATGACTGAGAGGCAAAGGCAAAAGCGGCTAGAGCAAAACTCGCTGCAAAGCTCTTCAATACACGCTTCCATGAGAATTGTCGAGAATGAACTGTCATTGGTGTTCTCCTAAAAAAGTGATGAAATCGTGTTAGAAACGGTATGAAAGCGAGAGTGCAAGAGCGTTTGCCCATGAATTATAGATACCGTTGAAATTGAACGTGCTGTTGGTTACTTCGCGCTGCAAGCCATAGACAAACATATAGCTGACATCCACAACAAAGTTCTCGCTCAGATTCACACCAACACCAGCCGTTAAACCAATACGGTTCGCATCCGGCAAAATAGGCTGCGTGTAGCGGGCTTCCACCGGAACAACGTCGTAAAACGCACCGCCGCGCAAACGCAGGGTTTCGGTAGCAGTGTATTCCGTACCAACGCGGAACGTCGGCGTGTTGAAGTAATTACGTGGATTGATGACTTCGCCGGAGCGGTTTGGAGCGCCGGGAAGTTTGTCAAAGCGAATACGGAGTGTGTCGTAGGATGACCAACCAACGTAGTCTAGACCAAGTTCCAAGAGGAGTTTTTCACTGACGCGGAAGGAAATTCCCGTGCGTAAATCAAAGGGCAAATTGAGCGCCGTTCCGCCCGGACCGTCGGCAAAAAGATTGTTCAACCCGGCAGGAAGTGCCTGTGTTCCTGCGGCATCGGCGGAAAATTTTGCTTGACCGTCGTAGCGCATCATAATGTTGCTGCGGTATGCAGCACCAATTTTGATACCTTTAATCGGCTCCAGCGTGATTCCTGCGTTCCACGATAAATAATCTCCTTCGCCTTTCAAGTTCAAAAACGGCTCTGTACCGAAGTTCGGGACACGCTGACGCAATTCCGCCGAACCATGCGAATATACACCACCAAAAGCAAGAGAAACACGATTTTCAAACAAGCCGATTGCCACAACGGGATTAACGGAAATGGTTTGCAAATAAGTACGAAGCGCCAAATTACGCCCCGTCCAATTTTCATTCCAACTCGTACCAGCACCAAACGGCACAAATACGCCCACACCGGCAGCAACGGAAATACCGCTAAACTGCGTTTTATATGCCGCATAAAGGTGCGGAAGCGGGAACGCCCACAAATCCATGCTTGTAACGGCGGAACGGTTGAGATTGGTCGGTCCGGCAAACGTAGCTTGTGGCAAAAGCGGCGTAATACCGAGCATCACAGACAATCCGTCTTTCAAAAAGACCAATCCGGCAGGATTGTAAAAAATTGTGCTGACATCACACGCATCGGCACTTGCAACGGCAAAGCCCATTGCCATAGCACGTGCGCCGTGTTCGTTGAGTTGAAAACCGCCCGCTTTTAAGCGTCCGGGCGATGACAACAGTATGCAACAGCTCAAAAGAGCCAAAATAAGCGCTGCTTTAGGCATCGCTCGGCGAAGCAGGTTCAATAGCTTCATGCAACCTCCTGTGGTAAAAAAAAAATGAAAAGGTAGGAACAGACTTGCAACACTCGTGAGCAAGATGAACACACAATGTATAAGATAACGAAACATCATGGAAATTGGTGTATGCTACGAAAATTTTTTATGTAGTTTTTATACGGCGTGTTTTGATGCGGTTTTGTAGTTTTGCTATGGAACACTATTTTTGACCACAACCATTCACCCCGCTATGTGTCTTATCCTTTTCGCTCTCAACGCACACCCCGATTATCCCTTTGTTTTGGCGGCAAACCGCGATGAATTTACGAAGCGCCCCGCACACAAGGCGCACTGGTGGTCGTATTTTCCCGATGTTTTTGGTGGGATAGATTTGGAAGCCGGCGGAACATGGCTTGGAATCACGCGACAAGGACGTTTTACGGCACTGACCAATGTTCGTGATTTGTCAAACATCAATCCTGATGCGCCTTCTCGTGGAGAACTCACCTACAAATTTCTCACACAAAATCCAACAAACGGCGATTTTGCTACGCTCTTGGAACGTCGCAAAACGATGTACAACGGTTTTAACATTCTTTGGGGAAATATTGCTGCACAGGAAATTTTCTGGTTTTCTAATTATGGCAACGTTGCAAATGGCAATGCCGCAGAGCGTATCAGCACAGGCGTTCACGGCTTGAGCAATGCTCTGTTGGATACGCCTTGGTACAAAGTGGAGGAAGGAAAACAACGGCTGCAAAGCTCATTAACACTGGATGCAGAGGAAAAAACACGCAATCCCAAAACGCTCACGGAAACATTGCTGGCAATGCTTCAAGACCCCACCAGACCTGATGATTCGCTCCTACCTGACACCGGAGTCGGCATCGAATGGGAACGACAACTTTCATCGCTGTTTATTCATGCGCCGGAGCGCAGCTATGGTACGCGCTGTTCGACGGTAATTTTGCTTGATAATACTAACACGGTTCATTTCACGGAAAGCCGCTTTACGCCTAGCTTTGAGTATGGTGTTGTGGATGAAACGCTAGGTAAAACGCAGATTTCGTTCCGTTTGGTGTGAAGTGATGATTGTGTGAAATAGAAACAAAAAACCGTTGCAGCCCTGAGTGATGCAGACTGTAACGGTTTTGCTTCTTGATGTGGGAATGTTGCTCTTAATTTGCCGCAAGTTCCGGCGAATCCGGCTCCAGCAGTAATAATTGGTAGTTATACAGGCGCGTACGTTCTGCACGTTTTGCATCAAGTTTGCGTTTAGCGGCACGTCGTTCTGCGCGGGTTTGCGGCTTTTGAACTGCGCTGCTGGTCTTGCGTTGCCATTCCTCATACACGATTTGTTCATCGGGTTTGCGTTGCGGCACAAGATACACGATGTCGCCGTGTTTTTTGCGGAGATTTTGCCATGCTTTGAGCGCTTCGGCAAAATTATCGCTTTCGTAAACAATCGAAAACGTTCCCGCATCAACGACAAGCGGCTGCATATCGTGTGCGAAGGCGGTGGTTGTGAGAAGGTCTTTGATAGCGGCAAATTCGTAATCGCTGCTTGCAACGTTCTCGGCAACGGTGCTATCGGTCAGGCGAATCCCTTCGACGACTTCCACTTTCACGTTTGCCGTACCGTTACCCAAGACACCAAGCGCTTTTGCTGCACTATACGAAAGGTCGAGAATACGCCCTTCGATGTAGGGACCTCGGTCATTCACACGAACAAGCGTTGTGCGGTCGTTTTCGGTGTTGGTAACGCGAATGACCGTTCCAAGCGGCAGTGTGAGGTGTGCGGCAGTGAAATCGTGCATATCGTAAATTTCACCGTTAGCGGTTTTTCGCCCGTGAAAACGCGGACCATACCACGAAGCTACGCCGTGTTGTACCATTGAGGAAGAGGCAGACACGAGCGCATTATTGATAGCGACAGGCGTATCCCAAAAAATCGTGCGCAATTTTGCTTGTACACCAAAACTGTACATTGCGCCAACAAGCACGATGACGATAAATGCCACTGTTCGGGCAATGCGCAGCGCCTTAGCAGAGCGGCGCATCACAAAGGGCATCAAAAACGAAAGAGTACGAAACATCATACAACAGACTATCCATAGTGTTACAAACTAACGGTTGCGAAACTACAACGAGAAAAATCACTACTCAATGACAGAACGATGAAAATAAATTCATTTTCTCGTTGATTTGTCGTGAGTTGCACGGTTGATATGTAAACTATCCAGCAACGAAGCGGTGTTTGGGCAGCACGGGAGAAATGCGACACAGCATCACAAAAGTTTTCCACAGGTCAAAATAAACCAACATTTTACACAAATCCACAGAATAATGTGGGCAAAGTTGCCGAAAAAATGCTATGTTTGAGCCGAAAAGGCATAGAGGAGCAAGCAGGTACTGTTTTGCTTTTTTTCGCATAAATTCTCTCTTTAATTCTCCGACAAAACCAATGAAGATTACCGACGTTACAGTTTCATTATTGCAGTCTCTTCCCTTCAAACAGCACTCCACCATGAACGGTGCAACGATTCATGGCGTAAAGTACAAAGCCCTCAAAACGATTGTAGATGGGCGCGGCGATGTGATTGAACTATGGAGTTTGCCCTGGGTGGAGCGCGAAGGCGTGATTATTCCGCAACACGTCTATCAATCGGCAACGGATTACGGTGTCGTCAAAGCGTGGCATCTCCACGCCATTCATACCGACCAATTCACCGTGACGCGAGGAAAAATGCAGGTTGTGTGTGTGGATATTCGGGAGGATTCTCCCACCTTCGGGCAGGTCAATTCGTTTATCATCGGCATCCAAAACCCCGCAATGATACTCATTCCGCCAGGTGTTATGCACGGATGGAAAGCGCTGTCGCAGCCTGAAACGATTGTCGTTAATTTGCAATCACATCCTTACGACCCCGCCGATGAGTTGAAATTTCCGTGGGACTGCGTTTTGCGTGAGGTTTGGGAGCCGAAATTTGGGTAAATATGCTTGTGCGCCATTTGTCCCGTCCTGAAAACTCAACACTCAACATTCAACACTTAACACTATCTTCCCCATGACACAGATTCTGGATGGAAAAGCGATTGCACAAGATGTGCGGAACGAAATTGCTGAAAAAACGAGAGAACTCAAGGCAGGGCGCGGTATTCAGCCCGGATTAGCGGTACTGCTTATTGGTGATAATGCTGCATCGCACGTGTATGTACGCTCCAAAGCGAAAGCCTGCGAAGAACTTGGTTTCTATTCGATTGTGCTGGAAAAACCTGCAACGGTCAGCGAAAAAGAAGTTTTGGAGCAGATTCAAGCATGGAACGCCGACCCGCGTATTCACGGGATTTTGGTGCAGTTACCGCTTCCGGCGCACATTGACGAGCAGTGTGTGTTGCTCACGGTGCATCCGGCGAAAGATGTGGACGGGTTTCATCCCGAAAATGTCGGACGTTTGGTTGCCGGGCTGCCGTGTTATGCGCCTTGTACGCCTGCGGGAGTGATGGAAATTTTGAAACGTTCACACATCGAAACCAAAGGGAAACACGCCGTTGTTGTGGGGCGAAGTAATATCGTCGGGAAACCAATGGCAAATCTGCTCTACCAAAAAGCCCCCAATGCCAACGCAATCGTAACAATCTGCCACACTGCCGCGCCCGATATTGCCTACTACACACGCCAAGCCGATATTTTGGTGGCGGCAGTTGGAGTACCGGAAGCAATTCATGGGGACAACCTCAAAGACGGTGTTGTCGTTATTGACGTGGGCATTAACCGCATAGACGACCCCGCAGCCCCGAAAGGAACACGCCTTGTGGGCGATGTGCATTTTGAGAGTGCCTCCGAAAAGGCTTCTGCGATTACGCCCGTACCGGGTGGTGTTGGTCCGATGACGATTGCAATGCTGATGCTTAACACCTACCGCTCTGCTGCGGGCGAGGTGTATTAAAACCACACCATTTCCGCCTCCTCATGCCGACAAAGAACAATTCTTCGCGTCCTCAATCCAAATCGGCTTCCAAACCAGCACGTAAGCCGTTTGCGTGGTACTTGGTGCTTATGCCTCTTTTTGTGGCGCTGTTCAGTCTGTTGTATTTTGAAAAAGGCGAGATTATCGCGCTTAATAGCGGTTGCGGGTGGGACGGCGTAACGTATAAAAACGTTGTCTGGAGTTTGCAGTGGAATAAGTCCAGCGCCGAATTGCAAGAGCGCGGGCGCTTGCGAATAGACCCCTACCGTGCGCAGCGCATTGCGCCTAGTGTTGCAGTCTATGGGGAAATGCAAGCCGCAAAATTTCTCTATCAGCAAATCGTACCAATGTTCGATAAGCTGCCCGCATGGTTGGAGTGGAGCTACCAGCAATATCCCATTCCCCTCTGGTTTTTTCGCTGGTTTGCCAAAGATGCAAACAGTTCCCAACAAAGTGTAGCCTTGAACATTGACAGTTTTGTTGCGGGATATTTTGTGTTTCATAATGCGTTTATGCTGCTTGGAACGGCGCTGCTTTGGGCGCTTATTGCGCGAAATCTTGCTTTGGGTGCAGTGGCGCGGTGGTTGGGGTTTACGGCACTGTTTGTGAATGTGGCGGTGATGAAGATGAGTTTTTATTATCCCACACTGACCGACACGAGCGCACTGTTTATCGGCACTTTGACGCTGTATGCGTATTTGGCGCGGCATCAATGGTTGGTGCTTATAGCCGCAGCAATAGGTTTTTTCACATTTCCGACGGCGTTTTATATCGCCATGCTGCTCTTCATTATTCCAAAAACCGCATCAAATCAAGCCGCATCAAATCAATCTGCATCAAATCAAGCTGTAACGGACACAACCAACGGCATCCCCCAACGCACTGCGCGTTTGATTGCTGCCACAACAACAGCATTGATGCTGCTTTTGAGCGTGTATTTTGTGTTGATAGCCGGAACGCGCTTTCCCGAAGTTGAGCCGGTTATTACCGTGCTTTTGCCGCTCACGATGCCGCTTTTTTTAGCACAATGGTTTTTTACGGTGGAATCGGTCTTGCTTGTGTTGCCGCTTGAGCGTCTCAAGAACGTTGTGCAATCCGCAGCGCTGAAAGGCTCTGTTCTGCGTCTAGGGATAGCTCTGGTGTTTTGGGGCGGGTTGATGTTCTGGAAGCGCATGATTCAAGACGAGACGCTTTCTGCGCCGATGAATACGGATTTGTTTTTGGGTGGAAGTCTTGCCTGTGCAGTGTCGAAGCCGCTTCTGACGATTGTTGCTGCGGCGGTGTATTTTGGTCCGATGGTGCTTTTTGCCACAGTGTATTTTCGACCATTCCTGCGAACCGCATTACGTCTGGGCTTGGGCTTGTTTGCAGTGATAAGCGTGTTCGTGCTTTTGGCAACAATGATGACCGAAACGCGGCAACTCATCAATGTTCTCCCGTTTGTTGTTGTCGTTATTGCGTGTATGCTGAACACCATAACCGTGAAGCCTTGGGCGGTAGCGCTCTTGAGCGCAATGAGTCTTGTCGGTTCAAAAATTTGGCTGACGATGAATTTCCCCGAAATGCAGCAGCAAGCCGCCAATATCGCCAACGGCTCATTTACGACGTTTCCGCTTCAGTGGTATTTTATGAATCACGGTCCTTGGATGAGTATGTCGGCGTATCTGGTGCAAGCCGCATTGGTGCTGGTTGTGAGCGGTGTTTTGTGGCGAGTGTTTGCCGATGTTGCGAAGGAATGAAAATCTACTGAACATAGAATAAAAATGGTTGAAAACTTGCACAGGCAAGATACATCAATGTTGTTACCGGGTAATCCGTACCACGCCTAAGAAGGCGTAGCACGAGTTGCGTACCTACAAGTTACGCATATTTTTCTCACCTCGTTTTGGGGCTTATTTATGATGCTGCTCTCCCGCTTTGCTGCTCTTCGGTGTGCCGTGATTGTCGCGTGGTTATGCGTGTTTGTGGGTATTGCACACGCACAAAATCGGCTGTTTGCACCGGAAAATTTGAGTAACCGCCGTTTGGGATTTTTAACCGATGCCAGCGCCGTCGGCTGGAATCCTGCGCTGTTGGGGATGCGCAACGGCTCGGAATTACTTGTTGCTGCGCCGATTGGACAAGATTTTTCGCTACAGCGCCAATACGGTTTTTTTGCCAAACTTGCGCCGCTTGCTGTCGGATATACGCTCAACGCGGACAGCAGCCTTGCGACAGGGGAATTATATGCGGGGTTGGGATTCAACGTTCTGGATGATATTCTCTGGCTCGGTGGCAGCGCAAGAGTTGTCAATCCGGGCAATGTACAGCAAATTTCTTTTGAAACGCTGCGTTGGAACGGTTCGCTTATTGCAAAGCCCTTTAACGGCTTATTTATTGGGCTTTCGGCGACAACCATGGGCGCGGAGACCTTCCGCACAGAGCGCGTCGGCAGTGAGTTTCGCCATGTTCGCACTGCTCCGAACACCCTCTTTTGGACGGCAAGCGCTTCCTACTCACCAGTAGAATTTTTGACCGTGAATGTTAATTACACCACTGCTCCCAATAATGGTGTGTTGGGCTTGCCTGTTACGATTGCGCCGGAGGCGTTAGGGCTTGATATTGGGGCGAGTGCGCAGGTCAGTATTTTGGGGAATCCGTTTATCGTGTCGGGAAATTACAATCTTGCCGCAAGCGCCTTCAGGCTTGGTGTGGAAGTGAATGTTGGTGCAATCGGTATCGGGCTTCTCCGCACGATGCCTGCAAGCGGTGATGCCGGATTGACAGCGCTTGTGCGCCTTTCAAGCGACCCCGTGCGGAATACGGGGCAGCTTGTGGGGTACAGAGCAGACGACGACGGATGCCGCACACCCGTTGATTCCCTGCTCGCAAAACCGAGTATTATGGCTTCTTTTCTGCGTAATTCCAATCCCGATTTTGCAAAAGAACTGGAGAAATTTTCTCCCCAAACGCAAGAACTCTACAATGCCATTCAAGAGCGCTATTACAAACCGAAAACGCCCGTCAAATCTATCACCGGAGATGCTGTCGAAGTCAGTTCCCGTGCGGGCTATGCGCTACAAGTCTTGAATGTAGATAACAGCCGTTTTCCGCAAACAACCGTCATTGTTCGTGCTGTGGATGCCGAAGGGCGCAGTATTCGCGGGCTTGGCGAGGGGGATTTTGTTCTGAAGGACAAACAAGCAAGCATTGTGTCGGTGAAACCCGCAGACAGCGCCGCTTCTACGCCAGTGGATGTGGTCTTGATTATTGACTGTTCGGGCAGCATGGCGAATAAAATCAGGGAAACCCGCGAAAATGCTCGCCGTTTTGCCGAAGAAATGCGCAAACGCGGCGCGGATTACCGCATTGGTGGGATTCTCTACGGTTTGGTCACGGTGGATGTGTTGCAGCCGACCGATAATTTTGAGCGCTTTGAAGCATTTATCGCTAAAGCCGGTGCGAATCAGCCGGATGAGTATTTGCCCAATGCGCTGGAAGAACTGGCACAGATGAAATTTCGTCCCAATGCAGAGCGCATCGGGATTGTCGTCACCGATGAAGTCAGCTACACGGCGCGGCGGAATGAAGTCGAACCGCAAATCATCGAAAAACTCTGGAACAATCGCATCAAACTGAACAAAATCGTGAAGCCGTGCGACAATAACGGTTCTGCAACGGCGTATTTGACGCTGGGGCGCGAGTACAACATCAAAGACCGATTTGAGCGCATTTTGGACGACATCGGGCGAGAAATTACCACGACCTATTCGATTACCTATCGCCGCGCAGAGCCGAAAGTAACGGTTGTCAAAGGAACGGTGCAAAATGAAGCAGGTACGCCGCTTGCAGCCGAAATCACCTTGACCGACCAAAGCGGCAATAGCATCGGACCGGTAGAAACAGAGCCGGTTGCAGGGCTTTTTGTTACGCCTGTTGTGGAAGGCAAGCGCTATGCGGTGCGCATTGAGCCTGCCGATACGGTGAATTACATGACGGAGACAAAAACGCTGGACGCGACAACCGCGCAAAAGGGCGATACAATCACGATGCCGACGGTGAAGCTGCGGCGAATTGCCAGACCGATTATTTTGACCGGAAAAGTGGCGGATGCGCTGGGAAATGCTGTGCAAGCAGACATTAGTTTGACCGAAAACATTGACGAAAACACGCAAGGTTTACCCGATATTGTGCCGACAAGTGGCGCAAATGCACGGTATCAACGGCGCTACGGCTATGGAAAAAGCCTGTCGGTCTATATTGACCCCGCGTTGCAGGACGATTTTATCCCGCTTGCAACCGAACTCGACATTCGCTCTGCGCGGCAGGGCGATACGGTTGTACGTGATTTTGTTCTTAATCGGATGCCAAAAGAAATTACCGTTTTTGGCAAAGTTACCACCACGCAGCCCGAAGCAAAACCGCTTGAAAACGCGCTTGTAACAGCAAGCGATGTGGCAACAAATACGAAAATTGCCGAAACCCGCACCGACCGCGAAGGTGCATACAACCTCACCATTCCCAAAGGGCGGAGCGTCGGTATTAGCGTTCAAGCGTCGGAGTATTACGCCGATACGACATATTTGCAACTTCCCAAGCGTGACACGACAACGCGCCGCGAGGTGAACGTTCCGCTCATTTGGAAAAACGTCATCCTGACCGGAAGCGTTGAAGCGGAGAAAAGCGGCTTGCCGGTGCCGTCGGCGCTTGTTGTGACGCAAAAAGACAACACCGATTCGACGATAGTGCAGGCGACGACAGAGCCAAACGGAACATACCGCATGATTGTCCCGAAAGACGTACTACTGCGGCTTACAGCACAATCAGGCGAATATTTTTTCACATCGCAAAGCGCAATTTACCGAAAAACCGATACCCTCGCTCTTGTGCGCAATTTCCGCCTCCCGGAGGCATTAACGCTGCGGATTAACTTCCCCAGCAACGAATACGCCAATCCCAGCCCTTTCGTGCTTGATTCCAACGGACTTCCGAGTGCGGTGCGCTGGCAGGACGAATTAGACCGCGTTGCAGCGAATTTGCTGTTGTTCAAAAATTTCTTGGGGATTTTGACGATTACCGGGCATACCGACGATGTGTCGTCCGACGAATACAACCAACAACTTGGGCAGCGCAGAGCGGAGTTTGTCGTCGGCGAACTTGTGAAACGCGGCATCCCCGCAGAACGCTTGCAAGCTAGTTCGCAAGGCGAAAAGCAAGTTTTACCCCGCAGAACGGGCGAAAACACGGATATTTACCGTGCGCGGTGTCGTCGGGTGGAATTGGTGAAGGTGAAAAAGTAGGTGTACGAAGTATTGTTGTTGGCATTATACTGATTCTGCCGATTTGCGTTATACCAATTTGCGTTATACCAATTTGTGTTGATACTTGTGGGTAAAAATAGGTTTCTGTGGCAAAGATTCTACTGTTTCGGTGGCTACAAAAGGAAACTTTTGCGTAACATTTTTTCTTGCACTACCACCAAAAATAAAAGCCATAGTTCCCCCTCAATACTGGACTATGGCTCGGAGATGTAATGCTATCTCTGTGTTATGATTTCCCCTTTAATTGGTAGTCTGCTTTTCGTACTATTTTCCGTTTACATTTCCGTTTGTATTGCGTGTCAAATTCGTATGCACACGCGGTAGCCCAATCAATACTTCACTTTGCGGAATGTTGCTTTGTAGAATATTGCCTTGCAAGCGCTGTGGTGATAGGCTTTCTGAGGCATCGTTATTTTCCGCTATTGCGGGACTTTCAACGATAAAATTCTGTCGCGTCATTGTTTGGGTAACGGTTACGGTGCGGGTTGCCCCGAAAATCGTTAATCCGTGCGCTTCTGCGGTGATGGTGTACGTCCCATTAAAGCGAACATTCTCCAGTGCATAATAACCAAGCGAATCTGTTTTGACAGTCAAACCGCTATTCAACCGAATTTTCACATTTGCCAAGCCGCGTGAGCGGTCATGGGCGTAGGTAACACGCCCGTAAATGGCATATTGCGGTGTTTCGACGGCAATCGTAGGAACAGTCACATCATTCCCGCGCACGACAACTACCCGCGAAGCACCTGTTTCTGAACCTTCTGGCGAAAGAACGGTCAGCGTGTAGCGCCCTTTCATCATGTTCATCATCACGTAATATCCTTTGCTGTCAGTCGTAATGCCCATATCTGCGCCGTTTACCAGCACTCGGCATCGCACAACGCCTTCGGTCGGATTTTCAGCCGAGACAATCCGCCCAACAATATTCGCACCGGAGCAGTTTGGTAAAATCATTTGCTGCGAAGCGTCATTTTGCGCCTGCGAGGGCGAACTTGCCCACTGAAAACACGTCAGCACAAAGACGATTGTCCGAATCAATGACCAAACGAAAGTCAGGCGTTCAAGTGTTTTACCGCTAGGGCGGCGCACGTCGAAAGTATGTACAGTGGCTTTCATGGCTGCATCTCCAAAAAGCGAAAAAGAAAATCGTGAACATTATATTACCCTCAGCACAAAAGCAACATCGTTGGGTGTTGTGAACTTGTCCTTGCGAATCTCTTCGAGAAGTGTTACAACGATTGCTGTTTGTATCTGCTACAAAAATGCACGATTTCGCTTTGGAAAACATGATGCTAATGGTCAGGACTTTCTATGCCAAAACGTCATAGTCGCCACGGTATTCCGCACACGCCAATTTCTCCCAAAAGCGCCACAAACCGCGTCATTACTGACGAAAATCAAGGTTGTAAAAAAGGAAGAACATCAAGGTATTGTTACTTTCCAACTGAAAACCATTTGGTTTTTGAATCGTCTGATTCATATACCCGATTTGGATATTGGCACTGGGCAAAAATTGGAAACCGATATTTGCACCGAGCCTGTTTTGGTCAAAGACGTTGTAGCGCACCGATTCACCAAAGTTGATAAATATCTCATCATACACATTTGCAAACCATGTTCCGGCACGCACACGGTCGCCCGAAAACGGCACCGTTACAAGGCAACGATACCTCATACGGTTTTGATAATCAGCGCCGCCCGCAGGCTGCGAAGCTGTCGCTTCAAAATCTCCCAAAAATCGCTGCTCCAAACGAAAACGATGCTGAAATTCCACGATACCCTCAAAATGCCGCACCAACACTTGTTCCCAAGGACGATGCTCCGGTCTGAATGAGCGAATCGGCTGCTCGCCGTAAGGATAGGTTCCGACGTAGCAATATCCGGCTGTCAGCGTGATATTATCGGTCAAATGATAGTTGATGCCTGTTCGTAACAAGAGTTGCTGCCATGAAGCAACAACATCCGCACGCCGAATCTGCACTTCGGTATGCACACTCCACTGATTGGTCAATCGGTGAGTTCCGAAATAATGCCACCAACTGTGTGTCTGCACGGCGGTTTCTTGGGGGCGTATTGTCTGCGCAGGCAGCACGCCAAGACAAAAGCACGTTATTAGCAGAGCAACGGACAAAGCAATGCGTTGTAAAGAGCGTAAACACGGTAAATGTTGAAACATGGCAGCAAGAAAAAATGAAAGATAGGACTTTCGCAAAACCATACTTTTGAGGCAAGGGGTTGAAACCCCTTGTTGCGTAAGTCATTGTTTAACAAGGGTCTTTAGCCCCTTGTGAATTGTTTTTGCGAAAGTCCTAAAAGATTTGACCAATATAGTGTCGTCAGAACAGCCTTGTTCAAGACGCAAAACAAGCATTTTTCTTGCGCATAAATCGGTGTATGTTGCAAGCCGTCGCAAAAAATAGTAGATTTCAAGTATATTCTCTTTTTCTTCATTACCTCACACTATGACCATTCTTCTGACCTGCGGCGACGCAAACGGTATCGGCTTGGAAGTCTGCATCAAAGCACTCGTGCGGCTTTCGGAGCAGTCTTTTTTTCAAGACACAAACACCACATTTCGCCTTATTGTCAATCCCGATGTTTTTTGGGAATATGCCAACACGCTATCTCAAACTCTTGCGATTGCACCGCCGGAGCGCACCACAGCAGGCTTCCGTTTGAATGGTCGTGAATACGGCATTATTCCTTGCCAAACGGCACATCGTTTGGACTTTGGCATAGAGAACCGCTCCGGAGGCGCATTAGCGCTGGAAGCATTGGAAACAGCCGCCAAAGAACTCCGCGAAGGCAGAGCCGATGCGGTCTGCACGATGCCCGTCTCGAAACACGCATTATACCTCGCCGGAGCGACATTTCCCGGACAAACGGAATTTTTCGCCACACGATTCGGCACAGATAAACCCCTGATGATTCTTGCCACGGAAGCCGCCGAATTAGACCCCAAGCGCTCTGCGGTGCGCGTTGGTTTGGCAACGGTGCATATCCCTTTGCACAAAGTGGCAGCAGCCCTCACGCAAGAACGAGTGCTGGAGCGCATTACAGCGATGAATCATTCGCTCAAACAGGATTTCGGGATTGCCTCCCCAAAAATTGCCGTACTTGGCTTGAATCCTCACGCCGGAGAGCAAGGAGCGTTGGGAAAGGAAGAAGGGGAAATTATTGAACCTGCTATCCAAGCCGCACAAAATCTCGGCATTCAGGCTTCAGGAGCATTTCCGGCAGACGGCTTTTTTGCACACGGGGAATTTCGCCATTTTGACGGAATACTAGCGATGTACCACGACCAAGGCTTGATACCGCTTAAACTCTTGGCTGGTGGCGGCGGTGTGAACTTTTCTGGGGGATTGCCGATTGTCCGCACATCACCCGACCACGGCACGGCGTTTGGGATTGCAGGAAAAGGCATTGCGAATGAGGGAAGCACGGTGGAGGCTATGATGATGGCGTATTCGATTGTCCACAATCGCCGAAAAAGCGCATAACGTCAGCGAACAAGACCGTTTTATTTTCCGTAATTTTTCGGCACAAAGCCCGCAGGCAGCGTCAATACTGCCGTTTCATCTTGCACCAACATCAAATACAACCCTTCTTTCCATACCTGTTCTTGCAAGTTCTGCGGAGCATCCACCGCCGCAATCATGCCGTACAGTTTCTTGTCAGCATGGTCGCGGAAAAACGCCGGGAAGTCCCGTAACTGGCGTAAAATCTGCTCAATACCGTCCTCCCGCAGATGACTTTTGATTTCCACAATACACGCCACATTCTGCTCGCCGTTGGAATACCCAAAAGCATCCAATTCCATAAATAATTTTTTCCCATCTACCTTCCGATTCCTTAGCGTCCGCTCCGATACTTGCTCCAAACCCAATTCCTCCGACAACACGCGCTTGACACTCGGCAAAAGCAGCCCCTCGGCAAACGAACCAAATTTGTTGTGTAAACCGCCGATTTGCTGGCGAAGTTCTTTGCGCTCTTTATCGGCTTCGGCGGTACGGCGATCGGCTTCGGCAGCGCGTCTATCGGCAGCTTCTTGCGAAGCAGCAAGTTGATTTTTGAATGCCTCTGTGCTGAGAATGCTTTGTGCAACTAAGGCTCTCAAGTCGTCCATTGTTGGGATTGTTTCCATGACCAGAGTGATTGGTTTAACGTAGCGAAGATGGTTCACAAATATACGGAAAAACACTTTTACCCCGCATCCACCATAGCCCGAAGCTCTGAAAGCAGCGTCAGTGCTTGTAAAGGAGTGAGCGCGTTCACATCAATCTTCCGAATCCTCTCACGGATTTTGTCATCCCGAATCTCGAACAAGGAAAATTGCGGCTCTGCTTGGTCATTGGTTACTTGGTCATTAGTTGCTTGGTCATTGGTCATTGGTACAGTGGCGCTATTGCTGTCGCCTGACGAATGACCAATGACCAATGACCAATGACTACCCACACCTGACGAATTCCCCTCCCCCTTCTCCTCCAGCGCCCGCATCACGACTCGCGCCCGCTCGGTCAGGTCTTTCGGTAAACCCGCCATTTCTGCAACGTGAATACCAAAACTGTGATTGGCAGTGCCTTCCACGACGCGCCGCGTAAAAATGATGCTGTTCCCCACTTCCTGCACATCCGCCTTGTAATTCCGCGCTTTCGGAAGTCGCTCGGTGATGGAAGTCATTTCGTGGTAGTGCGTTGCGAAGAGTGTTTTTGCGCCTGTGCGGTCGTGCAGATATTCCGCAATCGCCCACGCAATGGCAATGCCGTCAAAGGTCGCCGTGCCTCGCCCTACCTCGTCCAGAAGGATGAGACTGCTTGGCGTGGCGTTGTTGATGATGTTCGCGGCTTCCTGCATTTCCACCAAAAACGTGCTTTCTCCGGCGGTGATATTGTCCTGCGCTCCAACACGAGTAAATATGCGGTCTGTCAGCCCGATGTGCGCTTTTTGTGCCGGAACAAATGCGCCGATATGTGCCAAAAGGGTTATGAGTCCAATCTGCCGCAGATAACTGGATTTACCGGACATATTCGGTCCGGTGATAATGTGCATCTGCTCGGTGCGCGTATCCATACGGGTTGAGTTGGGGACGTATTTCTCACCAATCGGCAAAAGCCGCTCCACAACAGGATGCCGCCCGTTTTCGATGTGCAGCGTGTCCGATTCATCCATCTCGGGGCAGACGTAATCGTATTGCCGTGCCGCCTCAGCAAAACTTTGCAAACAGTCAATCGCCGCCACCAATGCGGCATTATGCTGAATATCCGCCGCAAAGCCCGCAATTTCCGTGCGCAGTCGCCCGAAAATTTCTCGCTCCGCATCCGCTAAACGTTCTTCGGCAGTGAGGATTTTTGCTTCCATTTCCTTGAGTTCCGGCGTAGTGTAGCGCTCGCCGTTGGTCAGCGTTTGCTTACGCTGATACTGTTCCGGCGCTTTGTTTTTGTGGGCGTTAGAAATTTCGATGTAATACCCGAAAACACCCGTAAAACCGACCTTCAGCGACGGTATGCCCGTTGCAGTGCGCTCGCGCTCTTGGTAATCCGCAATCCAATTTTTCCCCGAATACATCACGTTCACGATGTCGTCCAATTCCGGCGCGAAGCCTTCGCGGAACACGCCGCCATTCCCCACTTGCGCGGGAGGCTCTTCCACAAACGCCGTGGTGATGCGCTCCACAACGTTGCTCACATCGTGCAGCCCCTGAACAGCTTTGGTGAGGCTTTCGGACGACAAATTTTCGCAGAGTTCCTTCACACGCGGCAACCGTGCAAGCGTCTTGCCCAGCGCGACCACATCACGCGGCGTGGCGCGTCCGGTCGAAATTTTCGCAATAAGCCGCTCAACGTCGCCCATCTGACCAAGTTCTGACCTGAGTGCCGCACGAATACTGTCGCCACGAAAGAGCGCATCCACAGCGCGTTGGCGCTGGTGAATCTGCGCAAGGCGGCGAAGCGGGCGCGTTATCCATTTTTTGAAGAGGCGGCTTCCCATCGGGGTTTCGGTCTTGTCCAAAATGCCAATCAGCGTTCCTTCACGCGAAGCATCATTCATACTGAAGGTGATTTCGAGATTGCGCTTTGTCGCAAAATCCAGTGTCATGTATTCGCTCGGATTAAAGAGCGACACGCGCTGAATGTGCGTCAGTTGCCCTTTTTGCGATTCTTGGAGATAGTGCATCACCACACCCGCAGCAGCGACTCCGGCGCTCAGTTCTTCGATACCAAAGCCCTTCAAATTCTGCGTTTTGAATTGCCTCAGAAGCGTATCCCGCCCAAAACGTTCCTCAAAAACCCAGTCTTCAAGCCGCGTCAAGGCAGGCTGGGCGTTGGCGGGAAATGCCTTGCGGATGTGGGGGGTAAGCGCGTCGGTTTTGCCTTTGGGAATGAGGATTTCTGCGGGTTGCAGCGTTTCCAAGAGCGTGGCAAGATGCTCTTCGTCGGTTTCGGTGGTGAAAAATTCGGCAGTGGAAATATCGGCACAACTTACGCCAATCGTTGTCGTATTACGGTTTTGCAGCACTACCAACCCCGCAACGTAGTTATTCCGCCGCGCATCAAGCAATTTTTCGTTAAACGCCACGCCGGGTGTAACGACTTCGACAACATCACGGCGCACGATTCCACGCGCTTGCTTCGGGTCTTCGAGCTGTTCGCACACAGCTACACGGTAGCCTGCACGAACAAGTTTTGGAAGGTAGTTATCAAGCTGGTGGTGCGGAAATCCCGCGAGCGGCGTTTCGTCCGCACCGCCGTTGTTGCGCTTGGTCAGCGTGATTCCACAGGCTTTGGCGGTAATAATGGCATCGTCCTCGAAGGTCTCAAAAAAATCGCCCAAGCGAAAGAGTAACACGGTATCAGGATATTTTTTCTTGATTTGGCTGTATTGCCGCATGAGCGGTGTTTGCTTGTCTGCCATGATGATTTGGTTGGTAAAACTATCCGAAAAATAATGACGAAAACAGCCCGCAATATAGCATAAAACGGGCGGTTTTTTGCGCAGGAGATTTCCACATAATTTTTGTATCTTGTATTTGGGTTTGTTTAGGAATTATTCCACTTCTTTTTGTCCGACCATGCTACAACGTTGCTTAATCCTCGCACTCTTCTTTGCATTCAGCTTCGGTGCTTCGTCTCTCTATGCCGAAACCTTCCACACCAACACCGTCAATGCGGTGCTGGGCGATGTGTCCTTCGTGAAAAAGTTTGGCGCAAAGCCCACAAGCCGCACCAATGAACGCCTCCGCCTCCAAACACATTTGGAATACGTCGAAACAATGCTCCGCGCGAAGGACGTTTCCCATCTGCCAAAAGCACTGCAAGTGCGCCGCGCCATGTTGCTGGAAAAACTCCGTGAATACCGCTTGGCTGGCTGCTTCCCAACAAATGTGGCATACAAAGAACGCCGCCCCTGCTTTATTGACGCAGCAGGAACTATCTGTGCTGTGGGGTATTTGATAGAACAAACAGCAGGACGCGCCCTCGCAGAGCGCATCAATGCTGCACATCAGTACGATTTTCTGGCGGATATGCAAATGCCTGAATTGGCTGCGTGGGTGGCGGCTTCAGGCTTGACGGTGAGGGAGTGTGCGATGATTCAGCCGGGGTATGGTCCGCCACGCATTGATACGAACATTAGATTTGCCATTACGCCTTCAAGTACGGCAGCCACTGGCACAGCTTATACCATGATAATTAGTATTACAGGGATGCTCGATAGATCTTACAGACCAAGCACAACAAATACTTACATACGTCCTGTTAATATTGTTTGGAGAGCATTGTCATTTAGTCCTCAGATTCCTATTTCACAAAGGACTGGTACATACAGCACCGCACCAACGTTCAGTAGTGGAGGTTGGCGATGGAGCAGTATAGATACGCTATTTATTCCGGCAGCAAGCAATGTAACGGCGGCAACATACACAGTCACCCTTGGAGTGTTTGAGGGAATTGGAGACGGATTTTACAATACCACCACCTTCACCGTCAGCCCAGCAACCTCCACCCGCGACCTCACGCTCCCACCCCCCATCACCCTTTCCCCGAACCCCGTCCACGAGGCATTAACACTAGCCTTGCCGGAAAATGACCTGCACACTATTCGCCTTCGCACGGCGCTTGGCACGTCGGTTTCTGCGCTTTCGGATGCGTCGGGCGCTACAACGCTTGCAATGGACGGCTTGGCGGCGGGTGTGTATTTTGTGGAGGTGGAAAGCCGCACAACAAGGCGGCGCTGGGTGCAGAAGGTAGTGAAGTATTGACGCAGTTATGCTTGTTCCTCCCGCAAAACCGCACCCAACCTCGCTCCGCGAGTATCCCGCCGTAAAAATGCTTTGTGTCTGTGCGCTGGGGTTTGGCGTGGAGCAGATTGTTCCCATCCCTGCAACGGCGCTGTTATACGGCGTTTTGGGGGTGTTGCTCTTTGGCGCACTTGTGCTGCGGAGTTTGGGGAAAAAGCTTCAGAACAGGCAAACGGCGCTATCGCGCACTACGAATTTGCGCATCGCAACAAAGCACAGCAACGCCTTCCTTCAAGCCTCCTACGCGGGAATGGCACTTGCGCTCGGCGCACTCCTTTCGCACGAAGCCTCCCAAAGCCGCATAGAACCAAGCACGGGCATTGTTGCACCATCAAACGCAGCCTACAAACCGCTTCCGCCCATGCCTGCCGTCGTGTGTGGGCAAGTGGAGCGCATCGTCAAACGGGATTCCGCATCGGCACTGCTGCTGGTGCGCGGTGTGATTGATGCCAAAGCACTGCCGCGCCTCACCGAAACAGGCGTTTTGCTCCGTGTTCGAGCAAAAAACAGCGTGACAAAGCCAGACACCAAGCGCCCCACAGCGAGGCTCTCTACAGCGAGGCTCTCTACAGCGAGGCTCTCGCTTCCTGCGTCTTCGCAGGGCGAGGGTCTCGCTACAAACACGCAACCCGACATTTACCCACACCTCAGCGACCTCCACCCCGGAAGCAGCATTTACGCCGTTGTCCAAGCACAATTCCCCAAACCCGCCCTGCTTCCCACCGACATTGACGAGCAGCGCTACACCGCCGCACAAGGCGCTTCATTCCTTGCTTTTACCGATACTCATTCACTCGCAATCACCGCCGACAACCTCACGGCAAATGCCGTCTTTGCGCAGTTTGCAAGCATGGTGGAAAGCCGTATTTATCAGCTTTTTCCGGCAGAAACCGCATCCTTTGCGCTGGCGCTGGTCACGGGCAATACCGCACATCTGCCGCCCGAAACGCTCCACGCCTACTCACGCACCGGCACAGTACACGTGCTGGCGGTGAGTGGTTTGCATATTGTGTTGCTCTTGAGTTTGACGCTTGTGCCGCTCGGTTTTGTGCGGTTTGTATGGCTTCAGTGGGTGTTGGCGGTTGTCGTTATTGGGGCGTTTATCGGCATGACAGGCGGTCTGCCGTCGGCTCTGCGGTCGGGACTCATGGCATCGCTGGTGCTGCTGGCAAATACTGTGCAGAGGCGGATAAATCTGCTCAATGTTGCAGCGCTGTCGGTATTGCTGCTGCTGGTCTGGCAGCCGACGCTGGTTTTTTCGGCGGGTTTTCAAATGTCGGTGGGCGCTGTTGTGGGCATTGCACTAACCTTAGGGCGCTTCGAGCAAGGTTTTCTCAGGCTTTTGGGCGTGGAGCGTTTGGAATTTGCGCGAGAATACCCGGTACGCAAAAGTCTTGCAACGGCGCTTGCCATCACGTGTGCGGCTTCGGTGATAGTCGCACCGCTTGTGGCGTGGTATTTTGGTAAAGTGTCGCTTATTGGCATTCTCAGCAATCTCATCATCGTTCCGCTCAGTTCCGCCGCGATGCTTTATACCCTTGTGGCGCTCTTGGTCTCGGTTCTTTGGCAAGGCGGCGCAGAACTTTTTGCCCAGACAGCGCACCAATGCTTGCGTTGGATGAACGTTGCCAATGAATTTGCGGCAATGCCCCGTTTTGCTGCGGTGCATGGGCGCTGGGCGTTTCCTGTGGCGTTGCTGCTCTCGTCATCGTTGGTCTATTGCTTTTGGACACCGCTCAGGAAGGTTATTCTTGCGCGGTTTGTTGCTGTCGTGGCAGCAACGGCGCTGTTTGCGGGGCTTCTTATTCAATCAGATGCTTGGGAAGGAAGTGACCAATCAGTACGCAACACCGCACAAATACTGCCGCGTGAGCAGGTCGTCGCACTTGTCATTCCCTCAAAACCCCACGCTACACTCCTTTTGCAAGACCGGCGCATATTCCAAGGCAACGAAGCAAGAAATGACGCGGGTTTGGAGCGGTACATTGCGGAATATGCTTTGGGCGCAGAAGATTCACTCACCGTTTGCACGACGGGAGTGGCATCTATGCTCATTGCAAACGGTATTGCGCGGCGCTTGCGTGATACGCTCTCGCGCACCTTTGCTCCGAAGCCTCCATTGATGCGGGTTTTGGCAACATCGCTCCTCTACAAATCTCCCCGCTTTTTTGCCGCAATGGATTCGCTGGAAGCGCATGGAATCAAGATTCTTGCGGCACAAAGAGTCTTCAGCACAAATTCCACGCTGACGCTGCTGTCCTCAAAGCGTGATGTTGTCAGGCTTTCGTGGGATGTGTGGCGGAATCGTCTTTGTGTGGGCGCGGTAGGTGGAGACACGTGTTTCGTGCTGCCGCAGATGCTGGAGGAGGTGCGATTAGGGGAAAAGAATCCGAATTTTCGGTAAAATTGTGGCTTGAGTTCAAATTCAGCACAGTTGGCTTACAACGGTTTTACGCAATCTCCTCCAACGGCACAAACCCTTGCGGTGGCGAGGGCATCTCCGCTACGTCGTCATGCACCGTTACCAAATACAACCCCGCGTTCCAAACCGCTCGGCGTTGCTCCTCCGAAACCGCATCTACAGCCGCGATAATGCCGTAGAGTTTCATGCTTTTGTATTGCGGGTGAAAATGCCCAAAGCGCCGTAGCTGCTCTTGTGCCTGCGTGATAGCGCGGTTGTCCAAGTGGCTTTTGACCTCAATAATAAACCCGATATTTGCACCATTAACAAAACCGAAGCCGTCGAGTTCCTGCATCTGATCTCCGTGATAGGACTTGAGCCGCATATAGAAATCCGTCACACCAAACTGCCGACGCAGAATACCCTCCACCGAAGGCAAGAGCAAACCTTCGGTAAACGAGCCGAATTTATTGCCCAGTCCGCCGAGTTGTTTACCGAGTTCATCAAGGCGTTGTTTGAGGCGGCGACTGTCTTCGGCGGCTTCCGCCATGCGGCGGTCAGCTTCATCGGCGCGGCGCTGATTTTCTGCTTTTTCTGCGGCAAATCGCCTGTCAGCTTCATCGGCGCGGCGCTGATTTTCTGCTTTCTCTGCGGCAAAAAGGCGGTCTGCTTCTTCCCGTGAAGCAGCCAGTTGTGCAATAAAAGCAGAAGTAGTCTCCTGCGAAGCCGCTATTTGTGCCTTAAACGCTTCGGTGCTGAGTTTGAATGCCTCGGTGCTGGCAATACTTTGCGCAACGAGGGTTTGTAATTCCTCAAGTGTTGTCGTCATAGTAGTAGCAGTTTTTGAAAGGTGCGGTGTGGCTTGCACAAAAATACAACAATCGTAGGAAAAATGCCTACACCGCCAGTGCTACCTCTCTTCCCCCCGCACAAATGCCGCCGCCACGCGCAATTCCCACCATTCCACGTCTCCGTGAATCGCCTGCCGGATGTCCTTCAAAAATGCTTCGGGGCGAATCTGCAAAAACTCTTTCACCGCCGCATAGAGTTCTTCCCGGACAAAACGCTCTCTGGGCAGCACCACGCCTTGCTCTAAGGCAATTTGAATATGCTGCGCAATCGTTCCCGCATTCAAATGGCGCTTTTCGGCGACCTCTTCCACGCTCATCCCGGAGCGGAGCATCTCCAAACTTCGCTGCACGTTGTCGGGCAGCTCACCCGCATCCGTACCGTTTTGTGCGGCTTTGCGGCGAATGTACTCTTGCACTAATTTCAAAAACTGCGGTGCGAAGCGGTAAATACACACATCACTCAAGTATCGCACTTCCCGCTTCATTTCTTGCACCGTGCGGGGCAGCGCGTTCACCAGTGCCGTCAGCGAGCGGTCGTCCACGATGATATGCTGCGCGATGCGGTGCAGCGAGGCAAGGTCGTAACGAAGGCGCTTTGCTTCTTGCAAAAGTTCGGGATAAGAGCAATCATCACGGTTGTAGCCGTCCAAGTGAAGCGGCTCCGGCACGGAGGCAAGCTGCGCTGCGCCAAGCGGCGTGAGAAAGACCGTCGGGAAGCGCTCTTCGGTGGGACTGAGCCACTGTGCGCTCAGGCAATGCTGCACCGTTTCGGCGATTTCCTGTTCGGAAAATTTTCCCGCCGCATCGAATGTCGCCGCACGATGCAAGCCGAATTTCCGCACTTTTTCCGATGAACGTTTTCCCACCAGCACCTCCGCAAGCACCGTTTTCCCGAAGCGCCCGTCCAATTCGGCGGCGGCGGCGAGAATCTGCTGCACCAAAAACTGTTTCCGTTCCGATTGATATGCGCTTGTTTTTGAGGCGTGTTCCGCTTCTTTGCAAGAAGAACAACGTCCGCAATGCGGCTCTATTTCTAACTCACCAAAATATCGCAGCAAGAAATCCCGCTTGCAATCACTTGTTGTGGCATAACGCTCCATCGTTTCCACTTTTTGCACTGCACGTTCACGCCGCAAAAGGTGTTTTTGCCAATCGTAAGGCAGATAATTCATTAGCTGTTCTTTGGGAAAGCGTTCCAGCAAAAGCGTGATTCCATCGGACATTCCGGGTGGTTCAAACTTCACCAAACGCCCGTATTCAAACGCCCTGACTGCCTCCAAAAATTCTTCCGTCGGAACGTTGTGTTTGCGCCAGACATCGAGCATATCGAACTCCGTCGGTTCGTGAAAGGCAGCACTTCCCACAAGCCGCATCAGCGCGTTCAGCGCATTACGCTTACGTTCCGGGACATTGCCGTAATACTCGCGGAGGCGTTCCCGCGTTGCCAAAAACTGCACCCGCGCCATGCTGCCGGGAGTACCGCGCCTGAGAACATTTGCCCGTTCCAGAAGGCTGATAACGGCGTTTGTTTCCGCAGGATGCACCGAAAGCATTGTGCCGATGCGGTCTGCGTTCAATTTCGAGGTTTCAAGCGGCTTTGTGCCTATACCCGCTTGAATACTGTCGTACAGCACGGCATACACATTTTGCACCAATTCCAACGACGGAAACGCACATTGCACAAAAAACTCCATGAGGCGGCGGTCATTTGGTGCGTAAAGCAAGGTGCAATCAGCGCTTTCACCGTCACGACCTGCGCGCCCCGCTTCTTGGTAATATGCCTCCGGCGTAAGCGTCAAATCGCAATGCACCACATTCCGCACATCGGGCTTATCTACACCCATGCCGAAGGCGTTGGTGGCAACAATGGTTTTCACTTCTCCGCTCAAAAAGCGCTCCAATGCCGAGCGGCGAAAATTATCGCTCATGCCGCCGTGATACGCCACCACAGGCACATTGTAGCCGCGAAGCGCCTGTGCGAACTGCTCGACGCGCTTGCGCGAACCGCAATACACAATGTTCGAGCCTTGCGCAGTTGCGGTGCAAATATCAGCCAAGCGCGTGGTTTTGTCGGTTTCGTGTTGGACGGTAAAGCGCAAATTCGGTCGGTCAAAACCGCGTATAAAGCGCTCCGGCTCTTGCATTTGAAGCTGTTGAGTAATATCGGTTTGGACTTCGGGCGTGGCAGTTGCGGTGAGCGCAATTATCGGCAAACGCCCCAGAACCGTGTTTGCGTCATGGATGCGTAAGTATGCAGGGCGGAAATCGTGTCCCCATTCCGAGACGCAGTGCGCCTCGTCCACCGCCATAAATGACCATTCCACGCGCTGCATTTCTTCCAAAAACTGCTTGCTTTCAAGGCGTTCCGGCGCAACGTAGATGAGCTTGTACACGCCTTCCCGTGCGGCTTGCAGCCTGCGGCGAATTTCTTCAAAGGGCAGTGAGGAATTGATAAAACAGCCCGGAATCCCTGCTTTTTCCAGCGCCCGCACTTGGTCGTGCATCAGCGCAATAAGCGGCGAAATCACCAGCGCCGTTCCATCTTGCATGAGCGCGGGAATCTGATAACACAGGGATTTTCCACCCCCCGTCGGCATGACGACAAAGGTGTCACGGCAGCGCATGATACTGTCAATAATTTCGCTTTGTCCGGCACGGAAACTCGTATAGCCGAAATACTGACGCAAGAGCGTCAGGGCAAGGCGCTCGTTGAGGGTAGATGTGGTGAGGGTTCCGGGCATGAGTAGCGTGGAGATGACTTGTGTTGTAGATTTGCTGAAAAGAATTACGTTCTGCGACAAAGATACAATCTTTCTTGACGGTAATCTTCACATTTCAAGGCAATCAAGCGCCGAATCTAACGAAGCAAAAAAAAATTTCTTGCCCAATCGCTCAACCTTGCGTACTTTCGTTGCTGTTCATTGCGCCTTATTTTTCCTTTTAGCAATTCATCACTCTTTCGTTTCATTCAATTTTTGGAAGGATTTTCGTATGTCTCACGCACACGCAGAAGATTTGCATCCGAATCCGCTTATGACCACGATTGGCGTGGTTGCTGCCTTTGCTGCCGCATGGTTTATTACCGTACTTCTCACTTCGACCGTTCATGCGCCACGTTTTGCGACGGGTATTGCGCTGGGTGTGGTGGGTATTTTGACGGGTGCTTTTTCCAATACTTCCGGCTATTTTCCGAATTTACAGCGTTTTATGGAAACCTTCGGCGTAACGCTTTTCGCCTTTAGCGTTGTGCGCTTTTTGCATCTTTCCGATGTGTTGAGCCAAGCAGGTGGTTTTATCGGTTCGCTGGGCAAAGTATTGATGCTCTTTATGTAATGCGTTCGGTCACAATGACTGCTTGGGGCATTGCTTCAACGTTGCGCCCCAAAGCCGCATCATCCCTCGCCTAATCCTTTGTGTAGCTCCATCGGATTAGGCGTTTTTTTTACAAGCATTTTTCCTTCTTTTTTGCTATCGCTATGCCGCATATTATCAACCCCCAGCAAACAACGGTCATCCCGTTTAACGGCATCACGCCTCGCATTCACGATTCGGTAACAATTTTCGACGGGGTGCGGATTACCGGCGATGTGGAAATCGGCGAAGATTGCACGATTTGGTATAACTCGGTTATTCGCGGCGATGTGAATTTCATTCGCATCGGCAAACGGACGAATGTGCAGGATTTGTCCATGCTTCACGTTACGCACGAAAAATATCCCCTGCACATCGGCAATGACGTAACGCTCGGACATTCCGTTGTGGTGCATGGTTGCACGATTCACGACCACGCGCTCATCGGCATGGGCGCACGTGTGTTGGACGGTGTTGTCGTTAATTCTCATTCGATAGTCGCTGCGGGAGCAATCGTGAGGGAGCGTTTTATTGTGCCGGAAGGCGTGTTGGTGGCAGGTATTCCGGCAAAAATCATCCGTGATTTGACTGATGACGACCGAAAAATGATAACGGTGATTCCGCCGCGTTATGTGGATGTTGCGGCGACGTATAGGAAAGACGCGGGGTTGAAAGAATAAGATTATGAAGTTCTCCTCATCCGTGCCATAAAAAAGCCGTCCGTGCCGTGCTGCGCTGGAGTGAGCGTGAGCCAAGGTGCATCGGCGGTTAATCCGGGAATACGCACGTTGTTCTGTGCAAAAACAGGGGCAAGTGCTTCGGGCGTAAAATCGGGGTTTGCCGCCAGAAACGCCTGCACAACGTGGCTATTTTCTTGCGGCATGAGCGAACAGGTGAGGTAGAGCAACACGCCGCCCGGCTTGGTTGCAGCGGCAAAGGAACTGAGGATTTCTACTTGATTTTGAGCGTGTTTTCGCAACATTTCCTGCGTCAATCGCCATTTTGCCATTGGCATACGCCGCACCGTTCCTATACCGGAGCAAGGCGCATCCACCACAACGGCATCACAACTGTTCCGCAAATGCTCAAGCTGCGCAGGAAGCCCGATTGAGGATTTTTTCTCCCGAAGCTGCACGGTGGAAATGAGCGAAACTCCGTTGCGTTTTGCGCGAATGGGTAACTCCTTGAGACGTTGGTACTCAATGTCAGATGCAATAATTTCCCCGCGATTTTTCTGTAACGCCCCAATGTGGAGTGACTTCCCGCCTGCACCGGCACACGCATCCAGCGTCCGCCAGCCTGCTTCGGGAGCAAGTGCGAAACCCGCTAATTGGCTTGCTTCGTCTTGAATTTCGATAATACCTTCTTTGTAGAGATTTGTTCCCAAAAGATTCACCCGCTTATCAATCAACACCGCATCCGGCGAAAGCCTTCCGGGACGTGCTGCAATGCTGTCTCCACGCAATACTGATATCACTGCTTCGCGCTCTGCCGCAAGCCTGTTTACTCGCACGGGAATTGGTGCTGCGCCCAGTAACGACGCGGCTAATTCCACCGCCGAAAACCAATCGCCCCTTTCCACCGTGCCTTCCTGCCATGCCGACAGCATCCAACGCGGAGCAGCATAGCGCGTTGCGAGGAGTTCCTGCGCGTCGTCGGTGAATAGTTCGTTGGCAAAAATTTCTTCGATTGTTTCGGCGAGTTCCGACCAAATTTCGTGCATGGTCATTGCAACCTGAATACCCGCATCATTGCTCACTCCCAGACGTGCGGCAAATGCTTCGCCCAAAACGATAATACGCCCTTCGAGGTCTTCGTAAGCGATACCGAGCGCTTCTTCGACGCTTTCAACCATATTGCCCACACCAACGTGATTACCGACCAATGCACACGCCGTGATGATGCCGAGTTCCTGAAAGAGCAGTTCCGCGCTGGTCTTTTTGCCTTTGTGTGCTTCGTGAGCGCGTTCTTGCGCCGCAGTGACTTCACTCATAATGCCCTGAAGCGCTTCGGTGGCGCAATACTCAAAAGCAGAACGTCCGCGCAGGGATGCAAACACAAGCGCTGAAATGAAACGACGTTCCTTCGCACCAATGTATTTTTTCGCACGGAAATACTCCGACGCAAGCGCGTCAGCGGGGCGCGGCGAATGTTCAATGAGCCGTAAAAGCTGCGCGGAATGACCAAGAAGCGAGGGAAGAAACATGAGAATACCAAGAGCGTGATAAGAAATCAGGCATTGGGCGTGGTTCAGGTATGATGCGCAAATGTTACCACAAGTTTACCAAATTGCCTTCCTTCGGACATTGCCTCAAATGCAGTGCCAATTTCAGTGAAAGGGCGAACAGAATCAACAATCGGCACAATGCGGTGGTCTTCAACAAAACGCAGCATTTCGCCAAACTCCGCATCATTCCCCATTGTTGAGCCTTGCAAGCGTAATTGTTTCCAAAATATCATCTGCACATTCACCGACGACGGTCGCCCCGCCGTTGCACCATAAAATACATAGCGCCCGCCCATACCAAGCAGCGCCAAGAGCGCATCCAGACTATTCCCGACGGCACTGTCAATCACGCAATCAAACTCTCCGGCGCTTTCTGATAAGGTTTTGTGCCATTCGGGGTTGTGGTAATTTGCGCCCCCTGCTAAACCGATGCGTTCAATCGCCGAAGTGAGTTTGGTATCATCGCCGGAAGTTGCGTAAACACTTGCCCCCAAAGCAACGGCAAACTGCGCGGCAAATTGTGCAACGCCACCGCCAATGCCCGTAACCAGCACCCGTACGCCCTCTGAGACTTCTGCGTGGGTACGCACGGCGCGGTATGCCGTTAATCCGGCGAGCGGCAATGCAGCAGCCTCGACAGCGCGTAAATGCGTGGGTTTGGGGAAACAGTTTTGTGCGGAAACGGCACAGTATTCCGCAAACGTGCCGTTCACAGGCAATCCGAGAATCGTGTACTCACGGTCTTGTACGCGGGGATTTGCGCCCCAGCCGATGGAAGGATTGAGAACAACTTCCTGCCCAAGTAAGTGTTCATCAGCTTTGGAGGCAACTTCTTCTACAATGCCGCATCCGTCCGAACCTAAAATCACGCCGGGGCGGATGCGTGCATACTGACCTTTGCGAATCCATTCGTCGCGGTGATTCAGTGCTGCGGCGCTCATGCGCACAAGCACTTGGCCAGCGCCAAGCGTTGGCTTGGGAACGTCTTCAAGGTTCACACGGTAGGTTTTACGCGAGTGCGCTCTATGCAGCGAAGCGGTCTGCACCAAAGTGGTCTGCGCCAAAGCGGTGTTTTCGGTAGAACCGTGAGGTTGTTCGTGGAGGACGAGTGCAAGCATTGGTGCGGTGTGGTGATGATGTGATTTCGCAATAGACACGTTATTTTGAGCAAATTCTTATCGCATCATTTCGCCTTCGCGGTCGGAGCGATATTCAGCGATACAAAAACCTGTGTGCCGCGTGCAGGCTCACTTTTGATGGTCAATTTGCCTTTGAAAAGGTCAATAATACGGGCAATAATCGAAAATCCCAGCCCGATGCCCTGCTGCTCATACATTTCGCGGTCGAACTGCGTAAATGCGCCAATGCTCTTGATTTGCGAAGGACTCATGCCGCGCCCTTCGTCGCGCACGTTCAGCACAGCCCCGCCGTCCTCTTTCTTGAAGCTAACGGCAATCGGCGAACCGGCTTGTGAAAATTTAATCGCATTTTCGATGATTTCGGTAACAAGTGTCGTCAAATACACAGGGTTAATGCTGAGAGCGATACTTTCTTCACTTATAGCAAGTTCGATGTCTTTCATGCGGTTATGCGCTTGCGCGGAATCCAACACAATATCCGAAATTACATCTCCGGCGTTTTCCGTAACGCGCTTCCCAAGCTGTTCCAAGCCCTCTTCGCCTTCTTGCGCGATAGATTCCAACTTCGCGTAGAGCAGAATTTTTTCCAGCAGGCGATTCAAATTATTCGTCGAACTGTTCACCATTTTGAGCAGTTCCAAAATCTCCGGTTTGCTCAGGGATTCAAACGAATCAATGATGTATTTTGTGCCGCCGATAATGGTAGAAAGCGGTGTGCGGAACTCATGCGGCAAAACCCGCACAAAACCTGAACGAATTTTCTGCAAGACTGAATCCATCTGGCGCTGCACAAGAGCGCTTTTGTGCAAACGGGCATTGACGGCTTGCAGTAATTCTTTGATTTGAATAGGTTTGGTGAGGTAATCGTCAGCGCCCAAATTCATCGCATGGCGAATTTCTGCCAAATCCGCTTTGCTGGAAATAAAGAGCAAGGGAATATGCGTCGTTTGCAAATCCGCCCGAATCTCGCGTAAAACCTCGTATCCACTTAGTCCGGGCATTACAATATCGGAAATAATCACATCCGGCACGTGTTCTTTTGCCAGCGTCAGCCCTTCGGTGCCGTCGCCTGCGCCAAGCACGATGTAGCCTTCTTTCTTCAAATGCCGCTCAATCAGTTGGCGCATTTGCGTGTGGTCTTCGATAATCAAAATTTTCTTTTGCGTAATGCCGGCATCTTCCA
The DNA here is from genome assembly GCA_025455065.1 of Candidatus Kapaibacterium sp. GTDB lineage: Bacteria > Bacteroidota > Ignavibacteria > Kapaibacteriales > UBA4661 > PH2015. The sequence continues at coordinate 2,145 of JALONG010000004.1, read as the reverse complement.
AGACGAGCGAGCGCAAATCCTTGTTTCCGCGCTGGATTTCGAGGATTTCATCTTCGTCGGGCGCGTACTTTTCGCCCTCGCCCGTGATGATGAAATGGTAGTTAAAACCGTAACATTTCTCAAAGAGCAAGCGGTAATCTACCGTGTTGCGGTATTTCCAATTAGAAAGCGCGGAGGGCGTAATGCCGAAAAATTCGGCAAGGTCGGCATCGGTAGAAATGTCGTAGAGGTCTTTCACTCGTTGCAAAATTTCGCGGGCGGGAGAATGTTTCGTCATATCGGCTGCAACAGAACAATGGCAGAAAGCGTTGATTAGTGGACAAGCAAAGAAAAGTATGAAGTATAAACGATGAAGTATGAAATGCGTAAACGTCCGCTCTCTTGCGGTTTCATAGCGCTCAAACCTTTTTACATCCGTTTACTCTTTTGCCGTTCCTCGTGTGAAGCAAAATACTGAAGCACTTCACAAACTGTGATACCTGCAAATATACTTCAGTCTATTCATCCAAACAAGGTTTTTTCTTAGAAAATTCTCACGTAATGTGAAGTGGTTTTCGTTTTGTGAAGGCAAGTCTGTTTTATTTTGAGAAAATTGCAAAAAACGATGCAAGCAGACGTAGAAGGAAAACCCTGCCATCAAATACCTCGTAAAGCACCATTCTACATGCTTTGTGTGAGATTGAGAGCAATAACAAGGCGCAGAAACACTCGTGGTAAAAAATTGGCACGTAAATTGAACAAAAAGAAGTATGCTTGCACAAGGTAAGCATCATGTTCACTCGCAGACTTGACAACAAAAAAGTGTTGAATGACTAAGTGTTGAGTTGATGTCGCAAGCAACATATTTTGCTGCACTTAGTACTCAACACTTAGCACTTAACACTCAACACTGCAATCTACGATTCACTTTTACCACGCTATGATTATCGCTTCTTCCTCTCGCAGACCCGCATTGTTCTTGGCATTAAGCCTCCTTGCGGTATCATGTTTTTCCATCCGACTTTCGGCATTTTCCGATAATGCCCCAACCGAGCCGAATATCAATGCGCCTTTTGAGGCTTCTGCAAAAGAAGCCGTCGGAAAAGAGATAGTGCATAAAGAATCGGTAAATTTCGCGGCAATAGACATTTATGCGCAGCGCGTTCCGCAGCATATTGCGCTTCAATCGCTTCCGAAACTTGTTGCATACCTCACCAAACCCGCTACCAATGATATTGAGAAAGCCCGCGCTATTGCTCGCTGGATAACATCAAACGTCAGTTACGATTTTGAATCTGCCGCCGCCGACCGACAGCGCATATCGGACAATGCCGACAGCGTGTTTGCGAACCGTAAAGGGCTTGCAAGCGGCTTCGCAGCACTCTTTGTGCGGATGATGCACACCGCAGGAGTGGAAGCCTTCGTTATCAACGGCGTGAAAAAAGGCTTTAATTTTCAGCCCGGCGACGCTTCCACGCTCAAACGCCATACATGGAACGCCTTCCGCACAGGCGGAAAATCCTACTTGGTGGATTTACCGGTGTACAAAGAAGTTGAAACCGACGGCTCCTACAAACTCGCCTACGCTGATGCGTTTTTTTGTATTGCGCCGGAACAGATGATTTACACAAGTTTCCCCGACGACAAACGCTGGCAATTTCTCGCAGAACCGCTTACCAAAGAGCAGTTTATCAATAGCGTACAGTGTTTTGGGGCATTGCACGGGTATATGCTCACACCCGTTTCGCACCGTGAATACGCCATTTCCACCAAACAACGCGCACTGACGCTTACCTTTGAAGCACCACCAAATCTACAGTTAGGCGCACGTACCTACGCGGAAAAAGACGCAAAAGACCAACGCTCAATGGTCAAAACAAGCCGCGAAGGGCGTAAATTCACCGTTCACGTTAAATTCCCTACTGACGGCGCATACAAACTTGAAATCACCGCCACCGAATTTATCCGTGAGCGCGGTTCTAGCGATATTGTCGGCTGTTCGGTCAAAACCGTTGCCGAATACAGCGTCAGCGTCGGCGAAAAGCCTGCACGGAGCATGGCTACGAGGGAGTAATACCAATTTGAGTTGACAATTATGCATAAATTCTTTGTATATTGGATTGAATAGAACAATGTTTGTAACCTGTTGCTCAACATCATGCGCCG
>JALONG010000032.1 GCA_025455065.1 Candidatus Kapaibacterium sp. | reverse complement strand
TGCGTTTTCCGATGCGCTGTTTTGTGCGAAAGCAAAAAATGGTACAGCAGCAAAAACCAATGCGAGTGCAAAAAGAATGCGTTTCATGATAAACACCTAAAAAATAAAATGTGAAAAAAATGAAGTGAGAAAAGTTGAGAATGAATTACTATATTCAACTTGTATGATGGAGAAGAGAAGTATTTCTGTGCCAAAGAATGAGCGAGGCACAAAAGGTATTTCTAAGTTTAACATTATGAAGAACTAAGCGAGAAATGCCTCAAAATCCCCTTCGCCGTAATCGGCAAAAAAATCATAAACAGAATATCAAATATTCATACTTTGTATCGTTACTTTGATTATTGTAACGTTTAGAAGCCAACCATAGGAGCGTACTATGTATCGTGATTCGGGCGGCGGTTTGCAGATTTTGATTGTGGATGATCAGGAAGACATTCGTATCAGCCTGTCGGCATTCTTGCGTTCATGGCGTTATACTGTTGTGCAGGCAAGCAACGGTGAAGAAGCATGGGAGATTCTTCAAACATCGGATATTAGCTTTGTTATCAGCGATTGGTCTATGCCTGTGCTGAATGGTATTGATTTGTGTAACCGCATTCGCGCTGCATCTTTTGACCGCTATATCTATTTTATTTTGCTGACGGCAAATACCGAAAAAACCGACATGATCGCCGGAATGGAAGCCGGAGCCGATGATTTTTTGGGGAAACCTTTTGACCATAATGAACTTCGCGTGTGTATCAGGGCGGGAGAGCGCATTTTACTTTTGGAGCAACGCTTAAAACATCAACAAAAACAACTTGTCGAAACCAATGCCGCTCTTATTCAGACGGAGAAATTAGCGACTTTGGGTGCAATCGCCGGCAGCGTTGCGCACGAACTCAACAGCCCGCTCGGTGCTATTTTGAATGCTTCCGAGCGCATACAATCAACGTTGGACAACCCTCTCGAACATGGCTTCTTGTCTGCATTTGCAGGTAAGGTGGGTTTTGAGGAGATGAAAGAAGACTTGGAATTACTGATAAGTGCGGCACTGCATTGTCGGTCAGTCGTGGCGGATTTACTCAGTTCTGCACGTGCGCCCTCAGAAAATGAGACCTGCACATTGCCGGAAGTTGTGCAGGGCTGGTTGAGATTATACCGAAAGCAATTAGAACTGTACGGTATCGAATATGATTTTTCTGCCGATGAGCCGCGCCGTCTTGCACTTAGTTATCCTGCGTTATCGCAAGTGCTGACCAATGTTTTAATGAATGCCCGCGATGCGCTTATCGAAAGCACGGACGACAAACCGCGTCAAATCTCGCTGCACACAGAAGCCGACCAAAATCATTGCATTATCACGGTGCGCGATACGGGACCCGGCATTGCGCCTCAGATGGAAGAGCAGTTGTTTAATGCCTTTGCGACCTCTAAGGAACAAGGCAAAGGGACGGGTTTGGGCTTGTGGGTTTCGCGCTCCTTGTTGCAAAAAGCAGGCGGCGGAATTGTTCTCAGAAACTACGACGGCGGCGCGGAAGCCGTTATGATTATCCCGTTTGCGGACGCGATTTCTTCACCAATTCTTTAGGAATGACAATTTTATGACACTCGAACAACACGCACCGGCAGGGCGCGAAGAAAAGCCGACGAAGAATGTCTCGCATCAGGACACCGATTCAGTGCAAGAAACATCAGTTTCTGTGCTGGTTGTGGAGGATGACACCTTTGCTCTGCAAAATATTTTGACAACACTCAAGCGCAAAGGATATACTGTTGAGGGCTTTACAACCGCTCCCAAGGCATTGAAGGTGCTGGAAACAAGGCAATTTCAGGTTATTATCAGTGATGTGAAACTCCCTGTTATGGATGGTCTGGAATTTATCGGCGAATGTCAAAAGCGAGAATTACGCAGCAAGTATATCATCGTCACCGGATATGCTGATGAATCCTCGGTTATACGAGCATTGCGCTTAGGTGTGGACGACTTTTTGAAAAAACCGTACCGCGAAGGCGAGCTTCTGCACGCGGTTGGGAAAGCGGTCAAAATGCACAGACTGGAAGAAGAAAACCGTCGGTATAAAGAGCGTCTGCAAGCGGAAAACACCATTTTGCACCGCGAACTTGATAAGCGCATAGCCATTGAAACTTCGGGGCTTGTCGGTATATCGCAGCCGCTTAAAAAATGCCTTGCCACAGCCGATAAAGTCGGCAAACACAGTATCAATGCACTCATTCGAGGAGAAAGCGGAACGGGAAAAGAAGTCATGGCACAGTATATTCGTCAAAACGGCGCACGCAGTACAAAACCTTTTGTTGCCGTTAATTGTGCGGCACTTTCGCCTTCGCTGTTTGAATCCGAACTTTTCGGTTATGAAAAAGGAGCATTTACCGGAGCAACAGAGGCGCGGGCAGGCTTGTTTGAAGCGGCAAACGGCGGTATTATGTTTTTGGATGAATTGACCGAAATCCCGCTTGCATTGCAGGCGAAATTGCTTCGTGTGGTGGAATCTCAGGTTGTCAGGCGAGTGGGCGGTGCAGAGGCTCGACCGATAGACGTGCAGATTCTTTGTTCGACAAATCGCAATATTGCTGAGGCTATCGAAGGCGGATTTTTGCGTTTGGATTTGTATCATCGTTTGGCATCGGTAGAAATAGTCTTACCGCCACTTCGAGAGCGTATTGAAGATTTTGAGGCGTTAGCAGCACATTTTATCGCACTTTACGAACACCAACTCGGATTGCGGGCTGTTGCTATTCCGTCTCCAATTATGACCTTCTTGAAAAAGCAACGTTGGGAAGGAAATATCCGCCAACTTTCCAATATCATTAAACGCTGGTGCTTATTTGGCGAACACTCCGATGAAAATGACGTTGCATTGTGGTTGTCGCAAGCATCCTTAGCGGAAGGTGTAAAAAACCTACCTGACAGTGCGAGTGATCCATTACTAGCCTCTGATGCGTTTCTGCATGGTGTATTTACCAAAGGAACATTTGAAGAATTAAACGACATCAAAGAGCGCTTGATTCGGGAAGTGCTGAAAAAATATCATGGCAACAAAACAAAAGCCGCACAGCATCTTGGTATTTCCTATCCGGGCTTGCTCAAAATGCTGAAAGCAATGAATGGCGAGAATGCAGAAGGAAGCACAACATAAGTAACCGTTCAAGTATCCGCTGTTCAAGTATAAAGTTCAAGTATGCAGGCGAATGGGAATACCCGCATTGGCAATGTGAGCGCGAGTTTGCATCGGGTTTTGGTCTTGAAAACAGAAGAATGTTCCCGCCGAAACCGCATCTGCCTTGCCTTTCAAAAAACCATCCACAAAGTCCATCGCTACGCCGCATCCACCTGCCGCAATGACAGGAATGGAAACGCTTTCGGCGATACGTGCTGTTAGCTCGACATCCAGCCCTTTGCGCGTGCCGTCGCGGTCAATGGAGGTAAGCATCAGTTCTCCGGCTCCTAATTCTTCCGCCTTTTGCGCCCATTCTACAGGGTCGAGCGGGGTTTGTGCTTTGCCGCAGCGTGTCCAAACGCTGTATTTGCCGTGTTCGTCTTGTTTGAAATCAATGCTGACTACCACACATTGCGCTCCAAAGCGCTCCGATGCTTCGGTGATAAGCGTTGGTGTTTCAACGGCAGCAGTATTGATAGCAACTTTGTCAGCGCCGTTTTCCAGCATCAAACGGAAATCCTCAATAGATTTCACGCCGCCTCCAATGGTCATCGGCATAAAAATTTCTTCCGCCGCTTTGCGAATGATGCTTGCCATCGGTTTGCGGGAATTGGGCGTTGCGTCAAGGTCGAGAAACACAAGCTCGTCTGCGGCTTGCGCTTGATAAATTTTCGCTTGCGACACAGGGTCGCCGACTTCTACAACCTTGTCAAATTGTACCGTCGTAACAAGTACCATTTGCTGAGGACTGAAGCGGCTTTGCTTCATTTGGAGTTTTGGTATTAAGCGGCGTTTGAGCATGATGATAAATAAATGACGAAATGATTATTCTCCAAGTTCTTTGTATTTGTCACGTTTGCGAAGGAGTTTTTTTGCGGCTTTGTTAATGTCTTTTTCTTTGGGGAAGAAGGTGGAAATGGTGTGAATTGTCATACCAATTCCCCAACCTAACGTGGTAGCAAGCGCCCACGTAAGCCGACCGTGCATTTGAATTGCATTCACCGTCAGCAGAACCGCATTCACGCCAAGGTATGAACCAAAGTGGTTACGCCACTCACTGCGCATTTTGCGAATGACTTCCTGCTTTGCATCCTCAAACGCACCAACGCGGTCTTCTTCGTCAATAGCCCGCATCAAATCTTGCTCCGACAGTCCTAATTCTCTCCCGACTTCGACAAGTTGGTCGTGGGAAACGTTGCCGGATTGCGCACGTTGGCTCAGAGCGCGTTGCAAAATGCGCTCCATTTCTTCTTGGGTATATTTTTTCGGTAGGCTCATTATTTCTCCTCGTTAAGCAGTAATGTACTGTGTCAATACCTTCAGCAGATGCTTGAATATGTGCATTATGCAGAAAGTTCTTTCTTTCGTTCTTGTTTGCGCAGCAGTTTGTGTGCGGCTTTGTCGAGTTTTTTCTTGTCAGGAAAAAATGTGGCGACGGTGTGCGAAGCCATACCAATTCCCCACCCAAGAAGCATAAACAGCGCCCACGTAAAGCGCCCGTCTTCCTGCATGAAATTCAGCCCCATCGTAAGGGAATTTACGCCGATATACCATAAAAAATGTTCACGCCAGCCTTTTTTGCGCTTCTCAATGATTTCGTCACGGGCATCGTCTATCGCTCCATAGCGAAGTTCGTCGCTTGCAGCCTGCATCAAATCTTGCTCCGACAATCCCAACTCCCGTCCGACTTCGACAAGCTGCTCACGCGAGATATTGCCAGATGATGAATGTTTGCTCAGAGCGCGTTGCAAAATGCGCTCCATTTCTTCTTGGGTGTATTTTTCGGGAAGATTCATTGGTCAATGAAAAAAAGTTGATACACAAAATTCACGCAAGCCCTGTGAGGCGCATAAAACCAAATACCACAGCAAAAGCAGGAAGCGCAATGACCGTTCCAAGCAAGCAACCGAGAGGAATTGACCACAATGCGCCCAGCATAACGCTGTGCTTCTGCTTCATTGCTACGCTCATAAGCCACAGCATGGAAACAAAGGTCGGTAAGCCGTACCACAGCCACATTAGCGGGTTTGCATACCGCTCGAAAAACGGCTTGCTTTGGTCTGCTTCATTGTCAATAATGCCTAAAACCAAGCACCATGCTAACGATAATGGCAGTGCTATTGCGAAGAACCATGCGGGAACGCTTATGAGTGCAGTAAAGAAGCGCTTTGCGGGGTGTTGGAGTACGTTTGTCATTGGAGTTTTGATTATGCGTAAGAGATGTTACCGCGTCGTTCTATTTCTTCAACAATCGCTGTTATGATAATTTCTCCTTCAACGAGAGAGAAAATAATCCGTATATCACCTTGGCGAGAATACGATACATTTCATTTGAATAGCCTTGAAGCCTTTTCATATCAACATTTTCTTGATTTCCGTAGAGAAAACGCACAGCTTTTTTAACCAGTTTTTTGACTTCATCCTTGGTCAAACGAGCAGAGTTTTTTGCCAAAAACTTTTCTGCCGATTTAACAAAGCGGAACTCAAGCGGCTTATTCATAATTCAACCGTATCATACTCGACAAAAGCAATTTCCTTGTCCTCGTCGCTTCTGGCAGCGAGTATTGCGTCAAGTTCGCGCTGCTCTTCTTCGCTGACAAACTCAATATATCGGCGAGAATGTTCTTGATACAGTGAGCGTAGGACACGAAGAGCATTAGCAGCAAGTTCAGCGTTTGCGGCTTTGTCAAGGGTAATAAATATCGTTGTTGCGTTCTCGGCAACATTGAGTTGAGGTTGTGAAATGATAGTGTCCATCACGGTCTCCACTGCAAAAAATTCTCTAAAACCCGCAAGCCGAAATCTTGGCTTTTTTCGGGGTGAAATTGTGTTGCGACGATGTTGTTTTTTCTCACGGACGATGTAACCGCCAAGCCATATTCACACGTTGCGGCAATATCTTCAGGATTGTCACATTTCAAATAGTACGAGTGAACATAGTACAAATCGGGATTCTGCGGAAGCCCCACAGCAAGCGGTTCTCCGGCGCGAAAGGTGGTGCTGTTCCAACCAATTTGCGGAACACGCAGTTTTGCATCGTCGGGTTGAATTTTCACCACATCTGCCTCAAACCAGCCCAAACCTTCGTATTCACCACCTTCGTAGCTCCGCCTAGCCATCATCTGCATACCGACGCAGATACCTAAAATCGGCAGTTTTTTTTGAAAAACGAGTTCATTCAGCGTCGGCACAAAACCACCATTGACCAAACCGCCGATACAATCTCTGTATGCACCAACACCCGGAAGTACAATGCGTTCTGCATCCGAGAGTTCTTCCGGCGAGCGGCAAATTTCCAGATTCGCACCCGCCATTTCAAGTGCGTTGCAAATCGAAAGAAGGTTGTTTACGCCGGTATCCACAAGATGAACGGTTGTCATAACACAAGGAAAAATGAGGCTTGGTGAGAGCGAACAATAAGGAAGTTTTTCAAAACTCCCTTATACGAGCGCTGCCGAAAATGGATTCAATCAAAGAAATCTATCTGCTTGAGGGAATGTTACGGAATACTGCGTAGCGCTGTTTTGCGCAAGGCAATTTCAACAAACAGCAAGATTCCTGCTGCTATGGCAAACGGGAAAAACTCTTCCGAATAGCGCCGGAACTCGGTGACAAAGATTTTCGTTTTTTCGAGTTTGTCAATTTCGGTATAAACTTCCTGAAGTTTGGAATTGCTTGTCGCGCGAAAATACCGTGCGCTGGTCATGTCGGCAATTTGCTTCATTACTTCTTCGTCAATCTGCACTTCCAAATTTTGATATTGAATGCCAAACGGCGTTTGCACGGGATAAGGCGCATAACCATACGTCCCAACGCCTATCGTATAAACGCGAATACCAAATGTTCGGGCAATCTCTGCCGCCGTGAGCGGAGCCACCGAACCCGCATTGTTAATGCCGTCGGTGAGTAAAATTACGACTTTGCTTTTTGCCTGACTGTCTTTGAGGCGGCTTACCGCCGTACTCAGCCCCAGACCAATAGCCGTGCCGTCCAACACCATACCGCTTTTGATGGCGGTAAAGAGATTTTTCAGCACGTCGTGGTCAGTTGTCAGAGGGCATTGCGTAAAACTTTCACCGCTAAAGACCACAAGTCCGATGCGGTCATTCGGGCGCGAATCAATGAACTCCAGAGCCAGCTTTTTTGCTGCTTCGATGCGGTTTGGCTTAAAATCTTCCGCCAGCATCGAACCCGAAATATCCATTGCCAAAACAATGTCTATCCCTTCGGTCTCCACATTCTGCCCACGAGCGCTGGATTGCGGGCGAGCAATGGCGGTAATCAAACAAGCGATTGCCAAAAGCCGCAGAACAAAGGGCAAATGCCGCAAACGCTGTCGCAATGAAGGCTTGATGCCGGCAAAACCCTGAAGCGTCGAAACACGAATTTCGCCTTGCACCGCCCCAACGCGCCAATACCGATAGACGAGCAAGGGCAAGAGCAAAAGAAGCCAGAAAAATTCAGGGTTTTTGAAAGTGAAAGGGAACGGATTCATGGGGGGAAAGTTTTAAGTGTTGAGTGTTGAATTCTGCCTTCCAACATTCGGTCGGTCAAGGTTCAAGAGGTGACGGATGCAAACTCTTCGTACAACGTTAGTATTTCTGCGGTCATCATGGCGGTTGCGCCCCAAAGCGGGACGTTTTTGCCGAGATTCCAAAAGGGAACTTCTACCTCGCGCCCAAGAACCACCCAAGGCTTGCGGTCAATATTTGCGGGGTTCAGCAAAACCGAAAGCGGTACGGAAAAAATTTCTTCCACCTCGCTCTCGTTGGGACGTGTTTCGGGAACGCCTTCGTGGAAACCTGCCACGACGTAAATCATGCTCCGCGAAACAGGGACATACAGCGACGAAAGTTCACCCAAAACAGTGATGTTTTCTCGCTTCAAGCCAACTTCTTCGCAGGTTTCGCGGAGTGCCGTTTGCACAATCGTCTCACCTGCATCGCTGCGTCCGCCCGGAAAGCTAATCTGCCCGCTATGATTTTTGAGGTCGCTGCTGCGCACGGTGAATAAGACTTCCAGATGCTCCGCGCTATGCGCATGGTCGCGGTTATTGAACAGCAACGCTAGAACAGCGCTTTGTTTGTAGGTGTCAATATCCTTCGGCTGCTCGTAAATTTCCTTCACAAAAGGAGCCATGCGCTTTTGACCCTCATAGCCCGGAAGCGGTGCTGTGTCGGGGTTTGCAAGGCGTTTTTCGAGATAGGTGATAAATGGTGGTTGTGGCATGAAAACAAACAAAAATTGCAGAAAATTGTTACGATTGCCCATACCCAAACGAGCGGAGATGTGCCGTACTGTTACGCCAATCCTCACGGACTTTCACGAACAGTTCCAGAAAAACCGAACATTCAAGATACTGCTCAATCGCTTTCCGTGCAAGGCTTCCGGTTTCTTTCAGCGACGAGCCGCCTTTGCCGATGAGAATTTGCTTTTGCGTGTCGCGCTCCACCACAATATCCGCCGAAATATACCATTTTCCGCGCTCCCGTTCTTTGAACTCCACAATGCTCACTTCGGTCGAATAGGGAATTTCCTCGCGGTAGCGCGTAAAAATGACCTCACGGATAAGTTCGCTCACAAAGAAGCGCTGTGGCTGCGTGGAGAGCATTTCGGCATCGTAGTAAAACTCATGCTGCGGCATATAGTCTTTCAGTTTTGCCAAAAGTTCATCCACGAACTTGTTTTCCAGCGCGGAAATCGGCGCTACGTGGCTCACAAATGGCAGTTTCATTAAGGCATCCATGACAGGCAGCGCCAGTTTTTTGTCGTGCAGTGCGTCCATTTTGTTCAGCGCCACAATGACGGGTTTTTCTACGGTTTCAAGGCGCATTTGCAGCCGCATCATCAAGGTTTGGAGAGCTTTTGCGCCGCGTTCTTCGGTTTGGTTGCTTGGTTGCTTAGTTGCTTGGTTGCTTGGTCTGTTCGTGGAAGGCTTTTTCGTGCGTGGCTTTTCGACAAGTTTCTGTACATCCACGACGATGAGAATAGCATCTGCGCCTTCTACGGAACTTTTCACAAAATCCAGCATGGAGCGGTGCAGTTCGTAACTTGGCTTAGAAAGTACGCCCGGTGTATCGAAAAACACTATCTGCGTCCCGCTTTCTTCCGTGCCTTCGGTGAAAATGCCGAGAACGCTGCGGCGCGTGGTTTGGGGCTTGGGCGAGACGATAGACAGTTTCGTGCCGAGCATGGCGTTCATGAGCGTAGATTTACCGACGTTTGGTTCGCCGATGATAGCAACGAAGCCGGATTTGGGGGGTGTGGTCATTCGGTTAAAGAAATTGGTTGAACTGTCCGATATGCTTGTTCCGCATGATTCGGCTTATCAGGAATGGTGTATTTGAGCAAGCCTTCTTGAATCATGGGTTGAAGATAATTGTGCAAAATATGATGGTCAGTGCGGTCGGTGTATTGTGCCAGAAACCTTGTTGAAAGCGGCTTCCACGCACATAGATCGAGAATAATTTGCTTGAAATACTCTTTGTTTGGGCGTTTTGAAAGACCGCGCAATTTTTCTCTCAATGCAATCGGTAATTCTGAATATTTATCTTCAAGGTCAGTGGATTTGCTTTCGGGGTTAGTGGATTTCTCGTCGGGGTTAGTGGATTTCTCGTCGGGGTTAGTGGATTTCTCGTCGGGGTTAGTGGATTTCTCGTCGAGGTTAGTGGATTTCTCGTCGAGGTTAGTGGATTTCTCGTCAGGGTCAGAGGTTTGTTCGTCCGGGTTAGTAGATTTCCACTGCGCCAGAGCCTCAGCAAAGCGCTCACCGCCTGTGTAGTAGGTAGAACGCCCTTTTTCATTCTGACGAAGAATGCCAATATCGCGCAAACGACGTAAATGCTTGCTTGCGTCCAAAGTGTCCACGTTGTTAAGCGCACGGTACGAGGAATTATCTATCTCGCCCACTTCTCGCAGATACACTAATGCCAATGCTTCTTCGGAAGATATATTGCCCGAGTGAAACAGCCCCAACCATTGCCAATCCTGCTCTGTTAGGAAATGATGCAGAAAAAACGTTGCCACAAACTGATTGGTATCACGCTTTGAATCAAAAAACGGCAGCGATAAATTTGCCTCGCGCATGAGTTTCCGCATAGTACCGATGCCTGTTCCCTTTGTTTCGGCGATATTTAAATCGTGCAACACCTCTGCAATAAAGGGGTTGCGTCGTACAGAGCCGGGTTCGCCGAGTTTATCAGGCGAAACCAGCGAAAATCCCGGATTCCGAACTTCTAAACGATTCGCATAGCGAATAATCTGCACCGAACTTTGTGCGTGATAGCTACGGTGCATAAGCGCATTAGTAAGCGCTTCGCGGATGATTCGACGAGAAATAATCGGCGTTTCAATACTGATAAGACTTTCTTCCGGCAGATAAAATGCTTTGCCCAAATCCTCCCAAATCGCTGTTTCTATGCGGCGTAGAACCGATAGCAATGCGCCACGTGCTTCCATGCTCTGAAAGCGATACACAGGGTCGGAAATCCATTCTTTGCCGGGCATCCGCATATAATCAACGCGAATAGTGGGAAGTAAGCGCCGTTGCGCCATTGCCGACCCAAAAAGAACAATCCCCGCTACTGTCGGGCGGAGTGTGCCGATGGCATCAGGTTCTATGCAGCGTAACGCCTTCAGCAAATCTTCATCGGAAAGCTCTAATTCTGCCGCACCGGGATTGACTTCTGCGCGAATACGGCGATATTCCTGCACCGCACCCACATCAATATCTGCCATCGAAGAGTCGTCCAACACCGTTTGGTCGAAAGATGCATTGCTGCGAGATTGATAAAAGATGAGCAAATCATCATCTTGGCAGCGTTGGTCGGTGGAACCAATACGGCGGAAAGCGCCTTGCGGCAAACCACGATTTGCAATAAAAACAGGTTTTTCTGTTGGCTGTGCTTCCGGTATGAATGCAACGATAATCTTTTTGTCGCCGACAACTTCAACGCTAGTTTGCGGGCGAATGGGGATATTAAAAACAGTTGCCGCTTGTGTTGCGATGTCTCGTAGCATAGTGTCGGATTGCTGCACACCGACAGCCTCATACATCCGCGAAAAGAGCGTCCCTTCGTCGTTTGCTCGCACACCAAGCACAATATACCCACCGCCAAGCCCAGGCTCATTGGCAAACGCGCAAACTGTCTCCCAAAACGACTTACCAAGCCCGCCTGAAGCCTCTTTGGCTTCAATATGCTCGGTCTCGTCCAAGAGATTGAGTTCTTCGAGAAGTTCTTGTGCGGTTTTCATCACGATTTTATCGTCAAAGTTTGTAAGAATACATTTTTACATAGAACCAAGCAACGAAGCCGGATTTTGGGGGTGTGGTCATAAAAAGTTATGCGGTTGCGATTGATGATTGCGACGGGGATTGCGCTTTTTCCAATGCCGCAAAATACGGCAGTTTGGTATCGGCGGTTATGGGATGTGCTTTGATGTAGCGCCAGACAACAAGCCCACCGGCTATCAAGAGTACCAGCAAAATGCCAATATCTTGCAAAGTTATAGATTGTATTTCTTCTACTGTGGGTTTTTCATTTGTGAACATTGGGCTTTGAAATGGATTCAATCGCTCTGCTAATGTTCCGAGAGAGGCAAGAGAGTTGTTCATTGCATGAATGCAAATGGGAATCCAAAGAGACCGAGAATAAATGTAGGAAGTTGCTGCAACGTAGGCAAAGGCGAGCGAACCAAAAAAATTCTGCGGATGAAAGCAAGCAAAGAGGATTGACAGAGAGACTACGGCTTGATATGGATGCTTGTAGGAAGCAAAACGGTAAAGAATTGTTCCGCGAAACATAATCTCCTCTCCAACGGGCGCTATAAGACAGATTGCCATCGTGATATATACATCGCCAACCCAACCGTAGGGGTGGTCGGTTACAGAAAAATTTCGCATAATATCTTGCACAAATTGAGGAGCAAATTGTGCAAGAATGCCAAATGTCAGTCCTGTGTATCCAATGGCAATTATCCAGAGCGGAATAATCATCAAAAGATGTTTCCAATGCGTAGTAAAATCAATCCATGTTCCAAAAAGATAGCGCAAATTGATAGCTTTGCGCCTCATCATAAAAAGAATACCTATCGTGGTTGCTGCTGTCCCTAAACCAATGCGCAATACAGAACCTGAATAACCTGACGGCATTATTGTATTAGCAAGCCATGTCAATAAATATCCCAGAGGCAATCCGAGTACTTGGACGCAGATGATAATTATCGTCGCCAGATAATTATGAAACGGCGAAAGTGGCTCTGCTTCAGCGTTATCCGCATTTTCGGGCGGATTAGCGTTGGCAGGAAATTGTTCTATTTGGTGTTCTTCGTGCATGATGTCTCCTTTGTTACGCATTCCAATACTGCCGGTCTAAACTCCTATATTGAATCGCTTCGCTGATATGCTGCGGTAAGATAGTATCGCGGTCGGCGAGGTCAGCAATCGTGCGGGCTACCTTCAAAATGCGGTCAAATGCACGAGCCGAAAAGCCCATGACGGTCATTGCCTGTTTCATCAGTTTTTCCCCGTCTGTATCCAACGTGCAGTATTTACGCAGGTCTTGCGAGGTCATATCGGCATTTTTGTGAATGCCCTTGCGCCGAGCGAAACGCCGTTTTTGAATGTCTCTCGCCCGCACAACCCGCTCCCGTACTTGTTCCGAAGTCTCACCTTGCTTCGCGGAGGAGAGTTCGTCGTATTTGACGGGCGTAACGTCCACGTGAATATCAATGCGGTCTAAAAGCGGTCCCGAAATTTTTGCCATGTACTTCTGAATCTGCTGCGGAGTGCATGAACACTCGTGGTTCGGGTTGCCGAAATTCCCGCAAGGGCAAGGATTCATCGAACAAACGAGCATAAAATTTGCGGGGTATTCAATCGTTTGTTTCGTGCGCGAGATAGTAATTCTGCGGTCTTCAAGCGGTTGCCGGAGAACCTCCAACACATTCCGCGCAAATTCCGGTAGTTCGTCCATGAACAGTACGCCGTGATGCGCGAGCGAAATCTCGCCCGGACGCGCCACGCCTACGCCGCCGCCAACCAGCGCTGCATCGGAAATGGTGTGGTGCGGCGCACGAAAAGGGCGCACGGTTATCAGTGCTTCTTTCTCAGGCAACAGTCCCACAACCGAATGAATCTTCGTGGTTTCAAGCGCTTCGTCGAGCGTAAGCGGTGGTAAAATAGTCGAAAGGCGTTTAGCAATCATCGTTTTGCCACTTCCGGGCGCACCGACCATAATGGCATTATGTCCACCAGCCGCAGCCACTTCCAAAGCGCGTTTGGCGTTTTCCTGCCCTTTCACATCGCTCCAATCCACAACGTGTGTTTCTTTGCGGGTAAAAAGCGTTGCAGGGTCAATGAAGCGAGGTTTGATGCTGTTGTCAGCGTTGAGATATTCAACCGTTTCGCGCAGAGATTTCACGGGAATAATCTCTACACCGCTCACCACTGCTGCTTCGTCGGCATTTTGTTCCGGCAGAATCACGCGCTCATATTGCTCATTTTTTGCGGTAACAGCTATCGGCAGTGCGCCGTGAATGGGGCGCAGTGTGCCGTCCAGCGCGAGTTCACCCAAAATCAAGGTTTTATCAAGGTTCAGCGTCGTGCTGACAATGCCGATAGCTTTCAAAATCCCGATAGCAATAGGCAAATCGAAGGCGCTTCCTTCTTTGCGAATGTCGGCGGGGGCGAGATTGACGGTGATTTTTTTTCCGGGAAAAACAAAGTGCGAATTTTTAATGGCAGCAGACACGCGCTCCCGCGACTCCTTCACGGCTGAATCCGGCAATCCCACGACGACAAAAGCAGGCAGCGCATTTTCCAAGTGTGTTTCGATTTCGACTAAAAACGCCCCAACACCAAGCGTGGAAGCGGTACGAAGCCGTGAAAACATGATAATAGGTTGAAAGGGTGAGAAATGCTACATTTGTAGAGAATTTGTAGAAAATTTGCAGTGGCAAATCTACGCATTTTCCCGTAAACTTTTGTGCAAAAACACTTGAGGTCATTTTTGTTATGGTCGAATTCCTCTCCATAGAACGCTTCCACGCACTCGCCCGCGAAACACAAGCACCCGTGCTGGATGTACGCACTCCGGCGGAGTATGCCCACGCGCATCTGCCCGAAGCAGAAAACCTCCCACTTTTCAGCAATGAAGAGCGCATCGTCGTTGGAACGGCATACAAACAACAAGGGCGAGAAACCGCAATAAAGCTGGGTTTGGAGATAGTTGGCGTGAAAATGCGTTCGCTTGTGGAAGAAGCAGAAAAAATTAATGCAGAGCGCATCAGTTCAGGCTTGGTGGGCATTGGGAATAAAACGCTCTTTGTGTATTGCTGGCGCGGTGGTATGCGAAGCGGGAGCGTCGGGTGGTTACTGGATTTGATGGGCTTTAAGGTTTACTCGCTGCGAGGCGGTTACAAAGCATACAGAAAATTCATGCTGGAAACAATCGCCAAACCTCGTAAAATCGTGATTTTGGGCGGAAAAACCGGCTCCGGGAAAACGCTGCTCTTGCAAGAACTTGCTGCACAAGGTGAACAAGTGCTTGATTTGGAGAGTCTTGCCAATCACAAAGGCTCTGCTTTTGGTGCGCTCGGCGAAGCATCACAGCCGTCGCAAGAAGACTTTGAAAACTGCATTGGTGCTGCGTTGTGGGGCATGAACGCAGAACAGCGCGTGTGGATCGAGGACGAAAGCCGTATGGTCGGAAAGCGTAGTATTCCTGCGCCTTTATGGGAGCAGATGCGTACAGCGCCAACACTTGTGTTAGAGATACCTTTGGAAGAGCGTTTGCGGCTTTTGACGGCACAGTATGGAGGCTATTCGCGTGAGGAATTATGCGATGCGGTGTTGCACATTGAAAAGCGCTTGGGCGGTGCAGCAACGAAAGAAGCGCTGGCGGCATTGGAAGCGGGGAATTATGCGGAATGTGCTGCAATCACGCTGCGGTACTACGATTCCAGTTATGCAAAAGGGCTTTCGCGGCGAGAGCCATCATTATTAACAACAATACAACCCTTTGCTGGTTCGAGCAGTGTTGATGAGCCTTTTCAGCATATACTTTTTTCTGCTGTGAAGAAGGTTATTGTAAGTTTGGGACGAGAGTGAAAATCCATACTGTATCGTACACATCAACACACGTGGTATGGTAACTTCTTGGCGTTATCAGTATCTGCATTGTTCGAGCAAGTACAAAAATTTCACAGAAACACAAAGAATCCCTGTCAAATTATCCCAAAATTCTTCGCAAATTTGCAGCCTGACAAAAGGTAAACAATGTTTGTGTGAGAATGTTCGTGAACCTCATTTTCTCTGAACCTCATTTCTCTGAACCTCATTTCTCTGAACCTCATTTCTAGGGCAATCATGTCTCTCCCTGTTTCCTCCCGTACCGTCCGCGCTCCGCGTGGAAGCGAACTTACCTGCAAAAATTGGCAACTCGAAGCTGCATACCGCATGATTCAAAACAATCTCGACCCCGAGGTCGCCGAGCATCCCGAACAGCTTATCGTTTACGGTGGCTTGGGAAAGGCGGCGCGGAATTGGGCAAGTTTTGATGCGATTTTGGATGCGCTCAAGTCCATGAACCCCGATGATACCTTGCTTGTGCAATCCGGCAAACCTGTTGGCATTGTCAAAACCCACACCGACGCGCCCCGCGTGATATTGGCAAATTCCAATCTTGTGCCGAAGTGGGCAACATGGGACGAATTCCGGCGTTTGGACGCTTTGGGATTGATGATGTACGGGCAGATGACCGCCGGAAGCTGGATTTACATTGGCACACAAGGCATTTTGCAAGGCACCTACGAAACCTTTGCCGAGTGCGCACGGCAGCACTTTGGCGGCACACTCGCAGGGAAGTTCGTACTGACGGCGGGCTTAGGCGGCATGGGAGGCGCACAGCCGCTTGCTGCCACCTTCAACGGCGCAGCGACGCTCTGTATCGAAATTGACGAAACCCGCATAGATAAACGTATTCACGACCGCTATTGCGACGCGAAAGCAACAAGTCTGGATGAGGCACTGGAACTCATTCGGAAGCACGTTGCAGACAAAACGCCAATATCCGTGGGGCTTCTGGGCAACGCTGCGGAAATTCTGCCGGAACTGCTTCGGCGTGGCATCACGCCTGATGTCATCACCGACCAAACCTCCGCCCACGACCCGCTTAACGGCTATTATCCTGCCGGAACGTCGAAGGCAAGTGCTGATGCGCTCCGCGTCGCAAACCCCGATGAATACTTGCGCCAAGCCCATAAATCCATCTGCACTCACGTCGAAGCAATGATTGAATTTCAGCGCAAAGGCGCAGTGGTCTTCGATTACGGCAATAACCTTCGCGGCGTGGCAAAAGAACACGGTGTAGCGAATGCGTTTGATTATCCGGGCTTTGTCCCGGCGTTTATTCGTCCGCTTTTTTGCGACGGAAGCGGTCCGTTTCGCTGGGTTGCATTGTCGGGAAATCCTGACGACATCGCCATTACAGATCGCGCTATTTGCGAATTGTTTCCGGAGAACGAATCGCTGCATCGTTGGATTGACAAAGCATCGAACAGCCTTCGGTATCAAGGGCTTCCGGCGCGTATTTGCTGGCTGAAATACGGTGAACGCGCCAAAGCCGGAAAACTTTTCAACGACCTCGTAGCAAGTGGCAAAGTCTCTGCGCCGCTCGTCATCGGGCGCGACCACTTGGATTGTGGCTCAGTTGCTTCGCCGAACCGCGAAACAGAGGCAATGAAAGACGGCTCGGATGCGATTGCGGATTGGGTGTATCTGAATTTTGCGCTCAATGCCGTCGGCGGCGCGACGTGGGTGTCACTGCATCACGGCGGCGGTGTGGGCATGGGATATTCGCTCCATGCAGGCATGGTGATTGTTGCCGACGGAACCCCTGAAGCAGAGCGGCGTTTGGAGCGTGTTCTCACCTACGACCCGACGATGGGCATTTTGCGCCATGCCGACGCAGGCTACGAAAGAGCGCAGAATAACGCTCGCACGAGTGGTATTCGTATTCCGATGCTCTAAATTTTTGTCAAAATGTTATCGCACAATTCTGTGAAACACGCTTCAATGCTTACTTTCTTGGTAACAGTTCTGGGGACTATCGCCACAAGCCTCATATTTGCTCAATCAGCGCAGCCTTCGGTTATTTCGGAAAGCCTTTCCGTGTATGACAGCGCACGAAGTCGGCGTATCGGAGTGCAGATGTACACTGCTGCGAAAAAAGTTCAACGCCCTGCAAACCGTGTTGTGATGCTGAGTGCGGGGTATAGTGAGCGAGATACTACGAGCCACCGTGGCTATTCGTTCATTGCCAATAGCCTTGCAGAGCGAGGTTTCATCGTACTTTCGGTGCAGCATGAACTTCCGAATGATGAACCGATTGCGACAGAAGGAAATATCTATGAACTCCGAATGCCAGCATGGAAGCGGGGTGTAGAGAACCTGCTCTTTGTGCGCCAGACTATGGAAGCGCGGCTAAAAAAGCAATTCCCCAAGCAATTTCTGAAGCATGACTGGAAGCGGCTTGTCCTGATTGGTCATTCGATGGGCGGCGATATTTCGATGCTCTGCGCAAAAACGCATCCTGAAATGGTGTCGGAAATGATAAGTTTCGACCACCGCCGTATGCCTGTTCTGCGTGTTCGGAAACCGCGTATTCTCTCGCTTCGCGGTACAGATTTTCCCGCCGACAATGGCGTATTACCAAGCGCAGACGAGCAGAAACGCTACGGCATCGTTATTACGACCTTGCCCAATGCAAAACACGGTGATTTCACGGATTCCGGCAATGAAGCGGTGAAAAAAGCTGCCGTGCAAGAAGTTATGCGGTTTTTGAATCTTCGTTAATATCTATTTTCTCGCAATGCCTTCACTTCTCATTCACAATATCGGCTCACTCGCTACACCTGAAACACAAGACAGAAAGCGGCTTTCAGGCAATGCAATGAGCAATATCCGAACTCTCTCCAATGCGGCGATAGTGGTCGAAAACGGCATCATTACGCGCATTAGTGAGAGTACAGACTTTTTTGCCAATGTGCCTCCAAGTACACAAACCCTCGACGCGCAAGGAATGACGGCAGTTCCGGGCTTCGTGGATTCGCACACGCATACCGTGTTTGGTGGCAACCGGGCGAATGAATTTGCGATGCGCTCTGCCGGAAAAACGTATCAAGAAATTGCAGCAGCCGGAGGTGGCATCATTTCTACGATGACCGCCACGCGCAACGCCTCGCACGAGGAACTCTACGTCATTGCGAAAAAACGCCTAGACACGATGCTTCTGCACGGCACAACAACCGCCGAAATCAAAAGTGGCTATGGTCTGGATGCCGCATCAGAACTGAAGATACTGGAAGTGATTCGGGAATTGCAAAAAACGCACCCAATGACGATTGTACCGACGTTTCTAGGCGCACACGCCTTTCCGCCGGAGTATAGGGAAAACCGTGCGAAATACGTGGATATTGTCTGCGAGGAAATGCTTCCGGCGGTGAAAGAACGCGGCTTGGCAGTGTTTTGTGATATTTTTTGTGAGCAGAATTACTTCTCACTTCAGGATGCGGAACGTATCTTGCAAGCCGCACAGAATCTAGGCTTCCCGATAAAACTTCACGCTGACCAGCTTTCGGCAAGTGGCGCGTCTCAGCTTGGAGTACGCTTGGGTGCTGTGTCGGTGGATCACTTGGAATGTACGACATTGGAAGGAGCAAGTATTATTGGGGCTTCTGAGACAATTGCAACGGCACTGCCCGGAGCGTCGTTGTTCCTCAATCATCCCTATCCACCCATGCGAGCCCTGATTGATGCAGGCGGGGCGGTTGCGCTGGCAACGGATTTTAACCCGGGTTCATCCATGACATTTTCTATGCCGATGATGATGACGCTCGCTGCGACGCAAATGAGCATGACTCCCGAAGAAGCACTCACCGCCGCAACGCTGAATGGCGCAGCAGCACTTATGCTTTCCCACGAGCGCGGCAGCCTTGAAGTCGGCAAAAAAGCGGATATTTTGCTTGCCGATGTGGAGCATTTTTACGAACTCTCGTATCACTTTGGCATGAATCATATTCGGCACGTTATCAAAGACGGGAAGATTATTACCAACGGAAAGGTGATTGTTTGATGAATACTTCCCTCACACAATTACGCACTATTCTCACCGAACCCGCACCGGAACTCTTTTTTACGCGCAATGACGCGGAAGATATTCGCATGGGCGATATTGTTTTGCGAAGGAGTGAAGATTGGGAAAAAGCACGAGAAAGCCCAATAGATGTTGCGATTGTCGGCGTACCACAAGACGAAGGCGTGAAGCGGAACAAAGGACGTGAAGGCGCACAAAAAGCCCCAACGGAAATTCGCCGCGCACTCTACAAACTTACGCCGTTTGTGCCGGATGAAATGAGCGCAGCAGCAGGAAATAAGCGGCTTTCCGGTCTTCGTATTTTCGACCTGGGCGATGTGCTGCTTGGCGAAACACTTGAAGAAACACACGACCGCTTGGAAACTGTTGTTGCCACACTCATGGATCACCGCATTATTCCTATCGTTCTGGGCGGTGGACATGATATTTCTTACCCAAATTTTCGCGGATTTTCCCGCACCGCAAAGCGCGTCGGCGTGGTGAACATTGACACGCATTTGGATTATCGTCTGGCTGTTCCCATGCGGCATAGCGGCACATCATTCCGCCTGATGCTAGACGAACCAGCTTCGGTACTTGCTCCGCAAAACATAGTTGAGTTCGGCATACAGCCCTTTGCCAATGTGGAGGCGCATTACAGGGCAATGCTGGAGCGGGGCACACGAATTATGATGTTGGATGAAATCCGCAAAAATGGCTTTGCACCTGCATTTGCAGGCGCTTTGCGGATTGCTGCGGACGGTACGGAGCGCACAATGGTCAGTTTTGATATGGATGCTGTGCGCAGTAGTGATGCGCCCGGCGTGAGTGCGCCTTCGCCGACTGGCTTCTTTGCGGAGGAAATCTTGCAGGCAGCCTTTGAATGTGGCATGAATACTCATGTTGGAATGATTGATATTGCGGAAGTGAACCCGAATTTTGATGTGGACAACCGCACGGCAAAACTCGCTGCGCTTGTGGTGATGCACTTTTTGAGCGGTTTTTGTCGGCGTATGTCGTAAAGATTTTTTTCGTAGATTGGCGGAGAGTTTTTGCACACTTTACGAATTTTTTGAAACATGAATACCAACGAAAAAGCACATCACAAACAAGCCTTCAAACAAGGATTGACGGCGTTTTCAAGCGAACTTGAGAAAGTCATTTCTACGGGTAATGGCGAGTGGTCAGTGAAAGGTTTTATTGATATTTACAAGAATGTTTACACGATTTCATCCGATACAAAAATCATCTCAAAAATTTTAGAGATACACATTTTCCCTCACCTACTACGTTTTGCAGAAGAAATTGGCTACAAAATCCTCCTCGCACCGCATCAAAACTATTATCCCGACATAACCTTTGTTCACAAAAAACATGATGAAGTAAAATTTGCTGTTGATATAAAAACCACGTACCGCAAGGAAAATGGCTTGTGTGCTTTCACACTGGGCAGTCATGGTGCATACTTCAAAGAGCGCGACAAAAGCAAAAATATTCTCTTTCCGTACAATCACTATCTCGGTCATTTTTGTTTGGGTATTGTCTACTCCAGAATCATTGCTGCATCTGATGTTCAAGCAGAAACACGTGTTTATCGCATTCAAGATTTGCAGTCAATAAGTTCGGTCATTGGGAATTTTGATTTTTTTGCTGCGGAGAAGTGGAAAATAGCAGGTGATAAGCAAGGTTCAGGCAATACCGCTAACATCGGTACAATGCTGAGTATCGAAGATTTACGCGCTGAGAACGGTATGTTTAGCCAACTTGGTGAGGAATGGTTTGATGAGTATTGGATAAACTTTGGTTCTGCAACGATGATAAAAGACGGAAGGACAGTAAAAATCACGTCGCTGAAGGATTTTTTAGAGTTCAAAGGGCGAACCGATTTGTGGGAAATGATTGTGCCGAAAAGTGCGAGAAAGGAGCAGTTATGAGGGTTGTAGTGCCTCCAATCAAAAGTCAGGGCATCAAGACGAAACTTGTTCCCTGGATTATGGAACTTGCACCAAAGGTCAAAGGCAGATGGATTGAGCCTTTTTTGGGGACAGGCGTTGTTGCCTTTAATGCAGGCTATAAACGTGCTATTCTTGGCGATACGAACCCGCATATCATCGGCTTTTATCGCGCAGTGCAGCAAAAAGAAATAACGGCTGCACGAATGAGAACGTATCTTGAGCAAGAAGGAGAACTGCTCCGCACAGCAGAAAATAATGGTTACGAGCATTATTTGAAAGTTCGGGCGCGTTTTAATAGCGGTGAATTTTCGCCGTTTGATTTTATTTTCCTTTCCCGCGCCGGATTTAACGGAATGATGCGCTTTGGAAGCAAAGGAAATTGGAATATTCCCTTTTGCAAAAAACCTGACCGTTTTGCGCAAGCCTACATTACCAAAATCACCAACCAAGTTGCCAGTGTTGCTCACATTATACAGCCCGAACCCGCTTGGAAATTTCATACCCAATCGTTTGAAGAAACCATTGCTCTGGCCAATGAGGATGACATTATCTACTGTGACCCGCCATATTTCGGGCGGCACGTGGATTACTACAACGGTTGGACGGAACGCGATGAAGAAACATTATTCCAATTTTTGAGCGCAACAAAAGCACGATTTATCCTCTCAACATGGCATCACAACGAGTGGCGCGAGAATGAAATGATACAAAAATTTTGGAATACGTTTAACATTGTTACCAAAGACCATTTTTATCATAATGGTCCAAACCTTGACAATAGGCGCTCAGTGGTCGAAGCATTGGTTTGTAATTTTGATGCAAATCACGTTTCGCAGCACCACGAAAAGCAAGAAAAGAAGCGAGATACAGAGCAATTTACCATTAACTGGAATCAGGAAAATAAACAATACGCATTATGACCACCTTTCTCGACGGAAATTCCCTCACGCTGGACGATGTAGCCCGCATTGCTACGTCGCCTGAACATCGCGTAGAACTTGGCTCCGAAGCAAAACAGGCAGTAAAACGCTCTCGCGCTGTGGTGGAGCATCACGTAGAATCCAACGAGGCTGTCTATGGCATCACCACAGGCTTTGGCGAGTTTGCCAATGTGCGGATTTCGCGGGAAGATTTGGAGCAGCTTCAGGAAAATTTGATTATTTCACACAGCGTTGGTGCTGGCGCGTGGATACCCCGCCATTTCGTGCGGGCAATGCTGGTGCTCCGCATCAATGCTCTTGCGAAGGGCTATTCGGGGATTCGTGTGGAAACGCTCGAAACATTAGTGCAAATGCTCAATGCGGACATCGTTCCTGCCGTGCCGGAGCAAGGTTCTGTGGGCAGTAGCGGGGATTTGGTGCAGTTGTCGCATATTGCGCTGGCTGCAATCGGCAAAGGGCGTATCCTCACAAAGGAAGGTACAATCAAGCCTTCATTCGATGTGCTTGCTGAACACGGCATCAAACCCATTCGTTTGCAAGCTAAAGAGGGCTTGGCGATGATTAACGGAACGCAGATGATGTGTGCTTTTGGGGCATTGTCGGTGCATAAAGCATTGCAACTTTCCGAGACCGCAGACATCGCCGGTGCGCTGTCGGCAGAGGCTCTACGCGGCACGGACAGGGCGTTTGACGAGCGTTTGCACAAAGTACGCGGTTTTTCGGGGCAGCTACAATCCGCACAGAACTTGCGGAATCTCATGCAAGGCAGCGAAATTAGAGAATCGCACCGCGACGCGGCGGTGGACAATCGTGTGCAAGATGCGTATTCGCTGCGCTGTATGCCGCAAGTTCACGGGGCTTCGCGGGATGCTATCGGCTATGTGCGGTCGGTGATTGAGCGTGAAATCAATGCTGCGACGGACAATCCGCTTATTTTTCCTGAAGGCGATAATCCTGCGGACGGTGTCCATTTGGAAGGTGGAAATTTTCACGGGCAGCCGCTCGCGTTAGCACTCGATTTTCTGGCGATTGCCTGCGCGGAACTTGCCAATATCTCGGAGCGTCGGACTGAGCGTCTTGTGAACGGCGCGTTATCAGGACTTCCGCGCTTTCTCGCCCCCAAAGGCGGCTTAAATTCGGGGTTGATGATTGCGCAGTACACCGCCGCTTCGATTGTCTCCGAAAACAAGGTTTTATGCCATCCGGCGAGTGTGGATTCCATTCCCACGAGTGCGAATCAGGAAGACCATAATTCTATGGGCAGCATCGCTGCGCAAAAAGGCTGGCGTGTGGTGCAAAATCTGGAGCGTGTGCTGGCGATTGAGCTTTTATGCGCCGCGCAGGGTGTGGATTTTCTGAAGCCGCTCCGCTCCAGTGTGGCTCTGGAAGCGGTTCGTGGGGCGATTCGCGCCAAAGTGCCGTTTATGGAGATTGATCGCGTTGTCTATGACGACGTAGAAGCGGTGCGGGATTTGATTGAACGTGGTGTTATCAACGCTGTTGTTCAGGGAGAATAATGTAAAGCAGGAGTTTGATGATGAGCAAATTATCCTTATTTTCTCCAAGTAGTGTTTTCCTATTTATCCGTTTCAGTATGCAATCGTGTATCAAACCCCTGATAATAACTGTTCTCCTTGCTGTAGTCCGGTTTGGAGAAGAGTGCCATGCTCAACAGCAGTGTTCGCAAGTAACAAACGTGAGGGTATTTACTCAAACAACCACTGCACTGGCAAGCCCACAAACGCCTGTGCGCTTGCAAACAACGTTTCGTATCAATGCAAACCGTTTTCGCGGTAATGCTGAAAATCCTTCTGCCTCTTTCTATATCAACGGTTCATTGCTCATTGGTGCGCAAAATAACGGTTTGCGGCGCATTGGAGGTATTTATCCCGAATTGGAAGGTTTTATCGAAGGAACGGAATATTGGGAATTAACACCACAAAACAGCGCATGGTACAAGGGTGCAGGTGTGTATTACGTCGAATGGGTATTGGCGGTGGATAATGATATACTGAATTGCCGAAGAATTGTTCGGAGCGCACCATTAGTGCTTTCGATTGCCACGACAGCAACAACGCTTGTTATGTGTACAACGATTGCCACCGTAGAAACTCGATTAGCAGGTCCTTCCGTAATTACAAATCTCAACACACCAATTAGATTTGATGGCTTTTTTCGTATGCTGGCATCGCAGTTTAGTAGTGGTGGCACAAATCCACAATCATATATACATATTAACGGTGGGAATGGTCTGCGTGGTAGTGCTGCTTATAGTGCCAATCGTCTAGCATATCTGGGCGGTACATACCCGATGAATAATGGTTTTCTTGAAGCAACGGAGAATATGCAGGTCATTGCAGCAAATAGCGCTTGGTTTCGAGGAGCAGGAACGTACACTTTTGAGTATAGTGTTGTTACTGACAACGACGTGAGTGAATGTCGCAAAGTTTTTCGGAGCAATCCAGTCACAATTACGATTGCTACAAACGCTACTGCAACGATGCCTAGCGCGACCACAAATAATTGCACGGTCTTGACCACTATCGCAACAACACTCCAATCACCCTCTACCATAACTGCGAATACGCCTATCCGTTACACAGGTTCTTTTCGTATCAATGCAGAAAAATTTCGCTCAAACGGCATTAATCCTCGTGCTAATGCCTATATCAACGGTGTACCCGTTTTGACATTTTCGCCTCACGGGTGGCGCTACATTAGCGGCGAATACCCAGTAAGGAACGGCTTTCTTGAGGCAACGGAGTTTTTTGAAATTACACCCAAAGGTAGTGCTTGGTTTAGAGGCACAGGAACGTACACGATAGAGTATTTGCTAGACCTTGATACGGACGATGTGAATTGCTCACGGCAGGCTCGTAGTGTTCCTGTTTCGGTGCGTATTGAAGATACGCAAATAACAAGTAATCGCGTTGAAACCAAGGTTTATCCGAATCCTGCTTCCAATGAACTCACCGTAAATATTGCCTTGTCTCAAACAATGCCGATTGAGTGTAGTATCGTGGATATGCTGGGGCGCAAACAGGCGGATATTTGCAATGGTCAGTATCAGTCGGGCGTGTTCAGATTTACGCAGCCTTTAAGTCAATTTGCCCAAGGAACATACACCTGCATTGTTGTAACGCCACACGAAACGGTGAGAGTACCATTCCACGTTATTCGATAAAGCTTGGTGAAAAGTTTACCGATTGTTCCGAAGAGAATCCCGCTTTTGTGCGCTGTCCAGCCGCATTGTCGCTCCTGTTGAAGAAATGCTTTTTCGCACGGCGTTGTTTTGTGGTAAGAATTTTCCTCCCGGCGGCGTTGTAGATGCCGGAGCGCTGTACAGGCGCATGACATCAGGCTTCGCGGAACTTTTTTGTTCCATTATTGTTGGGTGTTGCTCCTCCGAAGCAGCACGGTTGGTTTCCGTTTCTGCTTGTATTGGTGCGCTTTGTGTGGGTATTTCTCTTTTTGCTGCATCCTGTTTTTCTTCCAATACTTCCTTGCTTTGCTGCGTCGGTTTTTGCTCCTGCTCTTTGGGCATAGCTGCGCCTGATGGAGTATTATCGCGGTCTTTGGGCAAAAGAATATCATCGGCTCGTTGTGCGGGAGCGTCATTCCCTTGTATGGATGTTGGTGTTGCCTGTTTTTGTGTTGCTATTCCGAAAGCACGATTTGGTGAGCTATTGGGAGTAGCATCCCCCAAAACCGTTTCATTACTTGAAGCTGGGGCGTTGTCAGAAAATGCCGTATTATTTGGGCTTTCAGCGCTTTTCTCTGAAGGTGGCTTTACAGCTTGCGTTAGGGCGTGTTCTTCTTTCAACTGCCAACGGTACACACTTACACCAAAGCCGAGCAATATCAAAACGGTCGCCGCAGCCA
This sequence comes from Candidatus Kapaibacterium sp., assembly GCA_025455065.1. Taxonomy (GTDB): domain Bacteria; phylum Bacteroidota; class Ignavibacteria; order Kapaibacteriales; family UBA4661; genus PH2015. Next base: position 24,899 of record JALONG010000032.1, on the reverse strand, counting down.
AGTAACGGCGCGGCATTTGGAAGAATTGTGCGCGTGGTTTTACTTCGGGAAGGGTGAGAATAACGGGTTTCTTTTCCTCTTGCCGCAAACGCTGGAGAGCGCTCCATTGCTCTTCGTAGAAGGTGTCTTCTTCTGCATTTTTCGTGGATTTTTCTTCTTTTTCTGCTTCGTTGAGAATCCCAATCGTCCTTTGTAGGCGCTCAAATTCTTGTTTTGCAGCGTCATTTCCCGCAAGAATTTGTTCCCATTCTTGCTGCTCTTTTGCTGTCATTTCGCCGTAAAGCGCAGAGAGCATCAGCGTTTGTATGTGGTCGGGGAAGTTCATGCGTTTGTGGAAATTGATTTTGAAGCAGTGTGAGAAAGAGCATTATCACTGAGTTCTGCGTAATGAGCGGCAAGGAGCGTTTGCATTTTTTTGAGTGCGCGGAAATGCAGCGTTTTCGCCGTTCCTTCGTGTGTACCGAGTTCTTCGGCAATTTCTTTGAACGTCAAATCGTGGTAATGTTTTGCGACAAATACTGTGCGTTCGCCATTGGAAAGGCGCATGAGTGCTTGCTCCACGAGTTCTTGAGCGGAAACGTTCTCCACCACTATCGCGGGATTGTGACCATTCGGCGGAGCGAGGTTTGTTTGCGTGGAAGCCGCTTCATTGCTCATTTCTGCCAGAAATTCGCTTGCCGAGATTTCTTTGTAAATAGCCTTGCGGCGAGATTCAGAGCCGCTTACAAGCGCCGCGCCCACAAATGAGTTCTTTTTATCCAAAAACACGTTCATCCCCACCCGATACAACCACGAAAAAAGTTTCGATTCCCCCCGAAAGCCGCATAAATGCTTCCATAGCTTAATCCAAATTTCCTGCGATAAATCTTTTGCACTATCCCTACGTCCGCATAAATGCACGGACAACCTGTAAATATGCTGCTTACAGGCATCGTACACTGCACGGAACGCTTCTTCGCTTTGTTCGCGGCAATAGCGTTCCAATGTGGCGCGGAGTGTGATTTCTTGGGTGTTCACGAGGGAAATGTGTTGTGGTAAGCCGTTCTACGCTTTGCAAGCGTAGGACGGCGTAGAATGTACTGTTTTTATCGTGTGCCGTCCTACCGTTACAAACGGTAGAACGGCTTTCCACGAACTATACACGTTTTTAGCGGTTACGAACAACGCCACTTGTCAGCATTTGTGCGGTTTCCACAAGGCGGATAAATTCTGCGCGGTAGCCGTCCGTGTCTTTGCCGAGCGATTCACTGGCAAGGCTCAACACCTGATTGTATGAGGCTTGTGCTTTGAAGGGCGACTCACGGAGAATCATCGCAAATTCCGCAACGGCAGCCGAAAACTTGAAATTCTGAGAAGCAGCTTGCAACGGCGCATCAATATTTGGTACGGGGCGCTCAAGTAGTTTTGATACCGTGCCGTCCGATTCTTTGTAGCGAATTTTTACGGTCATCAGTTCAGTCGAAATATTCGGTACAATCTTGATTTCAAGCGGTTTTTGCTGTTGTGTCGTTTGATATTTCAACGCATCCACCGAACCATTTCCCGAGGGATTTTGAAATGCAACGCCGACAGGAACAATCTCGTAGAGCGCCGTCACGGTGTGTCCTGCACCGATTTCGCCCGCATCTTTTGTGTCGTTGTTGAAATCTTCCTTTGCCAAAAGGCGATTTTCATACCCGATGAGCCTGTACGCCTGTACCTGTGAGGGGTTGAACTCGACTTGGATTTTCACGTCTTTCGCAATCGTGTAGAGCGTACCTTGCATCTGCCCGACAAGCACACGCTCTGCTTCGCGGGCATTGTCAATATACGCATAGTTGCCGTTTCCTTTATCAGCAAGTTTTTCCATTTTGCTGTCTTTGTAATTGCCCATACCAAAGCCCAGAACGGTCAGAAATACGCCTGATTCGCGCTCTTTTTCAATCAAACGCACCAAATCTCCTTCGCTGGATGTGCCAACGTTAAAATCACCGTCCGTCGCCAAAATAACGCGATTATTGCCGCCTTTGATGAAATACTGACGCGCCAGATGATATGCGAGTTTAATCCCTTCGCCACCAGCCGTAGAGCCGCCTGCGCTGAGATTGTTCAGTGCCGCAAAAATACGGTTTTTGTCACTGCCATCCGTCGGAGATAGCACCACACCTGCTGCTCCGGCATAGACCACAATAGCAACGCGGTCTTGCGGGCGTAATTGCTTGGTGAGCATCGTAAATGCGTCTTTCAAAAGCGGTAATTTTTCGGGAGAATCCATCGAACCTGACACGTCAATCAAAAACACCAAATTCGATGCGGGAAGCTGCGAAAGCGGTATTTGCTTGCCTTGCAGCCCTATGTGAACGAGTTTGTGCTGTGTGTTCCAAGGGCAAGCACCGTATTCGGTATTCACGGAAAACGGCTCTGTGCCTCGCGGTTGGGGGTAATCGTACCGAAAATAATTCACCAGTTCCTCGCTGCGAATTGCGTCTTTAGGCGGCATTTGGCGCTGCGTCAAATAGCGGCGCATATTGCTGTATGCGGCGTTATCAACGTCTATGGAGAAGGTAGAAAGCGGGTTTTGCGTGGCAAGAAGATATTCATTGTCGTTCTGGTGGGCGTATTCTTCGGTATTGTGTTCCACATCCACAGGCAATGATGTTTGCTGTGCTACGGTGGACATTTTCATACTGCGGAGCATTTCAGAAGAGGGCTTGCGGGAGAGCAGAACATCATGCCCAAACCCAATGCTTTTCGGCGGTGCTGCACCGTTCATACTTGAAGCCCTTCCACCGTCAAGTTCCTCCATTGTTCCCGGAGGGCGCGTGTCTGCTTCTCGTTGAGAATTCCAAGGCTGCGTGGGCGATGTTTGCACGGGTGGTTGTTTTGCTTCGTCGCGGGCTGCAAGGTCGTCATTACTATCATCAATTCCGGGTGAGAGCCAAGCATTGATGAGGGTTACGGAATCTTTTTTCACCGTAATATCAGTAATGAGTACCCGTTTGAAGTCAGTAGCAGAAATTGTCAGCGAATGGATGCCGGCAGGCACAGGATGAAGCGTATATGTGCCTTTCGCGTCGGTTGTGGCAACAAGCGTTTTTCCAAGGCGCACCTTCGCTCCTGCAAGCGGCTTGGAATCGGCTGTGTTCAGCACCACGCCTTGAATTGTGCCGACGCTGCCGTAGAGAGTGTTCAGCGAAAAGTTTGATGCAAAAGCGATTGCGCCCAAGGATATTACTCCCGCAAGGAATAGAGCCGCTCCCACAAGGTAGGTAAAGCGGGTTCTTTTAATTGTTTTCATTGTCGTTTCCAAAAAGTGAAGAAAAAAGTTTTGCGTGATTTGAAAGATAAGACCGGCACTTCATGGAAAATGGTTGACAAGATTATTACACTACTGTTCCTTTTTTTTGATTGTTTATGCCTAACAAGAAAAAATTATTGTTTTGCAGTAATTATTTGTATTTTTACAGTAACAAACGTCTTGTTCCACCGTATTCAACATTTATGAAAACTGTTCGTATCATATCGAATGTCCTTCATGCTTGTAGTTTATTTCTCGCCGTAGGTTATTGCGCAACGGCACTGTACGCAATGATTGTTCTCATGCTGAAAACGCCGCAGTTTCAGCTTTTGAATGAAGGCAGGCGGTATGCAATTCTCTACCCATTCAGCACGAAAAATTTTCTTCTCGGTGAGAATATCGGCGCACAAATGGTTTCGATGGTTTCATTGATAGGCTTGTACGGTTTGTTTTTCTATATGGTCAGCACCGTAGTTGCTATTTTTCGAGAGCAGAAATGGTTTACAAAACAAGGAATGATGCGGCTTCGCTATTTCACATACGCCAATTTGACTATTCCCGCAATCGTCTATGCTACACATCGTATCTTCTGGGAAGTCGAATCCCCCGCAGAGATACTGGTCGCGCTCCACGCACTGTTGGGAGTATTCGCATTGTTTATTGCGGCAATTTTTGAGCAGGGACTTCACTTGCAAAACGAACAAGACTTAATCATTTAACGCCGAAACCCAAGCTGAGAAACCATTATGCCAATCATTGTAAACGTAGATGTGATGCTGGCTAGGCGCAAAATGCAGAGCAAAGAATTAGCAGAAAGGCTTGGTATCACGCAAGCAAATTTGTCTATTCTGAAAACGGGCAAAGCAAAAGGAATCCGCTTCGATACGCTTGAGGCTATCTGTAAGGCGCTTGAGTGCCAACCGGGAGATATTTTGGAATACATCCCCGAAACAGACTAACACCTCCCCAAACCGCGTAAAACCTCATTTTTAGCCCTTCGACACTCACTTGTTCCGAAGGGAAGGACACTTCTTTGCCCAAACTGAACAAAACCACTTTTTCCATCTTCAAATACGAGCAACCAATGAACACACTAGTAATGACAAGCCTTTGCAAGACCTACATGAATGGCGTAAAGGCTTTGGATAACATCTCGCTTACGCTCACCAACGGAATGTTTGGGCTTTTAGGTCCGAATGGAGCAGGAAAATCTACCTTGATGAAAACTATCGTTGGTTTGCAGTCGCCGGATGCAGGTACAATCTCATTCAACGGCACAGATATAGTCCAAGAACCTCGCTATATCAAGCATCAACTTGGTTTTTTGCCACAAGATTTTGGTGTGTATCCAAAAATTTCCGCATTGGATTTGCTCACACATATTGCCACGCTCAAGGGCTTGCAACCAAGTCGAGAGCGGACGGAGCATATTCACGCACTGCTCGAAAAAACAAACCTTCTTGAGCATCGCAAACGTGATGTACACACGTTTTCGGGCGGTATGCGGCAGCGATTCGGCATTGCACAGGCACTTTTGGGCAGCCCCAAGATTGTCATTGTGGACGAACCGACGGCGGGACTTGACCCCGAGGAGCGTAACCGCTTTAATAACGTCTTGTCGGAAATCAGCGAAGATATTATCGTTATTCTCTCCACGCATTTGGTGGAAGATGTGAACAATCTTTGTACAAATATGGCAATTATCAACAAAGGGCGCGTCCTCGCGCACGGCAAACCCGCAGATTTTCTAGCTTCGCTGGCAGGTTCGTTATGGAGAAAAGCTATTCCAAAAGCCGAAAAAGTACGCTATGAAGCTGAATACAAGGTCATTTCATCGCATTTGCAAAGTGGTAATCTTATCATCCACATTCTTTCGGAACGCCCTCCCGGTCATGGTTTTGAGCCAATTCCACCGATGCTTGAAGATGTCTATTTTTCACAACTTATGTAGTCGCTTGGTCACTTGATTGCTTGGATGATGTGATTACAAAAAACCAAAAACCAAAAACCAAAAACCAAAAACTAAAAACCAAAAACTAAAAACCAGAAACAATGATAACCTTTGAACTCTCCCGTTACACCAAACATTGGTGGTTTTATGCGGTATTGGCGGCAGTATTTGCTTTCGGGCTTGTGGTATCTTCACTTTCCATCATGTCCGCCGCCCTCGGTGTGAGTAAATACGGCACATTTGCTACGGCAATCATGTTGGGCTTTATGAGCCTTTTTACTATTCTCTTCACCACGCTGACATCTGCACAAACGCTGCTCCGCGAGCATGAAGCACGGTTTTCGATGATACTGTATTCAACACCAATAACCACGACACAGTACCTTGCAAGCCGCTTCCTCACAGTCTTTGCGATAAGTTTACTCTGCATGATGGTATTTGCTGCGGGGTTTGTTGCAGGGCGCGTAACGCATCCTGACGCACAAGCATTGATGGGCTTTTGGAGTGTTGTACAGCCATTGTTGTTGTTCATTGTACCGAATACGCTTTTCTGTACTGCTGTGCTGTGCGCGGTAGCATGGCTAACGCAAAAGCGGCTTAATATCTACGTCGCAGGGCTATTCTTGTATATTGGCTATATGGTTACGATGCTTTTTTCCGGCTCACCGCTTCTTGCCGGTGGTATGCGGCAATCTCTTGAAACGATGCGCCTTTCGGCGGTTTTAGACCCATTTGGTTTGTCGGCGATATTTCACCAAACCCGCACGTGGTCTATTGTCGAGCGCAATACCGAACTTTTGCATTTTACGGGTACGCTGTTCATGAATCGGCTTTTGTATGTGGGAATAAGTATTGGTGCGCTTGCTGCAATGTTTGTCTGGTTTCGTTTTTCCGTAGAGGAGTCTCAAGGTGCGCGAAAGCAACAACGCCTTTCTGACAACAACAAAGCCCCACAAGCACGATTATATCAGCCATTACAGACTGCAACACATTCGGCATTGTACCATATTACCTCGTTTTGGAGCAGTGTTCGCTTAGACATCCAATTTGTTTTCAAAAGCATTCCTTTCTTTTTGATAATGATAGGCTTAGGGTTTTATGTCGGTATGGAAATATACGGAGCGATTGAAAAAGGAATACGAATACCTGAACGCTTTGCTACAACTGGGCTGATGGTGAATGAGATTCTCTCAAATTTCCCTTTGCTCTGCTTACCCGTCATTCTTTTTTACAGCAACGAACTTCTGTGGCGAAGCCGTGCAGCCCGCATGGATGCTATTGAGAATACAAGTCCTGTGCTTCCCGCCATACAACTTTTGGCAAAATGGCTTGTACTCACTGTCATTGCTGGTGTTCTCACGCTGTGGATGATATGCGTTGGCATTGCCTTTCAACTTGGATATGGCTACCTGCATATTGACTGGAGTGCGTACTTGAGCCTCTTCTGGGGAGCGTGTGCGCCACTTGTGCTGAGTGCCGGGCTTGCTATTGCGGTGCAGCATCGTGTTCCAAACAGGTACGCAGCACTGATTCTCTCTGTTCTGGCGGTGTGTGTGAGCGCAACGAATCTTGTGCGATTATTTGGCATAAAAAATTCGCTTATCCGCTTCAATGCTGCTTTTGCTGGCACATTGAGCGAAATGAATAGTTGGGATGATTACTTTCGAGTATTTAGCCTGAAAGTGTTATTTGGAGCGGCACTCACGCTTTTGGTGTTTGTGATGTCATTGTACAAACATCGCCCAAAGCCTCGTTATATCTTGCTTGTGGGGATATTTCTCATATTAACGATTACAACGGGAACATTCCTGCACAATAGCCTCATTTTCCCCGACGACCACGCAGAACTTGACCGCCAAGCCTTATACGAGCAGCAATATCGCCGCTTTGCAGCAATGCCACAGCCTGCTATTACCGATGTTCGGGCGGAGATTGCGCTGTATCCTGAGCGCGGTGAGTACAACGTTTCGGGAACTTATACTCTCCGAAACACAAGTAATGAAGCTATCTCTGAGGTATTGATTGGATTTTTCGACGATGCAGCGACCTTTGGTGGAGAGTTGTTTATTGATGGCAAACGATATTCTACAACATCAACCGACACAATCTTTACTCTTCAAAAGCAGCTTCAATACTTGGATTCAGCGACGTTTACCTTTCGTTTTTCGTACAAATGGAATGGCTTCAAACGGCATCAATCTTTTAATGCTATCGTCCAAAACGGCGCATTTATGCGGATAAGCAGGTATTTCCCGCGTTTCGGGTATCAAGCAGATAATGAAATTGCGGACGAGCAGGAACGCAACAAACGAAATCTTGCCAAAGCCTCGTCAATACTGACCTTGGAAGACAAACGTTCAAGCAATACATTTATCAATTTAACGATGACTATTTCTACTGCGCCTGACCAAATTGCTGTTGGCGTAGGCGACAAAATCAAGGAATGGCGAGGTGTGGACACAAACGGTCAGCAAAGAAATTTTGTCCTTTACCAAACTCCCGCCTCTGCGCCCATTCCCTTCCGCTTTGGTGTTTCATCAGCGCGGTATGCTGTTGCTGCGGCGCGGCATGGTGCGACCGACATCGAAATTCTCTATCATCCTCAGCATCACGAAAACGTGCAGCATCTTCTTTTGAACGCCAAAAGGACGCTGGAATACTGCGAAAAAAACTTTGGCGCATACCCTTTTTCACAGGTGCGGTTTGCTGAAGTGTCAGCATTTACGCGAGGTTTCATGGCAACGGCATATCCCGCAACAATTTTTATGACCGAAAACGTCGCTTTTCATGCGAACTTGAAAGGTGACGCGCAGCAAGACGTTATCAATGAACTCGCCGGACACGAACTTGCGCACGAGTGGTGGGGAAATGCACTCATTGCGCCCGATGACCGCGAAGGCGCAGCAATTCTCACGGAAACGCTTGCCATGTACACAGAACTTATGCTGCTGAAATCCATGTACGGCGAAGAACGCGCACTCAAACACGTACGGATGCACCACCAAATCTACCTCAGCGACAGAGGTTTCGCTCCTGAACAAGCACTCTGGCGCACTCAGTCCGAAAACACGCACCAGCACTATTCCAAAGGCTTGGTGGTCATGTATCACCTGTACAAACGTTTGGGGGAAGAGCGTATCAATCGTGCATTGCGAAATTTTTTGCAAAAGTACCGCTATGCTGCTAACGCTACCGCATCAAAACACACGACAGCAGCACCAATTTCTACGGAGTTGCTTGCGGAATTGTATGCCGTAAGCCCGCCGGAAATGCACTCCGCGATTGATGATGCCTTCAAGCGAATTATCACTCATAACTTCAGTATTCGTGAGGCTTCTGTACGAACAATCGCTAAAGAGTATGAAATACAATACGAAATTTCCGCAGAAAAATTTGTGGAAGATGGTGTGGGAAAGCTCACCAATACACGTTTTCGAGATAGTATTGGAATAGGAATTACGCACGAACAAGGAACAATGTCGTATCATACTATTTGGGTGGATTCTTTGAGAAAAGGACGTTTGCGAGTGCCTCGTAAGCCAATGGAAATTGAGCTTGACCCGCACTTGCTTTTTATTCATACCAGCACGGAAAAAGTGAAAAAATCTTTGTAGCAGTGCACTTCTATCGGTGTACCTCATAGAGAATGATTTGCAAAATTCATCCTGTTTCTCCCGTAGGAACAGGATTTTTGCTATCTTTGCGCACACTCACTCTTTGCGCATACTCAATTTTTTGCGCATACTCACGTCCCAAGCGACCACTCTTCAAAGTGCGCCACGCGGAGGATAATTTTCGTTACTACGAAGCACACTATGAAGCATTTTTTTCGACAGGTATTTGGTTGGTTGCTGATTCTAAGCGGTCTTGCGGCTTGTTTACCCCGTGCTTTTGCACAACAAGGTAATTTTCGCTATGACGTGAAAAACGGCGTAGATGTGCTGGTTGCACAAAATTTTGCGCTCTTTGAAGGAAAAAAACTCGTCTTGGTAACAAACCAAAGCGGACGCACACGCAACCTGCAATCTACGGTTGATGCCTTTTTGCAGGCGAAAAACTGTACCGTTGGCTCTATTCTCACGCCGGAACACGGCTACTACGGGCTTGCGCGGGCGGGAGAAATTGTGAAAGATTCGATTGAAACGATTCGCAATATCAAAGCTGTGTCGCTTTTTGGTAAAGAGCGCCGCCGCCCTTCCAAAGCCATGTTGGATGGTTTTGATGCCGTCGTGTTTGACATTCAGGACATCGGCATACGAGGCTACACCTATCTTTCGACCTTGTATTGGGTGATGGATGCGTGTGCGGAATACGGCAAACCCTTGTACATCCTTGACCGCCCGAATCCGCTTGGCGGGAAAATTATTGACGGAGCGGTCTTGGACACAGCATTTACCTCGTTTGTAGGCATTGTTCCCGTGCCGTATATTCACGGTTGCACACTCGGCGAAACGGCAATGATGATAAACGGCGAAGGCTGGCTCCAGCGCGATGCGTCCGCAAAACCGCGTAAATGCCCGCTTACGGTGATTCGTGCTGAAGGTTGGCAACGTTGGATGACCTGGGAAGATACCGATTTTACGTGGATTCCGACTTCGCCGCACATCCCGACCGTTGAGTCTATTCGCGGCATGGCTCTGACGGGGATTTACGGCGAGATAAGCCTGATGAATGTTGGCGTGGGTTATGTTCTGCCGTTTCAAATGCTTGGAGCGCCGACCTTCAACGTCCCGCTTTTTATGGAAGCCGTCAAAAAGCAGAATTTATCAAGCCTGACAATGATTCCGACGCGCTACCGCCCCTTTTACGGGAAATATGCCAACACCGATTGCAACGGGATTCTTTTTGCTTTTGCGCCCGACGCAATCCGTTTTAAGCCCTTTGCGGCAAGTATGGATATTCTCATTGCGCTCAAGGCAATTCATCCGGAATACTTTAACATAAAAACCATCACCGAAGCGCAAAAAGGGATGTTTATCAAAGTAAGCGGCACAGACAAACTCTTCGAGGCATTTTTTCTGAAGAAAGTTCCCGACGAGGAATTACGGCGATTGGCGCAAAAAGGTGTGAAAGAATTTACGGAAATGCGGAAGAAATATCTGCTGTACGATTAAGCCATTTTTTTCTACAACCCAGATTCCGAGCCACATTTATGAACACCGCCGACCATCCTTTTATACAATTCCTCAAACACAATCGAATGAGGGCGCTGATTGCCGTTCTGCTGGGCGCTGCCTACGGCTTACTTGCTCGCTGGGAAATGGCAACGGATGTGATGACGGTGAGTTTTATTTTCCTCGTGCCGCTTGTTATCGGCTTTGTGTCGGTGTGGTTTTCGCCGGAGCATCTGCGCGTGAAGGTTTGGTTTGCGCTGTTTTTGCCTTGGTTAGCGGGATTATGCTTTGTGTTGGGAGCAATGGCGGTTGCATTTGAGGGCTTGATTTGCGTGGTGTTTATGCTGCCGGTGGTGTTTGTTTTGAGCAGTGTTGGCGGGTTTTGTGCGAAGATTATTGCTACGATTGTCGCAAAAAAACAAGCCTCTGTGTCTCAGCAATCGCTTATTCTTGCGTCGTTTTTGATAATCCCTTTCGTCTCTATGCCGCTTGAAAACTCGCTTTCAAGCGAAAACCGTCTTATCAAAACAGTCAATTCCGTGATTCGTATTCATGCGCCCAAAGCTGTTGTCTGGCGCAATATCATCCGCGTTCCCACGATTCAACCCGAAGAGCAGACAACGAGTTTCTTTCATCGCATCGGCTTTCCGAAGCCGCTTGAGGCAACGCTTTCCCACGAGGGCATAGGCGGGGTGCGCCATGCGAGTTTTGAGCGCGGCGTGGTTTTCACGGAGACCATTACCGATTGGCGCGACGGCGAACTCATCAGTTTCAGCATCAAAGCCAATACTGAAGACATTCCGCCCACGACGTTTGATGAACACGTTACCATCGGCGGCGAGTATTTCGACATTTTGCAAGGCACCTACCGCATCGAAGAAGCGCCGAATGGTGATGTAATCTTGCACCTTTCCAGCGAACAGCGCCTTTCCACAAACTTCAATATCTATGCGGGTTTGTGGACAGGAGCGATAATGCAGGATATTCAGTCGAATATTTTGACGGTGATTAAGCGACGCTGTGAGGCGCAATCTCAGCAATAAACACCTCTTTCACATTTTCACTCAACAACCATGCTCACCCAACTCCCCGAATGGAGCGCTCTTCAGCGCCATTTTGCAACGATTCAGCACAAACATCTGCGCGAACTTTTTGCCGAAAACCCACGCCGCTTTGATGAACTCTCGCTTTCCTTCAATGATATACTCGTGGATTTCTCCAAGAACCGCATCACAACGGAGACCGTGAGCCTTTTGGCAAATCTCGCTAAGGCAACGAAGGTCGAAGCCAAGCGTGATGCGATGTTTGCGGGGGAGCCGATTAACTCTACCGAAGATCGCGCCGTGCTTCATACCGCCTTGCGGAATCGTTCCGGGAAGCCCGTCGTGACTGGTGGCAAGGACATTATGCCGGATGTGCTGGAAGTGCTGGAGCGGATGAAATCATTTGCGGAGGATATTCGGAGCGGAAAGCGCAAAGGCTACACGGGGCTGCCGTTTTCGGATGTGGTCAATATCGGTATCGGCGGTTCGGATTTGGGTCCGAAAATGGTCGTGGAGGCGCTTAAATCCTACGGACGCTCGCCCTTTGGTAATCGTGGGCTGAAAGTCCATTTTGTCTCGAATGTTGATGGAACGCATATTGCCGAAACGCTTCGCTTGGTAAACCCCGAAACGACGCTGTTTATCATTGCTTCCAAGACTTTCACTACGCAAGAAACCATGACCAATGCTCAAACGGCGCGGGAGTGGTTTTTGAAAGAAGGGCGCACCGAACACGACATTGCGAAACATTTTGTTGCTGTTTCCACCAACAGCAAAGCTGTAAGCGCCTTCGGGATTGATACCGCCAATATGTTCGGTTTTTGGGATTGGGTAGGCGGGCGTTTTTCACTCTGGAGTGCAATCGGAATGCCGATTTGTTTAGCGATTGGTGCAGATAACTTCGATGCGCTCTTGCAAGGTGCGTACGAAATGGACGAGCATTTCCGCACCGCACCTGTGGAGCGCAATTTGCCGATGCTTATGGGGTTGCTGGATGTTTGGTACACGAACTTTTTCGGCGCGGAATCTCACGCCGTACTGCCCTACGACGAGTATTTACGCTATCTTCCGGCATATTTGCAACAAGGCGAAATGGAGAGCAACGGCAAAAGCGTCCAAATCACAGGCGAGGCAGTGAATTATCAAACAAACGAGATTCTCTGGGGCGAGGCGGGAACAAACGGACAGCACGCATTTTATCAGCTCATTCACCAAGGCACAAAACTCATTCCGTGTGATTTTATTGCGCCTGCCGTTTCGCACAACCCCGTCGGTACGCCTTCGGGAGACCACCACCGCAAACTTCTTTCCAACTTTTTTGCCCAAACCGAAGCGCTCATGATGGGCAAAACTGCTGACGAAGCCCGCGCCGAGCTTGAAAAAGAAGGAAAATCCCCCGAACAAATTGCCGCGCTGACACCGCATAAAGTCTTTGCCGGAAACAAGCCCACGACTTCCATTCTGTGCAAGCAAATCACCCCGCACACGTTGGGAAGCCTCATTGCGCTTTATGAACACAAAATTTTTGTGAAAGGTGCTGTTTGGAATCTGAACGCCTTCGACCAATGGGGCGTAGAACTCGGCAAACAGCTTGCAAACCGCATTCTGCCTGAACTTCAGACCGCAGAAGCGATTACGTCGCACGATGCTTCGACGAATGGGCTGATAAATTGGTGGAAGGCGGCGGGGCGGTGATTCGGGGAGGATTGCTTTATAGTGCTTGCCATTCTTCACGCGAAATATCTGCTTGTTTCAACAACCGTGCAAGTAGGTCACGACTAATGTCACTTTCGTGCGGGTTTGGAACGCGCAGTCGTACTGTTCCCCGTTGCATAAATTGGTGTTTTCCTCCTGAATATGGACCTTCAAAACCCGCTTTACGCAAGGCTTTAATGAATTCGATTCGTTTAATTGGTCCAAAAGTCGGCATCAAGCGCTCTCAAATTCTTCGGATTCATGCACAGCACTAATATTGAGTTCAATTCCATCTACTGCCGGCAATGGCAAATTCCTCGCAATGCTCAATAACACCCATTCTTCCAGCACTTCCAGCAGTTCTTCACGGCAATCTTCCAGCGTTGCTCCAGTTGCATACACGCCTTGAAAGCCTTCAATTTCGGCATAAAATCGCTTGTCCTCAGGCAGAAGTTCGTAGTGTGCTTTTTTGAGAGCGGCGTTGAGATATAAAGTGAGCATAGAGCAATGATTGATGAAAATGGGAACAAAAAATGCTGAATCTGAAGTGCGTACAATATACGCAAAAATGCTAAAAGAGATTGAGGAAACAACGTACAAACCGCATTCTATCTAAACTTCAGACCGCAAGCGCGATTTCGTTGCACGATGCTTCGACGAATGGGCTGATAAATTGGTGGAAGGCGGCGGGGCGATAACTGCTTGGAAGCAAGGCTACTCAAAATTCCACAACAACTAACCTTCGGTCATGTCCTCGAAAAACCTACCCTGCCTGATATGACAAGAATGTTCTGTTCATTTGGAGAGCGCCAACACAAATTTCCCTGTTCTGCCGCCTCGCTATCTATTCCCTCAAGCAGACGGCAGAACAGGTGAGAATATCGTTGCTTAATCTTCCTCCGTAATCGTCGTAACGGTCATGGTTTGGTTGTGTAATTCGCAGTTGAGCAACTGACCGTGTGGACAGATTTCACCGTAAGAGTAAAAGCCTGTCAGCGCAGTGTTTATGCCGAGAATATTACGTACAGCTTGAACTTCGTCTGCTGTGCGTCGCCCCAAAACGAGTTTTCGCCCTACGCAGCTTACCAGCACACCTAATGAACGTTTGCTTTGCGTCTGCAATTCAGAAATTTGCAATGCCTCGTTAGCAGCTTTGGAAGCGCCATCCACAAGGTGGTCAAAATTTGCGACCATGAGTTTGCAGATATAGCCTGTTGGCATATTTCCCGCAAAAACCATGCTGTTATCGTCTTCGTTAATCGAAAGCACAGTGCGCGTAATTGCTTCGCGGGAACTGTCTTCGGGGCGAATACTGAGTGGGAACAGCAAGGATGAGCCGGGTAAATCTTTGGCTTTTTCACCCAGCAAGGCTTTGTATAATTGCAATGCCGGAATTCCGTCAATTTCATATAAAACATTTGCTTCCGATTTTGTGATACGGCGGTCTTGACCAAACGAATTCCACCCGCCGACCGAACCATGACCAATTTTCAAATGCTCGCCGTAAAAACCGATAACCGCTACTCTACCAGCAATCGGCGCAGCATTGACGCTAACGGCTGTTCTCTCAAAATGCGCAGCATCACCCGCTAAACCCCCTGTTACGGGGATTCCTGACCCAAGTACTGCCGTAATACCTTGTACCAGTTCCGTACCATTAATTGTATGTCCATCGGAAATAACCATCGCCAAACGCAAGCCTTTTTTCTCCAGAGAATTACCCAAGCGCTCTCCGGCATTATACGAGTCTTTCATTGATTGTACGTCGGTATATTCAACGTGGATGTTGGTTTCTTCAAATTCTATTGCCGTTGCGACCACAGAATTATCCAAAACCTCTTCGCCTGCAATCTCGCCTGCTGTGGTGCAGCCGATAATATCCGCTCCCGTGTAGCGGGAACGAAGTTCTGCATACCGCATATCTAGGCGTTCTAAGCGTGAAGCACAAAAAAACAAGACTAATTGCGGGTGAAACACAGCATCAGAGCCTGTGCGCATTTGCCAGCCCTGCTCCTGTGTCCAGACCATTTGTTCGATTTTCATAATAATGTAGTCCTTTCGGGAAAAGTAAAAAAATAAAGTGTCAAAAATTTCGGAGTTTGCCGCTTTGTAGCGCTTTGTGTGCCATCTCTGCACCTGCTTGAATCACAAAAATTAACCCGCCGAAACGCTGGTCTTGGGTGAAGCCTTTTTTGAAACGGGCGTAAATTTGTTGTGCAATACCAACAATTTTTACCAAGCCAAAGACGTAGTAAAACACGATGTTCGACACATCGCGCCCTGTTATTTCTGCGTACCGTGCAACCAATTCTTCACGGTTCAAATTGCCTTCAAGCGGCGTTAAGCCGAACATCTTGAGCGGTATCGGGTCTGCGTCTTCCGCCCAATATCCGAGCGTTGTTCCCAAATCCATAAGCGGGTCGCCAATAGTCGCCATTTCCCAATCCAGCACAGCATTGATAGCGCTTAAATCAGGAGCAAAGACGACGTTATCATACTTGTAATCGTTGTGAATGAGCGTTGGTGCGTTTTGGGGAGCGGTTTCATCGGGGATGTTCGCCAAAAGCCACGCTGCGGCGCTGTCCATTCCCGGAATATCGTCGGTTTTGGCGTTTTCGTAGCGCTTTATCCAACCTTCCACCTGACGGCGCACGTATCCGTCGGGCTTTCCGAGTGCTTGGATTTCCGGCAGCGAAATGTCCACGCTGTGCAGTTCTGCCAAATTATCCGCCAACATCGTTGAAAGGCGCTTCATCACTGGTGCAGAAAGGTCTAATCCTTCGGGCTTTTTACTGCGCAAAATCACGCCTTGCACACGCTCCATGACGTAAAATGGCGCTCCCAGCACATCAGCGTCATCACAATAGACAATCGGCTCCGGTACTTTCGGGTAGGGCTTCCGCAAAGCGTGTAAAACCTTGTATTCGCGCTCCATGTCGTGCGCAGATTTGATGTTTGCACCAAAGGGCGGACGGCGCAGCACATACTCTTTGCGCATACCGTTTACTGTCGCGCCCAGCATATACGTCAAATTCGAGAATCCGCTTGGGAACTGCTGTACGTCGAGTTCTCCACTCATTCCGGCAATGCTGTCGCGTAAATACTCGTTCAGGCGTGATGCGTTGAGTTCTTCGCCTTTGCGCGTTGCCGTTGGTGCGTCAATGACGTGGTTTTGTGGGGCGTTGCTCATGGTTGTACTTTTGTGATGCTCTGAAGCGCGGCGTTATTTAATAAGCTGAGAAATAGGCTTAAATGCTGGTGTGGCGGCGGTTCCACACAGTTCAAAAAGAACGGATTCGAGCGTGGTAATAATGCAGCCTGAACGCCGCATCCGCTCAATCGCCAAGCGCTTATCATTGGGCTTGCGCGAAGAGACGCAATCTTCGATGATGATTGGACGATAGTTCTTCTCGCGTAGGTCTAATGCGGTCTGCAAGACGCAAATGTGTGCCTCAATGCCCACAAGCAGGATTTGTCGCCGCCCTAAATTTTCCAATGAATCAATAAACTCTTGTTCGCCGCAGCAACTAAAGGTCATTTTCTCCATTGGGGAGTAATAATCGGAAAGCGCTTTTTGCAGTACAGGAAGCGTTTGTCCAAGCCCTTTGACGTACTGTTCGGTAACGATAATGGGCAAATTGAGAATTTGCATTCCGATAATAAATTTTTCGATATTGCCAGCGAGTTCTGTGTGTTCGTGGATATGCGGAAAAAGCCGCTCTTGGGCATCCACAACAACAGCAAGAGCGTTATCACGACGGATTTTCATGGATTGAGGCAAAGCTGTAAAAATAATAATGTGCATGAGAGAATTGCATCCGAAAATACGGCAAAACTTGGCGGCAGCCAACGGGAAAATAACGAAAACGATAATACATGAATGCACGAATGAACTCCACTATTCGTACATTTTTTTGTAGCATTATTAGCAAATATTCTGCATTTTCCCTGCGAAACTTCAGAGATGTAAATTCGCTTTTTTTCTATGCACATTTTGCATAACGAACCGAGCATCTATGCGCTTTTTTCATAATCTTTCCATAGCAGTGAGAGTTGCGTTGCTTCTCGGCATTTCTGCTGTGGTACTTGCCGTTGGAATGTTTGTGGCAGGTATGCAACTGCAAAGTGTCCTCTCCTCTGCCGAAGCAATGCAAACAGACCATCTGCCCGATACAGAGTGCCTGAACGGTATGCGCTCATCCTTGGCAGATTTTCGTCTTGAAGAATACAAGCATATTCTCAGCACTAAACTTGAGGAAATAAGTGCTATTGAGGCACGTTTAGCGTCAGCACGAGCGCAATTTATTCGTTATGAAGAGACGTATAAAATCTTGCCTATTTCGACGGAAGAAAAACGTTTATATGACCAATTCAAACACCAAGAAGAACAGTATTTGCAAGCGCATGAAGAGATTATGGCACTTTCTCGTGCTAATAAGAACACCGAAGCCTTTCAAACTATCAAGGTGACAAGCCGACAATACTATGATTCCAGCCGTAGCATTCTTAGACAACTTCTTGAACTCAGTATCCAAAGCGCACAGCAACAGCAACAAAGCAACATTCAACATATTCGCACGGTAACGGTCATTTTGGGCGGAGCAGTGCTGATTACCCTTGCTGCACTACTGAGTATTGTTGTCTTAATGCGGATGACTATTTTGCAACCGCTTCAAGCGGTGCGTACAGCGATGAATCGTGCTGCCAAAGGTGATTTTCAGGCAACGGTTGAATACACGCGCCAAGACGAAATCGGTTCGCTTGCACAGTCATACAATGCCATGCTTGCTGACATTGCTTCCTCCCAAGAGCGCATTTCTCAGCAAAAAGACGAGATAGAGCGCCAGCAGCGTATTATGGGTGTTCAGGCACAATATCTGGAGCGGGCAAATTCATCATTACGCCAAAACAATGTTGATTTACGCGAATTTATGCAGCGCGAGTTTTTGCGGATTGAAGAACTGACGCGGCATAAAGACGTGCTTGTCGAACTTTCCAAACGCGACGAACTCCACAATGGCGATATTGCTTCAGCATTCGCGGCAATTACACAGTGTGGCGCTTTGCAACTTGATGTGCGGCGCGTCAGCATTTGGCTTTTGCGCAAACGGGGTTTTCTTGGGGAACGTGATTCTATTGCGCTGGAACTGCATGATTTATACGATTCGTTTACCAATATCCACACAACCGACGGGCGGCTTGTGATGGAGGATTATCCCACGTATTTTCACGGTTTGCAGACAATGGATGTCATCGCTGCCGAAGATGCGGCAGAGAACACCTACACACGGGATTTTATTGAGAATTATCTGCGTCCAAACGGCATCAGTGCTATGCTGGATATTCCGCTTCGCATGGGAACGACGTTGGTGGGCGTTATTTGTGCAGAGCATACGGGGTCGCAACGAATGTGGACGCTGGAAGAGCAGGTGTTTTTGCGAACACTGGGGACGTTTGTTATTGTAGCATTAGAATCCTCCGAAAAGAGCCGTCAGCGTGTGCTGTTGGCAGATTTGAACCGCGAATTGCTGTTGGTCAATACGGAAATGCAGGAGAAAAACGTAGCGCTCCAAAGGGCGCAAGAAATCTCCTTAGAAGCGATACATTTTATCAACGAGCAAAACACTCTGCTTGAAGGAAAAACTGCGGAACTGGCGAATATCAACGGAGAATTACAGGAAAAAAATGCGATGTTGGCAGATGCAAACAGTGTTCTGGCTGATGCCTACAAGCATATCCAGCGTCAAAGTGAGCGCGTAGAGCGTTTGACAATAGAAAAATCTGCCCAGATTTCCAGCCTGACCGACCAAAATTCCGCTTTACAACAAACACACGCCGAACTTCAGGAAGCATACACCGAAATCAAGCGTCAGAACGAACTTTTGGAGCAGCAAGCCCGCCATGCGGCTGCGATGTCGCATTTGATGAACGACCAGAATACACGCTTGCAGGATGTGAATAACGAATTGGCAAAAACCTACGGAGAAATTCGTCGTCAGAACGATTTGCTGCAAGAGCAAGCACGGACAATCGAAGAGGCAAACACACAGTTGCAGGAAAAGAACGTCGAATTGGGCAAGGTTGATGCGGAAAAGAATGAGATGCTCGGAATTGTTGCCCACGATTTGCGCAACCCGCTTGCATCTATTATGCTTGCAGCATCTATCATCCGTCGCAGCATTGAACGCACGGGAGAATGCCCTCCGTCGGAACTCGGTCGGTATATGGGGCGCATTGAAGAGACCGCAGACCGCATGAACACTATCATCAGCGAATTACTTGATTTGAACGCCCTTGAAACCGGTAATATGCGTGTTGCACAGACCGATATTGACCTCAAAATGCTGGCAAAACTTGTCCATGACGATTATCTCAAGCGTGCCGAAGATAAAGCAATCACCCTGCATTTGGACCTTCCATCTGAGCCGCTCAATACCTTGACCGACGGGCGATTGCTACGGCAAATTTTGGATAATATCGTTTCCAATGCTGTCAAATACTCGCCGCAGAACAAATCGGTCTGGTTTAGGGTTGAGGAAATAATGCAGCATGATACGCGTTATGCAAAAATCAGCGTCCGCGACGAAGGTCCGGGCTTAACGGCAAGCGACCAAGCGCATTTATTCAAAAAATTTTCCCGACTTTCCGCAAAACCCACTGCCGGAGAACATTCCACAGGGTTGGGGCTGTCTATTGTGAAGCGTTTCGCCGAAGCATTAGGCGGAACAGTGCGCTGCGAAAGTTCACCTGAAACAGGCAGTGTCGGTGCTACCTTTATCGTTGTTTTGCCTATTGTTACCACGCTTGCCGATGATGAAACACTCTTTGCGCAAAACGCAACGTAATAGCACTTCCAAACGACGCTCCCACGCCTGATGATTCTGCGAAATACCAAAATTCTCCTCTGCTAAAATCTGCGCCCGTGCTATATTGCGCTTGAAACTTCGATTATTACTCTTCTCAATTACTTTTCATGTTCTTCGATGAAAACAGGCGTTGTTATTTTCCCCGGCTCAAATTGCGACCGCGATGCTCTTTATGCCGCATCATTGCTTGAGGGTACGAGTTCCGTACCGCTTTGGCACAAAGACACTTCTATCCCCGCTGACCTTGATTGTATCATCCTTCCGGGCGGTTTTTCATATGGGGATTATTTGCGGTGTGGTGCGATTGCACGGTTTTCGCCCGTCATGCAAGAAGTGGTGCGCTTTGCAGGGCGCGGCGGTTTTGTCGTGGGAATTTGTAACGGCTTTCAAATCCTTGCCGAAGCGGGGTTGGTGGAAGGTGCGCTGCTCCGAAACACGAACCTTTCGTTTATCTGCCGCGACGTGTATGTACGTGTAGAGCGCACCGATACTGCCTTCACGAACAGCATCACCAAAAGCGTCCTGCGCGTGCCGATTGCGCATGGTGAGGGGAATTATTTTGCGGACAGCGACACGATTAAAGCGCTGGAAGACGAAGGAAGGATTGTGCTTCGTTATGCCAACGCTGAGGGAAATATCACGCAAGAAGCCAATCCCAACGGCTCTATCAACAATATCGCCGGAATTATGAACAAAGGTGGCAATGTCTTTGGAATGATGCCACACCCGGAACGCGCTTCCGATGCGGTCTTGGGGAATACGGACGGCTTGGGAGTCTTTGCCTCGCTCGTCAGGGCAACAGAAAAGGTTTTTGGGTAGATTGAGGAGAAAATTTTACTGCATAATGAGTTTACCGCACAATGAGCTTGTATCCCAGTCCATGCACATTCATAATCTCAACTGTCGGGTCAAGTTTGAGATATTTGCGGAGTTTCGTAATAAATACGTCCATACTGCGCCCGTTGAAATAGGAATCATCGCCCCAAATAGCTTTGAGCGCTGTTTCGCGCTTCATAACATGGTTTGCGTGAAGGCAGAGCAAACGCAATAAATCAGCTTCTTTGCCTGTGAGTTGGGTTGTGGCTTCGGAATGGCGTAAAATCTGGTTTTGATAGCTGAAGGTGTATGTGCCGATGGGGAAATTATCGGGGAGTTCTTGCTGCGCTGTTTCGGCGGGTTGCTTTGAACGTCGCATGATTGCTTGCACACGGAGCAGGAGTTCTTCGATGCTGAAAGGTTTGGTAATGTAATCATCCGCCCCAATTTGGAAGCCTTCAATTTTGTCGGACTGCATAGATTTCGCCGTGACAAACACAATCGGTACGTGTTCGTCGTTGGCACGGATAGAACGCGCAAGCGAGAATCCGTCTTGCTTCGGCATCATCACATCCACAATGCACAAATCAAATTTGCCTTTTTGGAATGCCGTCCACCCCGCCTCACCGTCGCGGCAAAGTTCCACTGCATAGCCTTTGATAGACAAATACTCCTGCAATACGCCGCCGAGGTTCGTGTCGTCTTCGACAAGTAAAATTGAGTGTTGTTCCATGATGCTTCAAGTCTTGATAAAATCTACCGTTTGGGGGAAAATGAGCGTTGCTGTTTTGCTCACCTTTTGGCATTACGAAAAATGCAGTATTTGGTTGCAGAGAATTTCACGCCAAAAAACCATGCTGCTGAAGCGGCATCACCACTTCAAATGTACTGCCTTTTCCCGGTTCACTTTTCACGGAAATTTTCCCACCGTGCGCTTCGATAATCGTTTTGACGTAATTCAAACCAAGCCCGAAGCCTTTCACATCGTGCCTGTTGCCTGTTGGAACGCGATAAAACTTCTCAAAAATTTGCTTTTGCGCATCACGCGACATACCGATTCCATTGTCTTGTATCGTAATGGCAAGTCCCTGTGCGGTGTTGCGGGTTGCAATGACGATATGCGGCATTTCGGGGGTGTATTTGTTCGCATTGTCAAGCAGGTTCATCATCACATTGCGGAAGTGTGCCTCATCCGCCTGAAGCAAGGGCGTATGCGCTTCCAGACGCAGTTCAATTTGTCCTTGTTTTTGTTCGACTTGTAATGCCAAAGAATCCGCAACAGCAGTCAGAAGGTCGTGCGTATTGACCGAAACAAGTTTCAGATTCAGTTCGCCCCTGTCCATTTGTGCAGCTTGGAGAACTTTTTCGACGTGTCCGGCAAGGCGTTTGTTTTCGTCGTGGATGATGTTCACAAAACGCTCAACTCGTGTGCCTTCGCTGCGGACGTGGTTGTCTTTGAGCGCTTCGCTGGCAATGGATATTGTCGCAATCGGCGTTTTGAGTTCGTGCGTCATGTTGTTGATAAAATCAGTCTTCATATCGGACAATTTTTTCTGACGCATAAGTGCAACAAAGGTAAAACCAAAGCATCCCATAATCAACAGTAGAAAAAGTACCGACGAACCCAGTACCGGTGCTATTCCCGCTAATGTGAGACCGGGCGCATATTCGGGAAAGCGCACGGCGAGGTATTCTTTATCGTCGCTGCCCAAAATATCATTCGGGAACAGTTGTACTTGAAATTCTGATATTTTCAATTTCTCGGAGGCTTGGTAGGTCTGCGGCTTTGTCAAACGCTCTTTCGATGTGCCGACAAACAATATCAAATCGGATTGTTTATCGGTTTCAGTATTGCCGACAAGGTTGCCGACAAGGTGCTTGTTTGCTTGAAGAATGCCATACTCATAACGCGAAGTAATACCGTTTTCTCGCAACTCCGCCGCCAACATCTTGTCCAAGTCCGTAAGCGGCACACGGTCTAATGTGCCACGCTTTTTCGTAACCATATTTTCCAAAATATTTTCAATCAAATCTACTTTGTCCAAAATGGTGTTAATCGTGTCGGGCGACTGAGAACGCAAGGTTGTATGCGGCTTAGCAGCGATGTCTGTTGTCGTGTTTTTTTTCGGCGTTTGCTCTGATGTACGATTGTTATTTGCCTGTTTGTTTCGTGCTTTCGCTGTCAAGGGCGCATCCTGACTTGTTGCACGATTGTTCGCCGTTGCGTCTTGCATGGGCTGAGGAGGCATTGGAGGAGCTAGAGTGCCAAGCGGAGGCGGAGTGATGCTCATTTCAAACCCAAAATTGCCCATGGATTGGAATTGCTTGAAAGCAAGATTCATTAGTGAATCCACATCACGCGAATCGCCCTGCAAGCGGCGTAAACGCTCAAGCATCTGCTGAGATTTTGCAAATTCACGTTGCATTTGCCCCGTCCAAAACTCACGCGGCACACGCACAATGCGCTGACCGTCTTTTTGCGCATCGCCGCCAAGTTGGATAACGACATCTGCATCGGAAGCACCACTTACCGTAGCGTTCTCCATAGCACGTTCACGGCGGCGCTGTTCGGTGGCAGACATTTTTTCTTCCAGCGTCTTTGTGCCGCTGCCTGAACCAGCAACACCCGCACCCGGCGCAAATGAACGACGAAAGCGCTGCACAACGGAATCCCGTTTCACAGAATATGCTTTATTGTTGGGAATAGCGAAACGAAGGGGTTGCCCGTAAGGTCCCGGCACAGTAATAACGAGCGTTTGCGGCTGTGGCACAGGCTCTACGGCGAATGATTCGGAACGGGTTTCTGAGTGACTTTCCGTATGGTTTTCATGACGGTTTTCGGGGCGGTTCTCCGCACGGTTTTCCCCACGGTTTTCCGCACGTTCTTGTTGCCGACGTTCCTTTTGCAAGCGCTCTTGTCGCAGACGTTCTTGGTAAGCGAGTTTTGCTGCGTGGTTGGTGTTTCGCTGTTGCTCTTTTGCTGAATGAAACGAAAAATTTGCATCGCCAACACGCATTTCAAAACTGTTTCCTGTACCATTCATACTGAAAACTGTGTTGTTGGCTGTGTTCTTTTCGGTTGTTGCTCCTTGTGTGGATTTGGGCGATGGCGTTGTTTGCAAATGGGACGTAACGGAGGAAGAATCAGCACTTGCCGATGAGATTTTCGCAATGTTTTGCGTTTTTGGTGTTGGTTGTGTCGAGGATGCACCGCCCGTTTTTGCCGACGCAAGGCGAGATTCCGCCAAAACGTTGCTGCGACGCTGTTTTGCAGCTTCCGCCGTTTTACGAACATCCTGAAGACTCTGCATGATAAGCACTTTGGTTTCGGCAATTTCAAGTTGCCGCGCCACGTTATTGAGCGCACGGTGAACACGCTGCTTAAAAAGGCTCTGCTCCAGTACTGAAGCCTTCGCCAGCCAATACACCTGCACTGCAACAATGCCCAAAAGACCGATGAGCATGAGGGCGATTATAGTCCAAATTGTGCGCTTATTCATAACAGTTGAAAGAAAAATTGGCAAATACAGTCATCAATGGAAAATGCAGAGGTGTTCCTCTTTTGACACGTACAAATCTACAACGAAGTTAGCACACTTCAAGCAATGATGCGGGTGTTTAACATTTTTTAACGAGATGATAAGAGCGTAAAATAATGCACTTTAGCGACGTTCCATCCAGTACCGCTTTGCTTCGTCAAGAAAAAGCCGTGTGTCGCGGACAGCCATGCGGAACATCAAGATATTATCAGCTTTCGGGAGTTTTCGGGCGGATTCGCTTGTGGCGAGAAGCATCATTGCGGTAAGGTGGGATTGGCAGGAAAGCGCTTCATCATGCGCTTTGCGGGTGATTTGCACGAGTGAGTCTATTGTGAGCGAATCACGTTTTTGCGAAGACGTAAGCCTTGAAAGCAGTGTTGTTGCTTGGTTGAGGGCGTTGGTGGTGCGTGTACAGGCGGTGTCTTGCTGTTGTGCAAATCCACGATCCACTTCAACGCAAGCAAGTATGACGAATATGAAGATAAACTGTCGCATAGATTGTAATACCAATTTACGCTGAGGATTGTGCATTATTTTTTCAATGCTTTTCTCTGTAAGCAGCATAAATACTCGCACAGACAAGAATGTCTGTGCCACT
>JALONG010000031.1 GCA_025455065.1 Candidatus Kapaibacterium sp. | reverse complement strand
CCAAGTAACCAACAACCAAGTAACCAACAACCAAGTAACCAACAACCAAGTAACCAACAACCAAGTAACTAACAACCAAGCAACCAACAACCAAGTAACCAACAACCAAGTAACCAACAACCAAGTAACCAACAACCAAGTAACCAACAACCAAGTAACTAACAACCAAGTAACTAACAACCAAGTAACTAACAACCAAGTAACTAACAACCAAGTAACCAGTGACCAAGCAACCAATGACCAAGCAACCAATGACCAACCTATTTCGAGGATTTCACAGCGATTTCTTTTTGAAGAGCGTGGGGAAATTGATGTGAAGGGCAAAGGACGGATGAAAACCTATTTTTTATTGGGAAAAAAAACGTGAAAGTCGTAAATTCAAGGCTCTGTGTGATTTATTATTACTTGATACCACCAATGAAAACGGTTTTAATCTACGGGGTACTTGTTATTTTCCTGCATTGTTTCTATGCAGCACATCTTTATAGCCAAACTCCACATGTGGATTCCCTCAAACACCTTATCGCTTCGGCAATCTTTGAAAAAGCACCTGATTCTGTCATTATCAATCGTATAAATGACGTTGCATATTGGGTACGAAATTCTGCCCATGATACTGCCCTAGCATATGCGAACGATGCGTTGAATAGAGCAAAAGCTGTACATTATGTTCGAGGTCAGGCTAGGGCGAAAATGATTATTGGAATTGTTGCACTGTACGAAGGGCATTATAATGCGGGTTTAGATGCACATTTAGAGGCAATTGAGCTGTACACATTGCTTCAAGACAATATCCAAGTTGCGTTTCTGCTGAATAATATCGGATATTTGTACAAAGAGGAAGGGAAGTTGGAAATTGCTAAAGATTATTTTTCACGGTCTTTAGCCATGTTCCGCGAAAAAAAATTTCCTGATGGTATTGCTTTGGTCTTGGGAAATATCGGCGACATTGCACTCAAGCGCTCTGAGTATGCAGAAGCCCTACGTATTGAACGTGAAGCGCTTCATTTGGGCTTACAACTCAAAGACCGATTTTATGCGAATCTTGCATATTATCATTTGGGAACGATATTTCATGCAATGGGGCAGTACGATTCTGCAATCTCTTATCAAAAGCAAGCATTAGAGCGCTTTGAGGATGATAATATTGGGCAGTATATCATTCGCTCATTGGAAAAACTGTCCGCTATTTATTCTTCCCAAAAGCGCTTTCAAGAAGCCTTTCGCCATGCAGAGCGAGGTTTGAAGATAGCTGAAAGTTTACCTGCTTCTGTGGATCTTGCCCTGATGAATGAAAGGCTTTCTCTGTTGTATGAAGCCACAGGAAAGTATGACAAAGCACTCGTGTATAACCGCCGCACCGCTTCGATGCGAGATTCTCTCCGTTCAATGAATATCGCAGAACGAATGAAAACACTTGATATGATGAGGGTTGCAGAAAAAAATGCCAAAGAACTCGCCCTTTCCGAAAAAGAGCAGTCCCGTTTGACATCCGTAAGAAATTATCTGCTTGTTTGTATTGGTTTTGGAGCAGTCTTGCTTTTTTTGGCAATCCACCGGTATCGCTATATTGCCCGTTCAGAGGCTTCGTTGCGTGAAGTCAATCATCTCATCACTGTTCAACAACAACAACTTGAGGTGCAATCGAAGCATATTCAAGAAGCAAATACCGCACTGGAAGCCAGCAATAGTGAATTGGATGCCCAAAATGAATTATTAACCGAGGCAAATAAACAACTTTCTTCGGCAAATGAGCGCCTTGCCGCCTTAAATTACGAAAAGGATGAAGTATTGGGTATTGTTGCTCACGACCTAAAAAACCCCCTTACAACGATTATGATGGCTTCCTCGTCCCTTGCTGCCATGGAGTTGCCTCGTGAGCGTGTAACTATCTTTGGTGAGCGGATTTTGCATACATCCGAAAGAATGTTGAACATTATTACCAAACTCCTCAATATCAATTCATTGGAGCAGGGTGCAAAAGCATTACATATTCAATCGGTAAATATTGTCGAAAGCATACGGGGTATCATAGACGACCATAGCTCTCATGCGCGATCTAAAGAGATAACAGTTGTGTTCACGCCTTCTCAAGAATCGCTCGTTGTTCGTACTGACGAGTCAATCGTTGTCGAAATTATTGAAAATATCCTAGATAACGCTCTGAAATACTCGCCGAAAGGCAAGTCTGTTTATGTTTCCTTGACAGTAGATTGTGGAGGGAATGAACTGCAAAAGGCTCTTTGTATCGTTATTCAAGATGAAGGTCCCGGCTTCAACGAAGACGATAAAACGAAAGTGTTTGGTAAATTTGCACGACTTTCTGCCAAGCCGACAGGCGGTGAAGAATCAACAGGTTTGGGGCTTTCGATTGTGAAGAAATTGGCAGAGATGCTTGGGGGAACAGTAACATTGGAGAGTGCGGCAGGTAATGGTGCTACATTTACAGTTATTCTGCCAAGTGTTTCGGAGTAAACTCCAATACTATCCTATTTTATAGTATTTTTCTTGCATACTTACCAACCGTTCAGTATATTTGAGAAAACAAGCAACTCATTAACAGAAAATGCGCTATGCCATTACAAAAAATTAGCCGTGAAGAGATGATTTTTACTTCTGCGCAGGTCTTTCGTAAGCGCGGGTATAACAATACTTCGATGAATGATTTGGCGGATGCCTGTGGTTTGACAAAAGGAGTATTTTATCATCACTTTGAAAGTAAGGAAGAGTTGATGAAAGCTGTGCTGCACGGCGTACATCTGCACTTTAAAACGACACTCTTTGCACTTGCCTACTCAGACAAATACACCCCGGAAGAAAAACTCGACAAGTTCCTCACTAAAGCTCAAAAAATGTTTTCCAAGTCCGACGGTGGCTGCTTAATGGCGAACACAGCGCTTGAAACCTTATCGTCGTTGCCTGAATTTGCCCCCTATTTACGGGAGTTTTTTGCTGATTGGATAGATGCTATGACGCAGATTTATTCGTCGGTTTATCAAGAGGACAAGGCACGGCGCATTGCAGAGCAGACCGTTCAGGAGTTTGAGGGGGCAGTGATGTTTTTGCGCATTTTTGGTGAACGCCGATATATGGACGAAATGTTGGAACGTGCAAAATTGCGGTTGATGATTGCCTGAACTTTTGGATAAATCATGTTTCCACACAATGAATAGTTTTCTAGTGACGTTATTTCTTCAGCCTTCATTCATTTTTCCGTATGCTACCTGACAAACAACTCTACCTCAATGCCACATATTTCGTTGATTCGGACAACGCTGAGGTCGTTGAATACGCAAACAAACACACCGCCGGATTGCAATCGGAGCGCGAAAAAGCCATTGGGCTTTATCTTGCAATTCGGGACGGGTTTAAGTATGACCCGTATCGGTTGGATTTTCGTCCACAAGGCTTAAAAGCAAGTGATGTGCTGCGGCGTGATTATGGGCATTGCGTCAGTAAAGCGGTGCTTTTGGCAGCAACGGCGCGTGTTGTCGGGATTCCTTCACGGTTGGCGTTTTTTAATGTGAAAAATCACATTGCCACTGAACGTTTAGAACAGTTCCTCAAAACCAACGAGTTGGTATTTCATGGCTGCACCGAACTCTATTTGGAGGGGCGTTGGGTGAAGGCTACACCTGCCTTTAATGCTGCGTTGTGCCACAAATTAAATGTTGCAACGTTGGAATTTGACGGGCAGGAAGATTCTGTATTTCAACAATTTGATAAATCCGGCAACGTATTTATGCACTATACGCATGAATACGGCTCATTTCACGATTTGCCCTACGATTTGATGATGCGTCAGTTCCGCAGCCATTACGGGTTTTTGCTCAGTGATGAACTCTTGGCGAAAACGGGATTAAATCTGGATTTGAACAAGATAGTGAATGGGCAATAAAAATTATTCTCAAGAGTAATTTTTCGCGAAAAATTGAGTATTAACTTACTAAACGTTCATTAAACACAGAAGATTCAATGCAAACCTTCAACGTACAAAAAGAGGACGGGAGTAGCATTACGGCGACACAGTTTTTGCCGGAAAAACCCTGCGGAAGGACACTTCTTATCAGCCCCGCAACGGGAATGAAACAAACGTTTTATTATGCTTTTGCAGAATATTTTGCAACACTGGGGTATCATGTTTTTACCTACGATTATTCGGGTATAGGGCTTTCAAAAGAAGGTTCATTGCGGGGTTCAATGGTTTCCTATTCAACATGGGGTAAAGATGATTTTCCTGCGATGGTGCGAACCATAAAAGAAGCGCATCCCGACAATAAGCGGTATCTCGTTGGGCATAGCTTAGGTGGAAATATTCTTGGTTTAACCGATGTTGCCTCGACGTTTGATGGCATTGTTACTGTGGCTTCGCAGCACGGGTATTGGCGAAATTTTCATGCAAGTAACCGTTGGGGAGTATGGTTTATTTTTGCCGTTTCGATGCCGTTTTTGACCAAACTTTTTGGATACTTTCCCGCAAAAACGCATGGTTTAGGAGAAGATTTGCCGCGCTATGTTCTCCGTGATTGGTCGAAAGTAATATTAAGTCCAAATGGCGTAGAAAGCCTTGCAGCAAGTCCAAACGAGTGGCGGCGTAACCTACAAACCCCACTGTTATGTATCAGCCTGGACGACGACACATATGCGCCCAAACAAACAGTGGACAATCTTGCATTCCGTTGTTATTCGGAAACTGCTGTGGAGCGTTTGCACATCACTCCAGTGGAAGTGCAGGTAAAAGCAATCGGACATCTCAATTTTTTTCGGAGGCAATTTCAATCAACACTGTGGCAACTTCCGCACGAATGGTTTGAAAAGCAAGCAACAACGCGCTTGCAGATAAGTGAGAGTAAGCAATTCTAACGTGCTGTTATTGTTCAACTTCTGTCTAACGAATTGTACTAATCGAATTGTACTAATCGAATTTTACTAATCGAACGTTCAGTATCATTATGCAAACTTTTCCTTTGAAACCGTCGCATGGTCGTACCATTATGGGAACAGAATTTATCCCGCAAAATCCCAATGGTAAAGTGATACTTATTTCTTCCGCTACTGCTGTCAGGCAGTCATTTTATTACCCTTTTGCTGCTTATTGTGCAGAACAGGGGTATTGGGTTTATACGTTAGATTTTTCCGGAATCGGATTGTCGAAAGAGCAGGATTTACGGGCATCTCGCACTGATTACTTAACGTGGGCAAGGGAAGATTTTCCCGCGTTGATTGAATATGCAACAATCAAACATCCCGAAATGCCGCTTGTTATCGTGGGGCATAGTTCGGGCGGACATTGTTTGGGTATGAGTGAAGCAACGAATCAAGCTGCCGGAATTATTATGATTGGCTCACAGCAAGGGTATTGGCGAAATTACGCATTGTGGAAGGGCGTGTTGGTTTGGCTTGCTTTCAGGGTTTCGATTCCTTTGCTTACAAAGGTATTCGGCTACTTTCCTTCGCATCTTCATGGATTGGGAGAGCCTTTGCCTAAAGGCGTTGTAAGGGATTGGCAACGTGTTGTGCTGCGCCCTCAAGGAGTGGAGGGACTTGTCCCGTACAGTAGTTCGGTGTACCGCCGATTGAAAAAGAAGATGCTGTTT
The DNA here is from genome assembly GCA_025455065.1 of Candidatus Kapaibacterium sp. Classification (GTDB taxonomy): domain Bacteria; phylum Bacteroidota; class Ignavibacteria; order Kapaibacteriales; family UBA4661; genus PH2015. Next base: position 45,529 of record JALONG010000031.1, on the reverse strand, counting down.
ATTTCTATTGATGATGACTTGCTGGCAAGCAAACGAGCTACGGACAGGCTTGCAAACGAACTGTTCGAGGGAGCATCCGTTGAGCGCCTGCATATTTTTCCCGCCGACGTTGGCAGTAAAGCGATAGGTCATTTTGGTTTTTTCCGAAAAGCATTTCGAGATTCTTTATGGCAAATTCCACTGGGTTGGATTGAAAAGCACGTTTCTAAGCAGTTTACAGAGCAATCAAGTATTCCAACAATCTAATTTTTTTTATGAATACCAAGTCAGAACAATCGGTACTAGCCAAGCACAAGGTAAAACAAGGCGGTTTCAGCAAATTCAAGATCGGTCCCAAAATGCTGAAGTTTATGCTGAACATTTACGGACCGATGTTTGGAGCAGGAATCACCGTAAAAACGATTAGCGAGGATTTTCGTTTTGTGCGAGTAGAGATGCCGCTTCGGTGGTACAACGGAAATTATTTTCGGACGCATTTCGGCGGTTCGCTCTATGCCATGACTGACCCGTTTTATGTGTTTATGCTACTGAATAACCTCGGCAAAAACTATGTTGTCTGGGACAAAGCCGCAGAAGTGCAGTTCCGCTCGCCGGGCAAAGGGCGCGTCTGGTGCGAGTTTCGTTTGACGGAAGAGCGTTTGCAGGAAATCAAGGCAGAAGCGGATGCGAACACGAAAACTGAACCAAAATTCACCGTCGAAGTTTTTGACGAACAAGGAAAACTTGTTGCATCTGTGCTGAAAACGCTGTATGTTCGCCGTGTAAGCTAATGATTGTGAACCTCCCTAGATAAAGTATGAGGCATTTTCGTGTATTGCTGTTATGGCTTGTGCCGATGTTTTTGCTGCAAAAGATTATTTTTACCTCAAACGAAAAAGCACTTTTTGCTCAGAAGCCACAAAGCTCTCGTCTCCTGTCCTTAAACGACCTAAAAAGTGAGCAGCCAAATACCGCAGAACCGCAGGAAATCCTGAATCTCCGCGCATTTACCAAACTCTACGGCTACGTGCGCTATTTTCACCCCAGCGATGAGGCAATGCGGCTTCCTTGGGATAAATTCGCTATGTACGGCGTGGAAAAAGTAAAAAATGCCCGCAACAGCTCGGAATTACTGGTGAGATTACAAGAACTATTTTTGCCGATTGCTCCAACATTACAGATTTACAAGCAAGGCGCAAAGCCACTTGCAAGAACGCTCCTACCGGAGATAGCATCATGGAAACACGTTGCATGGCAGCACAAAGGTTTGGGGCTGGGGGTGCGCGATTTGTATGGAGTGAATTCACCGTACCGGAGTGTGAGTCTCAATAGCCCACAAAGTTCTGAGACCAAGTATGGAAGCATTTTTCATTACATCACTTCCTCGACAAGTCCGACAATACAAGCAGTTCAAGGTAAATTTTATCATTTACGGTTTTCCGCCGCCATTCGTACAGAAATTCAAAACCCCGAAAATGGCGCAGTCATTGGTCTTGAAGCATCTTTTTTAGGCGGAGGTGAATGGGCTGCTTCAACACCGGACGCTGAAAAAATTATATCGAAAGAATGGAAAGAATATGAAATTTCGGGCTTTACTAGAGAGAATACTGTTGCACTCTTGATGTGGCTCGGTTTTCGTGGAAAAGGTACGATTTGGCTTGATAATGCACGGCTTTGGAAAGCAGAAAAAAAGATTGGTCCTTGGACGGAAGTTCCTCTCGAAAATGGTGGTTTTGAGCAAGTACACAAGAACAATACTGCTCCAGTTGTTACCAGTATATTACGCGGAACTGAGTTATGGAATACGCCTTTTCCACATTGGCAGTTTATTCGGCCTAAAAGTCATTTTGTACGCTTCGATAGCACCAATTCTTATCAGGGGAAGTATTGCCTACGATTGGAAGATGTTGAGGAGTTTCAGAGAGAAGTGCTTTTTGATGCAAAACCCTTCGACGGGGAACTTCTACGCAAAAATCTTGTAAGCGGTATAGAATGTGCTTTACCGCTCACACTACCAACAAACGGAAAAGCTTTGTTTGGCTCAACAACTACCAGCACGGCAGCCTTCACAGCGCTTTTGAAGGATTCATTGAAAAAAATTGACATCGCAGAAAAGCCCTACAACAAAGACGCAATCCGCCTTGCGAATGTTGCTATGGCGTGGAATGTGTTGCAGCATTTTTATCCCTATTTCGATGACGTTCCCGTAAATTGGGATTCTACGCTAACTGCTACGCTTCAAGCAGCGCTGAAATGTCGCTCTATGCAAGAGTTTGAAACAGTCATGCGAAAAATGCTGGTTGGCTTACGCGATGGTCATGCCGAGTTTTACCGCCCCGTTCCAAAGCGCATAATCCCTGCGTTGGTGGAGAACGTGAATGGACAGCCTGTGATACTTGCCTCTGCGGACAAAGAATTGAAGCGGGGAGATGTGATAGTGGAAATTGATGGAAAGCCCGCGAATGCTATTCTTCAAGAGGAAGAAGCGCTTATTTCCGGTTCACCGCAGCATAAACGCGCCGAAGCTACAGAACGCCTTTTGCTCTCGTCTTCTCCCAGCGCATACATCACCCTTGCGCGTGGATCAGACACGCTCTCGCTGCGAGTTGAGCGCAAACCGCCGAGTGAGGTGAATTTGCATGAACATCCCGCAATAAAGCAAATAAGCGGCTCTGACAGCAATGATGCCGTTTGGTATTTGGATGTATCGCAAGTAACGCTTGCCGATGTGGAAGCGAAAGCAAGCATTTTTGCTAAAGCGAAGGGTATCGTGCTGGATATGCGAGGCTATCCGCAAAACGGGAATGTGCAGATACTCGGCTACATCGCTGATTCTGCATTGCTTTCACCGCGTTGGAATGTTTCGCAAATCATTTACCCCGATCACGAAAACGTTCAAGGCTATGACACAAGCGGGCGCTGGAGCGTTCAGCCAAGATTGCCGCGTTGGAAGGGAAAATGTGTATTTTTGACAGGCGGTGGCGCAATATCGCAAGCAGAAGATATTATGAGCATAGTCGAGCATTACAAATTGGGCGTAATCGTCGGCGAGGCAACGGCGGGAGCAGACGGGAACGTGAATATGATGGCTCTGCCGGGTGGAAACAGTTTTCGCTGGACAGGAATGAAAGTTCTGAAGCAGGATGGATCGAGGCTGCATGGTATCGGTGTTCAGCCGACGCATCCTGTCAAGCGTACCATTAAGAGCCTTGTGAACAATCAGGATGATGTGCTGTTGGAAGCTATAAGGCTTATCGGGCTATAAAACCAGTAAGTTTTTACCAAAAGTAAAGGCAAAAAGTAATTACCACCTTAGGAAAACTTGTTGCATCTGTGCTGAAAACGCTGTATGTTCGCCGTGTAGCCTAATGTTTTGCGAACTTCCTTGTTGATGCGATATGCAGCCTTGTTTACGTTTCTATGCGGTTTTGACGGTGTTTGTCGCCGTTATTGCTTCCGTTGCTCTTGCGCAACATTCAAACCCTTCATGGCGATTTTTGGGACCGGAAGGCGGGAATATTACGCATATTGCGGCTTCGGGAGATACGTTGTTTGCAGTGGGGGAACGGGGAAGAATGTTTAGAACCGGTGTTGGTGGGCGATGGGAAGAAATTGTTATGCCTGAAGATAGTTTTTGGATGAGTGGTGTAAGTATTGCAAGCAATGAACTTTACACCCTTTTTCCAGACAGAGGTTTTGATGGGTATTTTTCCTTACTCAAATCGCAAAATGGTGGCAGGACATGGCAACGGCAAGCAATTCGTTCCAGAACCACCGACGGACGCTTTTCAATGCGGGTTTCTGACGTTAGAATACTTGGTAATTGGGCAATAATTCTTCATAATAGAGGCGTAGTTCGTGTAACAAACAGCACCGTACCTGCGCGGCTTGAGATAAATCCTGAGTTTGTCCTTGGTTCAACTACCTTAACCTGTATCGCTTCTACAAATGCTCTTGTTCTCTGTGGTTCAAGGGATTCTACTGTTTTTCGTTCAACGGACAGTGGGCAAACATGGCAGAACTCCGCGATTCCTTTTGTTCCCCGCTCCTTTTCTTTTGTAAGCAATTCTCGCGTTCTTGCCATTTCGACTAATGCACTTTGGCGTTCGGAAAATGCAGGAATTTCTTGGCAGCGAACTTGCGATTTACCTCAAAATGCTCTTGTACAAGCGCTCTGCGCAACGGAGAAGGGAATATTTGTTGCCACAACTCAAGGGGTGATTACATCCGATGCAATAACCTGTAATTGGCGGATGTTTAATCAAGGTCTTTCCCTGCGTCGTGTGACAAATATTGTTGCAAATGATAGCGCCGTGTTTGTGTTGTTGCCAGATATGGGCGGGTGGCATCGTTTGAGCAATAATAATTTTGAGCAGGCTCTTTTGCCTAATGGGCGTACTGCTGCGCTTCTCTCTGCTACGCAAACGACGTTTTGGGCAAATTCCTCGGAGGGAACAATTTGGCGTTCTCGGAACGGTCAAGACTGGTTGAGTTTTGGTAACAACCCTAAACCTGAAAAAATTATTCATGCCGTTTATGCAAGCGAATTGGAGCGAGACGTTTTTCTGAATTGTGGTGATGAAGTCTGGAAAACCTCCAATGCAGGGCGAACATGGGATAGTGTGAGAATAGAAAATTTATCAACCATTTCCAGTAACTCTGTAGCTAATTTTGTCGGCTTGAATGACACTATCTGGTTTTGTAATTCAGGTTCAGTTTTTCTGTCTGTTGACAAAGGGATGTCGTTTCAAAGACAAGTAATTTTTTTTAATTGGCAAAATCCACGCCGATTCAGAGTTGAGCATTTAGCTATCTTTGAGGGAATAGTTTGGGCTTCAGGAACTTATTTCAACAACTTATTGGGTGCTTTGGAGGATTATGGTGATTACATGATGCCGTTGTCAATACTGAAAAGAAATATGCAAAATGAGCTAATTCCTCAAGAAGAATATGATTGGAGATATATTGCAGCTCGGAAAAATGAGCTGGTTCGTGCCACATACAGAAGACCCTGTTTACTTGAATATAAACCCTCAAACACAGACTGGAAGCGCTTTCCTGCATTTCCTAATCCTGCAACTTACACGTATTCGCTTGGCGCAACCAACAAAAATATCTTCGTCGGCACAAACGGCGGTTTATACATGCTAAACGCAATCGCAACATCTGTTGCCGATAACTCTGAGCAAAAAAACACCTCAAACATCCCACAAATCCGCGCTTTTCCCAATCCCACTTCGGAAAGTGTTAGTGTTTCCGTCATGCTTCCCGCTCCAAGCACTCTTCGGCTGAGTCTTTTCGATGCTTTGGGCAAAGAAATAGTGCGGCTTGCTGACAACGAAATGGCTTCAGGAGAAGTGCGTTATTCGCTTGCGACTACGGCATTTCCGGCGGGTGTTTACACGCTCAGGTTGCAAGCGGGGTTGCGGGTGCAAACAGAGAGAATTGTGATTATTCGGTAACGAAAAAAAACGAAATTTTACTAACCAATCGTTCAATAAAAATACCTTCAGGAGGTTCTTGTATGGCTCAACTTGATTCCATTCCCCAAATGTTACTGCCTGTGATGCTCACGCTCACACGCGGCAACCCGCCTGTGAACAAAACGGTTTCGCTGGAAACGACGTTTGAAAACGTTGTTTTGGATAAGGCAAATATTCTGGAGTATTCGGCTTTTTGTGGCTTCCAAAACAGCGCGGATTTTCCTGCAACATGGCTTTATCTCTTGGCTCAACGGGCGCAAATTGCCACTATGCTCGACAGCAAATTTCCGCTTGCCGCACCCGGAATAGTGCATTTGACAAATTCGCTGGAAATGTTCGCAAAACCTAGTCTTGATGCACCTGTGACGCTGAAGTCGTCGGTAGTGATTGAAGGCAAAGAAAAAGGCTCGCTTTTTCCGATGTTTACGGTTGAGATTCTGCAAGGTTCAAGCAAAATAGCGCTTTGCAAAAGCGGTTACATTGCAAAACGCGGCGGGGGCGATAAAACAGAGAAATCCGGTGATAAAGTCGCTTCCGAACCCGATTTTTCCGCAGCAAAAAGTGCCGGGTCTATCGTCATGCCCGACAGTATCGGTTGGGATTACGCCAAAGTGTCGGGCGATTTTAACCCGATTCACATTGCAGGAATCATGGCAAAGGCATTCGGATTACCGGGTAAACTCGCCCACGGGTGGTATTCGGTGAGTATGTTTGCTTCGGTGATTGAGCGCGTGAAATCTATGTCGGTGAAAAAAATTGATGTACAGTTTTTGAAGCCTGTTCTTCTGCCAACGACGGTTGCGCTGGAATACCTTGAAAGCGGCTCACCAACTGCATTTCGTATCACCAGCGAGGATAAACGTATCGTGCATCTGACGGGGCAGGTTTCCTAAAATGTTCATCCACGAATCGCACGAATTAACACGAATCCTTGCGAAATTTTGTGTTTTTTACTTCACGTCAAGTTCTAATTCGTGAAGATTCGTGCGATTTGTGGACATTTATGACTTCCAATGTTGTGCTTATTTAGACGAAATCCAAATAATACTTGCATAGCAGAATATCACTTCCTATATTTGTGCTATTATTTATTTATACTCAGTCTAAATAATTTTCACAAACCAACTATCCAAAACACTGATGGAACGCCCACGAATACTCGCTGAACTCAAAAGTCAAACCCGTCCACAGCACGACAGTGTAGAGCAAAATCGCTTCGGCAAAGCAATGATGGATGGTACACTGAGCCAAGAAGATTATCGCCTTTTTTTGCAAAAATTTTACGGTTTCCATGTACCCTTGGAGCAAGTATTGTCGGGGTTTCCATGGGATTCCGTTGGAATTAATTTCGATGAACGCCGTAAAGTTGCTCTTTTGTCGCATGATTTGAAAGCATTGGGCTTGAGTGATGCGGATATTGTCGCTCTGCCGCTTGCAGAGACGCTTCCGGCTATGAATACGCTTGAAGAGGCAATGGGCGTAATGTATGTGATGGAAGGCTCAACGCTTGGAGGGCAGATACAATCTCGTCAGGTGCAGAAAATGTTTGGGTTTGACGCAGAAAATGGGGCTGCGTATTTTTCCAGCTACGGTGCGAATGTCGGTGCTATGTGGAAAGCCTGCTGTGAAGCTATTGTGAAGGTTGCAGACGATAATCTTGCAAAAGAAGATGTCATTATTGCAAGTGCGCAACGCACCTTTGCTGCATTGGAGGAATGGCTTGCTTTAGAAGTAGAAGAACTTGTGTAATGTCGTAGGAGTAGGCTGATGAAGCCGCTCCACAATTCGTTGTGTGTAAAAACATTTTTGTTTCGTATATTGGGCAACGAAATCTGTTGTTCTCAAATTTCCCAACTCCAATGAACGTAATTCTTTCTTTTGCTGTTATTGCTTGCACATTTTGTACCCTTGACGCAAATGTGCTTTTTGCTCAAAGTGGGAGTGTTCAAGAATCTCGCCATCTTCGGAATTTTCGTCAGCTTACCTTTGGCGGGGATAATGCTGAGGCATACTTCAGTGCTGACGGGCGGGCGATTTCGTTTCAATCAAATAACCCAAAATGGAATTTGCAATGCGACCAAATTTTTTATTTGTCGCTTGCCGATTCCCTCAAAATGCGTGATACGAATTTTCGCCCAAACCGCATCAGTACAGGGCGCGGCGTTACGACGTGCGCGTTTGTGATGCCGGACGGGAAGCACGTTCTTTTTGCTTCCACCCATAATGCCGATAGTACCTGCACGGCGAAGCCTGTCATTACCAACCAAAAATATCTGCGGAAATACCTTTGGGCAGTGCATAAAACCTACGATGTGTTTGTCGCTGATTTGAATGGTGCCAACCTAAAACAACTCACTTCTGCTCAAGGTTATGACGCTGAAGCAACCGTTTCGCCGAAAGGTGATAAAATCGTCTTTACATCCGACCGCACAGGTGATTTAGAACTGTGGACAATGAACATGGACGGCAGCGACCAACGCCAGATTACAAGCGGTCTTGGCTACGATGGTGGTGCGTTTTTCTCACCCGATGGAAAACAGCTCGTCTTCCGTGCTTCTCGTCCGAAAACGCCGGAAGAAATCGCCGAATACAAGGAATTGCTTGCTTTGGGGTACGTTGCTCCGACCAACATGGAACTGTACATCTGCAATGCAGACGGCTCGAATCTGCATCAAATTACGAATTTGGGCAAAGCAAACTGGGCACCGTTTTTTCATCCTTCAGGCAAAAAAGTGATTTTTTCGTCAAATCATCATTCAGAGCGCGGCTACGATTTTCAGTTGTACATAATTAACACCGACGGCACAGGTTTGGAGCGGGTTACAGGCGAGAGTATTTTTAATGCGTTTCCGATGTTTTCACCGGATGGAAAGCAGATTATTTTTTCGTCGAATAGGAATAATGGCGGAACACGTGATACGAACTTGTTTTTGGCGGATTGGGTGGAGTAAGAATCGGCGACTCATTTTTCATAATGACCTTGCAAGGAATAGACAATTACTGCTGTTTCCGTTACTTCGTAAACAATTCGGTCTTTTTCGTTGATACGTCGAGACCACATTCCTTTCAAATTTCCTTTGAGAGGTTCAGGTTTTCCAATCCCTTGGAACGGTGTACGGCGACATTCCTGTAAGATTCGCACTATACGTTCTGCTGTTTTGGTATCACTGCGGAGCCACTCTTGCAAAGCATCGAAGGAAGAATTTTTGAATGCTAATTCTTTCATGGCGAAATACGCTTATATCGTTCTGTATCAACAGTTTCACCTCGAAGCATTTGTTCGGCAAATTCTTCAAACTCATTGTCTTTGAAAACGAATGAAACAGATTCATTTTTTGCATCAATAATGCGCTGCTCAAAGGCTGACAAAGGCTCAGAACTGCCGGAAAATGAGGATTCGCGTTGAATAGAAATCGTGATTGGCTCGCCAGAAAATTCTTTTTCAATGCGTAGCCAAATTTCCTCCCAAAGCCCAGTTCTTGCTTCCTTCGAGGGAGTAATATGAAACGTTAGTGATTCCATTTGAAAAAATGAAGGTTAGTTATGAGTAATGTCCAAGAATTGATTGTACAACGATTGCTTTATCCGTTACAACATAGACAATGCAGTCTTCATCCGTCAGTCTTCTCGACCACGTGCCTTAAAGGTTGCCTTTAAGCGCTTCGGGTTTGCCGATGCCCTCAAATGGAGAACGAGCCGATTCCTCAAGAATCCTCATACATCGAAGAAAAAGTTTTTTGTCGCGTGTAGCAATTTGTTGTAAATCACTTATGGCGCGTGGCTCAAGGGTGAGATTTCTCATGAAACTTTTACCTGTTTATACTTGAGAATTTCGCCAACAGCGTCAAAATATTCATCGGCTTCGAGCTTTTCAACGATAGCACTAAAATCTTCAAAAGGAACAACATACTCAACGCCTGAGCGCTCATGTTCTTCGATAATCTGTTCAAGCGTTGGGCGAGGCAGAGCGACGAGTTGAGGCTCAATAAGAACTTTGATAGAACCTTCTTGCAAGCGCTCTTGTATGCTGGAATGAACTTCGTTCCAAACGTCAATACTCGTATTTTCTGAGTAGTTCAAATGAAAAACAAGCGATTCCATAATTTCTTCCTAAAAGTGAATGACATGAGTTCAACAAATTTACAAAAACACAACACGTTTTATAGCGTATTTCATGGAAAGCGCATGAACACTTTGCTTTGGGTTGTTTTTCTTTTGCTGGGGTTGGTAGCAATTCAGCAAACAAAAGCGCAAAGCATAGATTCTACCTTGCTTCGCAAGCATATTACCTTTTTGGCAAGCGACGACCTCAAAGGTCGCGGTACAAGCACACCCGACGAAAAACGTGCTGCGGACTACATTGCCGAGTATTTTCGCTCGTTGGGTCTTCAGCCAAAAGGCGACAAAGCGTTGTATTTCCAAGTGTTTCCACTTATCAAAAAAAATGATGTTCTGCCCGATAGTAACCGCCTTGCGATGAACGTTATTGGTTTTCTTGACAACGGTAAACCACATACAATCGTCATTGGTGCGCATTTTGACCATTTGGGGTTGGGCTACGACGGCTCTTCGCTCGACTCAGAACCCAAAGGGAAAATCCACAATGGCGCGGATGATAATGCGTCGGGAGTGGCGGGAATGTTGGAACTTGCCAGAATCTATGCGACGAATAATGTTCAAGAACCCTACAACGTCCTGTTTATGGGCTTTTCTGGGGAAGAACTCGGTTTGCTCGGTTCAAAGCATTTTGGCGAACATCCCACGATCCCGCTTGAAACCGTGCATTGTATGGTGAATTTGGATATGATTGGACGCTTTAACGAGGCAAAAAAAGAACTCGTTGTGGGCGGTACGGGAACAAGTCCCACATTCGAGCCGTTGGTGAAGTCTATTGCTGAACGCTCGTTTAGTAACGAGTTTTCTCTAGCGTTGGATTCATCAGGCGTTGGACCATCTGACCACACCTCATTTTACCTCAAAAAAATCCCTGTTCTCTTTTTCTTTACCGGCGTTCACGGCGATTATCACAAGCCTTCGGACGATATTGAACGTATCAATTTCGCCGGACAAACAAAAGTGCTTCGCTATGTAAAAACGATTATTGACAGCCTGCAAAGCGCACCCAAGCTAGCATTTCAACAAACTCGCGTAAAACAGCAAACAGGACATTCCTACAAAGTCTCACTCGGCGTGATGCCTGCTTATAGCTATTCCGGTAAAGGTCTCAAGGTTGATGCGGTTTCGGAAGGTCGTCCGGCAGCAAAAGCAGGGATTCAGGGCGGGGATGTGATTCTCAAAATCGGTGATAGTGATATTGCCGACATTCAAGGATATATGCAGGCTTTGGGGAAACTGAAAGCGGGCGAAATAATACCCGTGCAAGTGCAACGGGGCGAATCTTTGATGACGATTCAAGTCAGATTGTAGTAGTTCGATTGTAGTAGTTCATAGTGCTTTTTGAAATGACGTTATTGCTTTTTCATTGCTGACACAGTATTGAAGCCTGTCGTACTTGATGAAAAAAAACAGCGTGTAAAAACAAAAGATTTGGAGGGCTTTATGATTTTTGCTAATTTAGATTTAGTCTAAATAAGTTTTTGATGATTTTTTCTAAATCTACCTCTATGGTCACTTCGTTTTCCACGAACAATTTCGACTCGGAAAACACGTGCAAAGCGACATTCTATCCGACTGCACGCTTTGCCGTTCCGTTGTTTGCGTTCATTATCGCCGCAGCATTTACCGCTTGTCAAGCGCCCGTAACGCCAAAAGCGCCCTTGATGATTGCTGCTGCCTACGACACAAGCGCATTTGCCACAAATGCAGCTACAGAGCGGTCTTTGCAGGCAAATCTTCGCGCTTTTACGCTCCAAATGCAGACCGGTCGCCCGGGCGCTGCAACGGCAACAAACCGCAATCTGCCCGTTACAGCAGCACAATTACGCACACTCTTTACCGCAATGCCGTCGTTGTCCGATGCAACCACTCCCTATTACCGCGACTTCGTAACGAAGCAGGGCGGTTGGATTGACCAACTCGCGGGCGCAAGCGGGAAAGACGGCGACCTTTTGGCGAACCCTCCGCGTGAGGGACGTTTTGGCGGGACTTCGGGGTATTTGTTCCTTGCTAACGGCTTAGAACCTGAGCAGCCGCTCGAAAAAGGGCTGTTCGGAGCAACAATGTTTAATCGAATTTTGGAACTCCTAAATTCCCCAATGACGCTTGCTAACCTTGATAAAATCGTTGCTCTCTACGGCGCACCGCCGAACTTTCCGAATGGTCGCCACGCTACGGGTGCTGCAAACGATGTAGCCATCGCGCAATACGCTGCTCGCCGTGATAATTCCGGTGGCGGACCCGGCGGAAATACAGGCGCAAAGGGCTATTACACGCTCACACGCGATGCCTTCATCAAGGCGCAATCGGCATTAAAAGCAGGTAGCGACTATAAACCCGAACTCGATAGCGCTCTTCAGGAATTGCAAGGCAATATGGAGCGCATCATCGGTGCTACCTGCATCAACTATTGCCATTCAGCCATTGCCACGCTTTCGTCGAATAATCCCACTCCGGCGCAAATCGCTGCTGCGCTTCACGCATTGGGTGAAAACGTAGGTTTTATCGGCGGTTTGAAGACCTTGCCGCGTAAAATTATCACCGACGCGCAAATTGACGCGGTGCTGGCAAACCTCAACGCGCCGCATACCGGACAAGTCGCCATGTTGCGCTTTTTGAATAATCCCATGGAATTGGCAAAATTGACAACCATCATCAATGACCTTGCCCGTATTTATGGTTTCACCCCTGCGCAAGTGGAACTTTTCAAGAGGAATAATTTGACCGACAGACCGTAATAAATCACGCTTCTCTACCTGTTTATGGTTCGAGGAAAGGCTCATTTGTTCCCTTGTGAATTGAGTGAGTCTTTCGCCGTTTCACCATATTTTTCCAACGAATTTTTTTCAACGAATTTTTTTTCTGAACGATGAAAACCCCATTCTCGTTTTCAATCAAGATGTGCCTTATTGGGCTTGCTGTATTTGGCGCAGCGACACTGTTTCATGCTTGTAATCAAGGTCAGCAGCCAACCCAGCAACAAAGCGGTTTTGACCGTTCAGTCTTTTTAACGGCAATGGCGACAAACCTGATTGTGCCGTCGTATCAAGAGACGCAAACACGCATCACTACGCTGCAAACAAGTATTCAATCCTTTACCGCCTCGCCCGATGCACAAACCTTGCAAACCGCGCAAGCCGCATGGTTAGACGCATACAGAGCATGGCTGCGCTCTTCGCCGTTTGATTTTGGTCCGGCGGAAAGTGCATTCGGTACACTGCGGGAAAATATCGCCATATTTCCGACAAACACGCAGAAAACCGAGCAGTTCATTGCTGAAAATAAAACAGACCTGAATAATTTCAACCGCGACACACGCGGGCTGCACGGCATTGAGTATCTGCTCTTTGCGCGGTCTGCAAGCGAGACCGTTGCTGCGTTCTCAGGGACAACGGGCGCAAATCGCCGCCAATACTTGCTCGCTATCACCAATGACGTGAAAACCCGTGTTGATGCAACGGCGAATCGCTGGCTATCGCCGCAAAATAGCTATGCGACTGACTTCGCCCGAAACAACGGCACGGCTATCGGCTCTTCAACGTCTATGCTGTTTAACGAATTTGTGAAGAGTTTTGAAGAACTGAAAAACTTCAAAATTGGAGTTCCGTTTGGCTTACGAGCAGGTCAGACCATGCCGTTGCCGCAAAATCTTGAAGGGGTGTACAGTCGCCGTTCACGAGAATTTATGCAGATTCACTTGCAGATTATTGAAGAAATTTGGGCAGGAAAAATCATGCAAGAAGGTGGCACGGTGCGAGATTTTACGGGATTTGAAGAGTATCTTGCCAGCGTTTCGGGCGGTACAACCTTGATTGCTAATACGAAAACACAACTCACGGCGCTCAAAGCCGCTCTCAATGCCGTTCCCACAACTCCCTCGCTTGATATGCTGATTACGATGAATCATCCGACGCTTGCGCCGCTCAACACCGAAGCACAAAAAATGACACGCTTTTTCAAAAGTGATATGTCTTCACTTCTCGGCATTTCGATTACGTTCTCAAGCGGTGATGGAGACTAGCAACTACGGCGTTATGCGATCCACTGCATTTCGTTTCATACAGCAGTACAATCCCTTCCAAGCCGTTTCCGCAGCGCCGCTTGCCATGTTCCGCATCCTTTTTGGTGCAGTGATGGCGGGCGGCGTGGTGCGCTTTATGATTTTGGGCTGGATTGAAGAGCAGTACATCAAACCCAAGGTTCATTTTGCATATTGGGGATTTGAGTGGGTGCCTCGTGTGCATGATTGGCTGCAAGCGGTGTCCGGCGGCGTGAGTATTTACGTTGTTTTTGGAGTGATGTTGCTTTCGGCGCTAGGTGTGATGCTGGGTGCGTGGTATAGGTTCTCTGCGGTGGCGTATTTCCTGACCTTTACGTTTGTTGAACTCATTGACAAAACCTATTATCTCAATCACTACTATTTTGTCAGCGTTGTTGCGCTGTTGCTGTGTTTCGTGCCTGCGAACTGCCTGTGTTCGGTAGATTGCGGCAGAAAAACGGTTCAAGAGCAAGCAATGGCGCCGCGTTGGATGATTGATGTCCTCAAACTTCAGCTTGCGTTTGTCTATGTGTACGCAGGGTTGGCAAAGTTGCATCCCGAATGGATTCTGAACGCAATGCCGCTTCGCATCTGGCTTCCGGCGAATGATACGGTGCCGATAATCGGGTATTTTTTTCGTGAAGAGTGGGTTGCCTATCTCTTTTCGTGGGCTGGTATGATATACGACACCACAATCGTTGGCTTTCTCTTGTACCCCAACACCCGCATCATTGCTTTTCTCGCTGTGATTGTTTTTCATACGCTCACGGGCATACTGTTCCAAATCGGCGTGTTTCCTGTGGTGATGATAGCGCTCACGCCGATATACTTTTCGGAACAATTCCACAAACGTTGTATTCATGCGCTTTCCAAGGCGCTTCCGTTGTTGAACCAACCAGCGACAACTTCTCTTGAAAATGTTACCGTTCAATTTCCCCGAAAGACGCTTGTTATCTGGCTTTTGACGCTGCATTGCCTCGTGCAGATACTCGTGCCTTGGCGTTGTCTGCTCTATGAAGGAAATATGTTCTGGACGGAAGAAGGCTACCGCTTTGGTTGGCGCGTGATGCTGATGGAAAAAGCCGGAACAGCCACGCTCTATGTGCGCGATACTGCAAGCGGGCGCGAAGGTGCGGTGAACAATCGGGAGTTTTTGAACATTCATCAAGAAAAACAAATGGCAATGCAGCCGGATATGATTCTACAATTTGCGCACATTCTCCGCGACCATTATGCCGCAAAGGGCGTGATTGAGCCTGCGGTGCGAGCCGAAGTATATGTTACGCTGAATGCCCGTCCGAGCCGCTTGTATCTTGATTCTTCTGTGAATTTAGCCCGTGAACACGAAACCTTTGCACAAAAAACATGGGTACTGCCCTTGGAAACAAGTACCAACGCCGATTCTACGGCAAGGTGGGGAAAATAATGCACATTGGTACGAACATATCGTGCTTTCAAAATCAAGCCCTGAAAGCCTCATTGAATCACGTGTTGAGCGTACTTCGATGCTTGATTATTGTTTGCGTTTTGGGTACAACCACAAACCTGCTTTTTGCACAACAACAACAATCACAATCACCTCGCAAAACACTAGCAACAACGCTGGTTTCTAGCGATTCCACCATACGAACATACCGCAGTAAAAGCGTGAACGTACAAAGCGAAAAGCGCCGCGATATGCGCTCAATGCGCTCGGTGGAAGGGGCGGCGATTTATGAAGCGAAAAAAACGGAACTCATTACGCCGGACGAACTCACTGCAAACCGCGCTACCAACAACGCGCGACAGGTATTTGCAAAAGTGGCGGGAGTAAACGTGTGGGAAAGCGACGGCGCGGGATTGCAACTTGGAATTGGGGCGCGTGGTTTGAGTCCGAATCGCACGGCAAATTTTAACACGCGGCAAAATGGCTCGGACATGAGCGCCGATGCGCTTGGGTATCCTGAAAGCTACTACACGCCGCCTGTGGAGGCATTGGAGCGCATCGAAATTGTGCGCGGAGCCGCTTCATTGCAGTATGGAACGCAGTTTGGCGGAATGATAAATTTTCAGATGAAACGCGGCAGCGACGCAAAACCGTTTGAACTAACAACGCGGCAAACACTGGGCTCGTGGGGCTTTTGGAATGCGTTTACTTCCATTGGCGGGACGCTCCGCTTGGACAATGCCCCACGTAACGCCGATGGAGAAAATCGGTTGCCGTCTACTATTGCAACTGCAGCAACAACCGCACTAACACTGAATTATTACGCATTTTTTCAGCATAAGCAAGGTCAAGGCTGGCGACCAAATTCCTCCTTTCAACTCAACATGGGATATGCGTCGGTGAAAGCCTTAGTGCTGCCAAAACTCAGTATTCAAGCCGATTATACGCAGATGGAGTATTTGGCACAGCAGCCCGGCGGCTTGACCGACCGTATGTTTGAAGATGAACCGCTTCAATCGCTTCGGGCGCGGAATTGGTTTCGCGTCAGTTGGCATCTTGCCGCGCTGAACGTTGATTACGAGTTTTCGGCAATGACAAGCCTGAACAGCCGCTTTTTCGGCGCAGTTTCGGGCAGGGATGCGCTGGGAAATTTGGAACGAATCAATGTCATTGATTTTGGGCTGGAACGCACGTTGTTATCGGATGTGTACCGAAATTTCGGTAATGAAACAAGGCTCATTCATCGCTACAAATCGCCATTCAGCAGCGAAGATATTTCCACGCTTGTCGCCGGAGTGCGCTTGTATAGCGGCTCGACTGCACGCAAGCAGGGCAATGGTTCTCGCGGCAGTGATGCGAATTTTCGGTATTTGAATCCGCAGAATTTGGAAAACTCCGATTATGTCTTTCCAAGCAGTAATGTTGCGGTGTTCGCAGAAAATATCTTTTGGCTCGCACCAAATTTTTCGATTACGCCGGGAGTGCGCTGGGAGTACATTTCCACGCTTGCCGAAGGGTTTTGGCGGCAACGGGTGTTTGATTTTGCGGGAAATGTCGTTGCCGATGTCCGCACACGTGAAACTTTGGAGCGTGAGCGCAGCTTTGTTTTAGGCGGTGTTGGGGTGAGTTACCGTTTCGACGGCTTGGAACTTTACGGGAATTTTTCACAAAATTTTCGTGCAATTACCTTCAGCGATTTGCGTGTGGTCAATCCAAACTTTAAGGTAGATTCTGCCTTGCGCGATGAACGTGGTTTTAATGCGGATATTGGGCTTCGGGGTAGCTTCACGCCTTGGCTCACGGGCGACGTGACGGTTTTTTGGATGCAATACGCCGACCGTATTGGAAATGTGCTTCGGGCTGATGAAGCGCCGTTGTTTTTGCCCTACCGCTACCGCACAAATGTTGGTACGGCGCGAACTTTTGGCGTAGAAGCCTTGCTGGAAGCCGATTGGACGGGGTTTGTGTTTCCGGCAACTACCGATGCTCGCCTAACGAATTTTGTGAATTGTTCGGTTTTGGATGCGCGTTATGTCGAAAGTCAGGATGCGTCGGTGCAAGGGCGTTTTGTGGAACTTGCTCCGCCGATAATGCTCCGAAGCGGCATCACGGCTGCTTGGAAAGGAATAACCCTTAGCGTACAGTATTCCTACATCGGTGAACATTTTACCGACGCGACGAATGCAGTCCGAACGGCAACGGCTGTCAATGGCGTAATTCCTGCCTATACGGTGTGGGATATGAGCGCGAAATACGTGTTCACGCTTTTTGAGCGTCCCATTGAAATAGAAGCGGGAATCAATAATCTGCTTGATGCCCTCTATTTTACACGCCGCGCAGACGGTTATCCCGGTCCGGGGATTATTCCCTCCGACGGTCGGTCGTGGTATTGTACGCTGGGAGTGCGATTGTAGCTGTTCCAGAAAAAATGTATTTTCAACTCATTCGTTTATATCGGTTGTGCAGACAGGTTTATTGCGGTCTGCACTTTTTTATTCAGCTTTTGAAAAGAAACATGGTCGTTTTGATACGGTATTGTGGCAAGATGTTCAAGATATTCGAGCAAATAAAGCACCGGTGCGCCTTTGTATTTTGTATCGGCGTTATTGCTTCAAAATCTCTTCTTGCCCAAGAAGCATTTGAACCACCCGAAAAGCCGCTTGAAATTGGGTCTGCGCAGGCATTAGAGCAAATCGTCATTGACGGCACTGCTTCGGAAGCCTCATGGAATCTTGCTCCCGTTGTCAAAAACTTCACGCAGCAAAATCCGGTGCAAGGCGCAAAAGCAAGCGGTGAAACTGAGGTGAGAATCCTTTACGATGCTGATTATCTCTACGTTTTCGCATTTAACCGTGATTCAGTGAAAAAGTATGGTTTGCGGTTGCAAAATTTACAACGGGATTTTTCGCTTGACCAAAACGATTATTTCGGCTTCAACATTGATGCTTACTTGGATAAGCGCACCTCTGTCGCTTTTTTCGTAACGCCTGCCGGAGCGCAGAGTGACAGGATGTATGGCGGTGAAGACGATGAAAACGTGAATTGGGATGCGCTGTGGTATGCGAAAACCAGTGTAAGCGATAGCGGTTGGGCGGTTGAAATGGCAATCCCTTGGAAGACGCTTCGTTATGCGGAGGGCGCAAAACAATTCGGTATTATTTTTTCGCGGGGTATCCGTCGTAACAATGAATTTATCACGTTTCCGCCCGTGCCACGTGCATTTGACCCGTCGAGAATGATTTATGAGGCATTGCTTACGGGAATCGAACCACCTCCGCCGAGCGCATCAATTCAAGTGAATCCGTACATTTTGCTGGATATGCAGCGCACGGTGAAAGCTGTTGGAACAACGAAAGAGCGGGAAGAAATCGTTGGTGTACCAAAGCTGGGCGGCGAAGTGAAATGGGCAATTACGCCAAATTCAGTACTGGATTTGACGGTAAACACCGATTTTGCCCAAGCTGACGCAGACCGTCAAGTTGTGAATTTAAGCCGTTTTTCAGTCTTTTTCCCGGAACGGCGGCAATTTTTTCTGGAAAATGCAAGTTTGTTTTATACCGGTTACGACCGTATTCAGCCGTTTTTCAGCCGAAGTATCGGTTTGGATGATAACGGCAACACTGTGCCGATTGATGCCGGAGCGCGGTTCATTTCGCAAACGCCGGAGCAGTCTGTGGGGGCAATCGTAATGCGTCAGCGCGGCAATGCTGATGCGCCCTCCAAGTGGTTTGGCGTTGGGCGGTATGTGAAAAATATCTCCGACCAAAGCCGCATTGGAGCGCTTGTAACGATGCGCAGCGATGACGCATACACCAACAGTGCCGGAGAGCGCTTCAATTCTGAATTTTCAGGCACGGCAACGATAGACGGAATTTTTCGCCCAACACAAATTTGGGCTGTTCACGGCATGGCTTCCATGAGTTTTGACCCCGACAGAGGTCGAGGGTTTGCGGGTGCGGCGTGGTCTGGATTTACCGATACATGGGGCTATGCAGGTATCGTAGCGCAGTACATGGATAAAAATTATTCTACCAGAACGGGGTTTCTGGGTTTGGAAGATTTCATCAATCTGAACCCCGCATTTGAACTTGATTTACGCCCAACGTGGCTTCCTGCCTTCATTCGGAGCTATTCCCCCGATGGTGATTTTGATGCGTTTTGGACTTCGGACGGGCGGTTTTTGCAGGCGGATATGCAGGCGAGTATTTTTAGCGTTGATTTTCAAGACGGTTCGGCGGTGGAATACCGACCCCAGCAAGTCTGGCAGAGTATGGATGGCTCGTTTAATCCGCTTGATGTACCTGTGCGCAGTGGCTTGTATTCTTACACGCGGCACCGTTTTCGCTACGCAAGCGACCAATCGGCAGCAGTTTCCGGAGATGTACGATTCCAAACAGGTGGTTTTTTTGACGGTTCGCTTATGACCGTTATTGCAGCGCTCCGTGTTGCGCCAATTCCTAATATCGAACTCAGCGCAAACTACGAATTTAACCGCATTGAAGGACTGGGAAAGCAAGTTCAAGCAAGCGGAGGTTTAGATGTGGGAACGTCCTTCGACACACATCTGCTTGGCGTAAACACGCGCTTGGCGCTCAGTCCGCAATTTCAACTCATCGGTTTTGCGCAGTGGAACAGCGCAGCACAGCGCACGGTGTGGAATGTTCGTCTTGCGTGGGAATATCTGCCCTTGTCGTTTGTGTATATCGTTTTCAATAGCAATGATGCGCCTTTCACGTTGCAAAACGGTATGATAGAGCGGAGGATTCAGCAGCAGGGGATTGCGAAAATTACGCTCATTCGGCAGTTGTAATTGGTACTTGTGATATTGTAAGATCACGCAGAAGTATTCTAAAATCTTCACATTCAAGTAGCGTTTTTTAGTTTCCATCGGTATGAAAAAACAATTTGTGAAGTAAAGAATAGCGTTGGGATTTAGAATTATTTTACTAATTTGCGATGTGGTAATCAGATTGTCTCTATATTCTTCGGATAGTTGCATCAACGTTGCTTTAGGCGGAGCCTCTTTTTTCTTCCGAAGCCCCATCAACATGATTTACTGCTCACCGCACGTCAATTTTTACTATGCTTAAACTGCTATGAAACGTCGTTTCGGTATTCAACTCAAATTTGTTTCGTTAGTGCTTGTCTTATTGGTCAGCATTGCCGTTTTTATTGCCGCGTTTTTTCCTGAGCGGCAAAAGATTCAGATGAACAAATATTTGAACGACAAAGTTATAGTTACAGCACAGATGACGGCTTTCAATGCCTCTACCGGACTTGAATTTGCCGATGATGATGCCGTGAAAAGAACGTTGGAAGTCCTTCCGCAACTTACAGGGGTGAAATTTGTGCTGGTTTATAATCTCGAAGGCAGGGAAATAGCGGGTTACAAGCCTGATTCCACATATCGCACACTCTCAACCGATATAACACGTATTCTTCAATCGGATGTCAAGCCCGATAATAAAGAAATTTATGATGTCGGTGAGGTTGCTTTACACGCAGAACCAGCAATGTATCAAGGGCGTAAGGTAGGACAGGTTATTATGGGGACTAGTCGTGATGAACTTACCAGAGACGCACGGCAAAGTATCTACATCGCTTTAGGAGTGAGTGCCGGAATCGTCATTGTGGGCGGAGTGATAATGCTGATTTTAAGCGGTCGCCTTGTCAAGCCACTTAAAACCTTGGAAAGTGCGGCAGAAAAAGTTTCCGGCGGCGATTTATCAACAACAGTGCAGATTACCACAAATGACGAAGTAGAAGTGCTTGCGAACACGTTTAATCATATGGTTGAAAGCATCCGTGCTGCTTTGGAAGATGTGCAACGTTCTCTCAAAAAAGCCGAAGAAGCAAATGCACGGAAAACCGAACTTCTCAGCATCGTTTCCCACGACCTCAAAAGCCCGATTACATCAGTATTAGCAGCGATTAAACTTATTGAAATCGGTGATATTACCGCAGAGGAATTTCCTGAAGTTGGTACGATGATTCGCCAACTTTGTGAACGGATGATTGATTTGATTGAGAGCCTTTTAGCGAGTTCTGCCCTTGAAATGGGTCGTATTCAAATCAACAAGGCAAGCTGCGACGCGCAAGAATTGATGCAGCGTGTGATTGATTCCAATAATCAAAAAGCAACAAATAAATTTCAGCAAATCATTGTTCAAGCAAAAGGCGATAATTTTGATTTTGTTGCAGATAAAGGGTTGATGCAGCAGGTTTTGGATAACTTCTTAACCAATGCTATCAAGTATTCACCCTCGGAAACTACGATTACTACTCGCGTCATGGCAACACAACAAGCGATTCGGTTTGAGGTGCAAGACGAAGGACCTGGTTTGACAGAAGAAGATAAGCAGAAATTATTCGGATTTTTCCAGCGACTCTCCGCACGTCCGACAGCAGGTGAATCATCACACGGCGTTGGTTTGGCAATCACGAAGCGAGTTGTAGATTTGCACGGCGGAAGAATATGGGCGGAAAGTGAAATTGGCAAAGGCACGACGTTTGTTGTGGTGATACCGCGTCATCACGTAAGCACCGAAGCACATTAAACGTTCTGTTTGTTGCTCCTGAAAATAAACTGCATCAGTGAACAAAAAAAGGGCTTAAACTCAAGTGTTTAAGCCCTTTGTATGCGGAGAAGAAGAGATTCGAACTCTTGGTACCGTTTCCGGTACACTCGCTTTCCAGGCGAGCCCATTCGACCACTCTGGCACCTCTCCGTTTTTCATGGAAAGACTACAAATTTAGGACATTTTTTTGGGATTACCAAAATTTTATGAAACCACCTGTGAAAAAAAATATGAAACGCCGCTCATTTCTAGCAACACTGGGAGCAGCTGCTTCGTCCCTCTATGCCGCACCCAGTCTTGCCGCACAATCTCAACCTGAAAAACGCCTTTTTCCACCCACGCTGCCACCTGCTCTCAAACCGGGAATGAAAATCGGAATTCCCGCACCCGCGAGCGGTGTAGCGAAAGAAGATTTTGAGCGCAAGGTAAAGAGTTTTACGAAGTCATTGGAGGGAATAGGGTTAGTGCCTGTGATTGCGAAATCGGTTATGGCTGGTTCAAGTTATTTAGCTGCCCCTGATGAAGTCCGTGCTGCGGAATTTATGGAGTTTGTAAAAAATAAGGATATTGGTGGTATCATCTGTATTCGTGGTGGTTACGGTGTTATGCGGATACTGCCGATGCTGGATTTTGAAGCAATTCAGCAGAATCCCAAGTTGATTTGTGGATTTAGCGATATTACTGCTTTGGTGAATACGATTTATCAACGGTGTAATTTGGTCGCTTTTCATGGTCCTGTCGCTGCTGCGGAACTAGACGATTTTACGCGGCAGTGGTTTTTACCCTTGGTTTATCCTGAAAGCACTGGAAAGCCCCGTTTTGAGCCACTTTCGTATTCGGATAGCACAAAACTTGTTTCGTATTCGGGCGGGAAGGCACGTGGACGGATTATTGGAGGGAATTTAACCCTCATTACAGCACTCATGGGAACACCATATGACATTAATCTTTCAGGTTCGGTGCTGTTTTTAGAAGATGTCGGTGAAAAAGCATACAAAGTTGATAGGATGATGACACAACTGTGGCTTGCAGGCAAGTTGCAGCAATGTGTAGCCATTGTTTTGGGGCAGTTTTCCGAAGCAGAGGATTCAAGTTATGTGACAACGATGGAAGAAGTATTGCGCTCTCGCCTTGCACCCTTGAAAATACCGGTTATTGCAAACTTTCCTCTTGGTCATGTCAAGGAAAAATTTACAATGCCTATTGGCGTTATGGCAGAAGTGGATGCCGATGCAAAAAAGATAACCTTGCTTGAGCCTTCAGTACAATGGTAATCCTACTACAGGTTTCTACAATCAATCTTTACGGAAATTTGATCTCTTTCGCGATGATTCGTTCAGTCAAACAATTTGGATGTGCCATTCTAACGTTGCTTCTCCCTTGTTTTGTGGTTTTTTTTCTGCTTTGTACAGTGGGAATAGAAGAATCCGCGTTTGCGCGAACTTCCTTTCAACAATCATTGCCACAATCTACTCAACCTCCGGCAAAACCTGCATCGGGGAGGATTGTACGATTTGAACAATTTTCGTCGCGTTTTGTGATGCCACGAAATATAGATGTTTGGCTGCCGCAAACCTATGATAGCCTTGTGAAAGATTCTGCTCAAAAATTTGCAGTCTTGTATATGCACGACGGGCAAATGCTGTTTGATTCCACAAATACATGGAACAAGCAAGAATGGGGTGTTGATGAGACAATGACAGCGTTATTGCAGCAAGGTGCTATCAAAAATTGCATCGTAGTTGGCATTTGGAACACGGGAAAAACTCGCCATTCGGAATATTTTCCCAAAAAAGTATTCTATCGCCTTCCAAAAAAAATGCAGGATAGTTTGTTACAGTCCGCGCTTCAAAATAAGGTTCAATCGGATGCGTATTTGAAATTCCTTACGCAAGAACTAAAGCCATTTATTGACAGTGCATTTCGTACAAATTCAAACCGTGAAAGCACGTTTATCGCAGGTTCAAGCATGGGCGGATTGATTTCCCTCTATGCGCTTTGTGAGTATCCTCAAATTTTTGGAGGTGCTGCGTGTCTTTCAACACACTGGATAGGAAATATCGGGTGGAACAATGGCGTAATTCCTCGAATGATTGCGAAATACCTTCTTGAAAAATTACCTACTCAAAGGCAAAAAAGCATCAAAACTCATACAATCTACTTCGATTATGGCACAAAAACTTTAGACAGCCTTTACAAACCTCATCAAATCGTGGTGGACAAAATAATGACAAAGAAAAATTATTCAGCATCATCGTGGATGACCAAAGAGTTTGCTGGAGAAGATCATTCAGAACGTGCGTGGGCGAAACGATTATATCTGCCTTTGCAGTTTTTGCTCGGAATGAAGGAATGATTCTTATTGTTTACCGTTTACCCAAAAGAAACTACCGTTTATCAAATTTTTTTTCGTTAGGTCATAGAATTGAAGCATCTTTGCGGGTGATTGTTGTATTTTTACACAAAAATTTCTGCCAATTGCCAAAGAAACCTACTACTTTTGTGGTATTTTCTCCTTCATAGGAGGAAGTTTTTTTGTCAATCCTCAGAAAATGCCTATCTTTTCGACCAAGCAACAGCGTTTTTCGGAAAAACCTCTCAATTCCAGATTTTACCGTACATTCGTAGGTCTTTTTTCTCTTTTATTTCTACAATACTCAACATACCGAAGGTTTGTTTATGCACTATTGTAAACTCCATAAATACATTGTCTTGACCGTTGTTTTATGTATAGCACATATATTATTGCCAAACAAACTGAATGCACAACTGTACTTTTTCGACGGATTTACGGATGCCGCCGTGCCTTCTTCATGGTACACTACTCCACAGGCCTTGGGTGCAGGCTTTGGAGGTGCAAACTTCGCCGGACAAAATATGATTGTCTTAGGCGGAAGGCACGCCGTGGTCAATGGAACGATGCTGCTGAACGGTGGTACTATTACCGTGCAGTCAGGAGGACAACTGACGGTTGTCGGTACAATAGCCGGTGGTGGGAATGTGACAGTGAATGCGGGCGGAACGTTAAGGATTGACGGGGCTGCAAATTTAGGCGTAGGGTTAATTGTCAATTACAATTTAGGCTCAACACTGTATTTTTCTGGGACAACAGCACGTTCACCCGGTGTTACAGAGTTACCCGGAGCGGGTGTCGCCGCAAATGTGATTTTTCATAATACTGCCACAACCGGAATTACGCTTACGGGTTTTATCGGCTTGCCGTTTAATGGGCAGGTAACGGTGAGTTCAAGTACGCTGCGCGTTGATAATTCAACGCTTAATATGAACAGTACATTTGCTTTTCAGTCAAATGGTGTGTGCGAATTGATAAACGGTACTCCCGGGATAACCTTCAACAGCAGCGTAGATGTGGTAAACGGGACATTTCTAGCAAACACAGGCGTTGGAAGTCTCACCTTTAGTGGCACAGGAGCGCTGACGGGTGGATTGCGCGTAACGACAGGCGGTTCGACGGCAACGGCGCTGAATAATTTAACCATTAGTCGCAGTGGTGCTTTTTCTTTAGGTTCTTCATTTGGCATCAATAATCTGACAGTCAATGCTGTAGGTGCAGCTCTCACAGTTTCACAGGGGCAAACCAAAACCGTATATTCCAATTTTCAGACCATTGCAGGAACGTCACTTGCCATTCAGGGAACAGTCATCTATACAGGTGGCTTCGGTGCTGTAAATTTGAACGGGACAACAACCGTTAGCGGTGTATTGCAAGTAGAAGCTGCTGCTTTTGGAGGAACAGGAACGATTTCAATTCAAGATGGTGGGCGTTTACGAACCCAGTTTACGCTTAATCCTAATTCACCTGTACAATATTCTTCCCCTAATGCAACTCTAGAGTATTTTGGAACGAACACAATTTTACCCAATGCCCCACCCTCTACGGAATTAAATACTACCATGGACGGTAGTATTGTTGTTTCGATGAGTGGGGCGGGGCAGGTTCGGTTAAACGGCAATTATACTATTCGAGGAAATTTGAGTATTGCCCCCGCAAGTGCAGCAAATCAGCCTGTGTTGGGTTTGTTAAGCAACAGTTCTCTAACATTAAAGGGGAATGTCATTACACAATCAGGCGTTCCTACGCTTGGTGTTGCTGACCCAGATGAAGGAACAGTGAGTATTACGCTTGACAGCACAAGTACCACTCCAATAACAAATTTTGTTCTAAGACCACTAACAACCAATACTGGGAGCGGCTTGGTAAGAAATTTCACCTATAATCGCCCTTCGACACTTACCTTAGCGGGAAATCTTCTTATTGGACCTGAATCGGCTTTCCCCAATGTCATTACTCCAACACTTAATTTGCGACGCGGGATTATTATTCCGTCTGTCGGTAATCGAGTGATCCTTCTCAGTTCTAATGCCACGTCACTTGTCGGAGGTTCTACAAGCGCATATATTCAAGGGGTGTTTCAGCGTTCCCTTCGCACAAGCGCGAGCAGCTATTTTTATCCTGTTGGCACAGGAAATCAATATATGCCCATTACCATTATTAACCCGGTTACGGCAGAGCCAATTGCCGATGCAACACCTGGAGTTTCGATAACACCACAAGCAGGGGTTGCGCCAGGAACAAGCGGAACTTTAGGGCAGATTGCTTCGTTTGCCCAAAACGGACGGGTCTGGACGGCAAATTTAACAACGCTGACGGGTGTTGCTAGTTTTCGCGTACAACTACAAGACACAAACCTTGTGTCCTCGAATGTTATTGCACTAGCGGATAATGTTTCCAGAGATTTTCGCATTTTACCCGGAATACTGCAAGGGACGCAGATATTGACTTCTACTATGCCTGTCGGGTTGCCCATGATGCAGTCATCTCTTATTTTCCGCATTGGAAATACGACACCGGCACCGAATATCACGGCAATTTCACCAGTTATTGCTGGTTCGGGGGCAACTATTTTGATTAGTGGTACAAACTTTTTGAATGTTACAAGAGTAGGTATAGGTACTACCACCGCGGCTTCGTACAGTGTTCTGTCGCCGACGCAAATTGCAGCCGTTTTACCTGCTTCTGTGGTGAATGACGCGGGAGGGGGCAATGCGGTGCGCGTTAATTTGAATGTGACAGCACAAGGCGGTTCAACAGCTTCCGTTACCACTCTTACGTTTGTACTGCCTCCAACGGCAATATCGTTTACTCCAACAATCGGAACGCCGGGAACGCCTGTTAGAATCATTGGGTCGCGTTTAGGCGGAACATTGTATAATGAACCTCCTTTGGTATTTTTTGGTGGTGTTCCTGCACAAAGTGTCATTGTAAATTCACCAACGGACATTACGGCATTTGTTCCTCGCAATGGCACAACAGGGACCATTCGTATCAGTACACCTGGCGGCACAACTGCTACACTATCTACTTTTACTTTTGTTCCTCCGCCGAGAATCAGTGAAATTGTACCATCTATTGCTCCCGAACGAGCAATCGTTACTGTTAATGGAACTGGTTTTATTCAAATTTTTCAAGCTCGTGTTGGTGGTGTGCAAACGGCGTTTACGCAAAACAGTGCTAATCGGGTGAGTTTGCTCATCAGCACCGGTGCGACGGGTGTAGTAGAACTTTTTACCCCGGCAGGAATTATCACGTCAGCGACTATTTTCACCTTTGCTCCTCCCCCAAGAATTAATCTTGCAAGCCCGCTAATAGTAGGAACAGGAGCTAACATCAGGCTTGACGGATTTGGGTTTGTCGGCATACCAACAGTGGAATTTGGTTCGGTAACGGCGCAATCCGTTTCGGTAGCTACGTTGACAGCTATGAATGTTACCGTGCCAATTAACTTATCTCCCGGGCGTTATCCGATAACTGTCAGCACACCCGGCGGCACAACCACAAGCACTTTCCAAATTACGGTTGTGCCTGCACCAATTGTAACTGCTTTTTCACCATCATCAGGTACGACGGGGACAGTTGTAGAAATTCGTGGGAGAAATTTCTTAGCTTCAACTGTCTCAAATGTAAGAATCAGTGGGGTAACCGCAGCAAATTTCCGTGTTGTTTCCGACTCGTTAATCATTGCAGAATCAGCACGGATCAGTACCGACGGGACAATTTCGGTAACAGCGCTGGGCGGAACAAGTATCGGACCGGGTGTTTTTCTCAATATCGCTCCTCCGCCTGCAATTACGGGATTCCAGCCAATTGCAGCAACAACAGGAACGCTTGTCACGGTATTCGGGAATAATTTTAATGATGCAAACGTACTGCAAATTGTAAACGATGATGCCATCTTGACTCTTCAAGGCTTCCGCGTTGTTACCAATGGTCAGCTAACATTTGTCATGCCTCCAAATGCAACTAGTGGAACGCTTGTTATTGGCACATCAGGCGGCTTTGCGCGCTCCTCTTCACCAATTACTTATCTGCCCCCTCCAAGCATTTTTAATGTGGAACCGTCATTTGGACAGCCTGGAACAACATTTGTAATAACGGGTCAGAATTTGACCGGGACGAGGGAAGTTCTCATCGGTGCTGGATCTGCTATTCGTGTGCGACAAGATTCACCCAATCAACTCACTGTGCAGATAGACTCTTCGGCACGTTTAGGTTTTGATTTACCAATAACAATCCAAGCTGAACAGGGAACAACACGAGTAAATAATATCTTTAGCATTGTCACTGATGTCCAAGCTGATTCACTTGCATTGGTCGAAACATATCGGCGTACGGTCGGCTCAGGGTGGCGGCAAAACGCGAATTGGCTAACTTTGCGCCCGATTGCAGAGTGGATAGGCGTTTCTACAGCAACTTCCAGTGCGGATAGCACTATTCGCGGTCGGGTTATAGGACTTTCTTTGCCGCAAAACAACATACAAGGCACACTACCACAAGCGTTACGGTTTTTGACACAATTGCGGACGTTGAATTTGTCAGGAAATCCGCTTGTAGGCGCGTTCCCTCAATACATTGCGAATTATCGTCGGCTCGAAACGTTGAATTTTTCCGGTATGAGATTAAGCGGTCCATTGAATGACAGTATTGGCGCATTGAGGAATTTGGCGGTATTCAATTTGAGCAATAATACTCTAAGCGGTATCATTCCACGTGCTTTGCAAAACACATCGTTACGGGAGCTGAATCTAAGCGGTAATTTGTTGACGGATTCCGTTCCGGCGTTTTTGGGTTCTATGAGCGCTCTGCGTGTTCTACGCCTGAATACAAATCGTCTTTCCGGCACAATTCCTGCCTCACTTGGTAATTTGGCGAATTTGCAGGAATTTGATATTTCTCAGAATAATCTTACAGGAATATTCCCCGATACTCTTCGGTCACTCAGGAATATCAGCGTTTTTGCTGCTTCAAATAACCAATTCACTGGAGCAGTACCGATGCAAATTTTGCGCTCATTTGAAAATCTCCGCACTCTAAATCTTGGTAATAATCAATTTACAGGGACAATTCCACCTGAGTTGGCGCTCCAACGCCGTTTGCGGTTTCTTTCGTTAAAAAATAATCTGCTATCGGGCAATATCCCGGATAATTTGAGTTCGTTGGACAGCTTGGAAGTATTATTGCTGGACAGCAATACCTTCTCCGGTGCGCTTCCTGCGTCATTTGAAAACTTTTCGGCGCTTACCAGATTGAGTATTGCCGGCAATCAAATTACGGTACTACCGAATTTATTACGCATACGACCGCTCAATAACCTCAATGTTGCATCCAACAAATTGGATTTTGGCTCAATCGAACCCAACGCTCTGATTGACACTTTGAGCATTGTGCCGCAAGATAGTATCGGTGACGCACGGAGAATTGGCGGCATTGTTAGTATTCCCGTGCGTTTGTCGGTAAACACTCCCGGAACAGCGAACCGTTACCAATGGTTTAGGCAAACTCCACAAGGAGAAATCCCTGTTAGTGCGGTCTTGCGTGATAGCTCGTTTATTTTTGCCTTTACTGCCGCATCTTCCGGCACCTATACCTGCCGTGTTACAAACACGTTGCCTGAACTACGAGGATTAACCTTGTTCACAAGACCAATTCGTATTGATTCCGTCGGCGTTCCTTCCATGCCTCGTGAAGTACCGGAGCCGCTCTTTCCGCTTGACAGCATAACCAATATTACCACAACTGCTTCGTTGTCTTGGACGCGGACAACAGATGCCAGCATTTATGATGTTCAATTAGTAACAGGGCGCGATACGCTTAATGTTAGTGTCGCTGATACTGCTTTCCGTTTACCGGGTGTTCGTTTTGAAACGCTCTATAATTGGCGTGTGCGCGGACGTAATATCACAGGCTTTACCGCATGGTCGGTGTGGAATCCGTTTGTCACAGTAGCGCGAAATGTAGAAATTGCTGCTGTTATTGCCCGTTTCCCTCGTACACCGGTCAGCGACGAAGTACGGCAAGATTTGACGTTGATTAGCAACACAACAGCAACAATTTTTATTCAAAGTTTAGTGGTGAATGACAATGAAAGTAACTTTGAACCAGTCAGCGAAATTGGGGCGAACTTTCCCTTGCAACCGGGCGCGAATATTCCTGTCCAGATAAAATTTGTTCCAAAAACCTCGGGGCGGAAAATAGCAAGCGTGACAATACGGTACAGAACAGTAGCAGGCGGGGAAATTAAAACATTGCTTCTGCCCAATATCATTCAAGGGGACGCAACACCGCTTAAAGTGGTTGATACCGATTTTGACCTAGTGCGGGTAAATCGCAGGACTCTTGCAGCCGTTTCGCTCATTAACCGATTGCCCCGCTCAACATCGGCAACTGGGGGCGCAAATACGAATGTGATTACGATAACAGGTGTTGAGATTGAAAGCACTCCGCGTAATATCTTTGTTCCGATTGCTTTCCAATCCCCGATGTATCTTGGTCCGGGTGACACAACTGCGTTAATCATTCGCTGTCAGCCAACAACATCAGGGCGTTTGACAGGTAGAATCAGAGTTGTTGGCAGCTTTGTTCCTGTCGGTTCTACTGCCCCTGCTCGAGACAGTAGTTTTGGTAACCTTCGTGCAAATGCTGTTATTGCTCAACCGGCTAGTGATTATTTCGTTGAAATTGCTTTACGTCCAATTCGTGGGCAAGAACGCGCAGTACCGGGAGCAAGAGTAAATCTGCAAATTTATTATACTAACGCACGTTTCCCTGATTCTACCAATTTGGCAGATGTTCGGAATTTACCCTCGTTCCAATCTATGTTTGGTTCGCTCCGATTTGACCGCAATGTTTTGTCTTTAATGACGAATAATGTTGCGGAAAATCAACCAAATTCTGCCCCGCTTAATACCATTAGCCGTTCAATACTGTTTTCCAGCGTTCCGCTTTCCTTCTTCTCGCGTGATGGAAGGCATCCGCTTCGCCGTGATTC
This sequence comes from Candidatus Kapaibacterium sp., assembly GCA_025455065.1. Classification (GTDB taxonomy): domain Bacteria; phylum Bacteroidota; class Ignavibacteria; order Kapaibacteriales; family UBA4661; genus PH2015. Next base: position 14,561 of record JALONG010000031.1, on the reverse strand, counting down.
CGTCTTGGTTGATTCAATTCCATGTCGAGTTGTTGCTGGAACGGTAACGGAAACCCCAGTCTTACTGGAACAATTAACATGGGGTAGGCTTGGAAACCGCGCTTTGAAAATTTTTGTAGAAGAAGCACCGACAACCAGCACATTTACCGCAACCGCATCCCGCGCCGGAGGAACGCGACTTATCGCTCCGGCAGCACCGGGACTTGTGTTGAACGCACTACAACCGAATCCTGCAAATAATGAAATGCTCGTCAGTTTCAAAACATCAGCGAATGAAACGATTGCTTTAGAAGTTTTGGATATGCAAGGGCAGGTACTCAAAACAATCGCTCTTGGTGAACTTAGCTTGGGTGAACACTCCTCAAAGATTCAAACATCGGGTTTGCCAAGTGGTTCGTATATTTTGCGTATCAAATCTGAAACAAGCAGCACCACGCAAAAATTCACGGTGATTCATTAAGTTTTCGCTCGTCAATGTTCTCTTCTTGTTTTTGGTGCTTCCTGAACAACAAGAAATTTTCAAAACCCGATACGCATTTGTTGTGTCGGGTTTTTTTTGTAAGTTTGTGTTCCCAATTCTGATTGCTTACCACACAAGGAAATACGCCTATCGTCAGTCTGCTTCCCAAATTGTTCTTGTACAATGTTGGAGAATTATGGTTTTATGGCAATTTCCAAAGTGCTGCTTTATGTTCTCTGGGTATTTCTCCCTGCGTCTCTTCTTTCGCAACCCGCTTCAAATCAAGGAACATTAAACCTTCTTATCCGCAAGGCTTCCTATAAGCGTGTTCCGCCCTCGCGTAATTCCGCTCCACTCTTTGCCGTTCCATTCTTACACACGCACCGTTCCCCAAAGGAAGAGCAGTTTATCGAACTGCTGCGTTTGGGTGAAGGAACAGAGCTTGACGAACAGGGCTTGTTGGAAACACAGCAAAACCTAGCCTTTTCGCGGCTTTTTAGCAGAATTGATGTTGTTGTTGATACACTTTCACCGGAGTCGGGTGAAGCTCCCAATGAAGCTAATATACGCTTGCTCCTTCACGAAAAACCAACGTTCTCACCGTTTTTGGTCTTGCAAAGTGGCGGTGCTGCGATGAATTTGGGTGTTGGTGCTTCGTTTGCCAATCTTGGGGATTTGGGGACAGCACTTCGTTTGCAATTACATCAGCGCGGTGAAAATGCAATCGGACTACAAGCCGATCTGCGCTGGGATTTGTTTTTGGGGGAAACCGATTCCCAACAACCATTGATTATGAATGCCTCAGCATGGGCAAATCGTTGGAATTTTGGCGTTGAAGGAAGTATTGTCGCACCGTTTAGTAATTTCCAACCCTATAACGAATGGTCAGCGCGTGTTTCATATTTTGGTGGAAATGAGTTTGCTTACACAATACCGGAACGCTCTTCGGTGCTTCTTCCGGCACAATTTAGACCAACGCCGTTTTCTTCGGCTCGTTTGAATGCGACGGGGATTGTGAGTGGTTCGTATTGGGGAACGGGGTTTTACTTGAGCGGTACGATGCAAGTGGATGTTAGTCGGCGAGACAGCACCTCATTTTTTATTCCTGCCAATTCGTTTGATAATACCGTTCTTTTTCTCGCTGAATTAGGCACGGAAGTACGGAAAATCACTGTCATCAATGAACGGCTATGGGGAAGTGCAGAACAACGTTCCGGCAGAGCATTAGGCGAAATGATAGAAACGGGTTTCCACCTTCAAGGTGGTCTGATTGGTGGTTTTCGGCTAAATCACTATGGAACAACATTTCAATTCCCACAAGGTGCATTCGGTTCTGCTCCGGTCTATCCGACAGGACGTTTTGCATATTCTTTTTTTTCGGGGGAGAATTTTTACAGTGCCTTGAAAGCGGAATTTGGCGGGGAATCGCCCTTTGGTATAAGTTTTAAGGCACATTTGGCAATCGCAAACGGTGTAGTGCTTGCAACTCGTGTACGTGGAGAAATTGCTAATGGCGGGGTGATTATTCTGGATAGCGATAATGGTGTACGCGGTTTGGGCTTGAATACCTTGTTGGGTGGATTCAGCAGTGCCGTGTTTAACGCAGAACTACGCGGTTTACCGATTGGAGAAATCGGCTCGTATAAACTCACAGGAACAGTGTTTATTGATGCTGCGTCGGTTGATAACGGACGGTTATTTCGGCAAAATGTTCCGGTTTCTCACATCTCTAGTGTAGGAGTTGGGCTGAGGCTCAAATATCCCTCTTTGCTTTCGGCATCGGGAGAGCAGGGAATTTTTAGGGTGGATTTGGCATATCTGGAGGGAAATCCTTGGCGGTTTGGGCAGATTATCCTTTCGACAAAAGAAGCATTTACGCTCTTTGATGATTTACCGCGTCGGCAAGAACGGCTTGTTGCGACAAGACGCTTTGCGGAATGACATTCATTCTCGCAATCACATTCAATGCACAAATAAGAAAGCCCAATATTCACCATGAGGGAATATCGGGCTTATTAGCAATGAGTATCTATGAGCCTTTGGGAGGTCTTGACGAAAATTAGACTTCTCACCAACACTTTATTATTTCACTTGGCTTGCAATGCGGAAGAGTTGCGGGTCCACTTCGATTCCTGCGCCACCAATAGCGGTGGTATTAGCAAGCAACGACGGTTTACCGCCTGCATTGACAATCGCCATCATGGCAAGACCGTCGGTAATAAAATCTTTGCTGCACGTAATGATGAATTTTTTTCCGACTTTTTTCGCAGAACCTGCACCGACTCCGGGAACGAGATACACGACGTTTCCTGCTGCTTTTGCGGCATTCGCTTCCTCAATGGCATCAACTTCCAAGCCGACGTTTTTGAATTGTGTCATCAAATCATCTTTGGACTTTGTTCCTGCTGCCGAGTGAACAATCGTAACTTTCGGTGTACCGATTTTGACATATGCGAAAACTTTCTTGAAAATAGCCGCTTGGAGTGTTGGCGGTACGTCTAGGTCTTGTGCTTTGAGCGAGGATGCAAAGGCAAAGACGAGTAGCATCAATATTGCTGTAAATTGAGCAATGGTGCGCCCTGTAAGGCGTTGTGTGACTGTGTTCATAGAAAAAACTCCTGCAAATAACGTGAAAAGAAATACTCAAAATTATCAAGTGAATTTGGTAAGCGGCAGTGTTTGGGAACACCCTAACGAATGTACAAAAATACTTACATCCAAAAAATTTTTTTTTCATCGGAAGGCGGCTGAAATTCAAGCATTGATGCGAATCGCAGTTGTAATGTAAGACTTTTCCTCCAAAAAGAAAGTTTAACGATTTCCCACGATAAGCAAACGTGCAATTCCGAATCAATGTTGCAGAAGAGAAAAGAAAAGTGCAATTTTGCTAAAATTTTTTCTCTCACGATAGCACACAATCATGGCTCACCATCCTGAAATTCACTCCACAACGGTTATCGGTATGCTCCGCGACGGCAAGGCTGCACTTGGCGCAGACGGACAAGTAACACTCGGCGCAACGGTAATGAAACAGTCGGCAAAAAAACTTCGTCGGCTTTACAACAACACAATTTTAACAGGTTTTGCCGGCGCAACAGCCGATGCTTTCACGCTTCTTCAACGCTTCGAGGAAAAACTTGAGCAGCACAGAGGAAATTTATCACGTTCCGCCATCGAATTAGCACGTGATTGGCGGACGGATCGCTATTTGCGACGCTTGGAGGCGATGTTGATTGCCATGAACACCCAAAATGCGTTCATCATTAGCGGTACAGGTGACGTGATTGAGCCTGATGACCAAATTGTCGCAATTGGCTCAGGCAGTATGTATGCGCTTTCTGCGGCACGGGCGTTGCAGACAAATACATCGCTTTCCGCAAAAGAAATCGTCGAAAAATCAATGGGAATCGCGGCGGAAATTTGCATTTATACGAATAGTCACTTGTCTTTAGAAACGCTGGAATAGATTCAACAACCGCGATATTACTGCTCTTTGAGGGGAATCGTCACAAAAAACGTTGTGCCAGGAATACCTTCATCTTTTTTGCTTTCTGCCCAGATTTCCCCCTCATGAATTTCTGTAATCCGCTTTGCTACTGCTAAACCAAGACCATTGGAACTTTCACCGCCGGTTGGTTTTGCGGATAACCGTTGAAAATACCCAAAGAGCTTGGTTTTATCATCTTCGGAGAGTCCCGGACCTTGGTCAATAACATCAAATTGAATGTACTTTTGGTCGTGATGTGTTGCCTTGTTTTCTTTTTGAACGAAAGTAAGATTGATGGTGATATTTGAGCCGACAGGAGAGTATTTAATGGCGTTGGAAATAATATTATCACAGAGTTCGTAGAGCAACTGCATATCGCCATTAACAATGCAAGCGGAAGTCGTTTCGTTATTGAAGGAAACGTTCTGCTGTTTTTGTTGTGATCGCGTCGTGTTTGCAAGGATAACTTCCGCGAGAACAGAGAGAAAATCACAATCGGCAAAGGTCGGTTGTATTTTTCCCAAATCAATCGCAGAATTGCTCAAGATATTTTGAATCAAGCCCAGCATACGTTCAGCTGCATCATAAATGACATCCAAAATTTCTTTGCTGTCGTTATTGTCGGTAATTCTTGAGCGTAAAATATCCACCAAGCCCATAATGCTGGCAAGCGGATTTTTCAAATCGTGCGCGGCAATACTTAAAATTTCAGTTTTCTGGTCATTGAGGTGTTCAGCAGTTGAGCGCTGAATCTCTGCTTGCTGAAGCGCTACGAACAGCTCTTTGCGTGTGCGGCGGAGTTCTGTTTGTGTGGCATCGCTCACACGGGTAATTTTCATCACCTCATTGAGCAGTACACTATACTGTTGGGCAATGTGCCTATATTCTCGGCGCATTTCCTCCACAGAAATATCTTGTTGTTGCACGATGGTGTTGGCGCGTTCAGCGAATCGTGTTTCTGCTTCAAAAGCGTGCATTGATAATGCCTTTCGGGGGATTCATGTACATAGCGGGAACGTATTAATAGCGTATAAGTTGAGCGTGAATATCGCGTTTTTGCTTGTCGAGTTCTTGAATTTGAAGGAGAAGGGGAAATATTTCTTCCTCATTATTTGCTAAGATTGCGGCATTATGACGAGTTTGCAGGCGGTCTATTTCACGTTCTAATCCGTGTATCTTCAGTTTTAGTGTGCAATCAACAACCATGCGCATACTGTCTTGCGAAATCGTCGCATCGAACTCTAACCAGCGTTCGCTCGGTGTTTCGCGGCGCATTGCCAGACCATGAATTATCGGTGGAATTTCCACACCTTGCGCAGATTGTGTCAGCAACGTGTCTAATGGTTTGCCGTCTTTTGCAGATGCTTCTCGAATCAGCGAAAATAGACTTTTTGCAGCGTTTGTAACAAATAAATCTTCACTAATATTAGCTTTTTTCGTCATATAGACACACGCACCGTCCATTGTGAGCGCAATGCGCAAAAGCTCCTCTTCTTCAGGCAGGAGGGCATCATCTGGGGTATGATTCGTTTCGGGAGAAGGCAGAAAATCCTGCGTATTCGAGGCATCAAAGGGCAGTTTCTCCGTGATAATGAAAGGTGGCTGCTGTCGAGGTGATGAAGGCTGCTCCGGGCGTGATGACTGCTCTTTGCCTGCGGTGTGATGATGCTCCTGTCTTGAGCGCTCACGCTGCTCGCCAAAGGAATTTCGGCGAAGAATTTTTGTTAATTCCGCATACAAGTCTGCTTCACGAAGCGAGAAACGGTGAGCCACAGAGCGAATCATAAAATCGCGTTTGATTTGCGTTGGCACTTTTGCAATCGTTTCCATAATTGAGCGCACGGCTTCAGTGCTGCCTTCGGGCGTATTCAACAAGCCTTGCTCGCGGAAAATTTCTCCTTTGAAATCTACCAACGACAAAGCATTATCTATGCGAAATTGGAAGGCATCCGCGCCATCGCGCTGGATGATGCTGTCGGGGTCATCGCCGTCGGGAAGGCGTACAATTTCGACATCGAAATCTTCTTCAACCGCCAAATCCAAGCCCCTGAGTGCAGCATTGATTCCCGCTTTGTCGGAATCGTACACAATTTTCACTTTTTTGCAAAAGCGCGAAATCAGGCGTAACTGTTCTTTTGTCAGCGCTGTTCCGCTTGAGGCAACGACATTCTGAAAACCTGCTTGCGAGACGCTCAGTAAATCTGCGTATCCCTCCACCAACAGCGCATAACCAAGCCGTCTGAGAGCATCTTTAGCTTGAAAAATTCCGTAAAGAACCTCGCTTTTGTTATAGACCAGCGATTGCGGGGAATTGAGGTATTTCGCAGCGTTCTTGTCCTCGTCGTTCATTCTACGCCCGCCAAAGCCTATAACTCTGCCCATCGGGTTTTGAATGGGGAACATCAGTCTGCCGCGAAAGCGGTCGTAAATGCGTCCGGTTTCTTCTTTTTTGCCCACCAAACCCGCATCCAGCAATGCTTCGTCGCTCATACCCAGCACGTGGAGTTCGTTCATGGTTGCCGAAAAACTGTTCGGCGAAAAACCTAAACCGAATTTTTTGACCGTTTCTTCGCTAAAACCCCGCAAGCGCACGTATTCAAGCGCTTCTTCACCAATGTCGAGGTAGAGATTTTTGTAAAAGTAATTTGCGGCTAATCGAAGAGCATTGTAAGCATTTTCGTAACGGTTATGTTCTCCCGATGACGTGTCGGTATCGTTTTCCGCAAGTACGATTCCAAGTCGCTGGGCAAGCACACCAATCGCTTCGGGATAGCTCATTTTCTGGTGTTCGCGGATAAACGTAATCGCGTCGCCACCTTTGCCGCAGCCGAAACATTTGAAAATTCCTTTGTCAGGCAGAACGTTAAAAGAAGGCGTTTTTTCGTTGTGAAAAGGGCAGAGACCAATAAAATTCCGACCACGCTTGTTGAGCGCTACAAAATCACTAATCACCTCGACAATATCCGTATCGCGGCGAATCTGGTCAAGAATATGGTCAGGAATACGCATGAACTGTACACAGGAAATTAGTAGGCAATCGTCGTAAAATGAATGTGGAAGCCGTCTGCTAATTCTAAGCCGTTTTGTTTGATATTTTCATCGTTTGCGGGGTAGTGCCATTCCACTTCTATGGCGCGTCCGGCAGCAGCGCCGCCTTCAGCAAGCGAGAGAATGTTGATGATATACTTCGATGTGCTGGTGTTGAAATATGAAAACTTAAATTTGACGATAATCGGACCCCTTGTAGAAGCGATGTATGCTTGAAACCATTGAATAACAGGTTTAAAAAATTCATGTGCCATATCGGGAAAAGACTCGCCAATAAGCCATAAATTTCCCGTATCGGGGTTGAAATCTATGCGAGGCGTGTTCTCAGTTGATTCTATAATGAGGTTTTCCATAGAGGTTGAATGTTCTGAAAGTATTGATGTAATCTAGTTTGAGAAAGGTTTGTAAGGTATCTGCGTTCTATGAGTTTGAATCTGCGACTTTTTTTACCTGTGCGTTAATGATAAAAAATTTCATTCCTTCTTTGTATTCTCGTAAGTGATATTTCAGTGGAAAATCGCTGCGGCGGGCAATTTCAATCAGTCCGACACCCGCTCCTTTACTACCTTCCGGCGGTTCATCCAGCAAACGTTGCTTGTAAAGGCGGTTCAGTGCGGATTTGTCGAGGGCATTCAAATCCTCACAATTTTTTGCGAGACGCATAGCAATATCAGGTTTCACCGCATTTCCTGAACTAATTGAATACACATTGTTTTCTTCGCTGACAGTAATTACGCCGATACCAAAAGGATTACCTTTTTCGTCAAGCGACTGTTCGGCGGAGTAATGGCGTACGTTTTGCGTGAGTTCGATAAAAATTCCGAATAGAGTGTTGATTTGTGGCTCTTCTTGCGCTTGTTGTTTGAGAACAAACGAAAGTTGGGTAAGCATATTTTGCGAAATCGTACCTTTGAACGCAAACAATATCCGAGCCACCTCCATGTTATTGTAAAACTCCAATAAATCGTTCGCCATAACGTTAGGAAATTAGAGTGAGAAAATTATCCGATTCGGATGCCCATTATCGTTATATCATCGCGCTGAGACACCGTTCCCTGATGTGCAGCAAGCGATTGTCCTAAATGCTCGCGCTGCGCAAACATTGTCTGACCCGAAATCTCCGCAAATAACTCGGTGAGTTGTTTGATGCCAAATTTTTCGCGCTTTGCATTGTGTTGGTCGGCATAGCCGTCCGTTGTGAGGTAGAGCATTGTCGGAGTGCTTTTATCCAAGTCCAAACGTTTGGAAGTGAATGCACGTTTTCCCTCGCGTTGGAAGCCGCCAATAGGCTTTCTGTCACCCTCTATGGTCAGTATTTCACCATTTTGCACAATATACAACGGTCTTCGCGCCCCTGCAAATGTAATTCCTTCTGCATCAATTCTACAAAGGCAAATATCCATGCCGTCTTGATTACTTTCTATGTTGTTGGTTTGCCTGAGTGCATGACGCACTGCATAATGCAGTTCGGTAAGAATCCATGCGGGATTGGTGATGTTTTTTTCGAGAACAATTTGGTTCAAAAGGTCGTTGCCAATCATGCTCATAAATGCACCCGGAATGCCGTGTCCGGTGCAATCCACCACAGCCACGAGCGTTGCAAATTCCATGCGCTGCATCCAATAAAAATCGCCTGAAATCACCTCCATAGGCTTGTACAACACGAAATGGTTCGGTAACTGCTCGGTTAATTCACTGACACTTGGCAGAACGGCTTCTTGAATTGTTTGAGCGTAGGCGATATTTTCCTGAATTTTGTGATTTAAGCGTTCTAAGGTGATATTGCGCTCCGAAAGCGCTACGTTATTGAGCTGAATAAGGCTTGCTTGTTGTTCAAGTTCGGCTTGCTGGGCTTTAATTCGTTCAAAAGCGTTGGTGTTGGTAATGGCTGTTGCTATGTACGCGCTGATAGCTGTAAGCATATCCACATTTTGTTGTGGGTAACTTTGTTGCTTAAAACTTTGCACACTAAAAACGCCAATAACGACCTCACCGGCAACAAGCGGTACATAAACCAAGGATTCAGGCTTTGCACCGACTAAAACGGGTATGTTTCCATCATTGATGACAACGGGGGAACGTGTAAGCACGCACTTAACGGCAGGACGTAATGAATCAAGCATACTGACCCGAGGCGGTGCAACAAATTCACCGTTTTCAATAAGATACCGCATTTGAATTGCTTCTTCATGGGGCAAATACTCACCGATATTGAAAATAGGCGCGTCCATGAGTTGATTGATGTAGGAATAAATCATCACGATTGCATCTTGCAAATTCAAATTTGCGGCAATTTCTGCCCCGATAAGGCTTATTGCCTTGATACGTTCTGTTTGGCGAGCTAATTCTTCGTTAGCACGTTTGCTCCGGTTATTCAAGCGAACAAACGTGACTAATGCTACAAAAGAAAGAACCAGCGCCAACAAACCGCCCCAAAGTATCAGGCGAAGGCGTTGTGTTGCAAGCAACTGAGTTTCGTTATCACGACGCAGGTTTTCTAATTGAGCGCGTTCTTTGTCGAGCGTGTAAATAGCTTCCATTCCGGCGAGCTGTTGCGTCCGCTCCAGCGTTGCAATGGAATCACGATATTTTCGTGCTGTTTTAGCGTATTGTAATGAAAGCGCTGTATTCCCTTGCTTTTCGTACACCGTCGAGAGCAGTTCTGCTGCGGATGTGGTAAATTCTAACTGTCCGATAGCTTGTGCTGCTGCAAATGCTTCTTTTGCGAATCGCTCCGTGTTTGGAAATTGGTTTTGCCTGAAGGCGACCTTGCCCAACCAAAGTAGCGCCCGTGCAGAATTACGCTTATCTCCGCTTTCCAATGATCGTGCAAGCATTCGATGGAATGTGCGTTCAGCTGTTGCAATGCTGCCTTCCTGAAATTCGATAGAAGCGATGCGGTAAAGCGCATAATTAAGGTCATTCCCACGAAGCCCCGCAGAATCAAGCACCGCGAGCGCCTCTTGGAAATATTCAACTGCTAAATTTTTGTTTTGCTGCTTTTGGGCGATGTTCCCTAGTGCATCCGCCAGCGAAGAGCGTGCCAGAAAGCCTTGAGTTGTTTGAGGTTTCAGTGTGTATTGCTTTGCTTTGGCAAGATAATCAAGCGCTTCGACAAGTGAGCCTTGTTGCTGTTTGCAAGACGCGATATTGATGTAAATGCTCGCTAACCGCTCAAGTTCTGTGCCTTTTAGCGATTCACCGTATTCCTCTCCGGCTTTTTGAAGGTATTCAAGCGCCTTGCCTATGCTACCGATTTGCAAAAGTGCAATGCCTAAATCCTCATTAGATGCTGCTATTCCGTGCCGAATGTTCAAGGTCTCAAAGATTCGTAATGCCTTGAATTGATGCGAAAGAGAATAGACGTAGTTCCCCTGATACCCATAAATTATTGCCAGAGAATACAGTGTCCATGCGGTTTGTGGGCGATTATTCGTTTCTTGAAATCGCTCCAATGCTTGTTGAAAATAGCGGGTAGCAAGGTCATAATCGGCAGCGTAAAAATGAAAGGAAGCAATGTTCTTTTCAGCCAGCGCCCTGCCTGTGGGGTCTTGAAACTCGTTGATACGTTCAAGCGCATCGTAGGCAAATTTACCAAATTTGATATTATCCCGCTTTTCATAATATCTAGCCATAGCAATGAGCCAATACGCATGACCTTTTCGGTATTTCAAGCGTTCGGTAATTGTTTTGAGGGTTTTCAAATGTTCTTGCAACATTTCTTCCTCAATGCCCATATTCCAATGTTCCAAAGCAAGCGCAATGATAGCGTCCGCCTTTGATTTATCAGAAGGAAGTGCGGAAATTTGTCGTTCTAACGAGTCAATACTGCCGTTGGAGGGCGACTCTGCTTGTAATTGAGGCATGGAACAATGAGATACTGCCAAGAAAAGCACGACAGGGGCAAGAAGAGTGGAAATGTGTTTAACCGTGAAAACAAAACTCTTGCAAAGCGTGATTGTATGCCTTGTAACAAGAAAGGCAATAGCATTAAATCTTACAATCCGATATAGTTCTTGTGTAAACAATTTTTGTATAACCATTGTAGAACATTCGGTAGAACATACGATACAAACATACGAAAATACCGTGCTTTCATTGGTAAAATTTCCGTAATCAATAGCATTTCATTTATTTTGCCGCTCAGTTGTAACCTTTTGTTCTTGTCATGGTTTCTGCTTAATCGCACGACATTGAATCTAAAAGCAGTTTTGATTGTCAAAAGGGTATTTACCTTGTTGAATCTGACCAACAGAATATTTTTCATAAAATTTTTTGGAGATTTCCATGAAATATGCTTCAAGATGCTTCTCACACACGAACAACTGTGTACCATATAAACTTGCGGTTGTACTCATTCTTGGTTGTTTGTTGCTGGCGAAAGAAGTTGTCGCACAAAGTTCCCCTCAAAGTATTGAACCAACTTCCACCGTGCGTACAGGGCGCGTACAGTACATTCATGCAAGCGCTGACCCTGCACTAAGCCGCGTAAATGTCTTCATTTCACGGGGCAATGCTTTTTCGCCGTTATTGCGTGAATCAAGATTCGGTTCGGCAACACCTTTGCAAAGCGGAATCGGCACAGTTATGCCGTTGGTTGATAATGTAGGCGGCGTTACTCATTCGTTGTATTATACCTACGGAACAGACAGTACACTTACTTCTTCGTCAGCGATCATTCCATTTGCACTGGCTTCGCGGAATGATAATATCCTGATTTCGATGGGCATTTTACAATCAAGAATTTTTAATTTTTCCCCAAGCCCAAGCCAAAGAAGTACCGTTGTCCGTTTACTACAAATCGTTGATACGACTGCACCTCCTGATTCTTCGATGCGCCTGATTTTCGTGCATGGCTCAACCGACGCTCCCCGCATGGAGTTTGTGTTGCGGCAAACAGGGCAAATACTCACGCGATTAGATTTTACCCAAAGTTCGATTGCAACCGTTCCACTTGGGAATTATACGATTGATGTTCGCACTTCGACAAATCAAAGTGTCGTTGCCTCGTTTGGTGCTAATTTTCAAGACTGGAACTTACGGGGACAGCGTATTACCTGTGTTCTTTCAGGTTTTTTTAATCCCCGAAATAACCTTGATGGTCGTCCTTTAACAATTATTGCTGCTCCTTCAAGCCCCGTGATGCTTGATTCGGTCTCGACAGCCGCATCATTCTTATTGCCGGAAGTGGAAAAACCATTTGTAGCAACATTCCCTCGAACACGTGTTCAAGTGATTGATGTGACGGGAGACATTGCCCGCTTGCCTCTGACGACCTTTATTTCTGCACGTTTAGGAAATTCCACCACCACGACAACCGCACCAATAGGGCAGCCGTTACAATTTCGGCAAGCAACGCAAACAATTAGCACAACGCCTGTTTTTATAGTTGTCAGTCAGCGTCCGCTTGTTGTAACACAGGCAATTTTGGATTTGGACAACGTAGTCGGCTCACAGGTTTCATCCGTGTCCATTCGGAATGTGCGCCCAATGCCCGGACGACCACCCGTGCGCCCGACGGTAATTACTTCGATAACAACCCTTCAACGTGGTTGGAATAAAATTATCGCTTCGGGAGTTGTCGATACCAACGATTTTGCGAAAAACCCCGAAGGTTTGAATATTGCACAACGGCTAAATAATTTTATTGACCCTGTTGATTCCGTTGCTCCTGATAGTGTGCGAGTGCTGTTGTTTCAAGGAGTAACCGATGCAAAACGCATGAGAATTGACCTGCGCAGTGGTGATTCTCTTGGAATATTTCGCTACGGGCAGGGGCGATTTATCACACTTCCGGCACAGCCGCTCATATTTGACCTGACCAGCTTTGATAATGACGATGTTATTGGTTCATTTTCTGCGCCCCTGAATCAATTTGGAGGGGAGCGAATATCAATTGTTAGTTCGGGATTTGTGGAGCCTTCTCGGAACTCAAGTGGGCAGCCGATTGGCTTAATTCTTGTCCCGGAAATGCCCTCAACAACAAACCAAGTACGCTTATTACCCGCAGCACCTCCACTTGCCGGTGTAGCAGAAACGACGTTGCAAGCAATAAACGTCTCAGCAGACCCGGCTTTTACGAATGTTGGTGTAGCAATGCGTTTTCCACTTGATGCGCAAACGGGAGTCTTTTTGCCTGTTGCTCGGTCATTACGCTTTCCTTCCGCAGATACCGCACTGACGGGCTTAGGTGTTTTTGTTCCACTTTTGAAAGATATTGCCGGAGTACCGCTCACGCTTTATGCAACGCGCTCCAGAGCAACTACCATCAACAACAATAATCTGTATTATACTCAAGAAGGATTTAATGTCATTCGTGGTGCAAATGTCCTGTTGTTAAGTGGCTTGCTGAACCCACTTGATTTTGCGCCAAATCCCGAAAGTCGTTTAACCAAAGTGCGGTATCAACACTTTGTTGATAGCCGTCGAATTATTCCCCCTGATACAGTGCGATTGCTTCTTTACCACGGTAGCACCGATGCGCCACGAGTAGATATTATCCCGCGTGGAGGCACTCAAAAACTCGCAACATTGAGCATGGGCGAAGGCGCTTGGGTGGACGTTCCTGTGGGGGATTACACGTTGGATGTAATTGCAACTGAGCGTCGCACGGTCTTGGGAACGTTCTCCGCACCGCTCCAACGCTGGGCTGTCGGTGGACAGCGCATGACGATTGCCGCAACGGGTTTTGTAAATCAGCAAGTATCACAGTGGTTGCCGCCATTGGGATTGTACGCTGTTTCCAACACATCGTCGCGTGTCGTCGCTACAACCAACATCATTTCGGCTGCCACACGTGTTGCACCGCCATTCACCAATGCGATTTCCGCTACGGGGACAACAATTTCCACGTCCTCGTTTGTGATTACGACAAGCGGAAATGGTGAAACTGTTTCAACCGTTACGGTTATGCAAAACATTTTTGTTCCTAATCCTCCTTCTGCCGGAGTGCGTCCGGGAACGTTTTTCCCCACATCGCAACTTACGCTTTCCACAACGACTTTGACGATTACAACGACGGTTAATGCAAGTTTTACGAGTGTTGTCATTGAAACAAATTTGCAACTTTATGACGGTACAATCGAATCTTCAACCGTTTCGACGACGCAGATTTTTGCGACCACAAGCACGTTGAATGTGTCGCAAATGTTAGAGCGATTGCCTCAACCACAAGCAACGGCGGGCGTTAGCGGCGGGGAAACAAGTTCTGTGATTACTTCGTTGTCCGTTTCCCCGAATCCTGCCGGAGCGCAAACGCAGGTCACGTATAGCCTTTCCGAACCAAGTTCAGTGCAAGTAAAATTATACGACGCACTAGGTCAAGAAGTCCGAACACTGGAAGGGGAAACATACAAACAAGCCGGACAATATTCGCTGGAAGCACAGGTACAGAGCCTTCAACAGGGGATGTATGAGCTAAGAATTCAGACTCCGGTTGCAACAAAAGCGGTAAAATTTCTTATTACTCAATTTTAGTACCTAACGATTTTTCTTTCTCAAACGTCATATTCCAGAATCCCAGTTTTTAAGAGACTTGCAGAGAGCTATGACATCACGAGAAGGATT
>JALONG010000116.1 GCA_025455065.1 Candidatus Kapaibacterium sp. | reverse complement strand
AGCAATGTAAAAAACTCTCGCCCAGCGTCTTTGCCAAAACTATCAAAGAACTCTTTCAAAACCTCTGGAAAACCTAGCAAAATCCGTTAGGTACTAAAGAACTCTTTCAAAACCTCTGGAAAACCTAGCAAAATCCGTTAGGTACTAAAGTGCAGATAAAAAACAATTCGTAAAAAATCTACTCCGTAAACCAACGATAACCAAGATACAATCGCACACCGAAGCCTGAGGAGCCGGGCAAAAATTCGTAGGTATCAACGGTTTTTTTATCAACGATATACCCGATAGGCGCAAGGAACGTATAACCACACTGAACGCCAAGCATGAGCGGCGTTTGCGGAAACAAAACATCCCCACCCAGACCCGCTTGAAACGGCAGTGAAAGAACACTTTGCCGCTCATCAATAATTTGAGTTTGCAGCCCTGCACTCACAAAAGGATACAGCATAACGTCGGAGGTTTTCACGATATTATAGCCCAAGACCACTTGCAATCTCAGGTTAATAGCACTTGGATAATCATCAATCAATTTTTCAAAGCAGGAAGACAAACGCACGTTCCTATTTTTGAATAATTTATTGCCGATGGTCGTGAAACTCAGACCAACGCTTGGTAAGGGACGTGCGTCGGCGGGACTATTAGCAAGCCCGACAAAACGGGCGTTGGTGATAAGTGAGCCGGCAGCGCAGATGTAGTATGTTTGCAGTGTGTCTTCGGCAGAAATTGCGGATGGTTGCTGACAAAATAAGCGTGTGCCACTAAGCACTGTGCCACTAAGCCAAAGGGCAAGGAATGTCGCTGCTGCGAGGAGGTTTTGCTTGCGCATACTTGGTTAGTGGAAAAGATTTATACGCGAAAAGCTTATCGCTTATTAAGAAGTTCGGAAAGCACTCCAAAACCAATGCCTAGCCTGAGATTCAAACAATCATATACCGTTGCCTCTGTGGGGTAATCCGGCAAATACTTGCCATAGCTTAATCGGGCTGTAATGACGGTGTTGGCGTTGGTCAATATCCCTATCTCTGAAATATGTGTCAAGAGAGGAATTGTATAAACAAAATTTAGTTCTCCACCAAGATAGATGTAATCTCGTTGAGTTGTCCAAAACCTCATTGTCCCTACGCCCACTCCAAGCAACGGCGACAAATGCCAGTTATCCTGTTCAATAATCGTGTAACCATAGCCACCCCGCACTTCTATGTTTTCACTTAACAAATTTACAGAATCTCCTCCCCTCGCTATCTGCCCTGATATTGAATATAGGTCTAAATTGGTGATAAACTTATTTAAGCGCATTTCCATACCCCATCCGGCTCTGGCTATGATGCCCACATTTGAGGAAGATAAAAAAGGCCTGAAATCATTTACCCCCGACGGGAAAAAGACCATACTTCCAATTCCGAGTAATGAGAAGTCGGTACGTTTGAAAATTTTTAATAAGGCATGTTGAAAACTCATTGGCGGAGCATCCTGATAATTAGATTGATGCCCTGAAGAATCGCTATTTTGGATTAGATCATGGCACTGTGCGCTATATTGTAGCGCTACTATTAACACAAAATAAATCATTAAATAGTTGATGCACTTTCGCATACTTGCTCTTCTACTTTAATAAGTTCAAAAAATTTATACGCTACTTTTGATGCCCTGTGCTGCCTCCCTCTGTTCCCAAACCAGGAGCAACGGGAGGTAGCATAAATTCAGGGAATATTCGGATTAGCAACCGCAAATTGTGCAAAACGCATTTGCATTGCAAAGTACCCAACCAATAACACAAATCGGCATTAAAGCACCGGGTACAGGCACGGGAGCGGCACCAAGAGTTAAGCCGCATGTAACAAGCGCGTTGAAACAAATAGCCGTTGCAATCATTAACCTAATTTGTTTACCTTCATCGCCTTCACAACCAGTTAGTGGTGCTGGTGCTGAAAAATCTTCGCTCATCGGGCCATATGAATTTAAAAATGGTGAAATATCTGACCTGTTGAACTTTTGTAGATCTTCATCCAAAGAAGTTTTGGGATTACAAGAAGCGCATCCATATTTTTCGGCAAGAGCTTTAATTAATGGTTGTTTGAAAGCAAAACGCTCCTGCCATTTGCTAATCAATTGTGTTTGCTTAACTTTAAAGTCATCCCACTCTAACTCCTTGAAATTCATTGCTTTTGCAAACTGAGTTTCATTTCTGTTATGAAGGGCATTAGAAATCTCCTTGGGCTGATAATTCATTGCGGTCTTTAATTTTATCATCAAGATGGCTCTATGCCTCACCAATTCTTGATTGATTGGGTCATTTGATAATTCTTTTGCAAATGCTATTTCTTCAGCAGTAAAGCCTGTTTGAACTTTGCCTATAAATTCACCCGATTTGCTTACCCGCTCTTGCTTATTCACAACCTGTGCCGTTTCCTGACACGCGGACAATATCATCAAACCAAACAGAAATCCCGCCACTGTTTTGAAAGGGCGAGACGAAGTAATTTTTTGCAGAGACATACTGTTCTCCATAAAACAAAGGTTTCTCTGCCCACATAGAAGTTGGTTATATTTGCATCAAGTGTCGAACTGGGTAGAAACAAGTTCACTTGACACTCCGCAGATGTGACCTTGCCGGGTCTCACCTGTGGGCGGCGTATCTGCTTAGGGCAGAAATAAAAGCCGATACGCCGCGTTTTTTTGATACACAAAATTACAACGTCTTTCCCTGCCGCGCAACCCCGTTCCCATAACACGCCCGAAAAATCCCATAAGCCGCCCTGTGGAAGAATGATGAAGTATGAAAGCCTTTGCCCCGTCCTAACGCTTCTTAGCGGTAGAACGGCGAATGCGTTCACTTCTTCGGTTTGAAGCGCTTCAGAAATCTCTTTTTGTATGTTCTGGACACGGTGAGCGGTGTTTCTGTGGCATGGCGCAATTGCAGTGTTCCGTCTTTGCCCTTGTGTTCAAAGCCTGCGCAGTGGCGCACATTGACGATGATGGAGTTATGAATCCGCACAAAATCGTGCTTGAGGAGCATTTCTTCCAGTTCTGCAAAGCGCTTAAAGACGATAACACTCACAAGAGTTTTCCCTTCCGACAAAAGGTAACAGAACGTGATTTCGCCTTGCGCTTCGCAGTAGAGAATATCCTCGGTGATGAAGATTTCATCCCCCTTGTTCGTCGGCAACTTCAGAGCATGAACGGAGGGCGGAGATGCAGAGGCAAAAAATGTCGTGGCGCGTTCAAGCAGCATGGAATCAAGCCCACGTTGCAGCGTTATATCCGCAAACTCATTGCGTATGCGTTCCAGCACAGAGCGCACGGCATCTTCGTCGAAAGGTTCAAAAAGAAAATCTGTTCCAAAGCGTTGGTGTACCTGACGGACGTGAGCATTACGGGCAATTTCTCCTGCCCCAAGGCAAATGATGACAGATGTGTATGCCGCATTGAGCATTTCCCACGCTTGCTTTTCTGCTGCTTCGGCTAATGCGGCTGTGTCCAGAAAAATTATTGTTGGTGTGGCGGATTGAGGGTCGTAATGGTCGAAAAAATCTATCGTATTCTCCCAATGCACTATCGTATCAGCAGAGGCGAGGCATACATCACGAACCGTGCGGCGCAGTTCGGCTGTTTGGGTAGTATTTTTATGCAGGAAGACTATGGAAACGGCAATGATATGGCTCATAGTTGTAAAAAATGAACAAGTAAAAAAGCGACCTCGTGTTTCATCGGCACGTGCCTTTGGCGAAAGACCTCGCTTTGTTCATCTTCTCTACGCAGAGGAAGCCACAAAGTTTTCTATAGGCTGCTCAGAGAAATGTACGACACCGAAAATAATATTGCAAAAGTATGATATTTCATTCGTAGTAACAAGCCAGTTACTTCCCATTCACAAATTCTTCCTCATCCCTGCAAAATCTCCCCATTTCATGTGTCCATAGAAAAAACGCTGGTTCTACGCGAAAAATAGCGTAAGTTTGCAGTCTTGTATTTCCGTATCACTTTTTTGACGATGTGTTATGACGATGTTCCGTATTGTTCTTCATTCGCTTTCAGTACTTGTTCTTCTTGCCGCAAGCAGTTGTGCGCAAAAAGTCAATGTTATCCCCCGCACTGCCGATGAATACTTCGAGCAGGCATTGGAGGCATTCAAAAACGAGAATCTGACTACTGCGCAGAAGTATTTCGACGTTATCAAACTCCAATTTCCGGCGAGTAAATATGCCGACGACGCGCAGTATTACTTAGCAGAAATCAACGTCAAGAAAAATGAAAATATCCTCGCTGCCTACAATTACAACCAACTTCGCCGCACCTTTCCGAACAGCGAATACGCCAAAAGCGCCGCTTACAAAGCAGCGATGAGCCAATACCGCCAGTCGCCCAAATTTGACCGCGACCAAGATTACACCAAACAAGCAATTAAGGCATTTGCGGAGTTTCAAGCCTTATATCCGAAAGATTCGCTGGGCTTGGAAGCTGGCAAACGCATTATCGAACTGCGCAGTAAACTCGCCGAACATGATTACCGCACTGCCGAACTCTACATCAAACTCAATGCGCCACGCGCTTGCTTGACCTATTACGACCTCGTGTTGAACAATTACCCCGACACTGAATTTTTAGAGCCGTCTTTCGTTGGTAAGGCACGGATGCAAGTGAGGCTGAAGCGCTTCCAAGAAGCGGAGGAAACCTTACGTCTTTACCGCCAACGTTTCCCGCAAGGCAAATTGCAAGGCGAAGCACAGGAAATCACCGACCTTATCAAACAGGGCATCGCAGCATCTGCCGCGCCACAACCGTAGCTTAGTTTTTGGTTTGTAGTTTTTGGTCTTTGGTTTTTAATTGCTGAAATCAAAGCACTTGAACTTGTAAAAAAAATGTCCCGTCCTGAAAAAAGTTGACAAATTATTTCTCAACTTTTTTTTTCACGGAGCAGCTTATGCCGGAAAAACGTCGAACAGTGAAACGATACAGTG